>NZ_CACSKB010000042.1 GCF_902706225.1 Microbacterium sp. 18062
CCCCACGGCTGGACTTTCCCCACCCCACGGAGCGCCCCGCAGGGGCGCTGAGCAGCTGACCCGAAAGTCTCCCCGGAGGGTGGCTGACGGGGCGCTCAGCCGACGAAGGCCCAGAACAGCAGCGCGCCGTAGGCGAGCGAGGCGAGCGAGGTCAGGCTGAGCGCGATCACGAGCTCCTTGGGCCTCCCGAACGTCCACACGATCAGGACGGCCGGGAGCGCCAGCAGCAGCGCCATGAGCGTCAGCCAGGCGATCGGGTAGAACACGGCGAGGAACGCCGAGATCCCGAACGGGACGAGCACGAACAGGGTGAACACCACCTGTGTGGCGCGCTTGCCGATGAGCACGCTGAGCGTGCGCTTGCCGGCCTGCCGGTCCTGCTCGATGTCGCGCAGGTTGTTGGCGAGCAGCACGGCGCACGCGAACAGCCCTGCGGCGACGGCGCCGAACCACGCCTCCTGGGGAACCGCCTGCACCTGGATCCAGGTCGTGCCGATCGTGGCGACCAGGCCGAAGAACACGAAGACGAAGACCTCGCCGAGCGCGTGGTAGCCATAGGGGCGCTTGCCGCCGGTGTAGAACCAGGCCGCGACGATGCAGACCGCGCCGATGGCGATCAGGTGCCACTGCTGTGTGCGGACGGTCATCGCGAGTCCCGCGATGCCGGCGAGCGCGAAGAAGGCCAGGGACACGGTGAGCACCGTGCGGGGCCTCGCCTTGCCTGCTCCGGTGAGGCGGGCGGGGCCCACCCGGAAGTCGTCGGTGCCGCGCACGCCGTCGCTGTAGTCATTCGCGTAGTTCACACCGATCTGCAGCAGCACGGCGACCGCGAGGCAGCCGAGCGCGAGCAGCCAATGGAGCTCGTTGTCCACGAGCCGGGCAGCGCCCGTGCCGATGAGCACGGGAGTGATCGCGAGCGGCAGGGTGCGCAGTCGCGCGGCGCCGATCCAGTCACCGGGCGTCGCACGCGCCTGAGCACGCGGGTCGCGAGGCTCGTGCGCCTTCTGTGGATTGCCGCGGGGGTGGGGGCGCTGCGCGCCGGAACGGGAACGTTTCTTGGTCTTGCCTGCCACGGGGAGCAATCCTAGGCCCGACGCCTACGATCACCCCAGCGCCGCCTGGGGCGAAACAGCGTCGCGAAGGGCGAAGACGGAGCGGCGAGGTCTCCGCCCAACGCGACCCCGCTTTCGTTCCGCCGGGCGCGGAGCGCGTGCAAGACGAAAGCGACCCCGTGGAACGGAGGCACCGCGCCCCTTCGTCTCGGAGCTTGCGCTCCTCGCTCAGGGACCGAGGAGGGAGACTCTCGATCAGGCGGATGCAGCGAGGCCGCGGAGCGCAACGCGGTCGGGCTTGCCGCTCGGCAGGGTCGGCACGGCGGCCACCCGCAGAAGGCGGGCGGGACGCGCGGCGGCACCGAGCTGCCCACCCACCGCGCGGCGCACGGCCGCGAGCAGCGCGGCATCCGCGCCCATCTCCGACACGACCGCATCCGCGCCCGGACCGGCCGCACCCGTGCCCGGGACCACGACGACGGACGCCTCACCCCACCGGTCGTCGGAAACCCCGACGACCGCGGCGTCCGCGAGTCCCGGCAACCCGCGGACGACGCGCTCGACACGGTCGAGCGACACGTTGACGCCCCCCGACACGATGACGTTGTCGATCCGCCCGGTCACCCGCAGCAGACCGTCCGCCCGCTCGGCCGCGTCGCCGGTGCGGTACCAGCGGGCGCCGTCGGCATCGCGGAGGAAGACCGCGTCGGTGCGTTCCGGCTCCCCGAGGTACCCGTCGGCGAGCATGGGACCTCTCAGCTGCAGCTCGCCGTCCTCGATCCGCGCTTCCACGCCCTCCAGCGGAACGCCGTCGTACACGCACCCGCCGCTCGTCTCGCTCGCCCCGTAGGTGCGGACGATGCGCGCGCCGAGCTCCGCAGCCCGCTCGCGCACGGGCGCCGGCAGCGCCTGGCCGCCGATCAGGATCGCCTCGTACGAGCGCAGCGCGGCGCGCACCTCGGGGTCGTCGTCCGCCGCATCCAGCAGCCGTACCAGCTGCGTCGGGACCAGCGAGGTGTACGTCGGGATGCGGGAGCCCCCGACGCTGGAGGCCATCAGCCGCGATGCCGAGACGAAGGACTGCGCCGTGAAACGCCCCTCGAGCACCGCCGGCTCGCGCCCTGCCATGAGCGAGCGCACGAGCACCTGCAGTCCCGCGACGTAGGCGGGCGGCAGGGCGAGCAGCCACGCGCCCTCGCCGATCCGCGCGCGGGTGGCGAACGCGCTGGCGACCAGCGCGTTGCGGCTGAGCACGACGCTCTTCGGGTAGCCGGTCGAGCCCGAGGTCGTCACGACCGCGGCCGTGCCCGGGGCAACCCCGACCGGCTCGTCGGCGCCGAGCAGCACCGCCGGCCCCGGCCCCTCGATCGCGCGGCGCACCGCACGCAGCACGTCGCGCGCGCGGGCTCCGTCGGGGGGAACCGCCCTCAGTAGTGCCACGGGTACGGCGACCAGTCCGGCTCGCGCTTCTCCAGGAAGGAGTCGCGGCCCTCCACCGCCTCGTCCGTGCCGTAGGCCAGTCGCGTCGCCTCGCCGGCGAACACCTGCTGCCCCACCAGGCCGTCGTCGACCGCGTTGAAGGCGAACTTCAGCATCCGGATCGCCGTCGGCGACTTGCCGAGGATGGTGCGGGCCATCGCGATCGCCTCGCGCTCGAGCTCCGCGTGCGGCACGACGCGGTTCACCGCACCGATCTCGTACGCGCGCTGCGCCGAGTACTCCTCCGCGAGGAAGAACACCTCGCGTGCGACCTTCTGCCCGACCTGGCGCGCCATGTACGCCGAGCCGTAGCCGGCGTCGAACGAGCCGACATCGGCATCCGTCTGCTTGAACCGGCCGTGCTCGGCCGATGCGATGGACAGGTCCGCGACGATGTGCAGCGAGTGCCCGCCGCCGGCGGCCCAGCCCGGGATCACCGCGATCACGACCTTCGGCATGAAGCGGATCAGGCGCTGCACCTCGAGGATGTGCAGGCGTCCCGCGCGGGCGGGGTCCGCCACGGCGCTCTCGTCGTCGGAGTACTTGTAGCCGTCGCGCCCGCGGATGCGCTGGTCACCGCCCGAGCAGAACGCCCAGCCGCCGTCCTTGGGGCTCGGGCCGTTGCCCGTGAGCAGCACCACGCCCACGCGCGGGTTCTGCCGGGCGTCGTCGAGCGCACGGTAGAGCTCGTCGACCGTGTGCGGGCGGAAGGCGTTGCGCACCTCGGGCCGGTCGAACGCGATGCGGGCGATCCGACCGTCGTTCGACAGATGCGAGGTGATGTCGGTGAACCGCTCGGCGCCCGGAGCGACCTGCCACTCGGCGGGGTCGAAGAGCTCGGAGACCTCGAACGGCTCGGTGACGCTCACACCGACACCCCGTTCCTGCCGTCGCGCCAGGCCAGCCACCGGCGCACGATGTCGTAGTCGTAGTCGGGACCGCCGAAGCCGAGGGTGAACAGGCGGGTGCCCGCGTCGTACAGAGCGTCGGCGACGGCGGCGTCGCGGTCCTTCAGCTCGTTCGAGACGAGGAGGCCCGATACGTCGCGCTGCTCGGACTCGGCCCACCGCTCGATGACGCCCACCTTGTGCACGACCTCCTCCGGGCTGACGAAGCTGTGCCAGATGTCCGCGTGCCGGGCGACGATCCGCAGCGTCTTCTGCTCCCCCTTGCCACCGATGAGCACGGGGATGCGGCGCGTCGGGGCCGGGTTCAGCTTCGCCCAGCGGGCGGTGACGCGGTCGAGTCCCGTGGCGAGGTCGTCCAGCCGTGACCCCGCGGTGCCGAACTCGTAGCCGTACTCGTCGTAGTCGCGCTCGAACCAGCCCGACCCGGTGCCGAAGATGAAGCGCCCCTCGGCGCCCGCCTTGGCCGAGATGTGGTCGATCGTGCGGGCCATGTCGGCCTGGAGATCGGGGTTGCGGTAGCTGTTGCAGTTCACGAGCGCGCCGAACTCGACCCGCTCGGTCTGCTCCGCCCACGCGGCGAGCATCGTCCACGACTCGAAGTGCGCACCATCCGGGTCGCCGTAGAGCGGGTAGAAGTGGTCCCAGTTGAAGAGCACGTCGACGCCGAGGTCTTCGAGGCGGAGGACGGCGTCGCGCAGGTCGCCGTAGGACACATGCTGGGGCTGGAGCTGCACGCCGAGGCGCACCGGGGTGTCGAGAAGCATGTCACCAGAGTAGAGCGCGACGGATGCCGAGGGCTGCGGCATCCGCCTCGCCTCCGGCTCAGCGCCTCGCGCGGACCGTCTTGATCGCGACGTCGGCGATGTCCCACAGTGCGATGCCCGCGATCGCGAAGCCGATCACCGTCGTCACGATGCCGTCGACGGCCTGGGCGGAGTCCGCGGGGATCAGCCGCGCCCAGAGGTCCGGGTCGATCAGCTCGCCCCGGGTCAGCAGCACGATCGCGGGGATCGCCACGGCGAGGGCCAGGACGGTGTTGACGATCGCGAGCGGAACCGTCCAGCGTCCGCGGAGGTGCACCACGACGCTCAGCACGCCTTCGGCGATCATGAGCGCGAACAGGACGGCGATCCCCCACGGCCACAGTCCGTCGTCGAGGACCGACAGCGGCTGCCAGGTGGCCGAGTCGGTGGCGGTCGCGGCGTCGCGGGCGAACCACGCCAGACCGACGAAGTGGTCCCAGACGATCGCCCCCGCGGCGAGCAGGAGGAAGACCAGGCTCGCCACCATGTCGCCGAACCCCGTCCCCCGTTCGCGGAGCTCGGGCAGGGAGTCTACCGTCCACGGCCCGCCGAGGGAGGCGTCGGCGCCCGATCGTTCGACGATGGCGAACACCAGCGCGGTCCAGAAGAACAGGTGCACCGTCACGCCGGTCAGCACCGCGAAGGCCGTGCCGATGATCTCGCCGATGCCGACACCGGCGAGCACCTGCCCGAGCGCGACGCCGAGCACGGCGCAGGGCAGCACGATCCACAGCAGGAGCTTGAGCAGCCGCCACCATTCGAGGTAGTAGCGCGGCCCGATCAGGTAGAGGCTGCGGTCGGTGTAGCCCGCGGCGAGCTTGTCGGGGTCGCCGAGCCCGGTGAGCACGTCGCGCTCCGCCTCGTCCTGCGGCGTCCCGTCCTCGATGCGCGCGTCGATCTGGTCGTCGATCGATGCGCGCAGCTCGGCCGCGAGGTCGGCCCGCTGGGACTCGGGCACGGTCCGCATCGCAGCGGCCACGTACCGATCGGTGCAGGTCGATCCGGTCATGTCAGTCCTCCTGGGGAAGGGCGTCGATCGCGACGGCGATCGCGCGGAAGTCGTCGGTCAGGGCGGCGGCCAGCCGGGAGCCCGCCGCGCTCGTGCGGTAGAACTTGCGGGGCCTGGCCTCGTCGGTGTTCCACTCGCTCGTGAGGTGGCCCTGCTTCTCCAGACGACGCAGCAGGGGGTACAGCGTGTTCGCGTCGGTGTCGAAGCCCCGACCGCTCAGCTCCTCGAGCAGCCCGTACCCGTAGCCGGGCTGCACGAGCAGACGAAGGCACGCGAGCACGATCGTGCCGCGCCGAAGCTCCTGCACGTGGGTCTCGAACGCGTCCGTCTCACTCACGCTCGAAAGCATACTGTGCGATACACACTATAGTCAATCACACATCACTGTAAGGATGCATTGTCGTCGACCGGGCCACCTGACAGGATGGGGGCAAGGAGGCTCGCATTGACCGCAAAGCCCTCGATCCGGCCCCCCGTCCGACACGCCGTCCTCGGAGCGCCCGCATCCCGTGAAGCGCAGCACGCCGCGCCGCACCGGATCCGCGACATCCGTCCCCCGAGCCTCGACAACGGGCCCTGACCGCGATGCGCGTCCCTCCCCTCGGCGAGATCCTCGCCTCAGCACGCGTCGTCGCCCTGCCCCTGCGCACGAGGTTCCGTGGCATCGACGTGCGCGAAGCGGTCCTCTTCGAAGGCCCCGAGGGCTGGACGGAGTTCTCGCCCTTCGCCGAGTACGACGACGCCGAGGCGTCCGCCTGGCTCGCCGCCGCGATCGACTTCGGATGGATGCCGCAGCCGCCCCCCGTGCGCGACACCATCCGCGTGAACGCCACGGTGCCGGCCGTCGACGCGGCAGCCGTCGCCGAGGTCCTCTCCGGCTTCCACGGATGCCGCACCGCCAAGATCAAGGTCGGCGAGCGCGGACAGACGCTCGTCGACGACATCGCGCGCGTCGCGGCCGTGCGGGCGGCGATGGGACCGGCTGGCCGCATCCGCGTGGACGCGAACGGCGCGTGGAACGTCGACGAGGCGGAGCACGCGATCCACGCTTTCGCCGAACACGACCTCGAGTACGCGGAGCAGCCGTGCGCGTCGGTGGAGGAGCTCGCGGAGCTGCGCCGGCGCGTGAGGTACATGGGCATCCCGATCGCCGCCGACGAGAGCGTGCGCAAGGCCGCCGACCCGCTCGCGGTCGCCCGCGCCGGCGCGGCCGACCTGCTCGTGATCAAGGCGCAGCCGCTCGGCGGCATCCGGCGAGCGCTCGGGATCGTCGCCGAGGCGGGTCTCCCGGCGGTCGTCTCGAGCGCCCTCGACACGTCCGTCGGCCTCGGGATGGGGCTCGCCCTGGCCGCGGCCCTGCCCGACCTCGAGTTCGACTGCGGGCTCGGCACGGCCTCGCTGCTCGCGGCGGACGTCACCGCCGAGCCGCTGCGCGCCCACGAGGGCGCCGTCGAGGCGCGGCGGGCCGTCGCCGACCCCGACCTGCTCCGGGCCCACGCGGCGTCCGCGGAGCGCCGCGGATGGTGGCTCGCCCGCCTCGAGCGCTGCCACGCGCGGCTCGCGAGCTGACCCGCGCGCCCGGGCGCTGCGCCCAGGCGCAGGGAGCGGCAGCCGCCGTCAGCGGGCGGCGGGGTCCGCGATGACCGTCGCGAGCAGGGCGGTGCGCTCGGTCACGAACCGCGCCGTCTGCTCGGGCGTCAGCTCCGCGATCGCGGCATGGATGCAGTTGGCGTCCCAACTGTCGATGATGAGCCGCCCCGCGTCCTCGGCCGGCATCCGCAGGACCAGGGAGTATGCCTCGGCGATGTCGAGGATGATGCCGGTGACACTGTGGACCATCGCCGCCTCCCACGCGAGGTAGGCTGCGGCCAGCTGCGGGTCGCGCATCGCGTTCGTGCGGATCTCGCTCATGAGCACCGTGGTCGCGCGTTCGTCGTGCTCCACGTCGAGCACCTGAGAGACGACGGCGGCGGGGTCGCGCGGGCGATCCTGCTCCGGGCCGAGCTCGCTCACACGCCGCACCACCCGGGCGAGCTTCTCCTCCGCGATCCGGCGCATCAGGGCCAGGAGCAGCTCCTCCTTCGAGCCGAAGTTCGAGTAGAAGGCGCCCCGCGTGAACCCGGCGCGCTCGCAGATCGCCTCCACCGAGGCGCCCTCGAGTCCGGATTCGGCGAACACCTCGGATGCGGCGTCGACGAGCCGCGCACGGGTGTTCTCCCGGCTGCGCGTCGCGGAGGGCTGCGACATGCACGACTCCTCTCGCCACCGCAGCGTGGCTGCACCGATCGCTCGGGGCTGTCACCGACCGCTCAGGCTTCAGGACGGCCTCGCCCCTAGGATACACACTCGTATCCGATACGATTCTGTATCGAACCCCGCCGACATCCGCAGCCTCGGAGACGCCCATGTCCACGCTCCTGTACTCGCTCGGCCGCTGGTCGTTCCGTCATCCGTGGCGCGTGCTCGTCGGCTGGGTGGTGGTGCTGGTGCTGGCCGGCGGCGCGATGGCGGTGCTCAGCGAGGGCACCGACGACAGCTTCTCGATCCCGGGCACCGAGTCGCAGGCCGGGCTCGAGCAGCTGAACCGCACTTTCCCCCAGGTCAGCGGCACCAATGCGCAGTTCATCGTCGTCGCGGCCCCCGGCGAGTCCGTCACCGCCGAGGTCTACCGCACGGCCGTCGACGAGACGATCACGCACATCGAGGGCCTCGACGGCGTGCTCGCGGTCACCGATCCCTACGGCGACACCGTGCAGGGCAGCATCTCCGACGACGCGGCCGCCGCCATCGTGCGTCTGCAGTTCGACGGCCAGGCCACGGACGTGCCCGAGGAGACGCGCACAGATCTCGAGGAGACGGTCGCCGGGCTCGAGCCGCTGCTGCCCGAGGGAGCGCAGGTGCAGCTCGGCGGCGACCTGTTCGCGGTGTCGCTTCCCGGTGTGACGATCACCGAGCTGCTGGGCCTCGTGATCGCCCTGCTCGTGCTCATCGTCACGTTCCGGTCGTTCGTGGTCGCGGGGCTCCCCCTGCTCACCGCCGTCCTCGGGGTCGGCCTGTCGATGGCGCTGATCTTCGTCGCCACCGCCTTCGCGACGATCTCCTCGACCACCCCGCTCCTCGCGCTCATGCTCGGGCTCGCCGTCGGCATCGACTACTCGCTCTTCATCATCTCGAGACACCAGGATCAGACCCGGGCCGGCGTCGATCCGGAGGAGTCCGCCGCCCGGGCGACCGGCACGGCCGGCTCAGCCGTGGTCTTCGCCGGCATCACCGTGCTGATCGCGCTCATCGGCCTCGGGTTCGCCGGCATCCCCTTCCTCACGACGATGGGCGTCGCCGCGGCGGTCGCCGTGGCGATCGCCGTCGCCGTCGCCGTGACCCTCACCCCGGCGCTGCTCGGGTTCGTGGGGGGCCGTGTGCTCGGATGGCGGCGGCGCCCGTCCGCCCGCGGCGGCACAGCTGCGGGCATCCCGAACACCGCGGACGCCACCGCGCCGGGCGACGCCCGTGCGGCTGCGGGCGCCGCGCCCGCGCGCCGAGGCTTCGCCGCGCGATGGGTCGGCCTCGTGACGCGGCATCCGGTGGTCACGACGGTCGCGGTCGTCGTCGCCCTCGGGGTCACCGCCATCCCGGCCGCGAGCCTCGCCCTCGCCCTGCCGAACGCCGGCCAGCTGCCGCAGGACGATCCCGCCCGCGTCTCCTACGACCTCACCGAGGAGCACTTCGGGCCGGGCGCCAACGGGCCGCTGATCATGACCGGCACGATCGTGACCTCGAACGACCCGGTGACGCTCATGGACGACCTCGGCGACGAGATCGCCCGGATCCCCGGCGTGAAGGAGGTCGCCCTCGCCACCCCGAACGAGACCGCCGACACCGGGATCGTGCAGATCGTGCCCGAGACGGCGCCCGACGACCCCGCCACCGCGGAGCTCGTGCGGGAGCTGCGCGCGCAGCACGACCGCCTCCTCGAGGAGTACGGCGTCGACCTGCAGGTGACCGGCTTCACCGCGGTCGCCATCGACATCTCCGACCGCCTCGGCGCCGCGCTCCTCCCGTTCGGCGTGTTCGTCGTCGGGCTCTCGCTCGTCCTGCTCATGATCGTGTTCCGCTCCGTCTGGGTGCCGATCAAGGCGGCGCTCGGCTACCTGCTCTCGGTCGCGGCCTCCTTCGGCATCGTCGCCGCGGTGTTCGAATGGGGGTGGTTCGCCGACCTCCTGCACGTCGCCAAGGTCGGACCGGTGATCAGCTTCATGCCGATCGTGCTCATGGGCGTGCTCTTCGGCCTCGCGATGGACTACGAGGTGTTCCTCGTCTCGCGCATGCGCGAGGACTTCGTGCACGCGCGCCGTGCCGCCGGCGGGCGGTCCACGCGCCGCATGGCGATCGACACCGTGCGCAGCGGCTTCACCGCCTCGGCGCGCGTGGTCACCGCCGCGGCCGTGATCATGTTCGCCGTGTTCGCCGCGTTCGTGCCCGAGGGCGACTCGAGCTTGAAGCCCATCGCCCTCGGGCTCGCCGCGGGCATCGTCATCGACGCGTTCCTGGTGCGGATGACACTGACCCCCGCCGTCATGGCGCTGCTCGGCGAGCGTGCCTGGTGGATGCCGCGCCGGCTCGACCGGCTTCTGCCCCACTTCGACATCGAGGGGGAGGCGGTCGAGCGCGAGCTCGCGCTCGAGGGATGGCCGGAACGTCCCGCCGCGATCACCGCGGAGGACGTCACCGTCCGCGCGTGGGACGGGCGGACGGGCACGGTGACGCTCCTCGACGGAGCGACGTTCCGCCTCGAGCACGGGCACTGCCTCGTCGTCACCGGCCCCCGCGCCGCGCGCCGCGCGCTGACGCTCGCCGTGGCGGGTCGCGTCGACCCGGACGCGGGGCTGCTCCGTGTCGCCGGGCATCTCCTCCCCGGCCGGGCCGCGTGGGTGCGCGCCCACGTCGGCGTCGCCCTGCTGGCCGGCGCGACGTCGCCCGCCGACGAGGTGCGCCGCGCCCTGGACGGCGACACGCGCATCGTCGTCATCGACGGGCTGGACCTGCTCGAGGGCGACGCCCGCGCCGAGGTCGCCGCGCTGCTGCGCGATGCCGCCGTGCCGCTCCGCGAACGCGCGGGGGACGCCGCATCACCGCTCACGATCGTCGCCGGCGCCGCAGACGCCGCTCGGGCGGAGTCGGTGCTCACCGCCGCGCTCCGCCCGCACATCACGACGATCGTCGTCGATTCCGGCGGCGCCGCCGAGCCATCCCCATCCGATCCCGCGAAGCCCGCGTCCGCTCCCCCTCTGACGGAGGTACCCGCATGACCCTCCCCGTGGAACGCTCCCGCACGCGCCGGCCGATCACCTGGGCCACGATCGTGGGCGTGCTGCTGCTGCCCGTCGTCATCGGCGGCATCCTGGTGGCCGCGCTCTACAACCCCACCGAGCGCCTCGACAACATGAGCGCCGCGATCGTGAACGACGACGAGCCCGTCGAGATCGAGGGGCAGCTCGCCCCGCTCGGGCGGCAGCTCGCCGGGGGCCTCGTCGCCGGTTCCGACGCGCTCGACAGCAACGTCTCCTGGACCATCTCGAACGACGAGGATGCGGC
The DNA here is from genome assembly GCF_902706225.1 of Microbacterium sp. 18062. Classification (GTDB taxonomy): domain Bacteria; phylum Actinomycetota; class Actinomycetes; order Actinomycetales; family Microbacteriaceae; genus Microbacterium. Next base: position 10,844 of record NZ_CACSKB010000042.1, read on the forward strand.
CGCCGGGCTCGCCGACGGCACCTACACCGCGATCGTCACCATCCCGGAGAACTTCTCCGCCGCGGCGACCTCGACCGCCCCGGGCGCCGTGCCCGAGCAGGCGACGATCGAGGTGCAGACCGCGCCGAACGGGCGCATCGTGGACGAGGCGATCACCGCGCAGATCGCCCAGACCGCCGCATCCGTCTTCGGGGCGGAGGTCTCGAAGACCTACCTCACGAACGTGCTGCTCGGCGTCACGACCCTGCACGATCAGCTGGGCGAGGCAGCCTCCGGGGCGGACGAGCTCGCGACCGGCGCCGGCCAGGCCGCCGATGGAGCGACGCAGCTCGCCGACGGTGCGGGGCAGCTCGCCGACGGAGCCGGGCAGCTCGCCACCGGTGCGAGCAGCCTCGCCGGCGGTGCGGGGCAGCTGTCCGGCGGCGTCGGACAGCTCTCCTCCGGCGCGACGCAGCTCGCGACGGGGGCGGCGGAGCTCTCCGGCGGTGCGGCGTCGCTGGCGCAGGGAACGGCGGATGCGGCGACCGGGCTCAACGCCTGGGCCGACGGAGGAGACCAGCTGGCGGCGGGCAACCGGCGGATCAGCGACGCGCTCGGCCAGGTCGCCGCGCAGATCCCGTCCGATCTGCCGCAGGTTCCGCAGGCCGTGATCGACGCCGCGAACCAGGTCGCGGCGAACGGAACCGCGATCAACCAGCAGCTGACGGAGGCGGCGGACCGACTCACCGCCCTCGCCGCGCAGTGCGACCCGTCGGTCACGCCCGACCTGTGCGCGGGTCTCGACCAGGCGGCGCAGAGCGCCCAGGACGCCCTGCCGACGGCGACCGGCATCGTCGACCAGGCGGGCGAGATCGCGACCGGCCTCGAGGGCATCAACCAGCTGCCGGCCCTGGGCACGGCGCTCTCGACACTGGCGGACCAGTCCGCGCAGGTGTCGACGGGCTTGGAGGGGCTCACTGCGAGCGCGCAGGAGGCCGCGGGCGGCGTGCAGGCGCTGAGCGACGGAGCCGCGCAGCTGAGCGCCGGGGCATCCGGGCTACAGAGCGGAGCCACGACCCTGGCCGCGGGCGCGTCGACCGCCGCGTCCGGCGCATCCGCGCTGCGCAGCGGCGCCGTGCAGCTGTCTGGCGGGGCGAGCGCCCTCGCCGAGGGCGCCGGCGAGGCGGCCTCGGGCGCGGGCGAGCTCGCGACCGGCATCACACAGCTCGCCGACGGCATCCGCACGCTCGCCGACGGTCTCGGCGCAGCGGTCGCGGAGATCCCCGCCTACACCGACGACGAGGCGCAGGAGCTGGCGACGGTCGTCGCCGACCCCGTCTCGGCCGAGGGCCTGGGCACGAATCTCTTCGGCGTCTCGGCCGTCCCCCTGCTCTCGGTGCTCGTGCTCTGGTTCGGCGGGCTCGGGTCGTTCGTCGTGCTGCAGGCGGTCTCCGCGCGAGCGCTGTCCAGCCGCAAGGCATCCGTCCTCCTCGCACTGGGCGGATTCGCCCCGGCCGCCGTCATCGGCGCCGTGCAGGGTGCGCTGGTCGCGGTCGTGGTGCAGGTCGCCGCATCCTACGACTGGGCCGAGTGGTCGCTCTTCGCCGCGCTCTGCGTCACCGCGGGCATCGCGTTCGCGGCGGTGAACCAGGCGCTCGTCGCCCTGTTCGGCGGCGCCGGCCGGTGGATCGCCGCCGTCGTCGGCGCGCTGACGCTCGCGACCGGCGTGGTCTCGACCGTGCCGGGCGTGCTCACGGCGGTTGCGGGGCTGCTGCCCGCCTTCCCCGCCTACGCGGCGATGCTCGGGGCCCTCACCCCGGCCGGCGGCGTCGGTGCGGGCCTGGTCGGCATGCTGATCTGGGCGGCGCTCGCCCTGGTGGCGACGACGATCGTGGTAGCCCAGCGCCGCAAGGTCTCCGCCCGCGCGCTGCTCACCGCATCCGCCCTCTGACCAGGCGCGTGTCTCCGTGTCCGCTGCGTGTGTCACTGACCGCTGCGTGTCTCACTGACCGCTGCGTGTCTCACTTGTGCAGGTGTTTTGCCCCCAGAGGCTGCATAAGTGAGACACGGATGCGGGGACGCTCGAGTCCCAGGGCGTGCGGCAACGAGCGGAAGTGCCTCAGCCGGTCAGTCCGCGCCCGACCGGCTCTGCCGGTCACCTCAGCCAGCCCGGCCGACTCAGCCAGCCCCAGGCAGCTCAACCAGCCCAGTCCAGCCCACGCCACGCCACGCCACGCCAACCAGATCAGGTCAGGCCGCTGTAGACGTGCAGGCCCTTGAAGAACATGTTCACGATCGTGAAGTTGAACATCACCGCGGTGAAGCCGATGATCGACAGCCACGCCGAGCGGGTGCCACGCCATCCGCGGGTCGCCCGCGCGTGGATGTACCCGGCGTAGAGCACCCAGATCACGAAGGTCCACACCTCCTTCGTGTCGAAGCCCCAGTAGCGGCCCCACGCGTCGTTTGCCCAGATGGACCCCGCGATGAGGGTGAACGTCCAGAAGATGAAACCGATGATCGCGAAGCGGTAGGCGAGCGACTCGAGGTTGTCGGCGCTCGGCACGAGCCGCAGGAACCCCGGCCCCGTCCTCAGGCCCACCTCGGCGGCTGCGGCCTTGCGCTCCCGCCTCGCCTGGAGCAGCTGCAGCACCGACAGGGCGAACGCGAGCGCGAACAGCGCCGTCGCGAGCGACGCGACGAAGACGTGGATGACGAGCCAGATGCTCTTCAGCGGGTCCGACAGCGGCGAGACGTCGACGTGGAAGAGCGTGGCCCCGCCCATCAGCACCGCGACGAGGCCGGTGATGAACGCGCCGAGGAACCGCAGGTCGTAGCGGAACAGCACCCCGAGGTAGACCGCGACGATCAGCAGCGTGCCCGTCATCGCGAACTCGTACATGTTCGACCACGGCACGCGCTCGGCGGCGATGCCCCGCGTCACCGTCGCGCCGAGGTGGAAGAGGAACCCTAGCCAGGTGAGCGAGGTGCCGATCCTCGCCCAGAGCGGCCGCGCGCGGTCGCGGCCCCGTGCGGAGAGGGATGCGGCGGCCGCGTCCTCGCTCGCCCGCACCTGCGCGATCGTCTCGCCGCGGGCGCCGACGAGCTCGCGCTCGCGCACCACGGCGTCCTGGGCGTCCGCCGCCTGCGCGGAGCGCCGGGCGAGGTCGATCGCGTAGGCCACGAACGCGATCGCGTAGATCGCGATGGCCGTCCAGACCAGCAGCAGCGAGACGTCGTCGAGCGAGAGCTGTTCGGTCATGGCGTCAGTCTACTTTCGAGGTCGGCCGGGACGGCGGGTCGTCGGATGCGGTTTGCCCGGGCTCGGCGGTTGGCGCAGGCTCCGTGGCGGGTCCGGATTCCGCGTCCTCCGCACCGAGCGCCGCGGCGGCCGCGGAGCCGTGGCGGGCGGAGAGCTGGTCGACGGCGACGGCGAGCTGCGGATCCTCGCCGCGGGCGAGCGCCGCGTACTCGATGCGGAGGGCGCCGGCCTCGGGCGTCACCCGCACCCACATGCGTCGACGCGGCACGAAGAGCGCGAGGAGCAGGCCCGACAGCGCCAGCACCGCGAACAGCAGCACCCACGGGGCTCCGACGTCGTGGTGGATCGAGAGCGACACGAAGCGCTTGACCGATCCGCCGAAGTCGCCGTCGGGCGAGAGCGATTCCAACGTGCCGTCGGTGACCTCGTTCGCGGTGGGGTCCGCGGCGTTCTCGAACGTGATCGTGCCGAGGCCGTTCGGCAGATCGGTGGTCTGGCCCGGCAGCAGCTGGATCGACTCGAGGTCGGTCTCGCGCCCGGTGAGCTTCGTCATGTCGCCGGTGTCGAGCGTGTACACCGAGCGGGGCGTGCCGTCGTCGATCCCGAGGTCGCCGGAGTACACGTCGAGCGACAGCACCGGGAAGATCAGGTCGGGGTACACCGAGGTGAAGGCCTCGGTCGTGAGCGGCTGCGCCGTCGGGTAGAAGAACCCGACGAGCCCGAGCTGCTCGGGCAGGCCGTCTGCGATCTTCACGACCCCGAGCGAGGTCATGTTGGTGTCCTGCGGCAGGAAGGGCACGTTGTCGTGGAAGATGACCTCGCCCGCGGCGTCGCGCACCGTGATGGTCGGCGCGTAGCCGTTGCCCATCAGGTAGACGCGGTCGCCGGCGATGTCGAGCGGATGGTTCACCCGCACCTCGCCGGTCTGCGGCTCCTGGCCGGGCAGCTGCGTGGTGACGTGCGCGACGAAGTCGCCCGCCTGGCCCGCCGCGACGGTGCCGGCCGGCTGGTAGGTCAGGTCGAACCGGTCGAGCGAGATCGCGTACGGCGCGAGGTTGTCGGCGTTGACGAAGCGCCCGGGGTTGAACGAGGAGTAGTCGGTCAGCGCGTTCGCGAAGCTCTGCCCTTCCACGATCGCCCTCTGACCGGTGTAGGTGAGCGCCCCGCCGACGCCGACCGCGATGAGCACGCCGACGAGCGCGATGTGGAAGAGCAGGTTGCCGGTCTCGCGGAGATATCCGCGCTCGGCCGACACCGAGAGCGACCCGCGCGCGTCGTAGCGCTGCACCCGGTAGCGGGCGCCGCGCAGCTGGGTCTCGGCGAGCGCGATCGCCTCTTCGGCGGCGGCGGCCGTATCCGCCCCTTCGGGCAGCGTCAGCACCCGCTCGCGGTGGTCGTCGAGACGGCCGAGACGCGCGGGGGTGCGCGGCGGCTGCGCACGCAGGGCCTTCCAGTGGTGCTTCGTGCGCGGGATCACGCAGCCGATCAGCGAGACGAACAGCAGCAGGTAGATCGCCGAGAACCACGGCGACGTGTACACGTCGAACAGCGAGATCCCGTCGAGGATCGGAAAGAGATCGGGGTTGTCGGTGCGGAACTGCGTGACGCCGTTCGGATCCGCGGAGCGCTGAGGGAAGATCGACCCCGGCACGGCCGCGATCGCGAGCAGCAGCAGCAGCACGAGGGCCGTCCGCATGCTGGTGAGCTGACGCCACCCCCACCGCAGCCACTCGACGAGTCCGAGCCGCGGCGAGGTCACGCCGTCGCCGTCGAATGCTCCCGCGGATGCCGCCGGGAGCCCGTCGACGTGGTCGGCGGGGCGGAGCGGATCGGTCGTCTCGCCGTCGGAGCGGTCAGAGCCGTCGGAGCCCTCAGAGCGGTGCCGGGACATTGACGAACACCCCCTGGAGGTGGGACATGAGGGCTCCCCAGACGCCCGTGACCATGAGCAGGCCCAGGGCGATCAGCAGGACCCCGCCGAGGATGTTCACGGCACGGATGTGGCGGCGCAGGAACGCGACCGAGCGGGACGCCCAGCCGAAGCCCGCGGCCAGCAGCAGGAACGGGATGCCGAGGCCCAGCGAGTAGGCGAGGCCGAGCACCGCGGCGCGACCCGGGTCGCCGAGGTTCCACGACACGGCGATGATGGCGCCGAGGGTCGGGCCGATGCACGGCGCCCACCCGATGCCGAGCGCGAGGCCGAGCAGCGGCGCCCCGGCGAGGCCGACCCGGCTGCGGACGGCGGGTTTGAGCGTCCGCTGCGCGAACCCGAACAGCCCCACGAACACGAGGCCGAGGAGGATCACGACGACGCCGAGGAGACGCGTGATGACGTCGGCGTACTCGAGGAAGAACCGGCCGAGCGTGCCGCCGAGGACGACCACGGTCATGAAGACGACCGTGAAGCCCGCGATGAACAGCAGCACGCCGAGCATCAGCCGGCCGCGACCGTTGTCCCGGCCCTTGCCGGTGCCCTCGACCTGCCCGCCCAGGAAACCCAGGTAGCCGGGCACGAGCGGCAGCACGCACGGCGAGAGGAACGACACGAGTCCGGCGGCGAGGGCGAGCGGGACCGCCAGCCAGAGCGCTCCTTCCGCGACGATGCCGCTCACGAGGTCTCGGCGAGCGCGTCGCGGACGAGGGTCGTCAGGATGCTGGGTGCCGACAGCTCGCCGACGATGCGGGCGGCGACACGGCCCTCGGCGTCGAGCACGAGGGTCGTGGGGGTCGCGCTCAGCGGCGTCGCGTCGACGAAGGCGAGCTTCAGCTCGCGGTCGTCGACCGCGAGCATGCTCGGATAGCTGACCCCGTTGTCCCGCGCGAAGGCCAGGGCGGTCGCCGCCTGGTCGTAGGTGTTGAGGCCGAGGAAGGTGACCGCCTCGTCGGCGACCGCCTGGTACGCCTCTTCCAGCCGCGGCGCCTCGACGATGCACGGCCCGCAGGCGGCGTACCAGAAGTTGACGACGACGACGTCGCCGGCCACGTCCTCGCTCGTGATGGTCTCGCCCGTGTCGGTGACGCCCGAGAAGACGACCGGATCGGTGCGCTCGGACTCGGGGATCTCGACGACCTGGAACCCGTCGGCGCCGATGTACCCCTTGTTCGATCCCTCGCGGTACTGGTCGGCGAGCGTGTCGTTCGTGCACGCGGCGAGCCCCGCGGCGAGGATCCCCACGAGAGCGACGGATGCGGCGCGCCCGAGGCGCTTCCGGATGCTCATACTGCTCCTACGTCGATGCTGCCCGCGGCGGTCGCGGGTTCCGCGTAGCCGACCTCGCGCCAGGCGCCGGGACCGCCCGCGAAGGTGGTGACGCTCGAGAGGGCGCAGCGGCGCCTGCGCGGGTCGTGCCGGAGGGGCTCCCCCGCGACGGCGAGGTGGGTGACCCAGATCGGCAGCTGGTGGCTGACGATCACGACGTCGCCCGCGGGCACGGCGTCCCAGGCGCGGCCCATGGCGCGCTGCATCCGCTCGACGACCTGCGCGTAGGGCTCGCCCCAGCTCGGCACCTCGGGACGGGCGAGGTGTCGCCAGTTCAGCGGGTTCATCAGCGCGCGCTTCATCCGCCGCCCCTCGAAGACGTTCGTCGGCTCGATGACGTCCTCGGTGACGACCGGCTCGAGGCCGAAGATCTCGGTGAACGGCTCGGCCGACTCGCGTGCACGCTGGAGGGGCGAGCAGACCAGCGCCGTCACGGGGCGCTCAAGACCGTGCACGTATTCCGCGGCCTGTCGCGTCATGAGACGGCCGGCGACGCTCAACCGGAAGTTCGGCAGACGCCCGTAGAGCACGCGGGAGGGGTTGTGGACCTCCCCATGGCGCACGAGATGAAGGCGGTCGGCGGGCACTCGCCAAGTCTACGTGGGAGGGTTCTCTGGATTGCCTGAACGCCCGCCCTGAGACTCAGTCGGCGGCGGGGTCGGGCTCGCCGCGCTGGCGCAGGAGCGACCGGATGCGCACGTAGAGGAACCAGGCGACGCCGACGAAGACCGCGGCGATGACGATGTACTGCAGCACGTCGGCGTAGCGCTCGACGATCGGCCACGCCTCACCGAGGAAGAAGCCGGCCAGCACGAAGATCGTGTTCCAGATGAGGCTGCCGGCCCCGGTCAGCAGGCCGAACTTCCACAGGGGCATCCGGGTGACACCCGCCGGGATCGAGATGAGGCTCCGGAAGATGGGGATCATGCGGCCGAAGAAGACGGCCTTGCCACCGTGCCGGGTGAACCAGGCGACGGTGCGGTCGATGTCCTCCGGATGCAGCAGCGGGATCTTCGCCGCGATGCGGCGGAGGCGGTCGACGCCGAGCCAGGCACCGATGCCGTAGAGAGCGAAGGCGCCCACGAGCGATCCCAGCGTCGTCCAGATGAGCGCCTCGGCGAGGGTGAAGGTGCCGCGGCTCGCGGTGAGCCCCGCCATCGGCAGGATCGCCTCGCTCGGCAGCGGCGGGAAGAGGTTCTCCAGCGCGATCGCGATGCCGGCGCCGACCGGACCGATCACCTCCATGAGGGAGACGATCATGTCCATCAACGAGGTCAGCCAGGATCCCTCGTCGGCGCGGGCGTGCACTGCGGTGTCGGTCATCGGGTGTCCTCATCGGGGGCTCGGTGATCGGCACGCCACGCAGGAGCGGGCGCTGCTGAGCACAGGGTACGGCCCGAAGGTGAACCGCCGCTGTGAGCGGGCGCGGGGGGACGAGCGCGGGCCGCAGCCCCGGGGCTCAGGTCGCGGCCCAGACGAGGAAGGCGCCGAGGAGGCAGAGCGCGGCCATCAGGGCGGCACCGGCGAGCGGCACCCAGAACCCCCGCCGACGGACCACCAGCAGCACCGCCCCGACGAACAGCGCCAGCGCCACCACGAGCCAGGGTGCGGTGAACGATACCCAGACCCCGATCTCGAACAGCCCGTCCTGGCAGATCCGTCCCGCGCCGCCGCACGCCTCGTCGGAGAGCCCCACGAGGAGCGCGTACCCGGACGCGACCACCGCCGCGGCGATCAGAAGGAGCAGCAGCACGACGGTCAGCGCGATGTCCCAGCCCTTGCGACGACGCGCCGGACGCTCGGTCGCCGGCCTGCGGGGCTCGCGCTCCGCAGGGGACTCGGCGCTGGCGCGGGTCTCCTGCTCGGCCGATGCGGACGGCACCTGCGGCCCGACCCGGAAGGCCTCCGGAGGCATCGTGTAGACGCCGGGGTCGTCGCCCGGCCGCGATCCGCTCACCTCGCCATCGTACGGCGCCCTCGTCGCCGGTCGACGCCCCCGTAGACTGGTCCCTCGTGAGCGAACGCGTCCTCGTACAGCAGCTGAAGTCCCTGCCGGCCGGCACCGTCACGGTGTCCGGGTGGGTCGAGACCGTCCGTGACCAGAAGAAGGTGCAGTTCGTCATCCTTCGCGACGAGACGGGCGCGGTGCAGCTGGTGAACCCGGCGACCCGCGAGCTCGCCGAGGACGCGGATGCGGGCGCCGCCGCATCCCTCGCCCTGACCGAGACGATCTCGAATCTCGCGACCGGCACCTTCCTCACCGTCACCGGCGAGCTGAAGCACGACGAGCGCGTCAAGCTCGGCGGCGTCGAGGTGAGGATCGCGCGGCTCGAGATCGCGGCCGCCGCGAACCCGGAGACGCCGATCGCGGCCGACTCGAGCGTCGACAAGCGGATGGACTGGCGCTTCCTCGACCTGCGCCAGCGTCGCAACAACCTCATCTTCCGGGTGCAGACGACCCTCGAGCACGCCCTCCGCACCTACTGGATCGAGCGCGACTACATCGAGGTGCACTCGCCGAAGCTGATGGCGTCGCCGTCGGAGTCGAACGCGGAGCTCTTCGAGGTGCCCTACTTCGAGGACAAGACGGCCTACCTCGCGCAGAGCCCGCAGTTCTTCAAGCAGATGGCGCAGGTCGCCGGGTTCGGCAAGATCTTCGAGATCGCCCCCGCCTTCCGCGCCGACCCCTCCTTCACGAGCCGGCACGCGACCGAGTTCACCTCGATCGACGCGGAGATCAGCTGGGTCGACTCGCACGAGGACGTCGCGCGGATGCAGGAGGAGCTGCTGCAGTTCGCGTTCCAGGCCGTGAAGGACAAGCACGGCGCCGAGATCGAGGAGCTGTTCGGCCTCGAGGTGCAGGTGCCCGCCATCCCCTTCCCCCGCATCCCGCTCGCCGAGGCGCGCGAGATCGTCGCGAAGCGCGGCTACGAGATCCCCCGCACCGACGGCGACCTCGACCCCGAGGGCGAGCGTCAGATCGCGGCCTACGTCGAGGAGACGTACGGCCACCAGTTCGTGTTCGTCACCGACTACCACCCCGAGATCCGCGCGTTCTACCACATGCGCGACGAGCAGACCGGGCTGACCCGCAGCTACGACCTGCTGTTCAAGGGCGTCGAGATCACGACCGGCGCGCAGCGCGAGCACCGCGTCGACGTGCTGATCGAGCAGGCGAGGGAGAAGGGCCTCGATCCCGAGCACCTCGACTTCTACCTCGACTTCTTCCGCTACGGCGCGCCGCCGCACGGCGGGTTCGGCATGGGCCTTGCCCGCGTGCTGATGCTGCTGCTCGGCGAGTCCTCCATCCGCGAGGTCACCTACCTCTTCCGCGGCCCGACCCGTCTCGCCCCGTAGGCTCTGCCCGTTCCCCGCATCCGATGCCCCCGTGCGCCCGGCGACACCCCACGGCGTACGTCGAGCACGGCGACGCGGTGCGGGTCGCGCTCGAGGCCGCCCCGGTCATCGCCCGCCCGGTCGGCTCGCGGAAGGAACAGCGAGACGGCGTTCCTCCCGCGGTCCCACCCCGCTTCTCGCCTCGCGCACCCTGCCCCTCCGGCCGGACCCGGTGCTGATCGCCGCCACATCGACGCTCAGAGCGAATCGGTACGCGGACCGCGTCCACCGGAATCGACGACGACGCACGCACGCCCGCGCACAGTATCCCGACCGCGGAGCCGTCTGTCGAGCCGGCCCCGCACGCATAGGGGCGAGGTCTAGCGTGGGTGTCCCGTCGTGAGGAGACCCATGCTCGACCCCTGGCTCCAGTTCGCCGTCACGCTCGCCGTGGCCGTCGTGGCGGCGCTCGCGGTGACGGTCGCCGTCGCGCTCGCGACGCGGCTCGCCGCCCGCCGACGCGCGTGGCCCGCCGGTCTGGTCCGGCGCGCACGGCGCCCGTTCCGCGTGCTCGTGCTCGTCGTCGCCCTCTGGATCGCGTGCACCGTGGCGTTCCCCGACCGGGACTGGGTGCCGGCGCTCGACCAGACCTTCACGATCCTCGTGATCGTCGCCTCCGCCTGGCTGCTCGGCGCCCTCCTCACCTTCGCCACCGACATCACGCTCGGCCGGTATCGCATCGACGTGCCCGACAACCGGGTGGCGCGGCGCATCCGGACCCAGACCCTCATCGTGCGCCGCCTCGCGATCGCCCTGATCGTGATCGTCTCGGCCGGCGCGATCCTGCTCACGTTTCCCGCCGTGCAGGCCTTCGGCGCGAGCGTGCTCGCCTCGGCGGGCATCGCGTCGATCATCGCGGGCCTGGCCGCGCAGTCGGTGCTGGCGAACATCATCGCGGGTCTGCAGCTGGCCTTCAGCGACGCCCTGCGCGTCGACGACGTCGTCGTGGTCGAGGGCGAATGGGGCCGGGTCGGCGAGATCACGCTGAGCTATGTCGTGCTCGACCTCTGGGACGATCGCCGGCTCGTGCTCCCGTGCACGTACTTCACGACGACGCCCTTCCAGAACTGGACCCGCGAGGGATCGGAGCTGCTCGGCTCGATCGAGCTCGACCTGGACTGGCGCGTCTCGCCGAGCCGGATGCGGGCGCAGCTCGAGAAGGTGCTGGCCGAGACCGACCTCTGGGACGGCAGGGCGAGCGTGCTGCAGGTCACCGAGGCGACCGGCGGCCTCGTGCGGGTGCGCATCCTCGTGACCGCGCAGGACGCCCCGACCCTGTTCGACCTGCGCTGCATCGTCCGCGAGGCGATGGTGTCCTGGGTGCAGCAGACGATGCCCGCGGCGCTGCCGGTGCAGCGGGTGCTCATGACCGAGCACGAGGAGAATCCGACCGCGGAGCCGACGCAGACCGCCGAGGTGGGGCTGTTCACCGGCAGCGCCGAGGCGGAGGCGCGCGCGAGCACGTTCACACAGGCCATCCCCGTCGTGACGCCCTCGGCCGAGGGCCCGGACGACGCCGACCCCTCGCTCCCCCGGCCCCGGAGCGTCTAGGCTCCGGGGCCGGGCCCGATCCGGGCGCGGTCGCCCGCCGGCGAGCAGCCGCGTCCGATCACCCGGCGCCGCCCGTCGCGCGCTCGGGCGGCCCGATGCGCACCGCGCCGCGGAACCGGTCCCCCTCCCACGCGGCCATGTCCTCGAGCGCGTCGTCGGGAACCGGCAGCAGATGCGCGTCGACCCAGGTCTCCCCCGCCGCCACGTGCACCCACGGGTCCTCGACCACGACCGCTCCGGGCAGCGTGCCGTGCGCGAGCACCCAGTGCGGAACGGGGAAGCCCTGCATCGTCGCGAGCGAGATCAGGAGCAGCACCTGCTCGCCCTTCCCGAGCGCCGCACGCAGACGGGGGACCGAGAGGCGCTCCGCGTCGATGGGCACGCCCAGGCGCCCGGCCTCCGCGCGCGACTCGCGCTGCAGCACGGCCCGCCACTCGCGATCCGCCTCGGGGTAGACCTCGAGGATCACCGGACGATCCACGTCGAGGGCGATCGTCACCGGGGAGGCCGGCCAGGCCCGCCGCACCGCCACGCCGAGGCCCACCGGCTCGCACGCGTTGAAGTTGGTGGCGGCGCGCCAGAGCGTGAGCTCCGCGGGACGGTCGATCTCGGCGCGGTCCACGGCGCCGGCCTGCACCTGCGCGACCAGCGCCACGACGGCGCCGCAGGAGAAGTCGGTGGTCTGCCGGTAGTACGGCGGCTCGACGACCGCCGCGCCGCCCAGCCACCGCACGTAGCCGGTGGTGAGGCCGCCCGTGTCGCCGGCATCGGCGAGCGGCGCCTGGAGCGGCGCGAAGCCGGCGCGCGCCGCATCCGCTGCCGTGACGGTCCAGCCCTCCCACTTGACCTGCGCGCAGCCCTCGGTCCGGGCAAGGGCCACCACCGCCTCGACCACGGCGGCCACGTCGCCGACCGCGTCGACGACCTTCAGGTAGGCCGTGTGCGGGCGCGCGGTCACGAGCGCCGCCCCCGACCAGCCGTCCGGGCCGGTGACGGCGACCAGACGCGGCGCATGCACGCCGCGATCGGCGGAACGCCACCGCTCGAGCACCCCGGCCGGCACGAGCGGCACGAGCGGCTCAGGCACGTCGTCGGGGACGAACGGGACGACGAGGGTCTCGCCTAGGCGGCCAGATGGCATTCCACACTCCTCGTGGGACTCAGGCGGACGATCGGCGGCGCCTCCCGGGCGCAGACGTCTCGGGCGATCGGGCAGCGCGTGCGGAAGCGGCATCCGCTGGGCAGGTGGACCGGGCTCGGAGGCTCGCCGCCCAGGACGATCCGCTCGCGTGCGACGCGCGGGTCGGGCACGGGCGATGCCGCGATGAGAGCCCGGGTGTACGGATGCCGCGGGTCGTCGAACACCTCGTCCACCGCTCCAGTCTCGACCATGCGACCGAGGTACATCACCCCCACACGCTGGGCGATGTGACGCACGACCGGCAGCCCGTGCCCGATGAACAGGTAGGCGAGCCCCATGCTCTCCCGCAGATCGGCGAACAGGTTGACGATCTGCGCCTGCACCGAAACGTCGAGGGCCGAGACCGCCTCGTCGGCGAGCACGAGCCGCGGTCGCAGCGCGATGGCGCGCGCGATGCTCACCCGCTGCCGCTGCCCGCCCGACAGCGCGCGCGGGCGCGATGCCCGACGCGAGGGGTCGAGGCCGACCGAGCGGAACAGCTCGTCGACCCGATCGTCGAGCTCGCTGCCGCGCAGCCCGCCGAGGACCGCGAGGGGCTCGGCGACGATCGCGCCCGCCGTCAGACGGGGGTTCAGCGATCCGAGCGGATCCTGGAACACGGCCTGCATGCTCGGACGCACCCGGCGCAGCGCAGCGCCGCGGAGCCCGGTGACGTCGCGACCGTCGAACCGGACGGCGCCGGAGGTCACGTCGATCAGACGGAGGGCCGCCCGACCGAGGGTGGACTTTCCCGAGCCGGACTCGCCGACCAGCGCGAACGTCTCGGACGGCAGGATGTCCAGACTCACCCCGTCGACGGCACGCACGTGGCCGCGGGTCCCGCGCCGGCCGCGTCCGGCGGCCACCGGGTAGTGCTTGGAGACGTCCTCGAGCGAGAGGAGCGGGGAGCTCATCCGTTCACCTCCATCGGCTCGCGCACACCGAGCGGGTGCCAGCAGGCGTAGCGGCGGCCGGGCTCGCCCACGGGCGCGGGATCGTCGGTGCGGCACCGGTCGGTCGCCAGGGCGCATCGCGGATGGAACGAGCACCCGGACGGGCGGGAGGCGGGGTCGGGGACCATTCCGGGGATGGTCGTCAATCGGCCGCGTTCCCCGGTGAGCGGCGGGATGCATTCGAGCAGCCCGCGCGTGTACGGATGCCGCGCGTCGAAGAAGGCGTCCCGCGGCGCGGCGTCCTCGACCACCCGGCCGGAGTACATGATGACGACGCGGTCGGCGATCTCGGCCGCCACGCCCATGTCGTGCGTGACCAGCAGCACCGCCATCCCGCGCTCCGTGCGGAGGCGGTCGATGAGCTCCAGGATCTGCGCCTGCACCGTCACGTCGAGGGCGGTCGTGGGCTCGTCGGCGATCAGCAGCTCCGGCTCGGCGGCGAGCGCCGACGCGATCATGACGCGCTGGCACATGCCGCCGGACAGCTCGTGCGGGTGGCTGCGCAGCACTCGCTCGCCGTCGTGGATGCCGACGTCGGCGAGCAGGCGGAGCATGCGTTCGCGTCGCTCGGCGGGCCGCAGCCCACCGTGCCGGCGGCGCAGGGACTCCGTCAGCTGCGACCCGATCGTGAACAGCGGATCGAGCGAGCTCATGGGCTCCTGGAAGACCATCGCGAGCTCGCGTCCGCGCAGCCGTGCGAGACCGGCCGCGTCGAGGACCTCGCCGGCGAACCGCAGCCCGCCCGACACCGCGAGAGAGCGATCCTGAGCGGTCAGTCCCATGAGGGTGCGCGCGGTCACCGACTTGCCCGAGCCGGATTCGCCGACCAGGCAGACGATCTCTCCCCGGCCGATCTCGAACGAGACGTCCTCCACGAGCGCAGGCCCGGAGTGGGCGTGCCGGGCGAGACGGACGGTGAGTCGTTCGGCCGAGAGCAACGGCTCTCCGCGCACGGGCGCGGTCATCGGTCCGCCCGATCGCGCAGCCAGTCTCCGGCGAGTCCGATCGCGATCACCGTGAGCGAGATCATGACGCCGGCGAAGGTGGACACCCACCACGACTGCCGCAGGAACGCCTGACCGGACGCGAGGAGCTGTCCCCAGTCCGGCACGTCCATGCGCGGTCCGAGACCGAGGAAGCTCAGCGCCGCGGCCACGAGGATCGCCTCTCCCACCGCGATCGTCGCGAGGGCGACGACCGGTGCGGACGCATTGGGCAGGACGTGCCGGAAGAGGATGCGCCCCGGGCCGATCCCGGTCGCGCGCGCGGCCTCGATGAACAGCCGGCTGCGCGTGGAGATGACCTGACCGCGCATGACCCGCGCGAACCCGGCCATGAACGCGGTGGCGACCGAGAGGATCAGCACGCCCACGGACGGCCCGGCGGCGGCGGTGATGACGAGGGCGAGCAGCACCCCCGGCAGCGCCATCATGACGTCGAGAACCCGCCCGATCAGGGCGTCGACGATGCCGCCGACATAGCCGGCGACGAGACCGACGAGGCTGCCGGCGACCACGGCGAGGAGGGTCGCTGCGACTCCGATCGTGAGCGCGGTACGGGCTCCGTGCACGAGCAGCAGGTAGACCGATCGGCCGTACTGCTCGGTGCCGAGCGGGGCATCGGGCCCGGGCGGCTGGAGCACTCGGGTCGGATGCAGTGTCTCGGGGTCCCCCGGGGCGAGCAGGCCGGGAGCGAGAGCGGCGACGGCCAGGACCAGCAGCCATGCCCCCGAGAGCCCGACGAGCACCCCGTCGAGAGTGGGGCGCCGGGGACGCGACCACTCGCGGGTGACCGAGCCGACCTGGGCGGCGACCGCGGCGAGCCCGCTCATGCCCGTAGCCCCGTCAGCGAGGGCTCGACGTGAGACAGTGCCCGGGGACGCGGAACGAGGCGCCGGCCGCGGGCGACGACCAGGCGCGGAGAACGCAGGACGCGCAGGTCGGACGCGGGGTCGCCGGGGACCGCGATGAGGTCGGCCGAGAGTCCCGCGACCAGGCGCCCGGTCACCGCGTCGAGGCCGAGCGCCTCGGCGGCGCGGCTCGTGGCGGCCGCGAGCACGGCGTCGATCGGCATGCCCGCCTCTTCGAGCGCCTCGAGCGCAGCGGCGTAGTCGCGATGCGAGGTGTGCCCGACGCCGGCATCGGTGCTCGCGATGATCCGTGCACCTCGGCGATGGAGCTCCCCGACGGGCGACACCCACGTCCCGGAGGCCATCGCGGTGCGCACGTCGGAGTTCATGGTCGGCGAGACGTAGACGGGGGACGCGGCGATCGCGGCGACGAGCTCCGGGTCGACCTCCGTGCTTCCGTCGGCGCACATGAAGGAGCAGTGCTCGAGCGTGTCCACGCCGGCGGCGAGCGCCTGACGGATGCCGTCGATGCCGTGACAGTGCGCGGCGACCCTCTTGCCGAGGTGATGGGCCTCCTCCACGACCGCCCGCAGCTGCCGCGCGGTGAACTGCGCACGCCACGGCGTCGAGCCGGAGGTCATGTACCCCCCGGTCGACATCACCTTGATGAGATCCACACCCATCTTGTGGTGCTGGCGCACCATCCGACGCGCCCCGTCCTCGTCGTCGACCTCGCCTCCCATGAACCAGCAATGACCGCCGGTGACGGTCAGCGGAGCACCGGCGGTGAGCAGCCGAGGCCCCTCGGCGGTGCCCTCGTCGACGGCGCGGCGTACCGCCACGTCGAGGTATCCACGAGCGCCGAGGTCGCGTGCGGTCGTGACACCGGCCTCCAGAAGCTCCCGGGCGCTCGCGAGCATCAGGATCACCTGCTGCACGTCGCTCTCGGACGTCATCCGCCCCACCGGATCGGCGCCCCCGTCGAAACCGAGGTGCACGTGGGCGTCGATGAGCCCGGGCATGAGGGTCAGGTCGCCGAGGTCCTCCCGTGCGAGTGGGCCGGGGTGCGCACCGGGGTCGAACTCCGGCATCGGCCCGACCCACTCGATCACGCCGCCGCGCGCGAGCACGCCGCCGGCGGCGATCGTGCGCACCGGATCGGTGTGCAGGAGACGATCGGCGGTGTACAGGACCGGGATGCCGTCTGGATGCATACGAAGCTCCTTCTCCTGCTAGCGCGTTGCGGTGATCGTGGACCGGATGCGGGGATCGACATAGGCGTACGACACGTCGACGACGATGTTGATGACGATGTACGCGACGGCGATGACCAGCACGATGCCCTGGATGACGGGGTAGTCGTTCGAGGCCACCGCCCTGGTGAGGAGGTGCCCGAGGCCCTGGCGCGCGAACACCGTCTCGACGATCACGGCGCCGGCCAGCAGGGCGCCGATCTGAAGACCCACGATCGTGATGGTCGGCAGGACGGCGTTGCGCAGCACGTGCCGGAAGAGCACGGTGCGCCGGCTCATGCCCTTGGCGTGGAGGGCCGACACAAAGCTCTCTCCCATCACCTCGAGCATGTTGTTGCGCACCAGCCGGGTGACCACCCCCGCCGACGAGAGCCCGAGCGCGAGCGCGGGCAGGATCAGACGCTCGATGCCCTCCGTGCCGGTGGCCGGCAGCAGCTGGAGCTGAAACGAGACCAGCATGATGAGCATGAGTCCGATCCAGAACGACGGCATCGAGGTGCCGAGCAGGCTGAACACGCGGATGGCGCCGTCGAGCGGGGTGTTCGGGAAGGCGGCGGCGAGGGTGCCGCACACGATTCCCGCGACGGCGGTGAACACGGTCGCCGCGAGCGCGAGCTGGAGCGTCGGCAGGAACTGCTCGGCGATCATCCCGGCCACCGGCTGTCGCGTGGTGAACGAGGTGCCCAGGTCGCCGGTGAGCGCCGCGGCGAGGAAGTCGACGTACTGCACCAGCACGGGTCGCTCCAGGCCGAACTGCTCACGCAGCTCCGCGATGCGCTCGGGGGTCGCCGGGGAGCCTGCGAGCATCGCCTGCACCGGGTCGCCGGGGACGAGCCGCAGGATCAGGAAGATGACCACAGACACCCCGAGGATCGTGGGCACCGCGGCGAGCACGCGCTTCAGCGTCACTGTCAGCATCCGGATCTCCTCTCCGTGGGCCGGTGCCGGGGCGCCGCATCGGGCGCTCCGGCACCGGCTGCTTCAGTCGGCCAGGTACGCGTCGTAGAACTGCGGATACGCTGCGGCGTCGAATCCCAGACCCTGCAGGGATGTCGCCGTCGCGACGCGGTAGGCCCCGACATAGCCGGGGATCGAGTAGGCCTCGTCGATCGCCGTCGCCTGGATCTCGCTGTACAGCGCGTCGCGCTCGGGACCTGCCGGCGTCTGCTCCGCCTGAACGAGCTTCGCGTCGAGGCTGTCGATCCGCGCCATGTCGAAGTACGACGCCGAGCTGTAGATCGTGCTCAGGATGACCGGGTCGACGGCGACGAAGCTCGTGGTGACCAGGTCGTAGTCGCCGGAGGCGTACGTGTCGGCGAGCTCGGCGCCCTGGGCGTCGATGATCAGCTCGACACCGACGTCCCGGAGGTTCTGGCGGAGGAACTCCACCAGTTCGAGACGGCTGTCATAGCTGGGGGTGAACTCGAGCACGGAGATGCTCAGGCGTTCGCCGTCCTTCTCGCGGATGCCGTCCTCGCCCGGCTCCCACCCCGCCGCAGTGAGCGCGTCCGCCGCCGCCTCCGGGTCGAAGGGGATCGGCTCGAGCTCCTCGTCGAAGCCGGCGGTGGGGGGCGAGAGGGGCGCGGTGGCGCGCTCGTACGCGCCGAAGTACGTCGCCTGCAACGCCGAGTCGATGTCCATCGCAGCCGCGATCGCCCGCCGCACCGCCGTGTCCTGCAGGAGCGGGCGGGTGACGTTGAAGAAGTACTGGAAGGCGGCCCCCGACTGCTCCTGCGCGTAGTAGCTGAGCGTGTCGTCCTGCTCGACGCCGGCCACCTCCTGCGCGGGAACGTCGCCGATGCCCTGGACGTCGCCGTTGCGCAGAGATCCCAGGCGCACGGTCGCGTCGGTGATGATCTGGAAGGTCAGTCCCTCCAGATACGCCGGCCCCTGGTGCTCGGCGGTCTCCGGGGCCCAGTCGTAGTCCTCGTTGCGCTCGAGCACGAGCTCGCTGTCCGCAGCGTGCGAGACGAAACGGAAGGGACCGGTCCCCACCGGTTCGGCGCTGAAGCCGTCCACCCCCGCGGCCTCCGCGGCGGTCGGGGAGACCAGCCCCAGGAACGGCGTGGAGAGGTTCGGGAGGAACGGCGTGTACGGGGCGGAGAGGGTGACCACAGCGGTCGACGCGTCGATCGCGTCGCACGACAGGTAGGGGCCGATGAGAGCGATGGCGTAGAGCGACGCGGTCTCCGGGGCGACGATGCGATCGAGGTTGTAGCAGACCGCCTCGGCGTCGAACGGGGTGCCGTCGTGGAAGACGACGTCGTCCCGCAGCGAGAACGTGTACTGCAGGCCGTCGTCGCTGATCTGCCAGTCGGTCGCCAGCCACGGATGGAGCTCGCCGTCGGGCCCGAGCTCGACGAGGGAGTCGTACAGCTGGCGCAGCGCCCGCGCATCCGGCGCCGACGCCGTGATGTTGGGATCGAAGCTGCCGAACGCGGTGGCGACGGCGAATGTCGCGGTGCCCCCCTCGACCGGCTCCGCCGCGGAGGTGCCGCCGGCACCTCCGGAGCAGGCGCTCAGCGTGAGGACCACCGCGCCCAGCGCGGCCGTGGTGGCGAGGGAACGTCTGACAGCGAACATGACTCTCCTTGCTTTCGGATGCCCGGAATGCGGAACGGAGGAACTCGGGTGGCTCGCATCAGACTGAATCAAATCGGGCGAAAGAGAGGAATCTGTTCTCGAATGTGCACGATAAACGCATATGAGAGCGGCATGATGCATGATTGGCACACGGCGATCGGATCCTGCCGGACGCCGGCGAAGGGACGGGCATGCTCGACGATCTCGATTTCCAGCTCATCAACGCCCTGCAGATCGCCCCTCGCTCCCCCTGGAGCGCGCTCGGCCCTGCACTGCGCACCGACGCGTCCACGCTCTCCCGGCGATGGTCGCGACTCACCGACGCCGGACTCGCATGGACGACCTGCTACGTGCTGCCGGAGCGCATGCAGGCCTACTCCCCGAGAGGGCAGCGGCTGCGTTCCAGCCATGCGGTCATCGAGATCCGATGCGAGGCGGGACGGCGCGCCGAGGTGATCGCGGCACTCGCCCCCAAGCCCGCGGTGCTCAACATCGAGTGCACATCGGGACCCCGCGATCTGACCGTCAACATCGCCGCGGCATCGCCCAGCATGATCGACGACTACATCACGGCGGAGGTCGCGGCCCTTCCCGGAGTCATCGCGACGAGCACGCGGTTCGTGCGCATCATGTACCGCGAGGGCTCGGAGTACGACCTCGATGCGCTGCGTCCGGCGCAGCGCGACCGGGTCGAGGAGGCCGGCCGCAGCGCGTCGTCGGAGGCGGCGATCGCCCCGTCGCCGCTGACCGAGCGGATCATCCAGTCGCTGCAGGCCGACGTCCGCCGTCCGGCGAGCGAGGTCGCCGACGAGGTGGGCATCTCCGTGCCCCTCGCCCGTCGCACGATGGCCCAGCTCGCGCGCTCGGACTGGGTGCGCATGCGCGCCGACTTCGCGCATGACGTCGTCGGCTGGAACGCGTCGGTGAACCTGTGGGTGACGGTGCCGCAGGACTCCCTCGCGTCGCTGGCATCCGGGCTGTCACAGCTGCCGTCCGTCCGTCTGTGCGCCTCGACCCTCGGCCCGGCGAACCTCGTGATCACCCTCTGGATGCGGGAGATCGACGAGCTCGACGCCATCGAGTCCCGTCTGCGGCAGCTCGCCCCGGACGCCCGCGTCGCCGACCGCTGGATGACGCCCCGCGTCGCGAAGCGCATGGGAACGCTGTTCGACGAGTCGGGTCGCCGCGTCGGCTACGTTCCCGTTCCGCTGCCACGGCTCGCCGCCGCCTGAGCCCCTCGTCCCGATCAGAGCTCGATGTCGACCGCCGCGCGCTCCGAGGCCACGGAGCGGACGTAGCCGCCGACCGCCTGGTGCGCGGGGTGCACCTGGTACGCGTCGAGCGCCTCGGCGTCTGCGAAGTCGGCGACGAGCGCGACGTGCCAGTTGCCTCCGCCCACGACGTCGGGGCCCACCGAGATGTCGAGGATCCCCGGGACCACGTCTCGCAACGCGAGCAGGTCGCCCGTGATCCGCTGCGCCTGCTCGGCGCGCTCGCTCGCGTCGTCGGTCGCGAGCTTCCAGGCCACGATGTGCCGGATCGTCATCGGACGGCTCCCTCGACGTCGTTCTGCGCCGCCGTCAGGACCGCGTCGCGCAGTCTCTCCGGGGCGACGCGCCAGTGCGCGTGAAGACGGTCGTCGATGAGGACGACCGGGATCTTCTCCCACCACTGCGCATACAGCGCCTCGTCGTCGTGGATCGACCGCTCGACCACCTCGACGCGGTCCGCATCCGCCTCGGACAGCTCGGCGAGGACGTGCTCGACGACCCCGCGCGCGACGTCGCAGAGGTGGCAGCCGTCCTTGCCGATGAGGGTGATGGTGGTCACGATCTCATCCTAGGCGGCGCGGCGGGGGCGGGCCTCTGCGGCGAGGACGACACCCGCGCTCAGCGCTCGACCGGGTAGCCCGCGGCGATCCATTCGCCGGTGCCGCCGTCGACGTTCGTCGCATCGTGGCCGTGCGCCTCGAGCGCCTGCACGACCCGTGCCGACCGGCCGCCAGCCTGGCAGATCACGTCGAACGCGACATCGGGCAGCTCGTCGAGACGCTCGCCGATGGTCGACATGGGGATGTTGACGGCGCCGGGCACGTGACCGCCGACGAACTCGTCGACCTCACGGACGTCGATGAGGGGCACGCCCTCGCGGTCACGCAGCTGCTGCACGGAGATCGACTTCACCGTTACAGGCTATCCGGAAACACGAAGCCCATCCGGAAACACGAAGCGCCCGTCCTCGACGGACAGGCGCTCGGTGTCGATGCCGCCTACTTCTTGTTGCGGCGCTGGTGGCGAGTCTTGCGAAGCAGCTTGCGGTGCTTCTTCTTCGCCATGCGCTTGCGGCGCTTCTTGATGACAGAACCCACGGAAAACCTCACAGATCAGCGGTCTGGGCACAGAGTGGCCTACGCCCGGGAACGAGGCACGAAAAAAATGCCTCGGATAAGTCTAGCCGACGTCGGCGGCCGGACGCTGCACGACCTCTGTGACCGCCGATTCCGGCACCCGATAGCTGCGGCCGAATCGCACGGCCGGCAGCTCGCCGGCGTGGACGAGTCGATAGACGGTCATCTTCGAGACGCGCATGATCTGCGCGACCTCCGCGACCGTCAGGAACCGCACATCGGGCAGCTCGGCCATGGATTCTTCCTCCCCCGCAGCCCATCGGGCTGAGGCAACTCTAGATCCTCCGAGCGACGCGTGTAAACCGCTGGGGCGTGTGTGGTTCCGGGGGCGCATCGCCGTTCCGGCACGAGGCGGGTCGCTGCCGAGGTGTCATAGGCGGCGCATAGCCGGAACAGAGCGTCGCCCTAGCCGTGCCGCGCACGCTGAAGACATGACAGACCGCACCGTTCTTCCCGCATCGCCGCAGGTTCCCCCGGCACCTCCCCTGTCTCTTATA
>NZ_CACSKB010000043.1 GCF_902706225.1 Microbacterium sp. 18062
CACCACCACCCCGGAGCGTCCCGCCCCGGAATCCGCAACAACGAAGTGAAGGACATCCCATGACAACCATGCGCAAGGGATCGGCGCTGCGTCGCGTCGCATCCGTCGTGGCCGCCAGCGCCGTGGCCGGCATCACGCTGGGCGCCTGCTCGTCGGGCGGCGCCGCCACCGGCGGCGGCACCCCGGACGACCTCGACGCGGCGCTCGAGGCCGGCGGCGAGATCACGTACTGGTCGTGGACCCCCTCGGCCGAGGACCAGGCCGCGGCATTCGAGGCCAGGTACCCGAACGTCACGGTGAACGTGGTCAACGCGGGCACCAACACCGAGGAGTACACGAAGCTGCAGAACGCCATCAAGGCGGGCTCGGGCGCGCCCGACGTCGTGCAGATCGAGTACTACGCCTTCCCGCAGTTCGCCCTGACCGAGGGTCTGCTCGACCTCGCCCCGTACGGTTTCGGCGATCTCGAGGACGACTACACGGCCTCGACCTGGAACTCGGTCGACTTCGACGGCAGGATCTACGGCCTGCCGCAGGACTCCGGCCCCATGGCCATGTTCTACAACAAGGCCGTGTTCGACCAGTACGGTCTCACCGTCCCCACCACCTGGGACGAGTACATCGCCACCGCGCAGCAGCTGACCGCGGCGGATCCCACCAAGAGGATCACGAACGACACCGGCGACGCCGGCTTCGCGACGAGCATGATCTGGCAGGCCGGCGGCCAGCCGTTCGCCGTCGACGGCACGCAGGTCACGATCGACCTCGCCGACGAGGGCTCGCGGCTGTGGGCCGACACCTGGAACCGGCTCGTCGAGGAAGACCTGCTCTCGGACGCCTCCAGCTGGAGCGACGAGTGGTTCCAGGGACTCGGCGACGGATCGATCGCGACCCTCGTGATCGGCGCCTGGATGCCCGGCAACCTCGAGTCGTCGGTGCCCGACGCCTCCGGCGACTGGCGCATCGCCCCCATCCCGACCTACGACGGCACGCCCGTCTCGGCGGAGAACGGGGGCGGCGGCCAGGCGGTGACCCGGCAGAGCGAGAACCCGGCGCTCGCCGCGGCGTTCCTCGAGTGGCTGAACAACGACGAGGAGAGCCTCACGATCTTCGCTGAGAGCGGCGGATTCCCCTCGACCACCGCCCAGCTCGAGTCCGACGAGTTCCTCGGCTACGAGTCGGAGTACTTCGGCGGTCAGAAGATCAACGAGGTGCTCGTCCAGGCCGCCGCGGACGTGCGCGAGGGATGGCAGTACCTGCCGTTCCAGGTGTACGCGAACAGCATCTTCGGCGACACGGTCGGACAGTCCTACGCCTCGCAGGGCGACCTGAACGAGGGACTCGCCACCTGGCAGGAGCAGCTCGTCCAGTACGGCAACGACCAGGGCTTCTCGGTCGACGAGTAAAGCGCATCACCACGGGGGCGGATCGCCGGTCGATCCGCCCCCGCTCTCATCCCGGAGGAAACCATGCCCCGCACGACCCGCATCGCGCTCGACCTCGCCTCGGCCGGTGCCGAGGTCTCCCCGCGACTGTTCGGCACGTTCGTCGAGCACATGGGACGGTGCGTCTACGGCGGGATCCACGAGCCGGCGCACCCGACGGCGGATGCGGCGGGCTTCCGGGAGGACGTGCTGCAGCTCGTCCGCGAGCTCGGGGCGACGGTCGTGCGCTACCCGGGCGGCAACTTCGTCTCGGGCTACCGCTGGGAGGACGGCGTCGGCCCCGTCGACGAACGACCCGTGCGCCTGGACGCCGCCTGGCACAGCACCGAGTCGAACCGGGTGGGACTCCACGAGCTCGCCGCGTGGGCGGAGCGCGCCGGTCTCGAGCTCATCGAGGCCGTGAACCTCGGCACGCGCGGCGCCGCCGAGGCGGCGGACCTGCTCGAGTATGCGAACCATCCGGGCGGCACCGCCCGGAGCGAGCAGCGCCGGGCGAACGGACGGGACGAGCCGTTCGGCATCCGCATCTGGTGCCTCGGCAACGAGATGGACGGGCCCTGGCAGATCGGGCACAAGACGGCCGACGAGTACGGTCGCCTCGCCGCCGAGACGGCCCGGCTCATGCGCTTCCACGATCCCTCGCTCGAGCTCGTCGCCGCCGGAAGCTCCAACCGCGAGATGTCCACGTTCGGCGAGTGGGAGCGCACGGTTCTGCGGCACACCGCAGGACTCGTCGACCACATCTCGGTGCACGCCTACTACGAGGAGCAGGATGGAGACGCCGCCAGCTTCCTCGCCTCGAACGTGCATCTCGACGGCTACATCGAGGACGTCGCGGCGATCATCGACGAGATCCGTGCCGAGCGCGGCATCACCGCCCCGATCGGCATCAGCGTCGACGAGTGGAACGTCTGGAACCAGACCCGCTGGAACGACGTCGACAAGGACGGTGTCCTCTCGGGCGGCTGGCCGGAGGCGCCGCGCCTCATCGAGGACCGGTACACCGTGACGGATGCGGTCGTCGTCGGGTCGCTGCTCATCTCCCTCATCCGTCACGCGGACCGGGTGAGCATGGCCAACCTCGCGCAGCTCGTGAACGTGATCGCCCCCATCCGCTGCGAGCCGGGTGGCGCGGCCTGGCGCCAGCCGACCTTCTTCCCGTTCCGCGACGCCGCCCGCCTCGCCCGCGGCCGCGTGATCCGCCCCGAGGTCGAGACGGACCTCGTGGCGACCTCCCGGTACGGCGAGGTCCCCCGCATCGACGCCGTGGCGACGTCCGACGGCGACACCGTCGCCCTGTTCGCCGTGAACCGCGGCCTGGACGGCGCCGTGCGCGTCCGCGTCCCGGCGGCGGGGCTGCGTCCGCTGGGCGCCGAGCTGCTCGCGGCCCCCGCCGACGGCGATCGGCACGCCACCAACACCGCCTACTCCTCCGCCGTCGCCTCACGCCCGCTCGAGGTGCGCGAGGAGGACGACGACCTGGTCTTCGACCTGCCCGCCGTGTCGTGGGCGAGCATCCGTCTCGCCCGCAGCCGCACGTGAACCCACCATCCCTCGGACAACGGAACGACTGTGACCACCTTCACCATCGGCGAGACCGACTTCCTGCTCGACGGCCGGCCGCACCGCATCATCTCGGGCGCGCTGCACTACTTCCGCGTGCATCCCGAGCACTGGGCCGACCGCATCCGCAAGGCCCGCCTGCTCGGCCTCAACACGATCGAGACGTACGTCGCCTGGAACGCCCACGAGCCGGTGCGCGGCGAATGGGACGCCACCGGTTGGAACGACCTCGGCCGCTTCCTCGATCTCGTCGCCGCCGAGGGCATGCACGCCATCGTGCGCCCCGGTCCGTACATCTGCGCCGAGTGGCACAACGGAGGGCTGCCGGTCTGGCTCACGGGGCTCGAAGGCGCCGTGCTCCGCACCTCTGAGCCGACCTACCTCGCCGAGGTCACCCGCTACCTCCGGAACGTCTACGAGATCGTCGTGCCGCGACAGATCGACCGCGGCGGCAACGTCGTGCTGGTGCAGATCGAGAACGAGTACGGTGCGTACGGCGCCGACAAGGAGTACCTCACCGAGCTCACCCGCGCGACCCGCGAGGCCGGGGTCACCGTGCCGCTCACGACCGTCGACCAGCCGACGCCGCGGATGCTGCGCGACGGCGGCCTGCCGGGACTGCACGTGACGGGATCCTTCGGCTCGCGCGCGATCGAGCGGCTCGCGACGCTGCGCGAGTTCCAGCCCACCGGCCCTCTCATGTGCTCGGAGTTCTGGGACGGCTGGTTCGACTGGTGGGGCGGGGTGCACCACACGACGGATGCCGCCGCATCCGCCGCCGAGCTCGACGCCCTGCTCGCCGCGGGCGCGTCGGTGAACCTCTACATGGTGCACGGCGGCACGAACTTCGGGCTGACGAACGGCGCGAACGACAAGGGCCGGTACGCACCGCTGATCACGTCGTACGACTACGACGCCCCGCTCGACGAGGCCGGAGATCCCACCGCGAAGTACCACGCGTTCCGCGAGGTCATCGCCAGGTACGCGCCCGTACCGCGCGAGATGCCCGCGGTCGCCGCGCCCGCGCCCGCCTTCGAGGTGCCGCTCGTCGCCACCGGCGACTGGCTTCCTTCCCCAGACTCCGACCGCGGGATTCCACGGGATGCCGCCTCGCGGTCGATGCCGCCCACATTCGAGGATCTCGGCCATCTCGGCGCCCTCGTGCGGTACGACGCCGCCATCGATCCGAGTGCGTTCGGCGGCGCCGATGCGGCACCGCTCGTGCTCGAGGAGGTGCGCGACCTCGCCTGGGTGCTGGTCGACGGTCGACCCGTCGGGCGACTGTCGCGGGCGCTCCACGAACGCGCGGTCCCGGTGCCGCGCGGCGAGACCCTCACGGTGCTGGTCGAGGATCAGGGCCGCGTCAACTACGACGTGCGCCTCGGCGAGAAGAAGGGGCTGATCGGCACGGTCACGCTCGGTGGCGCGCCGGTCACCGGCTGGCGCGCGACGCCGATCGATCTGGACGACGTGCGCGCGGCGGTCGCCGCATCCGACGCCCGGCCCAGCGCCGGACGCACCGGCCTTCGCGCCGCGTTCACGCTCGACGAGCCCGCCGACCTGTTCCTCGACACCGCGCCGCTCGGCAAGGGGTTCGCGTTCGTCAACGGGTTCCTGCTCGGCCGGTACTGGGTCAACGGCCCGCAGCGCACGCTCTTCGTGCCTGCGCCCGTGACCCGCGCCGGCGGGAACGCGCTCGTGCTCGTCGAGCTCGAGCAGGTCGCCGAGCCGGTCGCGCGCTTCGTGCCCGCAGCCCGCCTCGGCCACCTCGAGGAGTGAGCGCGCGCTCAGCGTCGGACGCGATCGCGGGGGTGCGGGAGAATGACGGGGACGAGGACCGGGGGACGCCCGGCCGGTGAAGGAGAGACATGTCCTGGCTTGTAACCGGAGGCGCCGGATACATCGGAGCGCACGTCGTGCGCGCGCTCGCGGATGCGGGACTGCCGCCCGTCGTGATCGACGACCTCTCCAGCGGCCACGAGGGCTTCGTTCCCGCGGGCGTGCCGTTCGTCCGCGGGAGCATCCTGGAGCGCGCTCTCCTCGAGCGCGCTCTCCTCGAGCACGACGTCGAAGGCGTCATCCACGTCGCCGGATACAAGTACGCGGGCGTCTCGGTGCAGCGTCCGCTGCACACCTACGAGCAGAACGTCGAGGGCACCCGCATCGTGCTCGCCGCCATGGCCGAGACGGGCGTCGACAAGCTCGTCTTCTCCTCGAGCGCCGCCGTCTACGGCACGCCCGACGTGCCGCTCGTGACCGAGGATCTGCCCAAGCGCCCCGCGTCGCCCTACGGCGAGTCGAAGCTGATCGGCGAGTGGCTCATCCGCGATCAGGCCGTCGCCACCGTCGGGTCGCCGCAGGCGCTCCGGCACACGTCGCTGCGCTACTTCAACGTGGTCGGCTCGGGCGACCCGGTCGTCTACGACACGAGCCCGCACAACCTGTTCCCGATCGTCTTCGAGAAGCTGATCGCGGGCGAGACCCCGCGGATCAACGGCGACGACTACGACACCGCGGATGGCACGAACGTGCGCGACTACGTGCACGTCGCCGACATCGCCGCCGCCCACGCGGTCGCCGCCCGCCGCCTCGCCGCGGGCGAGCCGGTGGAGCCGGCGTACAATCTCGGCTCCCAGAACGGCCTGTCGGTGCGGGAGATCATGGACGCCGTCGCGCGCGTCACCGGCATCGACTTCACCCCCGAGATCGGCCCGCGTCGCCCGGGCGACCCCGACCGCATCGTCGCGACCGGCGAGCTGGCCGCGCGCGACCTCGAGTGGGCCAACCGACACTCCGTCGACGAGATGGTGCGCTCGGGCTGGGAGGCGCGGCGGCGCGCCTGACTGCGGCAGGCACGCGAACGACGGCCGGCTCGGCTCGGTGGCCCGCGGTCGCGGTCCGTCGCCTGGCCCTCGTCGGTGTGCACGCCGGAGCGCAACTCCTCCACGACCGCCCGTCGCACCCGTGACGCGTCTCTGAAAGCCGAGATCGGAGGAGTTGTGCGCCCGCGGCCGGGATGCCGGCCGGCTCAGGCGCTGGCGCGCACCACGAGCGAGGCGGGCACGGTGACCGCCGCCGGCGGGGCATCGCGCTCGATCATCGCCACCAGCGCCTCGACGGCGCGGGCTCCGAGGGCGTCGAAGTCCTGCCGCACCGTGGTGAGGGGCGGCCGGTACTCCGCCGCATCCACCACGTCGTCGAAGCCCACGACCGCGACGTCCTCGGGCACGCGGCGCCCGGCGTCCGCGAGCGCGCGCAGCAGCCCGAGCGCCATCTGGTCGTTCGCGACGAAGACGGCGGATGCGGCGGCCAGCGCCTCGCCCGCCGTATGCCCCGCACGCGAGGTCCAGTCGCCGCGCACCGGCCGCGGTGCCGCAACACCCGCGTCGGCAAGAGCCTCGCGCCATCCCCGTTCCCGCTCGGCGGCCGCGAACGACTCCGCGGGGCCTGCGAGGTGATGCACCGTCGAACGCCCGCGCGAGAGGAGATGCGCGACGGCGGCACGGGCGCCCGCGGCGTGATCGGTCTGCACGATCGCGAACCGGTCGTCGGACGGCGAGTCCACGACCACGAGCCGCAGCCCCGCGGGCGGCACGCTGTCGCGGGCGAGCGTCGTCGCCTCGTTCAGCACGATCGCGCCGTCGACGCCCTGATCCCGCAGCCGTGCGAACACGTCGCCGATGTCCTTCGAGCCGGCCACCGTCACGATCGTCAGGACATAGTCGCGCGCGGAGGCCGCCTCGGCGATCGCCTGCAGCATCCGGGAGTTGCCGACCGAGGCCAGCGTCGAGACGACCAGGCCGATCGTGCGGGTGCGGCCGGTGCGCAGCGCCTGCGCCGCACGATGCATGCGATAGCCGAGCGCCGACATCGCCTCCTCGACGCGGGCGCGCGTGGCGGGATCGACGCGCGGACTGGCGTTCACGACCCGCGAGACGGTCTGTGCCGACACCCCCGCGCGGGCAGCGACATCGGCCATGGAGACGCGCTGCATGGGATTCCTCTCTCGGGTGTGTTGACGATACCACGGCTGGAAGGTAGCGTGTTATCGTGAACATACCCGAGCAGGCAGCCATCGCACTCGGCGCCGGCGTCGTCAAACGCCCCACCCGCCTGGCCGACGGCCGCGAGCTGATCTACTTCGACGATCCGGACACCGCCCTCGGCCCCGAGCGCGGTGTCGACGCGCGCGCACTGGCGCCGCGGCCCGAGACCGCGACGATGCGGTTCGACGTACTCACCGGCGACTGGATCTCCGTCGCCGCGAACCGGCAGAACCGGGCGTTCCTGCCCCCCGCCGAGCTCGACCCGCTGTCGCCGCAGACGCCGACGAATCCGTCCGAGATCCCCTCGCGCTATGACGTCGCGGTCTTCGAGAACAGGTCGCCGTCCTTCGGACCGGCCCTCGCGACCGCCACCGGCGACGCGCCGGCCGCCGCCGATCCCCCGCGCGGGCTCGACGACCTCGTCGCGTACGGCCTCGGCCGCACCCGCACCTCGGTCGGCCGCACCGAGGTCGTCTGCTTCAGTCCCGAGCACGCCGGCTCCTTCGGCACGCAGACCGTCACCCGCGCCCGCACCGTGATCGAGGCGTGGGCCGACCGCACCGCCGCCCTGTCGGCCCTGCCCGGGATCGAGCAGGTCTTCCCGTTCGAGAACCGCGGGCAGGAGATCGGCGTCACCCTGCCGCACCCGCACGGTCAGATCTACGCGTACCCGTACATCACGCCCCGCACCCATCGCCTCCTGGACGCGCTCGAGCGCACGGGCCCGGACCTCTTCGACCGCATCCTCGCGTTCGAGTCCGCGAGCGAGCGCGTCGTCCTCACCGGCGAGCGCTGGACGGCGTTCGTGCCGTTCGCCGCGCGCTGGCCGATCGAGGTCCACCTCGTGCCGCACCGCCACGTCGCCGATCTCGCCGAGACGACGGATGCGGAACGCGACGAGCTCGCGCCGCTGTACCTGCGTCTGCTGCGCGGGATCGACGCGCTCTACGACGCCGACGCGTCGCGCGGAGCCTCGGGGGGCGTGGCCACACCCACGCCCTACATCGCCGCGTGGCACCAGGCGCCCGTGCGCAGGGGCCGCGACGGCGCGCGCCTGCGCCTCGAGCTCACCTCCCCCCGCCGCGCGGCGGACAAGCTCAAGTTCCTCGCCGGCTCCGAGTCGGCCATGGGCGCCTGGATCGGCGACGTGCCGCCCGAGACCGCGGCGGCCCGCATCCGCCACGCCGTCGAAGGAGTGCAGCTGTGACCGTCGAAGGAACTCCCCCTGTGACCGGAACGGATGCGGCCTCCGCCGTCCGCGACCTCTTCCTCCTCGAAGTCGGCCACGAGCCCGCCGGCCGATGGTCGGCGCCCGGGCGGGTGAACCTCATCGGCGAGCACACCGACTACAACGACGGCTTCGTGCTGCCGTTCGCCATCCCGCACCGCACGCACGTGCAGCTCGGCACACGTGCGGACGGCCGCATCCGGGTGGTCTCGACGTTCGACGAGGCGCCGGTGGAGGTTCCGCTCGACGAGCTCGACGAGCTCTTCCCCGGAGGGCGCGAGAACGTGCCGACGTGGTCGGCGTATCCGCTCGGCGTCGCCTGGGCGCTGCTGCGGGCGGCGGGCCGAGCGGCCCGCACGGTGCCCGGCGTCGACATCGCGATCGCCTCGAACGTGCCGGTGGGCGCCGGCCTGTCGTCGTCCGCCGCGATCGAGAGCGCGACCGCGGTCGCGCTGAACGACGCCTGGGGCCTGGGCCTCGATCGGGTCGCACTGGCCCGCGTCGGCCGCACCGCCGAGAACGAGGCGGTGGGCGCCCCGACCGGGATCATGGACCAGATGGCGTCGATGCTGGGACGATCCGACGCCGCGATCTTCCTCGACTGCCGGACGCTCGACGCCACCGTCGTCGACGTGGGCTTCGCCGCCGCGGACCTCGAGCTGCTCGTGCTCGACACCGGCGTGACGCACGCGCACTCGACCGGCGGCTACCGCGATCGCCGTGCCTCGTGCGAGCGCGGAGCCGAGGTCATGGGCGTGCCGGCGCTGCGCGATCTCTCGATCGCGGACCTCGCCGCCGCCGAACAGAGGCTGGATGACGTCACGTTCCGCCGCGTGCGGCACATCGTGACCGAGAACCAGCGCGTGCTCGACACCGTGCAGACGCTCCGCGAGTCGGGTCCGCGCGCGATCGGCGGTCTGCTCGTCGCCTCGCACGCGTCGATGCGCGACGACTTCGAGATCTCGGTGCCCGAGCTCGACGTCGCGGTCGAGGCCGCGCTGGAGGCGGGGGCCGTCGGCGCCCGCATGACCGGCGGCGGGTTCGGCGGAGCCGCGATCGCGCTGGTGGATCGCGCGCGCCGGGAGCGCGTTGCCGCGTCCGTCGAGACCGCGTTCGCCGCCGCCGGCTTCGCCGCGCCGCACGTGTTCAGCGTGACCCCCTCGGCGGGCGCGGCACGCGACTGAGCGCCGCGCCCCGCGCCCCGGCGCTCTCGCGGAGCGCGGGGCGCGGGGCAGCAGCTCAGGATGCGGCGTTGCCCGCGGCCAGCAGCTCCTCGATCCGCTCGGGGGTGATCGGCGCGTTCGGGAACCCGGCGAGGCGCCCGATCGGGAAGGAGGCCATCATCTTCAGCATCCCCTCGTCGTCGCCGAACATCGGCTCGACCGCCTCGCGGATGTCCGGTGCGGTCACGGGGTTCTCGAGCAGGTCGCCGATCGACGAGTCGGGGGTGAGCGGGACACGCACCTCGTCGCCGGAGACGGCCACGGTCGCCGTCGCGCGGATGTCGCGGCTCGAGGCGGCGACCTCGACCGTGTAGTCGCCGCCCTCGACGACCCAGGCGTCGACGCGCACGTCCCAGTACGCGAGGTCGGCGCGGCGCACCACGAGCGCGACCTCGCGGGTCTCGCCCGGATCGAGCTCGACCGAGGCGAACGCCTTCAGCTCGCGCGGCGCGCGGAGGACGACCGAGCGCTCGAGCGATGAGTAGACCTGCACGATCTCGCGGCCGGGGACGCGACCGGTGTTGGTCACCGGCACCGTCACGACCACGTCGCCGGATGCCGACACGGATGCGGACGCGGCCCCGTACCCGAACGTGGTGTAGGAGAGCCCGTGCCCGAACGGGAAGGCGACCGGGGTCTTCTTCGCATCGAACCCCCGGTAGCCGACGAGCAGGCCCTCGCCATAGCGCACATGGCCGAACTCGCCCGGGAAGAAACCGAACGAGGGCGAGTCCTCGAGCCGTAGCGGGATCGTCTCGGTGAGCTTGCCCGACGGGTTGACGACGCCGAAGAGCACGTCGGCGGTCGCGCCGCCCCCGGCCTGGCCGAGCAGCCAGCCCTCGACGATCGCCGGCACGCGGTCGGCGAACGGCAGCGCCACGACGCCTCCGTTCGAGAGCACGACGACGACGTTCGCCCCTGCGGCCAGAAGCGCGTCCAGCAGCTCGATCTGCTCGCCCGGCAGATCGATGTGCGCGCGATCGAACCCCTCGGACTCCTCCGCGGCGGGCAGCCCCAGGAACACCACGGTGGTCTCGGCCTCGGAGGCGACCGCGACGGCCTCCGCACGCAGAGCCGCCGCATCCCCCGATCCGTCCAGCGTGAACCCCGGGGCGTAGGCGACGTCGCCGGCGGCGAGCGCGCGGATGGCGTCCAGCGCCGCATCGAGGCGCGTCGGGTTGATGAGCGACGACCCGGCCCCCTGGTACCGGGGAGCCTCGGCGAAGGCGCCGACCACGGCGATGCGCACGTCACGGGCGAGCGGCAGCGTGGCCGCGTCGTTCTTCAGCAGCACGATCGAACGGGTCGCGGCCTCGTGCGCGAGCGCGTGGTGCGCGTCGACGTCGAGAGGCCCGTCCACCCCGTCGCGCGCCTGCGACTTGCGCACGAGATCGAGCACGCGGGCGGCGGCGGCGTCCAGCGCGGCCTCGTCCAGGGAGCCCTCGCGCACCGCCGCGACCAGCTGCGCATCCGTCCGCCCGCCGCTCGAGGGCATCTCGAGGTCGAGACCGGCGGGAAGACCCGCGACGCGGTCGTTCACCGCGCCCCAGTCCGACACGACGAGGCCCTCGAAGCCCCATTCCTCGCGCAGCACCGACGTCAGCAGCCACGGGTCCTCCGAGGCGTAGACGCCGTTGATGCGGTTGTAGGCGCACATGACCGTCCAGGGCTGCGCGTCCTCGACGACGCGCTGGAAGCCGCGCAGATAGATCTCGCGGAGCGGTCGCGGGTCGACGTCGCTCGAGACCCGGAGCCGGTCGGTCTCCTGGTTGTTCGCGGCGAAGTGCTTGAGCGAGGCCCCCACGCCCCGTGACTGGATGCCGCGCACGAGCCCCGCTCCGAGCACCCCTGCGACCACGGGGTCCTCGGAGAAGTACTCGAAGTTGCGGCCGCACAGCGGCGAGCGCTTGATGTTCACGCCCGGGCCGAGGATGACCGCCACGTCCTCGATCGCCGACTCGACGCCGAGGGCCGCGCCGACGCGCTCCGCCAGCTCGGGATCGAACGACGACCCGAGGGCCACGGCAGGCGGGAAGCAGGTGGCGGGCACGCTCGTCGCGATGCCGAGATGGTCGCTCGCACCCGCCTGCTTGCGCAGGCCGTGCGGGCCGTCCGTCATCATGACCGCCGGGACTCCCACCCGCTCGACGGGCTTCGTCGTCCAGAAGTCCGCGCCGCTGGTGAGCGCGGCCTTCTCCTCGAGGGTCAGATCTGCGGGCGTGGGGATGGGATCCGTCATCGGGCGTCGCTCCTTCGAGTGCGTGGCGGGGCATCGCCGCCCCGTGAAAAACCTTATGTTGCTCGGTTTTCAACGGCAAGCACCGTTCGGCATATCCTCGTTCCATGGCTCGACGAGGCTCCTACGCCAAGGGCGTCGCGAAGCGGGAGGAGATCCTCCACGCGGCGCTCGACGTCATCGCCCGCCAAGGCTTCCACGGCGCGTCCGTGCGCGAGCTCGCAGACGCGGTCGGCCTCAGCCAGGCGGGCCTGCTCCACTACTTCGACAGCAAGGAGGAGCTCTTCGTCGAGATCCTCCGCACCCGAGACCAGGTCGACCTCACGGCCTTCGGCGCGCCGCAGGAGACCTCCCCGGACCTCGAGACGCTCACGGCCGGCTACCTCCGCATCATCCGCCACAACGCCGAGGTGCCGGGACTCGTCCAGCTGTTCACGCAGATGTCGACGGATGCGGCCGACCCCCGGCATCCGGCGCACGCCTACTTCCTCGAGCGAGGCGCCGCGTTCCGCGCCGGCTTCGCCGCGGCGTTCACGCGCGCGCAGACGGCCGGTGCCGTGACCGCCCGCGTCCCCGCGCAGGCCATCGCCCGTATCCTCCAGTCCGTCTGGGACGGCGCGCAGCTGCAGTGGCTGCTCGACCCGACGGTCGACGTCGCCGACATCGTCGGGACCTTCCTGGCCACGCTCGTTCCCGCGACCCCGAAGAGCCCCCGCGCATGACGGACCACACTGGGAGCGCGTCGGACGCGCCG
Organism: Microbacterium sp. 18062; assembly: GCF_902706225.1. Classification (GTDB taxonomy): domain Bacteria; phylum Actinomycetota; class Actinomycetes; order Actinomycetales; family Microbacteriaceae; genus Microbacterium. Next base: position 12,496 of record NZ_CACSKB010000043.1, read on the forward strand.
GTCGTCCGCACCACCGCCGGACTCGTGCGAGGCATCCGGCGAGCGGGTTCCGCCGCGTTCCTCGGCATCCCGTTCGCGCAGCCGCCGGTCGGCGACCTGCGCTTCGCGGGACCGGCGCCGATGGAGCCCTGGGAGGGCGTTCGCGATGCGACCGCGTACGGCGCCACCGCGCAGCGCGGCGACACCGGCTTCACCCTCATCCCCGAGCCGTCCGTGCCGGGCGACTCGACCCTGAACGTCAACGTCTTCACCCCCGAGGCCGATCCGTCGGCGCGCCGGCCCGTGCTGGTCTGGATCCACGGCGGCGGGTTCGTCTCGGGAACGCCGTCGAGCCCGTGGTACGACGGGTCCACGTTCGCCCGCGACGGGATCGTCCTGGTCGCCCTGTCGTACCGGCTGGGATTCGACGGCTTCGGCGACATCGAGGGGGCGCCGAGCAACCGCGGCGTGCGCGACTGGATCGCCGGGCTCGAATGGGTGCGGGAGAACATCGCCGCGTTCGGCGGGGACCCCGACCGGGTCACGATCGGCGGGCAGTCCGCGGGCGGAGGCGCCGTGCTCACCCTCCTCGGGATGCCCGCCGCGCAGCATCTCTTCCGCGCCGCATGGTCCGTCTCCGGCGCGCTCGGCGACGTCCCCCGCGCCGACGCCCGGGCCCGATCCGAGCGTCTGGCCGCGCTCGCCGGGGTCCGGGCGGACCGGCCGGGTCTCGCCTCGGTCGCGGAGCAGACACTCCACGATCTGCAGGAGCGGGCCGCATACGCGCCGGCACGGGACCGGCTCGTCACCGTGCGCGAGATGCTCGCGGGCATCGCCTGGGCGCCGATGATCGACAGAGAGCTGCTGACCCGCCCCACCGTCGAGGCGCTCGGCGCGGGCGTCGGCGCGGACAAGCCGCTCCTGATCGGCGCCGCCGACGACGAGTTCACGATGGTCGCCGCGCGGATAAGGCGGACGCTCCGGTTCGTGCCCGCCGGCCTCGCCCTGCGCGCCGTGGGGGTCGCCGCATCCGTCCGTCGCGACTACCTGCGCACGAACACCGGCCCGCGCCGCGCGGGAACGCCCGCGCTGCTCGGCCGATACGTCACGGATCGGGTGTTCCGTGCGCTGGTGGCGCGCGTCGCCACCGCCCGGGCCGGGGCACCCGCCCCCACGTGGGTGTATCGGTTCGGCTGGCGCTCCCCCGTGATCGGGTGGGCCTGCCACTGTCTGGACGTGCCCTTCTGGTTCGACGGGCTCGACGCGGCGGGGGTGCCGGAGATCGCGGGGGACTCACCGCCCCGCGACCTCGCCGTGGCCATGCACCGCACCGCCGTGGGTCTGGTGCGCGACGGCGTCGTCTCGTGGGAGCGATGGTCGGAGCACGAGCGGCCCACCCGCGTGTTCGACTCCCCCGCACCCGATCCCGCGGTCGTCCCGGACGGATACGCGAGCGTGGCAGCGCTCGTCTGACCCGAAGGTCTCCGCTCTCGGTCCCTGAGCGAGCCGGGAGGACCGGCGCCGGGATCACGTGCTGGAACGATGGATCACGTACGTGCGCGAAGACGCATCGGCCCCGGCGGACACGCTGTCGCCGAGGAAACGCGCCACGACCGAGCGACCGCTGCCCGCCGCATCGATCGAGACGGTCGTCAGCGGCGGGGCGAGGAATGCACCGAACGGGGCGTTGTCGACGCCGATCACTCCGACATCGCCGGGCACGGAAAGACCCAGCTGCTCGGCGACCGCGAGGACGACCACGGCGACCTCGTCGTCGAAGGCGCAGATGCCGACGCCTCCGCCGCGCTCGATGAGGGGCGCCAGCGCCGCGACGGCCCGCCCGCGATCGTGAGGCACATCGACCTGTCTCGGCAGCGGCAACCCTGCAGTCGTGCACGCACGCGCCGCGCCGATCTCCCGTGAACGGGCCATGACCGCGCGCGGGTTCTCCACGGTCGGCCCCGCGTAGATCAGCCGCTGCGCTCCACGTGCGATGAGGTGCTCGGCCTGGAGCTGCCCGATCTCCTCCTCCCACGGCCGCGGGAAGGAGGGATCGCCGTGGGCGGACGAGTACACGTGCGGCACGCCTGAGGAGACGATCCGCTCCGTCGCCTGCTCGCTCAGCGCCGTGAGCGCGATGACCCCATAGGGCCGGATCTCGTCGAGCAGGGCATGAAGCGCGTCGTCGCTCACGTGCTGATGCGTCACCGGCACGAGTCCCTCCTCGGCCAGCCGGTCCGAGATGGCGCGAAGGAAGGGCTCCGTCACGAAGCCCGAGAGCGCCCGCTCCGTGACGACGACCACGATCCGCGAATGACCTCTGCGCAGAGAGGCGGCCGCGGCACTCGGCACATAGGCGAGCCGCGCCGCCGCATCCCGCACCCGCTCGCGCGTCGCCGCGGGGATGGTCTGGCCCGGCACGTCGTTCAGGACGTAGCTGACGGTCGCCCGCGAGACCCCGCTCAACCGGGCGACGTCGGCGGCGGTGACGCGTCGACGCACATGCCGATCCTGCTCGGGGCTCACGCTCTCAGTATGTCGGACCGGTACGCGCACGCATCCGCCCCGTCGCCCCCGGCCGCGATCGCACCCCGTCGGATCGAACGCGGATCAATCGACACTTGCACGATTAAGTGGAAAGGGACTAGCGTTGTCCACCGCCGGGCGATCACGAACTGCACCCCGAACGCCCCGGCGGCAACTCGACTACGAAGGAGTATCGATGAGAGCCGACGCACGGCGGCCGATCGGCCGCCTGACACTCGCCACCGCAGCCGCGGCCATAGCCGCCCTGTCCCTCCCGGCCTGCAGCGCAGCCACGGAGACGACCGACCCCGAGGAGAAGGACTACTCGGTGCTCACGCTCGCCGCGGCGACCCCGCCCGCGTCGTGGGACCCGGCGCTCCAGACGAGCGCGTTCGACGGGACCTGGCAGTGGACGGCCGTCTACGACACGCTCCTCACCTGCAACGAGGACGGCACCGTCGGCCCTGGCGCGGCCGAGGACTTCGAGCTCGCCGACGACAACACGACGCTGTCGCTCACGCTGCGCGACGGGATGACCTTCGAGGACGGCGCGCCGGTGGATGCGGCGGCCGTCACGGCCTCGATCGAGCACATGCAGAACGGCGGCGGGTCCGACGCGGTCCGCGTCGCCGGGCTGACGGTGGACGCCCCCGACGAGCGCACCGTCGTCATCACCTCCCCGGAGCCCCGCGGGCTGCTGGCGACGTACATGTGCCTCAGCCCCGGCATCATCGCCTCGCCCGAGGCCATCGCGTCCGCCGACGTCGACTCCGTGCCCGTGAGCTCCGGCCCCTACGCCTTCGACGCCGCGGCCTCGACGAGCGGATCCGTGCTCACGTTCACCAAGCGGGCGGACTACTGGAACGCCGACGCGTACCCGTACGAGTCGCTCGTCATCACGGTGATGCCCGACGCGACCGCACGCCTCAACGCGCTCAAGACGGGGCAGGTGGACGGAGCCATGATCGCGGGCGAGACGGTCGCCGAGGCCGAGGCCTCCCGGCTCGAAGTGCTCGAGTGGACCGACGCCACGAACGGGATCGTCGTCTTCGACCGGGACGGCGCGATCGTGCCCGCGCTCGCGGACGCGCGCGTCCGGCGGGCGATGAACATGGTGTTCGATCGCGAGGCCATCGCGACCGGGCTCTTCCAGGGCCGCGCCCAGCCCACCGCCCAGATGTTCGGCCCGGACTCGGACGCGTACCTGGCGGAGCTCGACGACACCTATGCGTACGACATCGAGGGCGCCAGGAGCCTGCTGGCCGAAGCCGGGTACGCGGACGGCTTCGACATCGAGATCCCGTCGCGCTCGCCGCAGACGGATCAGGCCAATCCGCTGATCACGCAGCAGCTCGCCCAGATCGGCATCACGGTCACGGAGACGCCGCTCGCCGCGGCCTCCGCCATTCCCGAGATCCTCAGCGGGCGGTTCGCCATGACCTACATCGCGATGCCGCTGTCGTCGCCGTTGTGGAACGTGGGGCAGTCCATCAGCCCGACGGCGACGTGGAACGTGCTCGACACGCAGACCGCCGAGCTCACCGCGTTGACCGACGCCGCGCAGGCGGCGCAGGGCGACGAGCTGGCCGAGCTCACCCAGGACATCAACCGGTACGTCGTCGACAACGCCTGGTTCGTGCCGTGGAGCCTTCGCACCGCGTACTTCGCGACCGCCGGCGACGTGACCGTCGACGGCGTCCCCGACCCGTACTTCCAGGTCCCGCAGCTGCGGTCCTTCAGCTGATCGCACACCGAGGAGGGTCCGCCGATGGTGGGGTTCGTGGTCAAACGCGTGGGATCGAGCATCCTTCTCGCGCTGGGGGTGTCGTTCGCGACGTTCGCACTCGTCTTCGGCAACGGACCCGCCATCGCGCGGACGCTCCTCGGCGTCGACGCCACCGACGAGCAGGTCGCCGCGAGAGCGGCGGAGCTGGGCCTGGACCGCCCCGTCCTCGTGCAGTACGTCGGATGGCTCGCCGACGCGTTCCGAGGAGACCTCGGCACGAGCTACTACACCGGGGAACCGGTCTCCGCGATCCTCGCGGCCCGCATCCCGGTCACGCTCGCGCTGGTCGGCGTCGCCATGCTGCTGACGGCGGTCTTGAGCGCCCTGCTGGGCATCGCGAGCGCCGTCAGCGGCGGGTGGGTCGACCGCATCATGCAGGTGGTCGCCCTCATCGGCACCGCCGTGCCGAGCTTCATCATCGCCATCGTGCTCGTCATGACGCTGGCGGTCGGCGCGAGGCTCTTCCCCGCCACGGGTTTCGTCCCCTTCGCGCAGAACCCCGCCGCCTGGGCGATGAGCCTCGCCCTCCCCGTGACGGCGGTCGTCGTCTCCTCCGTCGGCCCCGCGTCGCAGCAGTTCCGTGCCGCGGTGAAGGACGTCCTCTCCCGGGACTTCGTCCGAACCCTCCGGGCACGCGGGATGCGCCCGTCCGCCGTCGTGTTCCAGCACGTGTTCCGGAACGCGGCCGGTCCGGGCATCATCATCCTGGGCCTGCAGATCATCGTGCTGATGGGTGGCGTCGTCGTCATCGAGAGAGTCTTCGCGCTGCCCGGCGTCGGGGAGCTCTCCGTCTCCTCGTCCCTTCTCGGCGACATCCCGATCGTGATGGGATGCGTCCTCTTCGTGATCGTCGTGGTGGTCGTCGTCAACCTCGCCGCCGACCTCGCGAACGCCGCTCTGAACCCGAAGGTGAGGCATCGATGAACGCCACGCCCGCTCCCGCCGCGGCCGGGGCGACCCGCGTCGACGTGCCGCATCCGTTCCGGCGGCTCGCGAGGAACCCGTTCGGCATCGTCTCCATCGCGCTGATCGCACTCATGGTCCTGGTGGCCGTGCTCGCGCCCTGGCTGGCGCCCTTCGATCCGAACTCCACCCGCGTCGAGCTGACGAACGCGCCCCCCTTCCAGGGAGACTATGCGCTCGGTGGGGACATGGCCGGTCGCGACGTTCTCTCCCGGCTCGTCTGGGCGACGCGCGGCACGCTTCTGGCCGGCGTCGTCGTGCTCGGCGTGTCGTTGAGCATCGGCGTCCTGGCGGGGCTGCTCGCCGGGTACTACGCCGGTCTCGTCGAGACCGTGGGGAACGGGATATCCGATGCGGTCCTCGCCCTGCCGGGCGTCGTGCTCCTGATCGCCATGTACGCAGTCATCGGTCCGAACATCCTGCTCGCGATGGCGATCTACGGCGTGCTCGTCGCGCCCATCTTCTACCGTCTCGTGCGGGGCGTGGTGGCGGGGGTACGCGGCGAGCTCTACATCGACGCGGCCAAGGTGTCCGGCCTCAGCGACACCCGCATCCTCTTCCGGCACGTCCTGCGCGCCGTGCGCTCGCCCATCATCATCCAGAGCGCCTTCATCCTCGGCGCTGCGGTCGGGATCCAGGCGGCGCTGGAGTTCCTCGGCCTGGGCAGTCCCCGGGAGGCCTCCTGGGGAGGCATGCTCGACCTGGCGTTCCGCAACATCTACGTCTCCCCGACGGGAGTGCTGTGGCCGGCGCTCACCGTCACCGCGACCGTGCTCGCCTTCGTGCTCCTCGGCAACGCCCTCCGCGACGCGCTCGATCCCTCCTCGGGCCGGCGCCTGCTCACGAGCCGGCAGCGGCGGGACGCACGCTCCCGTGCGCCGCGACGCCGCGACGATCCGGCTCCCGTGCCGCCCGACGCCCTGCTGGGCATCCGCGACCTGCGGGTCGGCTACCCGCACGGACGGGACGAGGTGCGGAACGTGGTCCACGGCGTCGACCTCGACGTCGCGCGCGGCGAGATCGTGGGGCTCGTCGGCGAGTCCGGCTCCGGCAAGTCCCAGACGGCGTTCTCGATCCTCGGCGTCCTCCCCCCGACCGCCGTCGTGTCCGCCGGCTCTGTCCTGTTCGACGGCGTCGACATCCTCGGCCGCCGGGACCGGCTCCGACGGGTGCGCGGCACGCGGATCGCCTACATCCCGCAGGAGCCGATGACCAATCTGGATCCGACGATGACGGTGGGCCGGCAGATGGTCCGGGGGCTGCGGGCCGTGACCTCGCTCTCGAAGCCCGCGGCGCGAGCACGCGTGCTCGACCTCCTCCGCCGTGTGGGCATCGCGGACGCCGAGGACGTCGCACGCCGGTACCCCCACGAGATATCCGGAGGGATGGCGCAGCGCGTGCTCATCGCCGGCGCCGTCGCCGCGGAGCCCGAGCTGATCATCGCCGACGAGCCGACGACGGCGCTCGACGTCACCGTGCAGGCGGAGGTGCTCGATCTCATCCGCGAGCTCCGGGACGAGCGCGGCCTCGCGGTGATCCTCGTCACCCACAATCTCGGCGTGGTGTCGGACGTCTGCGATCGCGTCGCTGTCATGAGAGCGGGCCGGATCGTCGAGGACACCTCGGTGCAGGCGTTCTTCGCAGGGCCCGAGCACGAGTACTCGCGGGCGCTGCTGCGCGCCGCGAGGGAACTGGACTGAGGTGGTGCGCATGGCCGACCCCGTGCTGGAGGTCGACGACCTCCACGTCAGCTACCGACGACGCGGCCGCTCTGCCGAGAAGCGGGTGATCCGCGGCGTGGATCTCGTGCTCGACGCGGGAGAGACCCTGAGCCTCGTCGGGGAGTCCGGGTCCGGCAAGAGCACGATCGGGCGCGCCCTGCTCGGTCTCGCCCCGGTGCGCGAGGGCCGCATCCGTCTCGACGGCGCCGACATCACCGACCTGTCGCGGCGCCGACGCCGTGTGGCCGCGGCAGGACTGCAGGCGATCTTCCAGGACCCCTACTCGTCGCTGAACCCCGCCATGACCGTCGAGGACATCCTCATCGAGCCGCTCATCGTGCGGCGCGTGCCCGACGCACGCGGGCGCGTCCGGAGACTGCTCGAGGAGGTCGGTCTACCGTCCGACGCGGGCCGCCGCCTCGCCAGCGAGTTCTCCGGCGGTCAGCGCCAGCGGATCGCGATCGCACGCGCACTCGCGCTCGAGCCGCGCCTGATCGTCTGCGACGAGCCGACGAGCGCCCTGGACGTGTCGACACAGGCGCGGATCCTCGCGCTCCTGCGCGATCTCCAGGACCGCACCGGCGTCGCCTACCTCTTCATCAGCCACGACCTCGGCGTCGTCCGGCACATCAGCGATCGCATCGCCGTGCTCAAAGACGGCACGATCGTCGAGACCGGGCCCACCCGCCAGGTCATCGAGGCTCCGGCGCACCCCTACACACGGCGGCTGCTGCTGGCCACACCCGTCACCGATCCGGTCGCGCAGGCCGAGCGGCGCCGGCAGCGGCACGCATCCGCCATCGCCGCGAGAGGCCTCGATGTCATCGGATGAACGCGGTGCGTCGAGCTGGCGGGGCGAGTGGATCACCGCCGACGACATCCCCGAGCCCGGCCGTCTGCACCGCGTCGGGTTCCGGCGCGAGATCGAGCTGGACTCGGTGCCCGGCACTCTCCCCGTCCGCATCACCGCGGACGCCCGCTACGTCCTGTGGGTCAACGGATCCGAGATCGGTCGCGGCCCGGTGCGCTCCCAGCCGGCACGATGGACCTACGACGAGCACGACATCGCGCCCGCGCTTCGCCGCGGCCGCAACGCCATCGCCGTCCTGGTGACCTACTACGGCGAGGACAACGCGTTCTGGCAGCGCGCGCGGGTGACCGCGGGTCTGGGCAGTCGGGCCTGCCTCCTGGTGGATGCCGGAGAGGCGTGGCCGGAGCTGGCCACCGACACGCGGTGGCGAGGTCACACCCTGCGCGCCTGGTCGTCCGAGCCGTCCGGGGGGATCCTCGCCTCGCTGCCGATCGAGGTCGTCGACCATCGCCTGCTCGATCCGGCCTGGACGGTCTCCCCGCACTACCTGGCGTCGATGGCGGATGCCGTCACCGCCACGGCCGCCCATCCCGGCGGACGCAACCGCTCACGGCCGCCGGCCTACCCGTACGGTCCGCTCCGCCCGCGGGGGATGGCGCCGCTCGGCGGCGATCTCGTGACGCCCGCCTCGGTGTGCCGCGCCCACCCGGTCACGGGTGCGCCCGGCGCGCCCGTGACCGGGGCGCACGAGATCGCGTCGCGGGTGACCGCGTGGATCGATGCGGGCGGACCCCTCCCCGATCCCGTCGAGGCCGAGGCGGGCGACCTGCAGGTCTGGCGATTCGACTTCGGCCGAGTGGTCTCCGGGTTCGCCGAGATCGACGTGCTCGCTCCCGCCGGGTCTCTCCTGGACGTCGCGTATCTCGAACGATCCGGCGACGACCGCGCGGACGGGCGGTACACCCCGCGCGCCGGCGCCCGTGTCGTCCTCGGCGACGGGAGGACGTCGTTCCGCGCGCTCGAGCCGAACGGACTCAGGTACGCCCTGCTCGTGATCACCCCGGCGCGCCGCGGCACGGTGCACGTGTCGGGGATGTCCGTGCGCGAGCATCTCTATCCGCGCCGGGAGGGGCCCGCGTTCTGGTCGAGCGACCCCGACCTCGAGCGGCTCTGGCGCGCGGGCGTGCGCACCACGCAGCTGAACTCGGTGGATGCGTTCACGGACTGCCCCACGCGTGAGCAGCGCGCATGGGTGGGCGACGCCGTCGTCCACACCGAGGTGCACCTCGTCGCGAACGCCGACTGGCGCCTCATCGCACGTCACCTCGAGCTGAGCGACTCGCCGCGGCCGGACGGCCTCCTGCCGATGTCGGTCGCCGGCGACATCGAGGCTGCGGCGATGCACTCGATTCCGGACTGGTCGCTGCACTGGCTGCACGCCCTCTGGCTCTACGCGCGGTCCTGCGGCGACGTCGACGCCATCCGTGCGCACCTGGCCACGGCGGGCAGGATGCTGGCCTGGTTCACGCCGTACGCGGACGCCGACGGCATCCTCCGGGACGTGCCGGAATGGCCTCTCGTCGACTGGTCGAGCGTCTTCACCTCGGGGCACAGCTCCATCCTCACGGCGCTCTGGGCACGCGGGCTGCGCGAGTACGCGGAGTTGAGCCGCTGGGCGGGCAACACGGGTGACGCCGCCGAGGCGAGCGCCTGGCTCTCCCTGGTGGAGGAGGGATTCGACCGCTTCTGGGATGCCGAACGCGGTCTGTACGTCGACCACGCCGAGGGCACCGAGCGCCTGCCCCCGGTCTCGCAGGCGGCGAACGCGGCGGCGATCGTCGCGGGCCTCGTTCCGGTCGACCGGCTCGAGGGGATCATCGAACGGATCACCGACGAACGGCGGCTCGTCACGCGGGGGTGGAACGCCGCCTCCCCGACGATCGCCCTCGAGGACAAGATCGCCGACCGAGCCCGAGGCGTGCAGCGGATCGACTGGGACGTGCACACCGAGATCGTGCGGGCCGAGCCTTTCTTCTCAGCGGTCGTGCACGACGCCGTCGCGCGCGCCGGGCGGGCCGATCTCATCCCCGCACTCGTCAGACGCTGGCTGCGCTTCCTCGAGGACGGCTACGACACCTTCGGCGAGTGCTGGGAGTGGGGATCGCCCAGCCACGGGTGGAGCAGCTCGCCCGCACGCGACCTCGTCGTGCACGTCCTCGGTGTGCGGCCGCTCGACCTGGGGTCCGACACGTACACGGTGTCACCGGCGCGCACCGGGCTGGACCGCATCGGCGCCGCGGTGCCCACCCGACGGGGGATCATGCGAGTGGAGGTCGTCGGATCGACGCTCCGGGTGCGCACTCCGGTCGCCGTGCAGGTGCTCACCTGGGAGGGGGACACGGTGCGGCGGAGTCCCGGCGAGCATGTCGTCGAGCTCCGCCGGGTCGCGCCCGGCGCCGCGGCTCGCGAGATCGCGCGGCAGGAGGGCGCCTGACCGCGAGCACGGCCCTCGCGATGCGCTGCCCGACTGCGCGGTGCGGCGGGTCAGGGCCCCGCGAAGACCACGGCGTGCGGCAGACGGGCACGCATGACCGAGATCGCCTCGGGGTTGTCGTCGACGAGCAGGGCGTCACGGCCGAGAGCCGCGGCGACCGCACCCGTCGTGCCGCTGCCGGCGAACAGGTCGAGCACCGTGTCGCCGGGACGGCTCGAGGCCTGAACGATGCGCCGGAGGATCCCCTCCGGCTTCTGGGTCGGATACCCGGTCCGCTCGCGACCGGTGGTCGGCACGATCGTGTGCCACCAGACGTCGGTGGGCAGCTTTCCCCGGGCGGCCTTCTCCGGGGTGACGAGCCCGGGCGCCATGTACGGCTCGCGGTCGACCGCATCCGCATCGAACCAGTACCGGTCGGGATCCTTCACGTAGACGAGGATCGTCTCGTGCTTGGTCGGCCAGCGACGCCTGGACTTCGCGCCGTAGTCGTACGCCCAGACGATCTCGTTCAGGAACCGTTCGCGGCCGAAGAGCGCGTCGAGCAGCACCTTCGCGTAGTGCACCTCGCGGTAGTCGAGGTGCAGGTACAGCGTGCCGTCGTCGGCGAGCAGACGCCACGCCTCCAGCAGCCGCGGCTCGAGGAAGCCCCAGTAGTCGTCGAAGCTGTCGTCGTAGACGCCGAGGTCGCCGCGGAGCCGCACGTACTCGCGCCCGCGGAACCCGCGGTGCCGATCGGGCGCCGCGTCAGACCCCGGGCCCGCGTGTCCGGCATGCAGGACACCCGTGCGCCCGCTCCCGCTCGTTCCCGCCGGATCCCGCTCGTCCACGGAGATCGCGGGTCCGAGGCGCAGGCTCGCGGGCGAGATGTCCTGCATCCTGCCCGCAGCGACCTCCCCATCCGCCTGCCGACCCGCCTCGTCACGGGCGGCGCCCGGGGCGTCGTCCGGCGCCGCGCCCGCGAGACGCGTGCGAGTGCGGCCGGTGTTGAAGGGCGGGTCGAGATAGACCACGGCGAAGGCGGCGTCCGGCAGTCGCCGCGCGACCGCCAGGTTGTCGCCCTGGTGGATGGCGACGGATCCGGTCACGGCACGCGCCGCAGCCACGCGTCGGTCGCGAACTTCTCCGTGACGAGCGCCTCGGCCTCGGCGTACTCCTCGGCCGTGATGTGCCCGGCCGTGGCGCCGTAGAGGTTCGAGAAGACATCGATGAAGCGCTCGATGATCTCCTCGCGCGGGAGCCCGGTCTGGCTGCGGAGCGGGTCGACGCGCTTGGCCGCCGACACCGTGCCCTTGTCGCTCAGCTTCTCGCGCCCGATGCGCAGCACCTCGGTGAGCACCTGGCCGTCCATGTCGTAGCTGAGGGTGGCGTGGTGCAGCACGCCACCGTTCGCGAGCCGCTTCTGCGCGGCTCCGCCGATCTTGCCTGCGGGCGAGGCGATGTCGTTGAGCGGCTGGTAGGTGGCCTCGACGCCGAGGGACCGCAGCGCCTGCAGCACCCAGTCGTCGAGGAACGCATAGGAGTCGGCGAAGGTCATCCCCGCCACGAGCGAGGCGGGCACGTACAGCGAGTAGGTGACGATCGAGCCCGCGCCCATCAGCATCGCCCCGCCCCCCGAGATGCGGCGGACCACGTCGAACCCGTGACGGGCGGCGCCCTCGGGGTCGACCTCGTTGCGATACGACTGGAACGAGCCGATGACCACGGCGGACTCGTCCCACTCCCACAGCCGCAGGGTGGGGTTGCGGCGCCCGTCGCCGACGCGGGTGGTGAGCACCTCGTCGAGCGCGAGGTGCATCCGCGGCGAGACCGGGCGGTCGTGCACGACCTCCCAGCTGAAGTCCTTCCAGCCGGGTGCGGTCACGAGGGCGCGGCGTACGGCGGTGCCGACCGATTCGGGGGTGAACCCGAGCAGTTGAGCGGCGGCGGGGAGGGCGGCGCGCACCGCGGCGGCGATCGTCGACGCGTCCGTCTCGACCGGCAGGCCGGTGACGGCCGCGTCGATGTCGGCCAGCGCGTCATCGGGTTCGAGGAAGAAATCCCCCGCGAGGTGGAAGTCCGCGATCCGTCCGTCACGGACCTCGAGGTCGACGACCACGAGCTTTCCGCCGGGCACCTTGTATTCGCCGTGCATGCCCTCAGCCTACGGCGCGCCCGTCACCCCGTTCCCGCGTGTGATCACACCGCGACTGCCCGCGGAGGGGGACCACGAACGACGCACGTCGGCGGTGCCCGCCGGAGGCGCTTCCCGATGATGCGGGAATCCCGCTCCGGGGCTCAGGCCGGCTTCGAGTAGACGGCCCGGCCGTAGCCGAGGATGAAATAGCCGATGAACGGGATGAGCCACAGAAGGAAGAAGCTGAACGCCCCGCCTCGTCCGAAGCCGCGCCCCACACGCACGGCGACCACGATCGAGAAGACCCAACCGACGATCGGGATGACGTACAGCAGCGTGAGCCATGCCGAGTAGCCGGCGATCTTCACCAGGATGAAGACGTTCACGATCGGGATGATCGCGAGGATGCCGGGCCATCCGGCCTTCGCGAACACCCGCCACAGCGCGATCGCGACGAGGACGTAGACGATGAGGCCGAAGATCGAGCCTGCGGTGCCCAGCGACCACAGCTCGGCCTGGTCGGTGATCGATGCGAGGGTCATGGACGCCAGCGTAGGGCAGCGCCGCACCTCAGCTGAAGGGCATGAGGAACCTGCCGCCCATGACGGCCACCGTCGTCCGATAGGTGAACCCGTTCACCGTCACGACGACCGCCGGCCGCTTGCCCGCCCCCAGCTGCTCCACGATCTCGGGCGGCACCTCGATGCCGGTGTTGTTGCTGCCGGTCAACGACATGGTGGTCTCGAACCGCACGAAGAGAGTATGACGCGATCGGGGCCCGAGGGCGACCGGCTACCAACGAGTCTCGCCGATGCGCAACCCCCATGCTCGAAGGCACCATGAGCTCTACCGTCGTGCCACAGGACATCCGAAGGGAGCACGACATGGGATTCATCGACGACGCGAAGGACACCGCCGAGACGGCCGGGCGCAAGATCAAGGACGCGTGGGAGGACACCGCCGACCGCATCGGCGACAAGATCGACGAGAAGAAGGCCGACGCCGAGGTCAAGAAGGCCGAGGCCGAACGCGATTCCGTGCACAAGCGCAACGACATCAAGGAGGAGCTGCGCGACGACTGAGCGTTCGGGGGCGGGCTCGCCCGTCCCCGAGCACCTGCGTCCACCGCATCGAGAAGGGCCCCGGATCGATCCAGGGCCCTTCGTCTACCCGCCCCGCCGCGAAAACGCGGCGAACAGCCATCCGATCCGGCGCCCGGTCCGAACAACATCCGATCGAGCGCCGGGTCCGAACAGATCGTGACGCGGCGCCCGTCGCACACGCAGCACGATTCATCGCACACAGCACAACTCAGGAGGAAGAAAATGCGCTCTTCACCCAACCGACTCGTCGGAACCATCTTCGGCGCGGTCTACCTGCTCGTCGGCCTGCTCGGGTTCGCCGTGACGGGCGGCGTCGACTTCATCGCGACCAGCGGGGGACTGCTCCTCGGCATCTTCGAGGTCAACCCTCTGCACAACATCGCGCACCTGCTGATCGGCGCTGCGCTGCTGATCGCGGGGCTTGCCTCGGCGCGAGCCGCCAAGACCGTCAACGTCATCGTCGGCGCGGCATACCTGCTGCTGGGCGTCGTGGGCTTCTTCCTCGTGGGGACCGCCCTCAACATCCTCGCCCTGAACACGTTCGACCACTTCCTCCACCTCGCCAGCGCACTGGTGCTGCTGGGCGTGGGCCTGGGTGCCGAGCGCGGCGCGCGGACGGCCGTGGCGTGACCAAGACGACAGCCTTCACCCGGTCGTGGCCCTCGCTGGCCGCGGCCGGGGCGGGGCTGATCGAGCTCGCACTCGCTGCGGGCGTCGTGACCGGGGCCGGAGGCGAATCGCGCGCCGCCGGCCCCGGTGTCCTCGCCGCAGCGCTTCTCGTGCTGGGCGCCGCCTCGCTCGGATGGGCCGGGACGGTGCTCGCACGCGGCCGTATCGTCGCCCCTCGGCTGGGCCTGATCGGCGTGCTCGCGGGGATGGGTGCGCTCATCGGGCTGCTCGTCGCCGACGCGGCGCACACGAGCATCGCCGCCGTGGGCGCCGCGATCGCGCTGCTCATCGTCGCGGGCCTCGCCTGCGCCCACGACGCGCGCCGCACCGCTCGCACCACCTCTCACGAGCCGCGCCGCGCGGTCCGCGCGAGCGCGCTGGGCGTGCTGGTCGGCGCGACCGTCGTCGCAGCGCTCGTCACCCCGGCGCTCGCCTCGACCGAGGCGGGACGGCTGGCTCCCGATCACAGCGAGCACATGGTCGAACCGACCCACGAGCACTGACCCGAAAGTCTCCCCGCCCCGGTTCTGTTGAACAGGCGCATTGCCTGGACTTTCCCCACCCCACGGAGCGCCCCGCCAGGGGCGCGGAGAAGCTGATGCGAAAGTCACGTCTTCGCGGTTCCTGAGCGAGGAGCGAAGCGAGACGACGGGCAGCGACCGGGCTTTCGCCATCCCACGGAGTGCCCCGCAGGGGCACTGACGAACTGACCCGAGAGTCTCCCCGGAGTGGGGAGATTTCGCTTCCTTCGTTGGTCGTCAGGGACCCCGGCCGCTGACCCGAGAGTCCGCCCCGAAATTCTCCGCTCTCGGTCCCTGAGCGAGGAGCGAAGCGACGAGACGAAGGGGCGCGGTGTGCGCTTGGTCTCGCCGCGGTCGCGGCGCCTGGGCGAGGCGGTCAGATCGCGGCGATGCGCCACCCGGCGTCGACGGCCTCCCCCGGGCCCACCTCGAGCAGACCCGTGTCGTACGCGTACGCACCGGCGTTGAAGGCGTCCGGCGCGCACGTCATCGGCTCGACCGCGAGCCCCGACCGGTGACCCGCCGGCCAGTCCGGACGATCCGCGGTGTGCACCTGCACCCACGGGCACTCGGACGACCAGCTCATCTCGACGCCGGAGCCCGTCGCATCCGTCACCCGCACCGTCGCGACGCCGTCGGCATCGCGCTGCAGGTCCGTGTACGCGTGGTCGATCTCGGTCGTACCGACGACGCGCGGCGCCCGGAAGTCGAACCGCGTCGGGTCGTCGGCGTCGACCGCCCGCAGTTCGGTGGGCACCAGGCGGTCCCCGGTCACGTGCAGCACCCGGGCGGCCGGGAGCACGAGCGTCCACTCGTCGACGCGGCCGGGGCCCGCGACGAGGTACGGATGCGGTCCCGTGCCGTACGGAGCCACGGCCTCCGACCGGTTCGTGACCCGCACCGTCTGGGTGAGTCCGTCCGCGCCCAGGGCGAAGCGGGTGTCGATCCGCACCCGCCAGGGATACCCGGCCTGCGCCTCGACCACGGCGCTCAGCGTGACGTGATCGGACCCCTTGTCGACCGCGTCGTAGTCGAGCCAGGCGGCGAGACCGTGCAGCGCATGACCGCGGTCGGGCTCCGTGAGGGCGAGCCGGTGCTCCGTGCCCGCGAAGACGTAGCGCCCGTCGACGATACGGTTCGGCCACGGCGCGAGCGTCGCCCCGCGGAACGCCGGACGCACCTCATCGGCTGCGAACGGCACCACGAGGTGCCGGTCGGCGAAGGTCAGCGACCGCAGCGACGCGCCGATGCTCGCGATCGACGCCTCGTACTCGCCGGCGCGCAACAGGTGCTGGGTCCCCGACAACGGCACCGATGACATCAGAGTCCCTGTGCGAGACGGTAGTAGGCCTGGTTCCAGCGCAGCTCGCGCTGGAACTCCCGCACCGTGGTCGACTCGTCGATGACGACGAGCTCGGTCTTCGCGATCTCGGCGAAGTCGCGGAACACCTCGATGCCCACGGCCGTCGACATCACCGTGTGGTGCGCGGCGCCCGCGGCCAGCCAGCAGGCGGCGGAGGTCGCGAAGTCTGGGGCGGGCTTCCACACCGCGCGCCCCACCGGCAGCTTCGGCAGGTCCGGGGCGCTGACGTTCTCCACGACGTTCGCGACGAGCCGGAACCGATCGCGCATGTCGCTCATCGCGACGACGACGGCCGCACCCGGGTCGGCCGTGAAGACCAGCCGCACCGGGTCGTCCTTGCCGCCGATGCCGAGCGGGTGGATCTCGAGACGCGGCCTCTCGCTCGTGAGCGAGGGGGCCACCTCGAGCATGTGCGCGCCGAGGATCTTCTCGTCGCCTTCGACCAGATCGTAGGTGTAGTCCTCCATGAGGCTGGCCCCGCCCGGCAGCCCCGCACCCATCACGTTCGCCACGCGCACGAGGACGGCGGTCTTCCAGTCGCCCTCCGCGCCGAAGCCGTAGCCGGAGGCCATCAGACGCTGGACGGCGAGGCCCGGCAGCTGCGTGAGCGCGCCGAGGTCCTCGAAGCTCGTCGTGAAGGCGCCGAATCCCCCCTCCTCGAGGAACGATCGCAGCCCCAGCTCGATCGCCGCGCCGTCGCGCAGCGACGCGTGACGATCGCCGCCACGGCGCAGCTCCGGCACGACGTCGTAGAGCTCCTCGTACTCGGCGACGAGCGCATCGATGTCGGCATCGGATGCGGCGGCCACCGCATCCGCCAGCTCGTTCACACCCCACGTGTTGACCTGCACGCCGAAACGGAGCTCCGCCTCGGTCTTGTCGCCCTCGGTGACCGCGACGTAGCGCATGTTGTCGCCGAAGCGCGCGAGCTTGAGCGTGCGGGCGGCCGCCCAGCCCGCCGCGGCGCGCTGCCAGTCCTCGATCTGCCCGAGCACGGCGGGGTTCGACACGTGCCCGACGACCGTCTTGCGCGCGACACCCAGCCGGGTCTGGATGTAGCCGAACTCGCGGTCGCCGTGCGCGGCCTGGTTCAGGTTCATGAAGTCGAAGTCGATGTCGGCCCAGGGCAGCTCGACGTTCGCCTGCGTGTGCAGGTGCAGCAGCGGCTTCTGCAGCGCGTCGAGGCCGGCGATCCACATCTTGGCCGGGCTGAAGGTGTGCATCCACGTGATCACGCCGATGACGTCGTCGCGGCCGTTCACCTCGAGCGCGAGCCGGCGGATCGCGTCGGAGTCCTTCAGAACCGGCTTCCAGACCACTCTGACCGGCAGCCCCTCGAGTCCGGCGACGACCGCCTGGGACTGCTCGGCGACCTGCCGGAGGGTCTCCTCGCCGTACAGGTTCTGGCTGCCGGTGACGAACCAGACCTCGTAGCCGTCGAGCGACGTGTTCAGCGGGGTACGGGTCATTGCGGGGTTCTCCTTCGTCGGGGGGTCAGAGCACGTGGACGGCGGCGGCCTCGACCGCGAGCCCGGCGCGGTAGCGGTCGAGGTAGGCGGCGAAGCCCGCGACGTCGGCGGGGTCGGGGTGGACGGTGTCGAACACGGCGTCGCCGAACACCCTCTCGCCGAGGTAGGTGCCGAGATCGACCCCGGACGCGGCCGCCCCCGACGAGGCGTACGCGGCGAGGACCGCGATGCCCCACGCCCCGCCCTCGGAGGCGGTCTCGCCGACGGCGACCGGAGCGTCGAGCGCACCCGCGAGGAACCGCTGGGCGACACCGGCGGTGCGGAAGAGCCCGCCGTGCGCGAACATGCGCTCGAGCGAGACGCCCTCGTCCTCGAGCACCCGCATCCCGAGGCTCAGGGTGCCGAAGACCCCGTAGAGCTGCGCGCGCATGGCGTTCCCGAGCGTGAGGCGACTGTCCGGTGTGCGCACGAAGAGCGGACGCCCCTCGGCGAGCCCGGCGATCGGCTCGCCGGCGAGGTGGTTGTAGGCCAGGAGTCCGCCCGCATCCGCCTCGCCCGCGAGCGCCTCGCGGAACAACGTCTCGAACACCGCGTCGGATGCCACCGGCACGCCTGCGAGGACGGCGAACCGACCGAACATCTCGGCCCACGCGGCGAGCTCGCTCGCACCATTGTTGCAGTGCACCATCGCCACCGGGTCGCCGGCGGGGGTGGTCACGAGGTCGAGCTCGTGATGCACACGTTCGAGCGGCTTCTCGAGCACGACCATCGCGAAGACGCTCGTGCCCGCGCTGACATTGCCGGTGCGCGGGGCGACGGAGTCGGTCGCCACCATCCCGGTGCCGGCGTCTCCCTCGGGCGGGCAGAGCAGCACGCCCGGGCGCAGCACGCCGGAGGGGTCCAGGAGCGCAGCGCCCTCCGCGGTGAGCCGGCCGGCCGGCTCGCCCGCGACGAGCACCTCCGGCAGCAGTTCCGCGAGCCTCAGCGACGGCGCCGACTCGGCGACGAGGTCGTCGAACCGTGCGACGAGGTCGGCGTTGTAATCCTTGGTGGCGGCGTCGATCGGGAACATCCCCGACGCATCGCCGATGCCGATAGCCTTGCGGCCCGTCAGCTGCCAGTGCACGTAGCCGGCGAGCGTCGTGAGGAACCGGACCTGCGGCACGTGGGACTCCTCGTCGAGCACCGCCTGATACAGGTGCGCGATCGACCAGCGCAGCGGGATGTTGACGCCGAAAAGCTCGGTCAGCGCCGCGGACGCCGGACCCGTCGTGGTGTTCCGCCAGGTGCGGAACGGCACGAGCAGGTCGTCGCCCTCGTCGAACGCGAGATAGCCGTGCATCATCGCGGAGACCCCGATGGCGCCGAAGGTCTCGGGCTGAACGCCGTAGCGCTCGCGCACGTCCGCGACGAGGTCGGCGTACGCGGCGCGCAGTCCCTCCCGGACCGCGTCCAGCGGATACGTCCACACCCGGTCGACGAACCGGTTCTCCCACTCGTGCGCGCCGACCGCGAGGACGACCCCGGGGTCCTCGCCGACCAGACACGCCTTGATGCGCGTCGACCCCAGCTCGATGCCGAGCGATGTGCGGCCGGCGAGGATCGCCTCGCACACCGCGTCCCGACCATCGGTCGTGGTGGTGTCCCCGGTCATCGGCGTTCGTCCCCGCTCTGTCCGTAGACGTTCTGGTAGCGGTGGTAGAGGCGATCGATGGCCTCCTGCGGGATCGGCACCAACGGACCACCCTCACGAGCGATCTGCACCGTCCGAGCGACGTCCTCGACCATCACCGCGGC
>NZ_CACSKB010000044.1 GCF_902706225.1 Microbacterium sp. 18062
GGGGGATCCGTCGGGAGGGGGAGGCGCTCGGCATCCATGGCCCGTAGCGTCGGATCACGGACGAAGGAGGAACCATGCTCCACCTCGCAGGAGTGACCAAGAGCTACGGCGATCGCCGAGTGCTCGACGACGTCGGCTTCACGGTCGCAGACGGACGGCTGACCGGCTTCGTCGGCGGCAACGGCGCCGGCAAGACCACGACGATGCGGATCGCGCTCGGCGTGCTGTCCGCGGATGCGGGAACGGTCGAGCTCGACGGCTCGCCCGTGACCTCCGACGACCGGCGCCGGTTCGGCTACATGCCGGAGGAGCGCGGCCTCTACCCGAAGATGAAGGTCGGCGAGCACATCGCGTACCTCGCCCGTCTGCACGGCTACGGCAAGGCCGAGGCGACGGCGAACGCCGAGGCGCTGCTCGAGCGCCTCGGACTGGGCGAGCGCCTCGGCGACACGGTCGAGACCCTCTCGCTCGGCAACCAGCAGCGCGCCCAGATAGCCGCGGCGCTCGTGCACGACCCCGAGGTGCTGATCCTCGACGAGCCCTTCTCCGGACTCGACCCCCTCGCGGTCGAGGTCGTCGCGGGAGTGCTGCAGGAGCGCGCCGCGGCCGGCGCTGCCGTGCTGTTCTCGTCGCATCAGCTCGACGTGGTCGAGCGCCTCTGCGACGACCTCGTCATCATCGCGGGGGGCGCCATCCGCGCCGCCGGCTCCCGCGAGGATCTGCGCGCGACCTACGCCTCGCCCCGCTACGAGATCTTCACCGCCGGCGACCTCGGGTGGCTGCGCGACGAGGCGGGCGTCGAGGTCGTCGAGTTCGCCGGCGGGCACGCCCTCTTCGACGCGGCCGAGCCCGCCGTCGCCCACCGGGTGCTGCAGCGCGCCGTCGCCACCGGTGACGTGGACAGTTTCGCCCCGCAGCATCCGTCGCTCGCCCAGATCTTCCGGGAGGTCATCCGATGAACGCGCACGCCCCCGCCGCCCCCTCGACCGCGCAGAGCGTGTGGCTCGTCGCCGAGCGCGAGATCGGCTCGCGACTGCGCAGCAAGGCCTTCGTCATCTCGACGGCGATCCTGTTCGTCGTGGCCCTCGCCGCCGTCGTCTGGGGCGGGTTCGCCGCCGGCTCCTCGGACGGCATCAAGGTCGCGGTCACCTCCGACACCGCGGCCGCGGTGCAGGGCGTCGACGGCCTGGAGGTGACGGATGCGGACTCCGCGGCATCCGCCCTCGCCCTGGTCGAGGACGGCACGGTGAGCGCCGCGCTGATCCCGAGCGATCAGGTTCCGGATGCCGCGGCTCCCGCATCCGCCGCTTTCGACTACACGATCGTCGTGGACGACGACGTGCCCTCGGGACTCATGCCGCTGCTGAGCCAGTCGCCGCCGGTGCACCTGCTCGACCCGTCGGGGACGGACTTCCTGCTGCGCTACTTCGTGGCGCTCGGGTTCGGCATCGTGTTCCTGGTCGCCGCGTCGACCTTCGGCGGCACGATCGCCCAGTCGGTGGTCGAGGAGAAGCAGACCCGTGTGGTCGAGCTGCTGATCTCCGCCATCCCGGTGCGGGCGCTGCTGGCCGGCAAGGTGATCGGCAACACGATCCTCGCGATGGCGCAGATCCTGGTGCTCGCCGCGATAGCGGTGGTCGGGTTGACCGTGACCGGGCAGGACCTCATCCTCACCGGCCTCGGCGGACCGCTCGTCTGGTTCTCGGTGTTCTTCCTGTTCGGGTTCATCCTGCTGGCGGCGCTGTTCGCGGCGGCGGGGGCCATGGTCTCGCGCCAGGAGGACATCGGATCGACCACGACGCCGCTGACGATGCTCGTGATGCTGCCGTACTTCCTGGTCATCTTCTTCAACGACAACACGCTCGTGATGACGATCATGTCGTACGTGCCGTTCTCCGCCCCGGTCGCGATGCCGCTGCGGCTGTACCTCGGCGAGGCGCTCTGGTGGGAGCCGCTCGTCTCGCTCGTGGCGCTCGTCGCCACCTGCGTCGCCGCCATCCTCGTCGGTGCGCGCATCTACTCCGGCTCTCTCCTGCGGATGGGCGCCCGCGTGAAGCTCGTCGAGGCACTCTCCCGCAACTGAACCCGCGCCCGCGCTCGAGCCGGGCTCGGGCCTGAGCCGGGCTCGGGACCGCGAGACTGCACCGCCGCGCGGCGCAACGGGTCAGCGCCGGTGGGCGGCGCGGCCGGGGTGGCCGCTCAGGGCGTCGGCGGCGCGCACGAGCGCGAGATGCGAGAACGCCTGCGGGATGTTCCCGACCTGACGGGCGTTCTCCACGTCGTACTCCTCCGACAGCAGCCCCACGTCGTTGCGCGCGCGGCAGACGCGCTCCATCAGCGCCGCCGCATCCGCCTCCCGCCCCGAGGAGGCATACTGCTCGACCAGCCAGAACGTGCAGGCGAGGAACGGATGCTCCGCCCCGGCGAGGCCGTCGATGCCCGACTCGGTGCGATACCGCTCGACGAGACCGGTGGACATCAGCACGCGCTCGATCTCGGCGACGGTCGCCAGCATCCGCGGGTCGTCGGGCGCGCAGAACCCGACCTGCGGCAGCGTGAGGAGCGATGCGTCGACCTCCCGCGACCCGTAGCACTGCGTGAAGTAGCCGCCCGCGGGGTCGACGCCGCGGGCGGCGATCTCGTTGCGGAGGCGGTCGCGCAGCTCTCGCCAGCGGTCCGCCGGGCCCTCGAGACCGTGCTCCTCGACGGCACGCACACCGCGGTCGAAGGCCGCCCACATCATCGCGCGCGACTGCGTGAAGTGGCGCGGCTCGCCGCGGATCTCCCAGATGCCGTTGTCGGGCCGGTCCAGGTTCGCCTCGACGTTGCCGAGCAGCGCGCGCTGCAGCGCCCAGGAGAACTGCTCGTCCGCGAGTCCCGCCATCCGGGTCGCCTCGAGCGCGACCATGACCTCGCCCACGACATCGGCCTGGTACTGGTCGACGGCGCCGTTGCCGACGCGCACGGGCGCCGAGCCCCGGTAGCCGGGCAGACTCGCCAGCTCCCGCTCGCCGAGGTCGCGCTCCCCCGCGACCCCGTACATGATCTGCATCTGCGCCGGGTCGCCGGCGATCGCCCGCAGCAGCCAGAGCCGCCAGTGCTCGGCGACCCCGAGGAAGCCGTGGTCGACGAGCGCCTCGAGGGTCAGCGCCGCGTCCCTCAGCCACACGTAGCGGTAGTCCCAGTTGCGCGAGCCGCCGAACTGCTCGGGCAGCGACGTCGTCACCGCGGCGACGACCCCGCCGGTCTCCTCGTGAGAGAGCGCCCGCAGCACGAGCAGGGAGCGCACGACCTCGTCGCGGTGGGAGCCGTCGTGGTCGATGCCGGCGGCCCAGTCCGTCCACCAGGCGCGGGTCTCGGCGAGCGCGGTGTCGACGTCGAGCGGGTCGGGCGTGGGGGCGTATGCCGGGAACCAGGTCGCGACAAGGTCGGCGTGCTCGCCCGCGCGCACCGTCACCCGGCCCCGGTGCGCGCGGCCGTGCGGTTCGAAGCGCACGCCCCGGACAACGAGCGCATCGGGCCCCGCGGTCGCGTGCAGCATGGGCGCGTCCGCATCGCCGACCTGCCGCATCCACGGAAGAGCGCGCGCATAGTCGAACCGCACGCGCAGGTGGGTGGTGAACTCCACGCTCCCCGAGATCCCGACGATGCGTCGCACGAGGTCGACCCGTCCGCCGTCCATCGGGAGGAGGTCGTGCACCTCGGCGACACCGGCCTCGGACTCCCAGCGGGTGACGAGCACGAACGTGTCGCCGTCGTACCGCCGGGTCGCGCGCGCGGCCGGGTCGTGCGGGCGCAGGTGCCAGCGTCCCTGCTCGGCGTCGCCGAGGAGCGCACCGAAGACGGATGCGGAATCGAACCGCGGTGCGCAGAACCAGTCGATGCTGCCGTCCCGTGCCACGAGGGCGGCGGTACGGCAGTTGCTGAGGAGGGCGTAGTCCTCGATCGGAGCGCTCATCACCCGATCATGCCCTGCCGTCAACCCGCCCGGATCCCCGGCGGCGGAACATTAGCGTGGCTCACGTGACGGACGACACCACCCTCGTGATCTTCGGAGCCACCGGCGACCTCACCTCCCGGCTGCTCCTGCCCGCCCTCGCCCAGCTGCTCCAGCACGAGCCCGAACGGTCGATGCACCTGATCGGCACCGCACGCAGCGAGGTGTCGGAGGCCTCCTGGCGCGCGCAGGTGCGCAAGGCCTTCGGCGACGACCGGTCGGATGCGGCATCCGCCGTCGCGAGGTCGACCGTGTTCCGCCGGGCCGACCCGACGAAGGCGGCCGATCTGAAGCGGCTGCTCGGCGAGATCGAGGGCCGCCCTGTGCTGTACTTCGCGGTGCCTCCGCAGGCGGCGCAGCAGGCCTGCGAGCAGCTGGTGCCCGGCGATCTGCCCGAGGGCACCGTCCTCGCGCTCGAGAAGCCGTTCGGCTCGGACGAGGCCGGCGCCCACCGCCTCAACGAGGCGCTGCGCCGACTCGTGCCGGAGAACCGGATCTTCCGGGTCGATCACTTCCTGGGCCGCTCGACCGTGCTGAACGTTCTCGGCATCCGCTTCGCGAACCGGCTGTTCGAGCC
The DNA here is from genome assembly GCF_902706225.1 of Microbacterium sp. 18062. Classification (GTDB taxonomy): domain Bacteria; phylum Actinomycetota; class Actinomycetes; order Actinomycetales; family Microbacteriaceae; genus Microbacterium. Next base: position 4,575 of record NZ_CACSKB010000044.1, read on the forward strand.
GGTCTGGTCGGCCGAGCACGTCGAGTCCGTCGTCATCCGCTTCGACGAGTCGCTGGGCCTCGAGGACCGCGCGGGCTACTACGACCGCGCCGGCGCGCTCGTCGACATGATCCAGAGCCACCTGCTGCAGGTCATGGCGGTGGTGGCGATGGAGCCGCCGGCGAGCCTCGACGAGGCCGACCTGCGCGCGGCGACGACCGCCGTGCTGCGCGCCACCGCGATCTGGGACGACAACGCCGTGCGCTCGTCGCGCCGCGCCCGGTACACGGCGGGCGAGGCCGGCGGCGTCCAACTGCCGGCGTACACGGCCGAGCCGGGCGTCGAGCCGGAGCGGCAGACCGAGACCCTCGCCGAGACGACGTTCGAGGTGCGCACCGCCCGCTGGGCCGGAGTGCCGTTCACGCTGCGCTCGGGCAAGGCGATCGCCAGCCCGAACGCGGAGATCGTGCTCACCTTCCGCCCGGTGCGGCACCTGCCCGCGGGATTCTCGGGCGACGCCCCCGGGTCCGTGCTGCGGTTCTCGCTCGGCCCCGACGAGATGTCGCTGACACTCAACGTCAACGGCGGCGAGGACCCGTTCGCACTCCAGCGCGAGACGATCCAGGCGACCCTCGGCGAGGGCGCCCTGCGCGCCTACGCCGAGGTGCTCTCCGGCATCCTCGACGGCGACGCCGCCCTCGCCGTGCGCGGGGACGCGGCCGAGCTGTGCTGGCGCATCGTGCAGCCGGTGCGTGACGCATGGCGCCGTGGCGACGTTCCGCTCGAGGAGTACGCCGCCGGGTCGGAGGGCCCCGGCACCTGGCCCGCGCTGCCCTGATCCCGCCCCGGGCTCAGGGCTGCAGCACCGAGAGGACGTTGCCCGCCGGGTCGCGGAACCACGCGATGTCGGGCCCCCGGTCGCCGCCGCGCACGATGCCGCGCTCGTCGGAGGGGAACTCCTCGTCGGAGTAGATCTTGGTCTCGACGCCCCGCGCACGTAGGTCCTCGACCGCGGAGTCGACGTCGTCGACGGGGAAGTTCAGGATCGTGAACCCCGCCGGCGCGTGCCCCGGTGTCTCATAGACGAGGACGTGCGCCCCCGAGCCGAGCACGAGCTCGAGGAATCCCCTCTCGTTCTCGTGCACCTCGAGTCCGAGGGTCTCCCGGTAGAACGCGCGCGCCGTCGCGGTGTCGTCGACGCTGAAGCCGCTGTAAGCCGCGAGCGGTGTGAACACGGTGATCTCCTCCGACAGGGGCGTCCAGGGGAGCCCGGGGATGTCCAGCATCCCGCTCCCGCGCGGCGGCGTCGAGAGGGGCGCGATCAGCGCTCGACGAGCACTCCGTCGGCATCCGCCCACACGTGCTTGCCGGGCGCGAACCGCACCCCCGCGATCTCGACGGGCGCGTCGACCTCGCCGACGCCGTCCTTCGCGCTCTTGCGGGGGTTCGTCCCGAGCGCCTTCACCCCGAGCGGCAGCTCGCCGATCGCGACCCGGTCGCGCACCGCGCCGTGCACGATGATGCCCGCCCAGCCGTTCTCCACGGCGGACGCGGCGATGAGATCGCCCACGAGCGCCGAGGCGAGCGAGCCGCCCCCGTCGATCACGAGGACCGCGCCGCGCCCGGGGGTCGCGAGCGCCTGTTTGACGAGGGCGTTGTCCCGGTGGCATCGCACGGTGCGGATCGGGCCGTCGAACGCGATGCGCCCACCGATGTCGTGCAGCTGCAGTGCGAGCGAGTCCAGCTCGTCCCCGCGTTCGTCGTAGAGGTCTGCCGTCGCGATCGCCATGCGTCCACGCTACGGCGCCCCGGCCCGGCGGACCCGGGCGCCCGGCGATGAAGAAGCGGCCGAATTCTCCCGAGCGGAAGACATGCGGGAACAGCGCGGCCGCGCGTACGGTTGGAGGGAACGGGCCGAGGGTGTCCCGCCGAACCGTCGACACCCCGAAGGCACGATCATGACCCCCATCTCCTCCCGCACCGCCGTCACCGAGCAGCCCGTCCTCGACGTGTTCGCCGAGCGCTGGAGCACCCGCATCTTCGACCCGGCCGCTCCGCTCGACGAGCCCGCATTCGCGAGCGCCCTCGAGGCGGCGCGCTGGGCGCCGTCGGCGAGCAACACCCAGCCCTGGCGTGCGATCGTCGCCCGCCGCGGCACCGCCGAGCACCGCGCCGTGCTCGATGCGCTCATGGGCTTCAACCAGGTGTGGGCGGATGCCGCATCCGCCCTCGTCGTCTTCGTCGCCGAGACCGCGCGCGAGGACGGCGAGCCCCTGACCTGGGCGGTCTACGACACCGGGCAGGCCGCCGCGTACTTCACGATCCAGGCGCACGCCGGCGGGCTGGTGACGCACCAGATGGGCGGATTCCACCGCGACCAGGTCGCCGCCGCCTTCGACATCGAGGCGCGCTTCGACCCGATCTCGGTCGTGGCGGTGGGGCTCCTCGGCGACCCGGCCGGCGCGACCGAGGCGATCCGCGAGCGCGAGTCCCTGCCCCGCACCCGGCGTCCGATCGCGGAGACCCTGCTCGTCGACGCCTGAAGCGAAAGCCTCCCCGGAGTGGGGAGACTTCGCTTCCTTCGTCGGTCGTCAGCGACCCCGGCCGCTGACCCGAAAGCCCTCACGCTCGGTCCCCGAGCGTGGAGCGCAAGCTCCGAGACGAAGGGGCGCGTCGTCAGGGCGTGGGGAGGCCGACCCGAAGGACGTCACACCTTAGGGGCCGGGGTACGAGTGCACCAGCCCGCACCGGCCGGGCGCCGGCAGGCGTATCGTGACGCAATGACCCCGAGCATCGTGGCGATCGGCACGGCCGTGCCGCACACCCGCCTCGCGCAGCACGACGTGCGAGAGCTCTTCGCGTCCCAGCCCGGCGTCGATCGCCTCACCCGGCGGCTGATCCACGCGGCGTTCGACGCCGCCGACATCGACCACCGGTACTCCGTGCTGAGCGGATTGCAGGGCGACCCCGGCGAGGGCCTGGCCGTCCGCCAGCACGACGGCGAGCTGCTCTCCCCGACGACCGGGCAGCGCAACGCCGAGTACCGCAGGCTGGCCCCCGCCTTGTTCGCCGAGGCGGCCCGGCGGGCGCTGTCGGATGCGGCGATGGAAGCCGCATCGGTCACGCACCTCGTCACGGTCTCGTGCACCGGCCTGTTCGCCCCCGGTCCCGACGTGCGGCTCGTGCGCGACCTGGGCCTCGACCCCGCCGTGGAGCGGTACCACCACGGATTCGTGGGCTGCGCCGCGGCCGTTCCCGCCATCCGTGTCGCCCACCGCATCGCGACCGCGCAGCCCGACGCCGTGGTGCTGATCGTCTGTGCCGAGCTGTGCTCGCTGCACATCCGCGCGTCCTCGGACCCGGAGCAGATCGTCGCCGCCTCGGTGTTCGGCGACGGCGCGGCCGCCGCGGTGGTGACCTCCGCATCCGGCGCGGGTCCCCGGCTCGAGCTCGAGACGTTCGCCACGTCCCTCACCGCCGACGGCGAGGAGGACATGGCGTGGACGATCGGGGATCACGGCTTCGAGATGCGACTGTCCGCCGAGGTGCCGCGCATCGTCGGCCGGGAGGTGCGGGCGGCGGTGTCCGACCTCCGGGACACGCAGGCGTGGGCGGTGCATCCCGGCGGGCGCAGCATCCTGGATCGCGTGGCCGCGGGACTCGACCTGACGGATGCGCAGATATCCCCCTCGCGGCGCGTGCTGCGCGACTACGGCAACATGTCGAGCGCCACCATCCTGTTCATCCTCCGCGATCTGCTGCACGACGCGGCTCTGGGCGAGGCGAGCATCGGCGCGCTCGCGTTCGGCCCCGGGCTGACGGTCGAGTCCGCGCGACTGCGGCGGCGCGTGGGCGCATGATGCTCGGCACCCGCGACCGCCAGGTGCGCGAGCTCATGGACGATCCGGACTGCGACCCCGCGCGGCTCGCGGCGACCCTGCACCGCTTCGACACCGTGAACCGCCTGATCTCGGGCTGGGGGCGGGTCTACCGTCGCGTCGTGCGCCCGTTCCTGCGGAGTCTCGGACGACCCGCACGCGTGCTCGATCTCGGATGCGGCGGCGGCGACGTGATCGCCCGTCTCGCCAGGCTCGCCGCGGACGACGGCCTCCGCGCCGAATGGCTCGGGGTGGACCCCGATCCGCGCGCCCTCCCCGTCGCCCGCCGGAGGTCCGGCGCCGGGCTCGGCTTCCGCTGCGTCGACTCCACCGCGCTGCGGGGCGAGGGCGAGCGCTTCGACCTGGTGCTGTCGAACCATGTGCTCCACCACCTCTCGGACGATGAGCTGCTCCGCTTCGCCGAGGACTCGCTCGCCCTCTCGTCGGGGCTCGTGCTGCACGCTGACATCGCGCGCAGCCGCACGGCATACGCGCTGTACGCCGTCGGGATCACCCCGCTCGCACCCGGGACGTTCCTGCGCACGGACGGCCTGCGCTCGATCCGCCGGAGCTACCGCGCGGACGAGCTCGCCGACGCCCTGTCGCCTGCGGGCGCGTGGACCGTGCGCCGGCCCGCCCCGTTCCGCCTGCTCGCCGTGGGGCGCGGCCGTGCCTGAGGTCGTCGTGGTGGGGGCGGGCCCGGTCGGGCTGCTGCTCGGACGCGAGCTGCATCGCCGCGGGGTCGACACCGAGATCCTGGAGCGGCGGGGCGACCCCGGCGGCGGCTCGCGCGCGATCGGGGTGCACGCGCCGGTGCTGGCGGCGCTGGAGGCCTCCGGGATCACGGAGCGGCTCCTCGCGAGCGCCGTGCGGGTGCGGCGCGGCGAGGCCCGGTCGGGGTCGCGGCTGCTCGGCAGCGTGCGCTTCGACCGGCTCCGCATCCGGTTCCCGTTCGTCGCGACCCTGCCGCAGTCCGCGACCGAGGCGGCGCTGACCGGCGACGGCCCGATCGTGCGCCGCGGCACCGCCGTCACCGGCGTGCGGCGCGACGGCGATCGGATGCGGGTGCTCTCGCGCGGCGCGGACGGCGAGCGGGAGACGCCCGCCCGGATCGTCGTGGTGGCCTCCGGATCGGCGGGACGGGAGCTCGCCTACCGGCCGGGCGCGGTGCGAGTGCGCTCGTACGCGGACCGGTATCTCATGGCCGACACGGCGGTCGCTGTCGACGACCCGACCGCGATCGTGCGGCTGGAGCGCGGCGGGGTGCTGGAGTCGTTCCCGCTGCCGGGGGCGCGGCGACGGTACGTCGCGTGGGACGCGCACCCCGACGACGACCGCACCGGGGCGCGGCTCGACCGGCTGCGGCGGGTGCTCTCGGGCGCCGGGGAGGGGGATGCGGCGTCACGGCTGGTGTCCGCATCCGGGTTCCGCGTGCGCCGGGTCGTCGTCGCCCGGATGCGGCGCGGCGCGCTGGTCGTCGTCGGCGACGCCGCGCACGAGGTCAGCCCGATCGGCGGCCAGGGCATGAACCTCGGGCTGCTCGATGCGGCGACCCTCGCGCCGCTGCTGGCCGCGTGGGTGCGCGCGGGCGCACCGCCCGAGCAGGCGCTCGCGCGGTGGGAGCGGCGCCGGGTCGCCTCCGCCCGCACGGCCGCGGCGCTCGCGTCGATGAACACGGCGCTGGGGCGACCCCTGGGCCCGCGTGCGGATGCGGCGCGGCGCGCGGCGCTCCGGGCCGTGCTCGCACCCCCGACCGGGATGCTGTTCGCCCACGCCTACGCGATGGGCCTCGACCGCGACGCCTGATCCTCCCCGCCGGGGTCACGAGCGGCAGGACCTCTGGACTGATGGGCCGCGGGTCCTCTGGTGCCGCGAGACTGCAGCGGGGCGCCGAGACCGTGGGGTTGCCCCGCTGTCTCGGCGCCCCCGTGCAGTCTCGCGGGTCAAAGGGGCGGAGGTCGCGGCCCAGAGGGGCCGAGGGTCAGGCGGCGAGGGCGCCGCCGGTGGCGACGAGCTGTGCGGCCAGCAGCAGCGCCGACAGCATGACCAGGCGAAACACCATCCGTCCGGGCGCGCCCCGCAGCGCGAGCACCGCGGAGACCGCCGCGACGACCACGACCGCCGCGAAGAACGCCCACGACAGCGGCGACACCGCGGCGATCCGCAGTTGCGGCGGGCCGAGCAGCACGGCGACCGCTCCGGCGGCGACGCCGACCGCGGCCACGACAGCGGCCGACCGACCGCCGAGGCGATGGGGCAGGCCCCGGATGCCGGTGCGTCGGTCGTCCTCGAGATCCGGCAGCACGTTCGTGAGGTGCACGGCGGCACCGAGCGTCGCGCCGGCAACCCACGCCCAGGCCGCGGCGACGCGCGCGTCGGCCGCGGCGAGGGTCGCGAGCGAGGGGAAGAGCCCGAAGCTCAGGAGGAACGGGACGATCGAGAACACCGTCGCCTTGAGGCCCGCGTTGTACGTCCACGCCGAGGCGAGGGTCACCGCGTGGGCGGCCAGCATCCCGATCCCGAGCGGCGCCGAGAGCGCGAGGGCGAGCGCGAGGCAGACGGCCGCGGCGATCCAGGCGACGCGCACCGACACATCGCCGCGGGCGATCGGCTTGTCGCTGCGCCCCACCGCGCGATCGCGCTCGACGTCGAGCGCGTCGTTCGAGATGCCCACCGACAGCTGCCCGAGGAGCACCGCGACCGTCAGCAGCGCCAGTCGCCACGGCTCGAGCCCCGCGGCGACGCCGAGCGCCAGGGCGAGGGCCGTGACCACGCACGTCGGACCCGGATGCGACGACCGCCACAGCCCGCGCGCGACGGCCGGGGGCGAGGACATGCTCCGACGTTACGCGGTCGGACCCGCCTGCATCCCGCCCTTGACCCGGGCACCCGCGCGCCGGGCATTCCCGGCCGACACTGCGGCGGCACCGCGGTGCGCGAGCGAATCCGACGCATCATGCGCCACGCTCCGCAGCGGTCTTCAGATCTTCTCGACGACGACCTTCTCGTCATCCGCAGGCGTCAACGTGCGGCCCTTCCCGAGGATCCAACCGACCCCGGCGATGACGACGAACAGCATCGGAGACCACGTGGCGATCAACGACGTCGCCCCCGAGAGATCCGCGTAGTAGGACAGGATGATCACCAGCGACGCGAGCATCGCCACACCGGCGACCATCGGCGACAGGACCGTGGTCCAGACCCTGCGATCCCGACGGCGGCGGAAATGCACGAAGATCGCGACGACACAGGCGACCTGGACGACGATCACGCCGACGGCACCGAGCACTCCCAACAACGCGGCGACATCCGCATACGGGTCCAGGCCGAAGAGCGCACACGCACCCAGCACGAGTGCGCTGAAGATCATGAGAGCAGCACCGGCGTTCGCGGGCGATCGGTATTTCGCGTGCACACGTCCGAGTGGGTTGGTCCCGAATGTGCTGGCGACGTTGAACACGTACTGAGACGACGTGTTGAACACGGCGATGATCGTCGCGAAGACGCTGACCAGCATGATCACCCTGAGCGTGACCCCCGCCCATGCTCCGACGTTGTCGTTGGCCACATCGAACATGAGCAGGCCGGCGTTCGGCCCCTGCGTCATCGCCACGACCGCTTCGGCGCCGACGCCGGCGATTCCCGACCACGCCGAGAGCGCGTAGACGAGGCCGATGAGGGTCACCGCGAGCAAGGTGGCGCGCCCGATCGTGCGATCCGGGTTCTTGACATGGTCGCGGAAGACAGCGGTGACCTCGAACCCGATGAACGAGAGGAAGACCAGCGCGAGCGCGAAGCCAGGAGCCCCCGAGAACACCTCAGCGGGCGAGAACGACTCGAGGGGATAGGACGCGGGTCCTCGCACGATCAGCACCCCGATGTTCAAGACGAGCAGGATGAACAGCTCGGAGAGAAGGATCGACGCGGTGACCACGGCGCTCTCTCTGGTCCCGCGTCTGCTCAGCAGCCAGACCAGGAGCAGACAGAGCAGGCTCAGAGCCAGCCAGTGGACGTCGATACCCAGCTCCAGCAGCGTGTTGTGCAGGTAGTACCCGAACTGCGCGACCACGTAGATGGTCAAGATCGCATAGGCGCCGAGTGCGACGCCTCCCGCTGCCATCCCGGCGCGCTCGCCGAGGCCGGCTCCGATATAGGCGAAGAACGCGCCACGCGTACGCACAGAGCGTGACATCGCCGCGAAGCCCACACTGAAGGTGGCCAGGATGACCGCCACCAGGATGAACATTCCTGGTGCTCCGATGCCGTTCCCGTATCCGATGACGAGTGGAACGATTCCGACGACCACGCCGACAGGGGCCGCCATCGCGAGCACCATGAGGGCCAGCGTGACGGTGCCGATGAGTTTCGGGCTCTTGGACTGTGCGGACATGGACTCTCTCCTGGAACTCAGACGGATGCGATCGGACGAACGGATGTCGAGACGATGTGACAGCGCGCAGGCAGAGGCGGCTGCGACGCTCTGGAGCGGCTCATTGCTCGGCCGCTGCGCGCACCACGTAGATGTCGCCCTCACCGGGCGGACAGTACGCCGCCAGGCGGCCGAGGATGAGGGCCGGGTCCATCGCTTCCTCGGGAGCGCTGACGCCCACACGCTGCACTTCTCCGCGTGCGATCGACTGCATGCCCAGGGCGGCCGGAGTCGCCGTGATCGCGGGCATCCCCCCTTCGGGCCGACGCACCATGTAGCCGACCACTGCGGTGCGTGTCCCCTCCCTCAGACCGCTCGCGTGCGCGAACGGTGACGGCGTCTGCCGGGTCAGGGCCGCCGCAGCAGCACCGGCGACGACCTCGCCCAGCGCCAGAGCCGCGTCGCCGCGACTCATGCGACCGGCGTCGACGGACGTCATCAGCGCGCCGATCGCTTCCATGGTCGCCTCGCTTCCCACGGCGATGTTCGCGCAGGACAGCAGGTTCGGGAACACCCGGGGAAGAGTGATCGGCTCTGGGTGCCCGACCCCCCAACCCGGGATTCGCCCGTAGCCGGGAAAAGTGATCTCGGTGCGCCGCAGCGGGCGCACATTCTTCAGCTCGCCATCGTCGAGCAATCGGATCTCTCCGGTCAGCTGATGGACGAGGTGCATCAACGCGGCAGACGGCCGACCGCCCACCGCACCGTCGGAGACCGCTTCGATGTTCCAACCGGTCAGAATGCGATCGACCGTATCGAGCGCCGCCGCGCACAGCACCGCGAGGAGGTTCGTCAGGCCCGGGCTGGCGCCCATGCCGATAACGGCGCTGATCCCGGCATCTGCCGCGCGCTCATGCAGCTCGAAAGCCTCGAGAGTGGGCTCCCAGTCATCGTCGATGTCCACGTAGTGACAGCGCCGAGCGATGGATGCCGACAGGATCCTGCTGCCGAATCGAGCAAACGGACCGAGCGCATTGAGCACGCCCCAGGCGCCGTCGAGGAGGTCCGCGAAGTCGTCCACGTCGGCGTCGAACCGCTGTGCTCTGACGTGGCCGGGCAGTGCCGCTGCGATGCGCTGCGCGCCTTCCGCATCCCGATCGGCCACCACGATCTCACGGAACTCGCTCATGCCCGCGAGCACGGCAACCGCAGCGGCGCCCATCGCGCCCGCGCCGCCGACGACGACAACCTTCATCCGTCTCTCCTCTTCGTTCCTGCCCGAAGCGACACCCGCCTCGGGGGAGGCGGGTCCTCATCGGTTGTCGTCCAGTTTGTATGACGGACGTCCGATATAAATTTCTGACGCATTACGTCTCCGTTAAGCCCGCGCCTCGCGGACGTCCGCGCCTCCCTCTCGTCAGCCGCCGAGTCCGGAGTCCGATAAAATTGGAACGAGCTGTCTCGGCCCAGCGTCACGCCATCGCACAGCGACGGAGCCACCACAGTTCGCCGCACCGCGGCAGACGTGAAGGAGGTTCTCCGTGCCGAAGGTCGTCGACCACGAGCAGCGTCGCCGGGAGTTGGCTCAGGCCGCGATGCGCGTCATCCATCGCGTCGGCATCGAGAAGACCACGATCCGCGAGATCGCACGCGAATCGGGGTACTCGAGCGGTGTGCTGGCGCACTACTTCGCGAACAAGAACGAGATCCTCGTGACGGCCCATCGGGCGGTTTTCACAGAGGCGCGCCGACGCATCCAGGAGAGATCCGAGAGGATCAGAACCGCCGACGATCTTCGCGAAGCGCTTCTCCAGTCCCTGCCGATCGACGACCAGCGCACGATGGAGGCCTTCGTAGACGTGGCTTTCTGGGCCCAGGCGATCCTCGACGCCGAGCTTCGCGAAGTGCGCACCGCCAGCTACCGCGCATCCATCGACAACTGGGAGAAGCGGATCGGCGAGGCGCGCGAACACGGGGTGGTGAACGCACGATCGACCGATCGTGAACTCGCCGTCGAGGCGATGGCGCTCATCGACGGCGTCAGCGTCGAGGCGCTTCTCCACCCCGACGAGATGACCCGCCCGACACAGGAGGCGCTCGTGGACAGGTTCCTGGCGCGTCTCGAGGCGTCCCCCTCCGGTTCGGAGGACCCGCCGATTCCCCCGTGAGTCAGGCCGCCGGAGCGACCGGGCACACGGTCACGGGCCACCGCCCGATCGGGGCCGAAGCCACGGTCAGTCCTCGATCAGCTCCGCCTCGATCACATCGTCATCGTCATCGGGCCCCTCGGCGGCGGTCGGTCCCGCGCTCGTGAGAGCCAGCTGCGAGCCGTCCACCGCGACGTCGACGCGCACGGTGTCGCCGTCGTGCACCCCGCCGGAGAGGATCGCCATGGCGAGGCGGTCCTGGATCTCGGACTGGATGAGGCGACGCAGCGGCCGCGCGCCGAACATCGGGTCGTAGCCACGCTCGGCGAGCCAGGCGCGCGCGTCGGGGGTGACCGCGAGGACGAGGCGGCGATCCTTCAGCCGGCGTTGCAGCGCATCGACCGAGAGCTCCACGATCTGGGCGAGGTCGTCCTCGGTGAGCGCCTGGAAGATGACGATGTCGTCGAGCCGGTTCACGAACTCGGGACGGAACGCCTGCCGCACGAGCGCCTGCACCTGCTCGCGCTTCTGCTCGATCGACAGGGTGGGGTCGATGAGCACCGGCGAGCCGAGGTTCGAGGTGAGGACGAGGATGACGTTCGTGAAATCCACCGTCCGGCCCTGGCCGTCGGTGAGCCGGCCGTCGTCCATCACCTGGAGCAGCACGTCGAACACCTCGGGGTGCGCCTTCTCGACCTCGTCCAGCAGCACGACCGAGTACGGACGCCGACGCACGGCCTCGGTCAGCTGACCGCCCTGCTCGTACCCGACGTACCCCGGAGGGGCGCCGACGAGCCGGGCCACCGAGTGCTTCTCGCCGTACTCCGACATGTCGATGCGCACCATCGCGCGCTCGTCGTCGAAGAGGAACTCGGCGAGCGCCTTCGCGAGCTCGGTCTTGCCGACACCGGTCGGGCCGAGGAAGAGGAACGATCCCGTCGGACGGTTCGGGTCGCTGATGCCCGCGCGCGAACGGCGCACGGCGTCGGCGACGGCCTTCACCGCCTCCTTCTGACCGATCAGGCGCTTGCCGAGCTCGGACTCGAGATGCACGAGCTTCTCGGTCTCACCCTGCAGCAGGCGCCCCACCGGGATGCCGGTCCACGCCGCGATCACGGAGGCGATGTCCTCGTCGGCGACCTGGTCGTTCACCATCCGCTCGCCGCTCGACTCCGCCTGCTCGGCCACGACCACCTCGCGCTCGAGCGCGGGGATCTCGGCGTACAGCAGCCGCGACGCCTTCTCGAGGTTCCCCTCGCGCTGGGCGCGCTCCGCCTCGACGCGCGCCGCGTCCAGACGGGTCTTCAGGTCGCCGACGCGGTTGAGCGAGGCGCGCTCGTGCTCCCACCTCGCCTGCAGCTCGCCGAGGCGGGTCTGCTCGGCGGCGAGGTCGGTGCGCAGCTTCGCCAGCCGCTCCTTCGACGCCGGATCCTTCTCCTTCTTGAGCGCGAGCTCCTCGAGCTTCAGCCGATCGACGTGGCGGCGCAGCTCGTCGATCTCGAGCGGCGCCGAGTCGATCTCCATGCGGAGGCGCGATGCGGCCTCGTCGATCAGGTCGATGGCCTTGTCGGGCAGCTGCCGCGACGGGATGTAGCGGTTGGACAGGGCGGCGGCGGCGACCAGCGCACCGTCGGCGATGGTGACCTTGTGGTGCGCCTCGTACCGTTCCTTGAGCCCGCGCAGGATCGCGATCGTGTCCTCCACGGAGGGCTCGCCGACGTACACCTGCTGGAAGCGGCGTTCGAGCGCCGCATCCTTCTCGATGAACTCACGGTACTCGTCGAGGGTGGTCGCGCCGATCAGGCGCAGCTCGCCGCGGGCGAGCATGGGCTTGAGCATGTTGGATGCGGCGACGGAGCCCTCGCCGCCGCCCGCCCCCATGAGCACGTGCAACTCGTCGATGAAGGTGATCACGCGCCCGTCCGACTCGGTGATCTCCTTGAGCACGCTCTTCAGCCGCTCCTCGAACTGCCCGCGGTACATCGCCCCGGCCACGAGCGCCGAGATGTCGAGGGAGACGAGCTCCTTGTTCTTGAGCGACTCCGCGACGTCGCCCGCGACGATGCGCTGGGCGAGCCCCTCCACGACGGCGGTCTTGCCGACGCCGGGCTCGCCGATGAGGACGGGATTGTTCTTGGTGCGGCGGGTGAGCACCTGACTGACCCGCCGGATCTCGCTGTCGCGGCCGATGACCGGATCGAGCTTGCCCTGGCGGGCACGCTCGGTGAGGTTGATGCCGAACTGCTCGAGGGCGCTCTGCGCTTCCTCCTGCCCCGGCTGCTGAGTGGCGTTCATTCGTTCTCCTGAAATCTATGCGACCCAAAGTTGAGTCGTTGTGACTCAACTCTAGCAAAAGGGCGTCCGCGGCGCGAGGGCTGCGTCGGATTTCTCGCGGAGAGAAGGAAGCGGGATCAGCTGGTCTCGTCGAGGAGATCGGGCACGAGGTCGAGCAGCTGCAGCGCCAGCAGGATCTGCGAGGCACGGTCGCTCACGCCTCGGCCCAGCAGGTCGTTCGCCTGCCCGACGCGGTAGGCGATGGTGTTCGGGGCGAGGTGAAGGGCCTTCGCGACGGCGAGACGGCTGTTCCCCTCCGCCAGATAGAGACGGACGGTCTCGCGGATCTCGACGACGCGCGGCTCCGCTCCGCTGAGCGCGCCGAGCTCGCGTCGCACGAAACTCGCCGCGGCGGCCCGATCCTCCAGCATCAGCACCAGGTGATCGATGTCCTCCGTGAACAGCAGGCCGCGATCGGTCTGGAGGTCCCGTACCCGCGCGGCGTGGACGGCGGCCGCGTGGCTGTCGCGGAAGCCCTGCACGCCCGCCCCCACGGGCCCGACGACGAGGTTCAGCCACCGGGGACGGGGCAGCGCCGCGATCGATCGGAGATCCAGGTCGCCCCTGCCCTCGAAGTTCCACCAGATGTAGGTGAGCCCCTCGCGTTCGAAGACGAACACGTTCACCGCACCGAGCACGCCGGCGACCTCGGTGGCGAAATCGGCGATCTCGGTCTCGTCGTCGACGATGAACCCGAGCTCCTGAACCCACGCGACGGCCCAGACGTGCCGGCCCGTCCACGTCGCCGGCAGCACCGAGTCCTGGGCCGGCGGCACGGATGCTCCGCCGGCCACGGCGAGGGCGAGCTGGAACTGCTCCTCGCTCCGCCTCCCCCGCCACGCCCGCCGCTCCGCGTCGTAGTGGGCCGCGACACGTCGGACGAAGTCGTTCGCGAAGTCGAAGGCGGAGTCGCTGACGACTCTCATCGCGGAGGCGAACTCCTCGGGCTCGACGAGCTCCCGGATCGCCTCGACCAGGGTGTCCTTCGCGGTGGTGTGCACGCTCCACACCCGATTCATCAAGGTGTCCAGCGGGATCCCGTGGCGCACGTCGGCGCGGATGATGTCCCGCAGCTCCTCGGGAAGGTCTCCGCTGAGCACCGCGGAGCGGCCCAGGTGCATCGAGATCAGGAGCGAGAAGAACGCCCGCTCGGTGGCCTGACGGGCCCGGCCCGTCGACGACGGCGGGAACCCCATCGCCCGCTCCCGCTCGTGCACGCTCGTCGTCGCGTGCTCGCTGGTCTCCACCGCCCATGCGACCGGCTGCAGCCCCAGCTGCTCGACGGCCTCGGCGAGGAGCACGGGGCTGCTCGCGCTGGAGTCCATCAGCCTGTCCCGTGTCCACGGTTGCCCCTGCGGTCGCAGCCGCGCCAGCCATTGCATGCGTCGTCGCACCCCTTCCCGGCCACCTCGCCGTTCGCGCAGTCTATCCGCGGCGGGGAACGGCGCCCCTCGACCACCGCTGTCGCTGGCGCCATGAACGCCGCGCGACTCATGTCGCACACGCCGTGATGCCGCCGGGGGCGAAGTGATTTGCTCGGTGACGTTCGGGCGCCGAGACGGCGTCCGGTCGCTCGCTTCAACGATGAGGAGACTGGCCCATGGCTCATCCCCGCACCCTCGCCGTGCGCAACCCCCGGACGGGCGAGAGCGAGCTGACGCTGACCGTGGCGTCCGCCGACGACGTCGCCCGCAGCGCCGACCGACTCCGCGCCAACCAGCCGCGGTGGGAGGCGCTCGGCCTCGCCGGGCGGATCGAGGTCATGAGGCGCTGGCTCGGGGAGGTCGCGCAGCGCGCCGAGCTGATCGGCGAGCGCGATGCCGCCGACACCGGCGGCGTCTCGACCTCCTGGTCGCAGGGATACATCACGATGGCGAACATCGGCGGGTGGATCGCGGATGCGGAGACGGCGCTCGCACGCGCCGAGGTGCGGCAGCGCTCCGTGCCGATGCCCGACGTCGAGGTGCGCAGCCAGCTCGTGCCGTACGGCCTGGTCGGAGTCATCTCGCCATGGAACGCGCCCATGATGCTCGCACTCCTCGACGCCGTGCCCGCCCTCTTCGCGGGCAGCGCCGTGCTGCTCAAGCCCTCGGAGGTCACCCCGCGGTTCCTGGCACCGCTGTTCGACTCGGTGCGCGCCGTGCCCGAGCTCGCGGAGGTCTTCGACTACGTGCTCGGAGACGGCGCGACGGGGGCGGACCTCATCGCGAACGTCGACATGGTGTGCTTCACCGGCAGCGTGCCCACCGGCCGGAAGGTCGCGCTCGCCTGCGCCGAGCGATTGATCCCCGCCTATCTCGAGCTCGGCGGCAAGGACCCCGCGATCGTCACCGAGACCGCGGACATCGACCGGGCGACGACCGCCGTCCTGCGCGGCGCGGTGTACGCCACCGGGCAGGTCTGCTACTCGATCGAGCGCGTGTACGTGCACGAGTCCATCCACGACGAGTTCGTCGCCGAGCTGCTCCGCAAGGCGGAGAGCGTCACCTTGAACGACCGCGATCCGAAGGAGGGGCACCTCGGCCCGTTCATCTTCGAACGACAGGCGGAGATCGTCCGGTCCCACCTCGACGACGCCACGGCCAAGGGGGCGCGGGTCCTCGCCGGCGGCGTCGTGGAGAACCTCGGCGGCGGCCTCTACATGCGCCCGACGATCCTCGTCGGCGTCGACCACGACATGGCGATCATGCAGGAGGAGACGTTCGGTCCCACCATCCCGGTCATGGCGTTCCGCACGGTCGACGAGGCGGTCTCGCTCGCGAACGACACCGAGTTCGGCCTCACCGCCTCGGTGATCGCGGGGACGGAGGACGAGGCCCTGGCGATCGCCGCGCGCATCCGCGCCGGCTCCGTCTTCATCCAGGACACCTTCCTCACCTTCGGCAAGATGCGCACGATCGGCACGCACTCGTTCGGGCATTCCGGCATCGGGGGCTCCCGCACCGGACCCGACTCGATCATGCGGTTCATCAGACGCAAGGCGCTCATGACCAACCACGGCTCCCCCGCCGACATCCGGAACGACAGATACGGAGTGCAGCAATGACCGCATGGGCGCTCACCGCCGAGGACCGTCTCGAGATCATCGAGCTCTACGCCCGGTACGCATGGGGCATAGACCTCGCCGACGAGGAGCTCGCACTCTCGGTGTTCGCGGACGACGGATGGTTCGACCACCTGTGGCAGGGCCGCGTCCAGGGCCACGACGCCATCCGGGAGAACCTGCGTTCGCTGTGGAACGACCGGCAGCACTGGTGGTACGGGCGCCAGCACCTGATGGACCACTTCATCATGGACCCGCGCGAGGAGCCCGGCGAGGTGGACGTGCGCTGCTTCTTCCAGATCCTGCAGTTCAACGTCGACTACGGCACGAACTTCGTCTTCGGCATCGGCACGCGACAGGACCACGTGGTGCGCCGCGACGGGCGGTGGCTCTTCCAGTCCCTCACGGTGAACGCCTGGACCGCGCTCGACCAGGTGCCCTGGCAGGGCGAGCTGCGCCTGAAGAGCAGACCCCAGTACCAGATGCCGCCCGCCAGCGACGTGCATCGCTGAACCCGCCGACCATCACGAGGAGCGAATCGATGACCGACCACACCCCGGCCGCGCCCTACCGCCAGCCGACGTTCCACCCCATCCCGAGCTTCTACGGGAAGAGCCTGCCCGCCGTGCGGCTGGAGGCGGATCTCTACGACTGCGAGATCGAGGGCGTCGTGCCGCCGGAGCTCAACGGCACCCTCTACCGCCTCGGCGGCGACATGCTCTACCCCACCATCGGCGACGCCGACAACATCATCAACGGCGACGGTCTGATGATGAAGTTCCGCATCGAGGACGGACACGTCGACTTCAGGTCGCGGTACGTGCGCACCCAGCGCTACCTCACCCAGCGTGCCGCGCGCCGCCGGCTGTACAACGAGTACCGGAACCCGTACACGGACGAGCCCGACGCCCCGGAGATCCCCGATCGCGACAACACCGCGAACACGTTCGCGATGTGGTTCGACGACCGCCTGTTCGCCCTGCGCGAGGACTCGCACCCGCACGAGATCGACCCGGAGACGCTCGAGACCCTCGAGGTCTTCGACTTCGGCGGGAAGCTGCGCAGCAGCGCACTGTCGGCGCACACGAAGGTCGACCCGGTGACCGGGGAATGGTGGGCCTTCGGGCTGTTCGCACAGCGCCGCTTCGAGGGCGAGGTCGCCCTGATCGTCGCGGACGCGCACGGCGAGCTCATCCGCGAGGAGCTGTTCGAGGCGCCGTACCCCGGGCTGATGCACGACTTCGCGGTCACGCGTGAGCACGTGATCTTCGACATCCAGCCTCTGACGGTCGATCTCGAGCGCGCCAAGGCGGGCGGCGATTTCTACGCCTACGACCCCGAGCTGCCGTCGATGTGGGGAATCATGCCCCGCTCCGGGACCGTCGCCGACATCCGCTGGTTCCGTGCGCCCGACGTCGTCGTCGGCCACATCATGAACGCCTACACCGAGGGCACCCGGGTCATCGTGGATGCGCCGGTGTCGCCGGGCAACGCGTTCCCGTTCTTCACCGACGTGCACGGACAGCCGACGGACGTCGACGAGAGCTTCGCCCGCATCACCCGCCTGACCTTCGATCTCGCAGGCGAGCACGACGAGCACGACGAGCCGACCGTGGCTCCGGTGCCGGGGGCCGTCGGGGAGATGCCGCGCATCGACGACCGGTTCGCCATGGAGAAGTACCGGTACGGCTTCTTCAAGAGCGCCGAGGGCATCTCCCGCATCGATTGGGAGACCGGCGAGCTGTCGACCTTCCCGATGTTGCCGCCCTCGCTCGCGCACGAGCCCGTCTTCGTGCCCCGCTCAGACGACGCCCCGGAGGGGGACGGGTTCATCGTGACGGTCGTGAACCACTACCACACCAACCGCGGCGAGCTGCTGATCCTCGACGCGCAGGATCTCGCCGCGGGACCCGTCGCCCGGGCCAAGATCCCGTTCGCCCCGCACTTCACCTTCCACGGCAGCTTCGCCCGGAACGTGTAACCGCGCACGGTGAGGGGCGGGGTCGGATACTCCTCCGGTCCCGCCCCTTCGCGACGTGCGGAAGCTCGGTCACCGCGCTTCGTCTCGGAGCTCGGGCTCCTCGCTCAGGGGCGCACCGAAAGTCTCGTCTTCTCGGTCCCTGAGCGAGAAGACGTCCTCCGCGATGGTCTGGAAGAACGCACGGCGCTCCTCCTCCGGATACGGCAGGCACTCGAGCTGCTCCACCTCCGCGCCGACGAACTGGTACGGGTAGTCCATCGCGTACATGACGCGTTCCGCCCCGACCACCTGTCGGGCGAACGTGATCGCCGGCTCCCAGGGCATGCCGCTGGTCGTGAGGAAGACATGCGTACGCAGATACTCGCTCGGACGCTGCTGCAGCGGCTTGATCGCCTCGTAGCGACCCGCCGCCACCTGCTTCGCGTGCATGTGGTCGATCCGGTGCAGCCAGTACGGCAGCCCCTCGCCGAGATGACCGACCACCACGCGCAGACCCGGGATCCGGTCGAACAGCCCGCTCGTGATCATCCGCAGCAGGTGCAGCCCCGTCTCGGCCGCGAAGCCCCACACCGCTCCGTCGAGACCGGCCTCGCGGTACGGCCGGATCGCGTCGTCGGGGAGCGTCTGCGGATGCAGGTAGACGGGCACGCCCAGATCCGCGGTCTTCTCGAGGATCGGGAGGTATCGCGGATCGTCGAGATAGGTGCCCTTGATGTGGGAGTTCGCGATGAGTCCGCGCAGCCCGAGCCGTCCGACGGCCCGGTCGAGCTCGTCGATCGCGCTCGGCGCGTCCTCGAACCCGACGGCGGCGAGCCCCGAGAACCGCGTCGGATGCGCGCGGACGGCCTCGGTGATCCGGTCGTTGGCGAGCTCGGCGAAGGCGCGCGCCCTCGCCACGTCGAGCACCTGCGTGCCCGGTGAGGTCAGCGAGAGCACCTGGTGGTCGATGCCCGTCGCGTCCATGTCGGCGATGCGCTGCTCGCCGAGGTCGGCGAGGCGGTCCACGACGCTGCGCGGCTGGGGGTGGGTCGAGGTCAGGAAGTATCCCATGAGCGACCGGAAGCCGATCTCGACCGGCTCGTCGCGCAGCATCCGGACGTACTCGTCGAGCAGCTCACGCGGCGCGTAGGCCTCCTCCACCGCGATCCTCCGGTACGGTCGCGTCTCCCACCCGGGCGCCCCTCCCTCGCGTCCAGCGCTCATCGCGCCACCTCCTCATCCGTCTCGAGCCACGGGTCCAGCCCCGGCAGCTGCGCTCGCGCATCGTCGAACGCCACGATCGCGTGCTCCTCGGTGCAGTGGTGCAGCGAGTGGATCCCGTGCGTCCGACCCACACCGGACTGCTTCACCCCGCCGAAGGGCACGAGGGGCACGGAGGCTCCCAGCCGATGGGCGTTGACGAAGGTGTTGCCCGCCTCGATGCGCCGCGCGATCCGCTCGGCATGGGCGAGGTCGGCCGACCACACGCTCGACGCGAGGCCGAACTCGGTGCGGTTGGCCTCCGCGACCGCGGCGTCCTCGTCGTCGAACGCTATGACGGGCAGGATCGGCGCGAACTGCTCGTCCAGCACGAGCTCGTGATCGGCGGGGACGTCGGTCACGAGCGTCGGTCGCACGTAGTTGCCCGCCTCCCACTGCGCGGACGGCGAGCGCACGCCGAGCTCCTCCACCCGAGCGCCGGCATCCCGGGCGCTCCGCAGCAGGCGAAGCGCGTTCTCGTAGCCGTCGCGCGTGGTCAGCGGGCCCATCTGCGACGCCGGATCGAGGGGATCCCCGACCACGACGCGCGACAACGCCGCCCTCAGCCCGTCGACGAGCTCGTCGCGCCGGGATATATGCACGTAGACCCGCTTGATGTTGAAGCAGATCTGCCCCGACATCGAGAACGCTCCGGCGACCAGCTCCGCGATCAGCTCGGGGGTGATCGCGGCGTCGGCGAGCACGATCGCCGGGTCGTTGCCGCCGAGCTCGAGCGCGACCTTCTTGATCGTCGCCGCACCGGCGGCCGCGATCGAACGGCCCGTGGCGGTGCTGCCGGTGAACATGACCGCGCGGATGCCGGGGTGCTCGGCGATGCGCTGACCGACGACGGAGCCCCGCCCCTGCACGATGTTCAGCACGCCGGCGGGCAGCCGCTCGGCGAGCGCACGGAGCACGGCGG
Source organism: Microbacterium sp. 18062 (assembly GCF_902706225.1). Classification (GTDB taxonomy): domain Bacteria; phylum Actinomycetota; class Actinomycetes; order Actinomycetales; family Microbacteriaceae; genus Microbacterium. The sequence goes on from NZ_CACSKB010000044.1 coordinate 24,467, forward strand.
TCAGCGCGAGCGGCGCCTCGACCGGGGGCTTGACCACCACCGTGCAGCCGGAGGCGAGCGCGGGGGCGATCCCGTTGAACGTCAGGAACACGGGCGTGTTCCACGGCCCGATGACGCCCACCGGCCCGACGGGCACGTGCCGGATGCGCACGGCGGTAGCCTGGCCGGTCCCGGGCTGCCCGGTGCGGTCCTCGCCGTTCGAGAGCTCCTCCACGAGTCCGACGAACCCGCGCAGCAGCGCGAGGGCGCCCGCGACGTCGCCGAACGCCTCGCGGCGGACCTTCCCCACCTCGAGCCCCACCGTGGCGGCCAGCTCGCCGACATCCGCCTCCACGACGTCCGTCGCGTCGAGGATCATCCGGCCGCGCTCGGACGGCCCAAGGTCCCGCCAGGACGGGAACGCCGCCCCGGCGGCCACGACGGCGTCATCGACCATGGCCGCGTCGCCGAGCTGCACGGTCCCGATCCGACCTCCCGTCGCGGGGTCGAGCACCTGTTCGCTCGCGGTGCCCGGCACGGCGAGGCCGTCGATGTAGGAGGTGGCGGCACGCCACTCGGGGCGCACCATCGCGCTCGATCTGTCTGTCACGGGCACAGCATGGCCGTGACAGACCGCCGCGTCACTGTGCGCGGCACGCAGATCCGGCGGGACGAGTGGGCGCGCGCACCAATGACGGAACCCGAGTGCGCAGGCGAGACTCTCCCCGCGCGATCGGCAGCGACGCCCTCGGTGCGAATGCGCACCCGACGCTGCCGCGGAAGGAAGATGCATGCGAACCATGGCCGCCCTCGCCCGTACGCCCGGCGCGCCCCTGGAGGTCGGCGAGATCACGCTTGACGACCCGAGAGAGGACGAGGTCCTCGTCAAGGTGCTCGCCGCCGGCATCTGCCACACCGACCTCTCCGCCGCCGCGGGACGACTGCCCGTCCGTATGCCGATCGTGCTCGGCCACGAGGGCGCCGGTGTGGTCGTGCAGGTCGGCTCCCGCGTATCCGCCGTGAAGCCGGGCGATCGGGTTCTGCTGACGCCGGACTTCTGCGGCACCTGCCGGCAGTGCCGTCTCGGCGCCACGACGTACTGCGAACGCACCGGGCAGCTGGTGTTCGGCGGCACCCGCCTCGACGGGAGCACGAAGGCGTCCGTCGACGGCGAGCCGGTACGAGCGGGATTCTTCGGGCAGTCCTCCTTCTCCGAGTATACGCTGGCCACGGAGCGCAACATCCTTCCGGTCGCCGGCACGACCGCGCCGCTCGCCCATCTCGCGGCCCTCACCTGCGGGGTCAGCACCGGCGCGGGGGCCGTGTTGAACGCCCTGCAGGTGCGTCCGGAGCAGTCGCTCGCCGTCTTCGGCACCGGCACCGTGGGGCTGGCGGCGGTGATGGCGGCGAAGATGGTCGGCGTCCGCCGGATCGTCGCCGTCGATCGTCACCCGATCCGGCTCGAGCTCGCCCGGGAGCTGGGCGCGACGCACGTGATCGACACCGGCGTGCACGCCGACGCGGCCGCCGCCGTGCACGACCTCTTCCCCTCCGGCGTCGACCGCACCTTCGACTCGACCGGCGTGCCCGCCGTCCTCGGGGCGGCGCTGGCTTCCCTCGGCACGCGCGGGATCTGCGGCTTCGTCGCCGGCACCGGCGCGACCCTCCCCGTCGACCTCGGCTCGATGCTGATCAAGGGTGCACAGCTGCGCGGGATCATGGGGGGCGACGCCACCGGCCTCGTGTTCCTCGCCGATCTCGTGACGGCCTACGAGGACGGGCGGCTCCCGGTCGACCGTCTCGTGACGACCTATCGCCTGGACCGGATCAACCAGGCGTTCGAGGACATGCGCGCCGGACGCACCATCAAGCCCGTGATCGTCTTCGACGACGCGGACCGGTGAGCGGGCTGGCGTCCGGACCCAACTCCGAGCGCAACCTTGTGTCGCGGCGCCAGTGAACGGCCCCGCGCGCTTCGACAGACTGTTCGCACCTCGACGGAGAGGAAGCAATGACCCACGATGACGAGGTCCCGCGTCCCGGCGCGCAGGCGACCCGGTGGCGCCGGCAGTGGGCGCTGCATCCCACCCGCAATCTGCAGTTCGCCATCGCGATCGTCTCCGTCCTGCTCTTCGCGTCGCCCGTGCTGGCGGTGATCGTGAGCGCCTTCCGCACGACGCCGTTCGACGGCGAGTGGTCCCTCGCGCCGATCACCGCGGTGATGACGGATGCCGACACTTGGGTGGCACTCGGCAACTCCGTGCTGCTGACGCTCGGCAGCGTCGTGCCGAGCATGATCATCGCGACCTTCTTCGCGGTCATGGTGACCCGCACGAACGCTCCCCTGAAATGGCTCGTCACCGTCACGATGGCGATCCTCGTCGCGACGCCGCCGATGTTCTACGCCGTCGCGTGGGGGCTGCTGGGCAACCAGACGGTCGGCCTCGTGAACGTCCTCCTCCGCGGGGGCGAGCCGTGGGGCAGCGGCCCGCTGAACATCGAGTCCTGGACGGGACTGATCGTCGTCTCGATCTTCCGCGGCACCGGGTTCATGTACCTCCTCCTCATCGGGCCGTTCAGTCAGATGGACCGTTCCCTGGAGGAGGCGGCGCGGGTCTCCGGCGCCGGGCCGGTGCGGACGTTCTTCGGCACGCAGCTCCCCCTGCTGCTGCCGACGCTCACGAGCGTGCTCATCATCGCTACGGTCGTGTCGATCGAGGCGTTCGACGTGCCGGTCGTGCTGGGCGTCCCCGCCGGCATCTACGTCCTGCCCACCGAGGTGTTCGCGTACCTCTACGACTCCACCCGCCCCCTGTACGGACAGGCCAGCAGCGTGTCGATCATCCTGCTGATCATCCTCATCGTGCTCCTGATCGTCGAACGGCGCCTGCACGGGCGGCGGCGCTTCACCACGGTCAGCGGGAAGGGCGCGCGATCCGCGGTCTGGCGCCTCGGCGCGTGGCGCGGGCCGGTCGCGGCGGTGACCGTGCTGTTCTCCGCCGTCGCCGTGTGGGCGCCGACCCTGCAGCTCGTGCTGGCGGCGTTCGCCCCCTACTTCGGCGCGCAGGGCGTGTATACGCTCGACAACTTCGTCGCCGTGCTGCTCGACCCCCAGATGGTCGGGATGTTCCTCTACACCGCGGGCGTCGCCGCCGTGGCGGCGGCCCTGGCCGTGCTCGCGGTCATCGTCTTCGGCTGGGCCGCGAAGCTGCGCCGGGGGCCGCTCAGCATCCTCATCGGCTCCAGCCAGATCGCACCGATGGTCGTCCCGGGACTGCTTCTGGGCATCGGCCTGATCACGGTCGTGCTGCTCGGCCCGCTCTCGACCACCTACGGCACGTGGGGGCTGCTGATGATGGGGCTGTTCGTGTCCATCGTCCCGCTCGCGAGCCGCTCCGTCGCGGGCGCGCTCGCGCAGATCCCGGAAGAGCTCGAGGAGGCCACGCGCGTGTCCGGCGGCTCGCGCGCCCGCGCGCTGGTCGACGTGGTCATGCGACTGCTGCTTCCGAGCGCCCTCAACGGCTGGCTGCTGTGCTTCGTGGTGGTCTCGGGCTCCCTCGCCATCCCGCTGCTCCTCAGCCCCCGCGGCCAGACGCTGCTCGCCGTCGAGGTCTACGACCTCTACATGTCGGCGAACATCGTCACCGCCGCGGCGCTCTTCGTCGTGTTCATCGTCGAGATCCTGCTCGTCACGGCCGTGGTCGAGGTGTTCAAGCGCGCTCTCGCCGTGCGGCGCGGCCGCGCCGCCGTCGGATCCGACCGGCCCGCACGCGAGCGCACCGGCACGATCCGCACGCCGGCCGACCGCCGCAGGCCCTCCGTCCGCCCCGCGACGCGCCAGCCGGGACGGCGCGCAGCAGGCCGCCCCGCCTCGGACAGCTCCACCCGCACGACCACACCAATGAAGGAGTGATCACCATGAGATCCACCCGAACCACCGCACTCGCCCTCCTCGCCTCCGTCGCCCTGCTCGCCTCCGGCTGCGCGTCCACCCCCGGCACCGCCGCGCCGGGCGGCACGGCGGACGGCGAGTACATCGTCGACCCGGCCGCGGAGGGGATCACTGAGGAGCAGGCCGCCTACCTCACCGAGCTCTACGAGGCGGCCCAGGACGAGGGCTCGCTCACGATCTACAGCGGCACGCCCGACGACCTCGTCGATGTCTTCGCCCTGTTCGAGGACACCTTCCCGGGGCTCGGCGTGAACGCCGAGGGACTCATCGGCGCCCCTCTCGTCCAGGCGCTGTCGGCGGAGAAGGCGTCCGGCAACCACGTCGCGGACGTGCTCCACAACCCGGATGCGCAGCTCTACGTCGACGCGGCCGCGGCGGGGGACTTCGGCGAGCCCTACGAGGTGCGGGCCCTCGAGGTCCCCGCGGCGCTCGCGAGCTCCGCGGACTCGATCATCGACCCCGAGTTCCGTTTCAACGTCCCCTTCCTCGGCTACTTCGGACTCGGGACGTTCCTGCCCCGCCTCGAGGAGGCCGGCGGCGCGCCCGCCTCGTTCGCGGACTTGGCCGACCCGAAGTACGCGGGCAAGGTCGGCATGGGCGACCCGACGATCCCCGGTCCTCAGCAGGCGGCGCTGCTGTACCTGCTGAACAGCGGCGGCCTCGCCGAGGACGACCTGCCCGGGCTCGGCTCGAACACCGTCGTCAAGGGCGACTACGGCCAGGCCGTCGGCGGGCTGATGCAGGGCGAGTACGCGTTCATGTTCGGCGCCCCCGTCTCCGCGGTGGTCAAGGCGGCCGATGCCGGCGCGCCGGTCGAGTTCAGCGTCTTCGCCGAGGACAACCCGCTCGTCTCGCACAAGCACGTCCTGCTGGCCGGTGCGCCGCATCCGAACGCCGCCAAGCTCTATCTCGAGTTCCTCAACCTCGTCAGCGCGCAGGAGCTGCTCGCCGAGGTCGGGTTCATGCCGCTCGACGAGAGCGCAGCCGATCCGGACGCTCCCTGGACGTCGATCAGCGAGAGCGGTGCGACCGAGATCGTGGGGTACGAGGTCATCGACGCCTCGCGGGACACCTACCTCCCGCTGATCGAGCAGGCCTTCAAGAAGTAGGCCGGCCCACGACGCCACTGACGAACGCCACCGAACACGATCGGAACGACTGATGCAGTCTTTGACCATCTCCGGGCTGGAGAAGCGGTTCCCCGGCGGGAGCGTCGCCGTGGGCGGGATCGACCTCGATCTGCGTCCCGGCTCGTTCACCACCCTGCTCGGACCGAGCGGATGCGGCAAGACGACCACCCTGCGCTGCCTGGCCGGGCTGGAGGTTCCGGATGCCGGTCGCATCCAGTTCGGCGACGACGTCTTCGTCGACGTCGCCGCCGGACGCTTCACCGCCCCGCACAAGCGGCACCTGGGCATGGTCTTCCAGAGCTATGCGCTCTGGCCGAACAAGAGCGTGCTGGGGAACGTCGCCTACCCCATACGGCTGCGCGGCGGATCACGAACGGATGCGGAGACCAAGGCCAAGGAGGCGTTGCGGACGGTCGGCCTGGTGGGGTTGGAGCAGCGGTATCCGCACGAGCTGTCGGGAGGGCAGCAGCAGCGCGTCGCCCTGGCGAGGGGGCTGGTGTCCGCGAGCGGACTGCTGCTCTTCGACGAGCCGCTGTCGAACCTCGACGCCAGGCTGCGGCTCACCATGCGCACCGAGATCCGGCGCCTCCACGATGAGCTGGGCTACAGCTCGGTCTACGTCACGCACGACCAGGAGGAGGCGCTGGCCGTGTCCGACTACGTGGTCGTGCTGAACGCCGGCCGTATCGAGCAGGCGGGCACCCCGCACGAGATCTTCGCCCGTCCGGCGTCGACGTGGGTCGCCGACTTCGTCGGCTTCGACAACATCCTCCCCGTGCTCGAGGGGGACGCCGACGGTCTGACGGTCGTCGGCGGGGGCGGCATGGCGGTGGAGGCGGGGAGGATCGCCGCGCTGAGGGGCGACTCGATCGCGTTCCGCAGCGCGGACGTCGACTTCGCCCACCGCGCGCGACCCGAGACGGTGTCGGCGACGTTCCGCGGCCGCGTGACCTCCTCGAGCTATCTGGGCGATGCCTACCGGCTCGGGGTGGAGATCGCCGCCGAGACCACGGTGATCGCGACGATCCCGGACTCCTCCCGCGATCAGACGCAGGAGAAGTACCTGGGCGAGGTGCACGAGTTCGCCGTCGCGGCTCAGGACGTCATCGTGCTCCCCTGACCCGAAAGTCTCCCCGGAGTGGGGAGATTTCGCTTCCTTCGTTGGTCGTCAGCGACCCCGGCCGCTGACCCGAAAGTCTCCCCGCCCCGGTTCTGGTTGAACAGGCGCATTGCCTGGACTTTCCCCACCCCACGGAGTGCCCCGCAGGGGCGCTGAGCAGCTGACCCGAAAGTCTCGTCTTCTCGGTCCCTGAGCAAGGAGCGGAGCTCCGAGACGAAGGGGCGCGGTGCGCCGCGGGTCGCGCCCCTTCGTATCGGAGCGCCGTGCACGACCCCCGGGCCACCGGGATCAGTCGGCGAGCGCGTCGATGACGAACCGCTCCAGGAGAGGACCGAGCGTGTCGTCGGCGGAACCGATGCCGTAGACCGTGGACAGGTGGTTCTCACCCGGGAGGTAGCGCAGCGGCGGATAGGTCCCGTGATGTTCGAACCATGCCGTCGTGAGAGCCGCCGCATGTGCATGGAACGCGGACTGATCGTGCTCCGCGACGGCGAGAAGAAGCGGCACCCCGGTGTCGATCACGGCGTCGAAGGGACTCTTCCGCGCCCACTGCGCGAGGTCGTCTCCCCAATAGGCGCGGTGGATGGGCAGGTCCGCGGCGTTCGCCACATCGTAGAGGCAGGAGATGAGCACCGCTCCGGCGGGCGGCTCGAGGCCGTCTTCGCGTGCGAGCAGAGCCAGGTAGTCCGCGACGTGGCTCGCCCCGGCCGACTGGCCGACGACGACGATCGCCGCCGGGTCTCCCCCGTGCGCGACGATCCGGCTCCTCAGCCACTGCACCGCGGCGGCGATGTCCTCGCCTCCGCCGGGCCACTGCGTCTCGGGCGCGAGCCGGTAGTTCATCGCGGCGACCACCATCCCTGTCTCTTATAAACATCTCCGAGCCCACGAGACGGAGCTACATCTCGTATGCCGTCTTCTGCTTGAAAAAAAAA
>NZ_CACSKB010000045.1 GCF_902706225.1 Microbacterium sp. 18062
GTGCGTGTTCGTGCTGTTCCAGGCGCTCGCCGGCGTCGCGTGGGTGCACACGATCGGCGAGAACGGGACGGCCGCGGTCGCCATCGCGAGCGCGGCCGTCTCGATCGGCCTCTGGATCGCGGTGCGCCCGGCGGTCAACCCCCAGCGTCTCCCCTGGTTCGTGCTCGGCTACGTGGCCCTCGCGGCACTGTCGCTGCTGTGGTCGGCGTGGCCGGGGACCACCGCGGTGACCTGGCTGCTGCTGGCGATCACGACGCTGCAGGGACTGTTCGTCGCGGCCGTCCTCACCTGGAGGGAGACGGTCGCCGCGATCGCCGCCGCTCTCAAATGGGTGCTCGGGCTCTCGATCCTCTTCGAGCTCGCCGTGTCGTTGTTCGTCGGCGGACCGATCCTGCCCGGCTTCCGGATCCCGGCCGAGAAGATGGACCCCATCGTCTACTGGTCGCGGAACAACCTGTTCGACGACGGACGCATCCAGGGCATCTTCGGCAACGCCAACCTGCTGGCGGTCGCGGCACTGCTCGCGCTCATCGTGTTCGGCATCCGCTACGCCGCGCAGGCGCCGCATCGGCTGCTGCTGCCGGCGTGGGGCCTGCTCGCCGCGTTCCTCTTCGTGCGGGCAGGGTCGGCGACGGCCTACCTCTCCGCGGCCGCCGTGGCGGTCGTCCTCGCGACGGTGCTGCTCATGCGCACGGTCCGCAGACCCGGCGGGCGCACCGTCTACTACGTCGTCTACGCCGCCGTCGCCGTCCTCGCCGCGGCCGTCCTCTGGTTCGGCCGCGAGGTCATCTTCTCGGCGCTCGGCCGTGAGAGCGACCTCACCGGTCGCCTGGGGATCTGGGAGAGCGTGCTCGAGCGCGCGGCGCAGCATCCCGTGATCGGATGGGGGTTCGCGACGCCGTGGCTGCCGTCGGATCCGATGTTCGACGGCTGGATCGTCGACCACGGCGAGACCGTCATGCAGGCGCACAACATGTGGATCGACGTCTTCCTGCAGCTCGGGATCGTCGGGCTCGTGCTGATGGCCGGCATCTATCTGGCGTTCATCTGGCGGTCGTGGTTCTTCGCGATCGACCGGCCGCGCTGGGATCTGCGTTCCGACCGGCCGTACTCGCCCCTGACCCTCCTGCCCACCCTCGTCGCCACGGTGCTGCTCGTGCAGGGACTCGCAGAGTCCGGACCGCTGCTGCTGTGGGGGTGGATGTTCGTCGTGATGCTCGGGTTCAAGGTCACGCAGGCGCCGCTGGTCGGGGTGGGGCCGGCCGAGCAGTCCGTCGCGATCGAGCGCGGCGAGCGGGTGTCGGACGCGGCATGACCGCCGCCGCCTCCGCGTCGCCGCTCGGCGACCTGCTGCGCTCGGCAGGGTTCGCACGCGCCTTCACCCTGACGACGATCGCTGCGGCATTCGGCGCGTTCGCGATCGAGCGGCTCTCCGGGCGCGTCACCTTGATCACGGTCGTCGCCGGGCTGTGCGTCGTCGCGGTCGGCATCCTCGTCGCGCGACGCAGCGAGCTGTCGCTTCTCCGGCTCGCGCCCGTGTCGGTCGTGCTGTTCCTGGCATGGGCGGGCATCAGCATCGTCTGGTCGACCGACAAGCCGAAGTCGCTGGCGGGCTGGATCTCCCTCGCCGCGTTCGCCCTGCTCGCCCTGACGATCGCGCACGTGCGCGACACGCTGCAGACCGCCCGGGCGTTCGGCGACGTGATGCGGTGGCTGCTGTCGATCTCGCTCGGTGCCGAGATCCTCTTCGGCATCCTGCTCGACACACCGTTCGCCCCGCTCGGCATCCAGGGCACGATCGCCGAGCTGGGTCCGGTGCAGGGCATCTTCGGCACCCGCAACGCGCTCGGGTTCGTCGCCGTGCTCGCCCTGATCACCTTCGTGGTGGAGTGGCGCACCTCGTCGGTGCCGACGGGGCTCTCCGTGTTCTCCGTCGTGCTCGCGGGCGGACTCGCCGTGCTGTCGGACTCGCCCACGGTGCTGGTGATCGCCACGATCGTGGCGCTGACGACCCTCGCCCTGGTGCTCGTCCGGCACAGCCCCGCCGCGCGACGCCCCGTGCTGCAGGGCACGCTCGGCGGCATCGTCGTGGTGGGGCTGGTGATCGCGTACCTCGCGAGGAACCCGATCATCGCGTTCCTCGGTGCGGGTTCGGACTTCTCGACCCGCGCGGACCTGTGGAACACGATCCTCGACTACGTGCGCTCGTACCCCGTGCAGGGATGGGGCTGGTACGGCCCGTGGTCGCTGACCGAGTTCCCGTTCCTCTCGATCAACGTCATGCTCGGCGAGCGCCACGCGTCGGCGCTGAACGCCTACTTCGACGTGCTCGTGCAGATCGGATGGCTGGGGCTCCTGCTGTTCCTGCTGATCTGCGGCATCGCCCTGGTGCGCGGATGGGTCGAGGCGAGCGCGCGGCGCTCGGTCGTCTACACGTGGACGCCCCTGATCCTCGTCGCCCTCCTGGTCGACTCGATGTTCGAGAGCTTCACCATCCACGGCTACGGCTGGCTGATGCTCGTGCTGTGCGCGGCCCGCGCCGGGCAGTCGCGCTCCTGGCGGGACCGCGTGCGCGCGCAGACGCCCGTGCCGCCGGAACTGCCGCACGATCGCCCGGGCGCGTGACGGCCGCCGGTGACCGACGGCTATTTCTGAGCGATCGTGCAGAAAGCATGGCATTCACGCGCGCAACAGTCCCCGACTTTAGGAAATCTGCACGATCGCTCGCTTCACGCTTGAATTCCGGAGCCCTCATGCGTACGATCCTTTGAATCTGCACGATCGCTCATATGTGAGGAGGGTGGATGGCTGCGCAAGATCCGGTGGACACCTACGCCGAGACCCTCAAAGCACGCAGGCGCCGACTCGGCCTGACGCAGCAGGACCTCGCCGATCTGGCCGGCGTGTCCGCGCGTTCCGTCCATGAGGTCGAACGAGGAAAAGCCACGGTACGACTCGACGTGCTCACCGCGGTCGCAACGGCGCTCGGCCTCGAGCTGACCCTGACGCTACGCGGCACGACGGCGCCCCGGGACGAGTCCAGGTGAGCGTCCGAGTCGCGGACGTCTACAAGAACCGCGTCAGAGCAGCCGAGCTGCGCCGCACCGACGACGCGACGCTCTTCGAGTACACGGCCGACTACCTCGCCGCCGGGCTCCCCGCTGTCGCTTCCACATTGCCCCTGGGCTCCGCCGTGGGGACTCCCCCTGGAGCCGTGCCGGCGTTCTTCGCCGGACTCCTCCCCGAGGGACGCCGACTGTCCGCGCTCAGGCGCGCGATCAAAGCGTCCGCGGACGACGAGCTTTCCCTCCTGTGCGCCGTCGGCGCCGACACCGTCGGTGACGTGCAGATCGTTGAGACCGGTGCAGCGCTCGGACCGGTCGCACCGTTGATCGAGATCGACGACCCGCGCACCCTCCGTTTCGCGGACCTGATCGAACGCGTCGATCCCGTCGGCCTGCCCGGCATCCAGGAGAAGGTGTCGGGACGGATGATCTCACTGCCGGCACGCACCGGCACGAGCGACATCATCCTCAAGCTCGACCCTCCGGAGTTTCCGCACGTCGTCGAGAACGAGGCCTACTTCATCGATCTCGCCCGCCGTTGCCGCCTGCCGGTCGTACGCGCCCGCGTCATCCGCGATGTCGACGATCGCCCCGGCCTGCTCGTCGATCGTTTCGACCGCGCCGACTCCCCCGGCGGGGATACGGAACTGTTCGCCGTCGAGGACGCGTGCCAGACGATGGGATTGTGGCCGGCTGACAAATACTCCATGACAGCGGCCGAGGCGGTGCACTCGCTCGCAGCACTATGCGTCGCAGAGCGGGTCGCCGTGCGCGATCTGTTCCGTCAGATCGTCTTCGCCGTGCTCACCGGGAACGGCGACCAGCACGCCAAGAACCTGTCCATCGTTGCCGACGCGCACGGTGAGTACCGCGTCTCACCCGCCTACGACCTGCCCTCGACAGTGTTCTACGGGGACTCGTCACTCGCCCTGCCCGTCCACGGCAAGCGGACCGGGCTCTCTCGTCGCATCGTCCTCGGGTTCGCCGACGACATCGGTCTTCCTCGGAGACTCGCGGAGCGGATCATCGAGGAGCTCCTGCAAGGCACCGGACCGATGATCGAAGAGATCGAGTCCGGTGTGCTGCCCTTCGACGCGCGCACGAACACCACCGCTGCGAAGGAGCTGCGCTACCGGCGCCGCCTGCTGAGCGGGTGACGGCCGCGACGGTCGGCCGAGAGCGTTTGCACGGCGCGGCCGGGCGACGTTCAGGGCGGGGATAGGCGGGCACGGTAGGCTTCACTCCCGGCTCGACGCCTACATGATCGCCGACCGAACCGGAGTTCTCACCCGTGACCCATGTTCTTCAGAACGTCGTGTTCCCCCTGGAACGCGACCCTGATCTGCTTCCCCTCTACGTCGACCCCGAGACCTGGTCGGTGATCGACGAGGAGCCCGTCCGCGTCTCGAGTCGCGCTCAGCTCGGCAACATCCTGGATCGACGTCGTGCCCGCATCGTGGCCGGCCGCCGCGTGTCGTTCGGCACCTACTTCAACGCGTTCCCCGCCTCGTACTGGCAGCACTGGACCCCGGTACGCGATGTTACGCTGACCGTGCGCACGACCGGCGTCGCGACGATCCTGGTCTATCGCTCCACCGCGAGCGGCATCAAGCAGCGCCTCGAGACCCGCGAAGTGGAGGGCGACTCCACCGCGCACTTCGCACTTCGGCTCGACCAGTACAGCGACGGCGGATGGATCTGGTTCGACATCGCCGCCGACGAGAACTCTGCCGTGTTCGAAGGCGCGGAGTGGACGACCGAGCAGGAGCCCACGCGCACCGGCAAGGCGTCGATCGGGATCACGACGTTCAACAAGCCCGACTACTGCGTCGAGACCCTGCGGAACCTCGCCGACGCCCCCGACGTCCTGGATCTCATCGACCGCGTCTTCGTCGTCGACCAGGGCACCCAGCGCGTCGACGCCGAACCCGGTTACACGAAGGTCGCCTCGGCGCTCGGCGATACGCTCGAGATCCTCACGCAGCCCAACCTCGGCGGCTCGGGCGGGTTCGCGCGCGCCATGAGCGAGACGCTGCAGCGGCCCGAGAGCGACTTCGTGCAGCTACTCGACGACGACGTGCGCATCGAGCCCGAGTCGGTGCGCCGATCGGTCGTTTTCGGCCGCTACTCCTCGGTCCCGACGATCGTCGGCGCCCACATGTTCGACCTGCTCGACCGGCCGAAGCTGCACGCCTGGGCCGAGGTCGTCGACGACGCGCCTTTCATGTGGCGGGCGCTCTACCAGGAGAAGCTGCCGCACGACTTCAGCGTCGCGAACCTGCGCCAGTCGCCGATGCTGCACATGCGACTCGACGCGGACTACAACGGATGGTGGATGTGCCTCATCCCTCTCGAGATCATCCGCGAGATCGGCCTGCCGCTGCCCGCGTTCATCAAGTGGGACGACGCGGAGTTCTGCCTCCGCGCACGGGACGCCGGCTACCCCACCGTCTCGGTTCCCGGCGTCGCGCTCTGGCACGTCTCATGGGTCGGCAAGGACGACTCGATCGACTGGCAGGCGTACTTCCACGTGCGCAACCGCATCGTCGCGGGGCTCCTCCACTCCGGCGCTCCGGAGGGCGGCACTCTCCTGCGGCACAGTCGTCGCGTCGACCTCAAGCACCTCATGATGATGCAGTACTACCCGGTCGCGCTCCGGCATCGCGCCATCCGGGACATCCTCTCCGGACCGGAGCACATGTGGCGGAACCTCGCCACGGCGATGCCCGACGCGCGGACCCTGGCGAAGGACTATCCGGAGACGATCGTCCACAAGGACACGGGGGTGCCGCTGCGGTCACGGCGGGGGATGCAGGTGTTCAAGCGGCTTCGGAACCATGAGTTCGACAGCCCGGCCGGATGGCGGCTGCGCTGGTTCACCGCGTCCGCTCTCATCGCGCACTGGCTCCATGAGCCCAAGCCCGAGAACGTCGCGCAGCCCGAGGTGGAGTTCGGCAAGGAGAATGCGCACTGGTGGCGTGTCCCGTTGTTCGACAGCGCGCTCGTCAGCGCCGCGAACGGTTCCGGGAAGAACATCTACACGCGCGACCGCGCGACCTTCCGCCGCATGCTGATCGACAGCGTGCGGCTGCACCGGCAGCTCCGCAAGCAATGGGCATCCCTCGCACGGCGCTACCGCTCCGCCGCGCCCGAGCTGACCTCGGCGCAGAAGTGGGCTGACACGTTCGAAGGACGACGATGAGCGTGGAGCACGGCAGCGGCTTCGACCCAGCGACGGCGACGATCGCGGTGGTCACCTTCAACCGTTCGCCGCTCCTGACGAGGCTGCTCGAGAGCATCGAACGGATGGACCCGAAGCCCGGCCACGTGGTGATCGTCGACAACGCGTCGTCGGATGACACGACCGACGTCGTCGAGTCGTTCCGGGAACGCGTCGGCACCGAGATCGTCTACCGCCGGCTCGAGACCAACACCGGCGGATCGGGAGGATTCAGCGAGGGGATGCGGGTCGCCTACGAGCTCGGCTCGACCTGGATCTGGCTGATGGACGACGACGTCGAGGTGCTCCCCGACGGGCTCGCGAGCATGGGCCGGTGGGCCCCGCGGTTCAAGAGCATCCAGGGCAGGCGCTACGACTACGACGGCAGCGAGTTCTACTGGCAGTACCGGATCGCCGATCGGATGGGCATTCCCATCCCCTTCGCGCCCGCGGGCTTCGACGAGTCGGGGTTCAAGGAGATGAACTCGGGCTGCTTCGAGGGCATGTTCATCCACCGCGACATCGTCGCGCGGATCGGCCTTCCGGACCCGAGGTTCTTCATCTACTGGGACGACCAGCTGTACGGCTGGCTCGCCTCACGGATCACGACATCGGTGATCGTCGACGAGTTCGTGCTGCGCCGCACGCGCGAGATCAAGCAGTGGGACATGGGCATCCGCCACATGAACGCGTCGAGCGACGCCTACCGGTACTACATCATGCGCAACCGCGCGCACATCAAGCGCTACTACCGCGAACTCGGCGTCTACAATCCGGCGCTCTTCGGCATCGGAACCGCGCTGACCTTCGGCAAGGAGATCATCCGACTCCTGGTCGTCGAGCGGAAGGCCGGCGGCACGCGCCACCTCTTCCGAGGGCTGCGCGACGGGCGCAGGATCGCGAAGGACCGGTCCTGGCGGCCGATGCCGCCGCTGGGGCCGGTGCAGGTGACGGAGCCCACGCCGTGAAACGTCTCGCCGTGGTCGCCCACTTCGACTCGCGCGGCGGCGCCGCCGAGTACTTCCTGCGACAGCTGGAAGAAATCGGCCAGGTCTACGACGACGTCGTGGTCGCGTCATCGGCATCGTTGACCGATTCAGCGATCTCGAGTATCACGGAACGCGCTACGCTCCTCCGCCGCCCGAATTTCGGCCACGACTTCGGCTCATGGCGTGACGCCCTTGAGCGTCTGGGATGGGCTGCTGACTACGATGAGCTGCTGCTCACGAATGACTCCTACGTCGGGTTCTTCACGCCGCTCGCCGACGTCATCGCGGAGATGTCGCGCCAGCCCGTGGAGGTATGGGGCATGACGATGACGCATCGACTCGGCCTCCACATTCAGAGCTACTTCCTGCACTTCACGAGTCCCGCGCTGCACTCTCAGGCGTTTCGTCGCTTTTGGATGGACGCCAGGCCTGCGCCCGACCGACTGTCCGCCATCGCGCTCCAAGAGGTCGGACTGGGCGCAGCCATGCGGGCAGCGGGCTTCACGATCGGCTCCTATTTCACGCCGACAGTGGCCGAGCGCCTGCGCGCCAACGCGCGAGGAGCACACTGGCTGTACCGGCGCCAGCGAAGCTTCCCTGCGCGGTACGATTCGCTTCACGACGACGACTTCACCGCGCGAAGGCTCTTGCGCCCAGACGAGTCGGACAGGCTCAACACCTCGTCAGCTTTCGCAGACAGCACCCTCGACGACGGACGCCTGCCGGTGATCAAGCTGGACGTCCTTCGGAACGACCCATTCTGGCTGGGATCAGATGTGCTGCTGCGCTCGCTTCGGCGAAGCTATCCGACGCAGATGGCGGGCGTCGAGGAGCACATCTGGCAGATGCGGGAGGACTATGCCCCGCGGCCCTACGAGAACCACGCTCCGACGAGGCTCGCCCCGCCGCTCCGACTAGCGTTGGGCTATCGGCGCCCGTTGCCGTTGTTGCACCGGCCACGTCGCCCCCGTGATCACGAGTTCTACGCAGATTTCCCCGGCTCACAGAATAGGACGGATTCATGAGCGTCAGGCACGATGTTGCCCGGCTCCTGCGACGCGTGCCCGGCGTGCGCACCGCGCTCGAGGCGAGCGACCCCGCCCGCCGCGCGGAACGCCTGCTCGCATCGGGAATCATCGACGCCGAGTTCTACGCGCGACAGCTGGACCTCGAACCGATGACGGCCGCGCAGGTCGCCGCACACTACGTCCGGGTCGGCTATCTCAGCGGCGCGACGGTGAACCCTCTCATCGACCCCGACCGCCTGGACGCGCAGATGATGATCAGCGGCCGTCCGATCATCTATGACTACGTCAACGCGCGCGCCTGGGGTGTGCGCACCGCTACATGGTGGGATTCCGTCGCCTACCTCAAGGACCATCCCGACAGCGCGGATCATCCCGGCGGACCGGTCGGACACTTAACGGCGCGCCTCTCCCGCGGCGATACGAGCGCTCTCATCGTCGAAGGCAGCCCCGCCGCATCAGCGCGCTGGCAGGATCTGCGGAACGCTCTGACGGAGGCGTCGCGGGAATGGAGCACGCACGTCGCGGATCGCCATGCCCGCATCCCGGATTCCGCTCCCACGCACCCGCCGACACTGCACAACCGCTTCCCCGACGCGCGAACGAGACCGCTCGTCTCCATCGTGCTGCCGGTCTGGAATAGACCCGTCGGTTTGCGCCGCGCGGTCGAGTCGCTCGCCGCGCAGACCTGGGACGACTGGGAGCTGCTGGTCGTCGATGACGGGTCGTGGGACGACACCCTGGTCGTCCTCGACGTAGTCGCGCAGCGAGACGAGCGCATTCGTGTCATCCGTCGGGAGCACGAGGGCGTCTGCGCGGCGCGCAACGCTGGAATAGCGGCAGCAGCCGGTGACTACGTCGCGTTTCTGGACAGCGACAATACCTGGCAGCCCCGGTTCCTCGAAGACATGATGACGGCGATGACAGGATCCGGGTCCAAGGTCGCTTTCGCGTCGATGGCCAGCCGCAGCGAAGGTCACGTGCTCTACCGTGGGCGTGCCACGGATCACCGCCGGCTGTTGACCGGGAACACCGTCGATCTCAACGTACTCGTCGTCGCGCGCGACGCTCTGAGAGCCGTGGGAGGATTTGACGAGACCCTGCGACGAGCCGTCGATTACGACCTCGTCCTGCGCCTCGCGGCACGCTATCCGTTGGAGCACGTTCCGACGCTCGGCGCCGACTACGACAACGACGATGACGCGGCGGATCGCATCTCGACGACCGAGGCATATGGCTGGAATGTCGCCGTCAGGCTTCGGCACCAGCACCTCGCGGCAACCCCACTCCGCGCCGGAGTCACATACCTGATCATGACCCGCGGTTCGACGACCGTCATCGATGAGAGCATCGCCCTTGCGCGCTTGCTGGCAGAAGCCGAGGACGTCCAGGTCCTTCTTTCAGTGACCGAGCCGCTGGCGAGCCGCTGGCGAGCCGCGCGGCTGCTCGGGCATATGCACAACAACGTCGTCCCTCTCCTGCGCGGCGCCGAGTCGTTCGCCTATCTCGTGAACAGCGCGCTCCCGCTCGCAGAATTCGACCGCCTCGTGCTCGTAGGCCCGGACGCCTCGGCGGACGCCGAGACGCTCCGTGATCTGGCCGGCCATGCCGACCCGGAGCGCAGACTCGCCATCGCCCCGGTGGTCTTGACCTCTACCGGCACTGTTGAGGGATTCGGTTCCGCCATACCCCGTCCTGGC
The DNA here is from genome assembly GCF_902706225.1 of Microbacterium sp. 18062. Classification (GTDB taxonomy): domain Bacteria; phylum Actinomycetota; class Actinomycetes; order Actinomycetales; family Microbacteriaceae; genus Microbacterium. Next base: position 10,000 of record NZ_CACSKB010000045.1, read on the forward strand.
TCTCCACCGGTGCGCGTCCTCAACGACCATCCCGTCGAAGACCTCGCGGTCGTGACGGGGCTGGCATCTGTGCCCGCACTTACCTCGCGCGTCCTCGCATTACCGACAGCTCACCTGCGCGATGTTGGAGGACTCGATCCACTGCTGTACAACTCGTTGGAGATCGAGGCCCTGAGTGCCGACCTGCGCGCGAGCGGCTACGAGTTCAGGATCGACACCACTCTGCGGGCGATCGATCGCGGACACCCCTCGCACCTCTCGGTGGATACCGCCAACAATGTGCGCGCGCTCGCCGCCAGGACGAGGTCCTTCCCGCCGGATGACATCGATGACATCCTCGGACAGTTCGGCTTCGCAATGGTCGGCATTGACGTGCCCCCACCTGCGATAGCCGACGACGAGGAAGACGAGACGATCCATCCCGCACCGACCGGCCATCTGACGGCGATCGTCACGCGACTGCGACGCGGCGAGCGCATCCGCTGGGCTATCAAGACGGCGTCCCCGGCGGGTCCGCTCGGCGAGACATGGGGCGACACACACTTCGCCCGATCACTCGCGGAGGCATTGAGGGAGCAGGGACACGACGTCGTGGTGGACGCCTGGGACGCTCGGCACCGTTCGACCGCCTACCTCGATGACGCGGTGATCGTTCTACGGGGACTGCACGAGTACGTGCCCGCCGCCGGCCAGCTGTCATACCTCTGGGTCATCAGCCATCCGGACCTCGTATCAGCCCGCGAGCTGCGCGCCTTCGACCGGGTGTTCGCCGCTTCCACGCGATGGGCCAGAGTCATGTCCGCGCGCCTCGGACTATCCATCGAGCCACTGTTGCAGTGCACGGATCCCACGCGGTTCCGCCCGGAATCCGGCAGGCGCGGAGACGACATCGTCTTCGTCGGAAACAGTCGCGGTGTCCCACGTCCGGTAGTCATGGAGTCCGTCCGCAGCGGTCTGCCGATACAGGTGTACGGGAGCAACTGGGAGGCGTTCATCCCAACGAGTGCCGTCAAGGCGTCACACATCGACAATCGTGAGCTCGGCGTGCTCTACGCCTCAGCCTCCGTCGTGCTCAACGACCATTGGGCGGACATGCTCCGCGAAGGGTTCATCTCCAACCGGCTCTTCGATGCCGTCGCCGCCGGCGGACGGGTGCTCAGCGACGATGCGGAGGGGATCGCGGAAATCTTCGGCGGGGCAGTACGGACCTATCGCAGCGTGAGCGAGATCGTGCCGCTTCTCCAGGGGGATCACGACGAGTTGTTCGCCGACGAGGGCACCCTCGCTCAGATCTCTCAGCTCATCCGCAACGAGCACTCGTTCAGCGCGCGAGCAGAAACCCTCGCAATCCTGGCGGCCCGCGACCTGGGTAACCACGAGTGAACGGAGCGGTCCGCTCTCGCACGGGACGACGCTGGGCGCTCTGGTTACTTCTCGCCGCCACGATCGGTGGCGGAGCCGTCCGCTTCGGTGGCATCCTCTGGGGGCTGCCCGCAACTCTTCACGCCGACGAATGGGTGATCGTTGAGTACGCCATCGATATGGCGCGTAGGAACTCCTTCGAGCCGGCGTTCTTCGCCCGCCCGGATCACCTGGAGATCCAGCTGAGCTACCTCGCGTACCAATTGTGGGCCCATCTAGGACACGGGACGACGCCCGAACTTCTCTACGCTGTCTCCCCCGCTCCATTCTACGCGATCTCCCGCGCCATCACTGCTTTCTTCGGAACAGCGATGATCCCGCTCGCCTTCCTCATAGGACGGGTCGTCTCCCGTCCTACGGCCCCGATCATGGCGGTGTTCGTCGCGTTGTTCCCGCCGTTCGTTGAGCACTCTCGGTACGCCACACCAGACATCCCGCTCACGTTCACGGTGATGGTGGTAATCCTCGGCTCCCTGCGGTACCTGCGAACCTCGAGCTGGGGCGATCTTCTTCTGGCGTGCACCGGCGTCGCGCTCGGCATCACGGTCAAGTACCCGGCAGTCGTGGGATGCGTCATCATCGCTGCAGTCGTCGTCATCGCCGCCCTGCGCGAACGCAGGCCGATGCGCATCGTGAGCCGCGGTGCCGCAGCCATCGGTGCCGTACTGGGCGGAACATTCGCGCTGTCGCCGGTGCTGTTCACGAACGGAGGCGAGGTTCTCGGACAGCTCACCGCGCAGAACTCTGCCGGTCACCTTGGAGCGAGCGGGCTAGGCTTCGGAGGGAACCTGCTGTTCTATGTTCAGGAGGTCCTCGAAAGCGGCGGCGTCCTCCTCATCATCTTCGCAATCGCCGGGGTAGTGTGGCTGGGCCTCCGCGCACCGTGGGATCTCGTGCCGTTCGGAATCAGCGCGGTCTACTGGGTCTTTCTCAGCCGCCTGGAGTTGCACTGGGAACGGTGGGGACTGCCCATCTACCTCGGAATTGTCCTGCTGGGCGCGATCGGCGTTTCGGGGCTGTCCCGTGTCGCACTGCGTATGTCCGCCACCGTCCCCGACGACGCGCCAGTCGAGCGCCGCCTCGCGGGGCGCGCAGGCCCGTGGACGATCGGTATCCTTTTCTCGCTCAGCGCGGTGACGCTGGCCTCGGGTTCGCTGGCGCAACTCGCCTACGCACTCGCGCCGGACACGCGTGTGGTCGCGGCATCTGCGCTGACGGTCCGAGGCGTGACTGCCGAGAACACCGCCTACGACGGCTACACGCCGTTCCAAACGGATGACCCCGACACGATTGCCATCTGGCTATCTGTGGCGGACGACGCACTTGAGGCCGAGCCCGGGATCGAGTACATCCTGACCTCATCCCTCATGGCGAACCGTTATCTCGCCGACAAGGAACGTCCGGAGCACGAGGTGTATGTCCGTGTGGCAGCCGATCTTCCCGAGATCGAACGCTGGACGCCCTCTGGCACGCCCCCGGAGGGCATGTGGGAGATCGAACGGATCGTACGTACTCTCCCCTACCTGTGGCAGACCTTCGGCGGAGGCATGTCTGGTCCCGAGCTGGTCCTATACGGCTGGCCCGTCGGCGCATGACCGACCGTCAACGCGAATGTGCCCCGTACCGTAGGCCATCGAACTCTTCCGGGATGACCGTGCGGCGCGCAGCACCGACAGACGGAACGGAAACCAGACTCATTGCTCTCCCAGGAACATCCCTACTTCAGGTTGTCTTCCTGCGGCGCCCCTCGAGACGTTCGGTTTTCAGCCTCGACATTGAGCACACCGGCCGTTCCCAGCACCTCGGCACCCTGCGGCTTGCGAAAAGAATATGCTTTGTGCAGCACGTATGTCGCTACCACGAGGATGAAAGTGATGACGAGCTGACTCACGAGCTTCTCGGCTTGACTGTCGAGGCCGAGAGCGGCGACGGCAAAGACGCCGAGACCGAGGTTCGCCAGGAACGAGCCGAAGGTCACCGAGGAGAACTTCGCGAACTCGCGCAACAGGCGCCCGGAGCTTCGGAAGACGTACCGGCGTTGGAGCGCGAACGACGTCGCGTTCGAGATCAGCCAACTCAGCGTCGTCGCGATCGCGAAGTCCGCCGGTACCCGGAGCGCATGCAGCACGATGAGGAACACGGAATAGAGTCCGTACGAGAAGGCCGTATTGAGACCGCCGAAGAAGAGGTATCGGACTTCGGGTCGGGCCACGACGGCGGTGATGAGCGACCGCACCGGATAATTCTAACCTCCGCACTAGCGGACCAGCCGGGTGGACGCGCAGACCTCTGCGCTATGCTCTACAGCCGCGGCGTGCGTCACTCGATCTGCGCAGGCGGTACGTCTCTCCGGTCTGCTGTGCACTCGGACGATCGCCGTTATCGGAAGGATGGGAATGACCGCTGCACCCCTCGTGTCCGTCGTCATCCCCGCTTACAACAACGGTCGCACGCTCGGTGAGACGATGCAGTCCGTTCTCGCGCAACGCGATGTGGACTTCGGCCTGATCGTCGCCGACCATTCCTCGACGGATGGCACTCTCGACGTCGCTCGGCGGTTCCTGGACGATCCGCGCGTCACGGTCCTGCAGACCGACGCGGGAGGCGGCGCTTCCCGGAACTGGAACCGAGTGACGGATGCGGCCACAGGATCGTTGGTCAAACTTGTCTGCGGTGACGACGTATTGCTACCTGGGACACTGGCCCGGCAGGCCGCAATCCTGAGCGACACAACAGTGGCGCTCACAGCGTGCCGCCGCAATGTCGTCGACGCCAACGGCGACATCCTGATGGGTGCGTGGGGACTGCGTGGCCTCGCGAAACCAATGAGCGGCCGCGAGGCTGTACGCCGGAGCATCCGCGCCGGATCGAATCTCTTCGGCGAGCCGGCGTCGGTCATGATGCGGCGGCGCGTGCTCATCGAGACCGGTGGCTGGTTCCCGGACTTCCCCTACCTGATCGATCAGGCCACTTACAGCCGCGTCCTCATGCGCGGTGACTTCGTCCCGGACCTGGAGACCGGAGCGACGTTCCGGATGAGCAATTCACAGTGGAGCGTCGCACTCACTCGTGAACAGTCGACACAGGCGCGGCGCTTCCATCATTGGATCGCCGCCGCCTACCCGGGTCTCCTGGGCCGCTCCGACCTCTTGATCGGCGACACACGCGCACGGTTGATGGCTCACGGACGTCGCCTGAGCTACAAAGTGCTCGAACGGAGAATGCGATGACTCAGCCCGCGGACGCGATCGTGCCCTATGTCCACCGGCTCTCCGTGGTCATTCCCGTCTATGGCGGCGAGAAGACTCTGCGGTCGGTCGTGGACGAGGTCGCGGAGTTGACGTCCGGCTTCGTCACTGCGGATGGATACTCGGCGACCGTGCACGAGGTCGTACTCGTCTTCGATCACGGCCGGGACCGATCCGCCGAGGTCATCCGGGCGCTCGCGTCCGAGCGCTCGTACGTGAAAGCCGTGTGGCTCAGCCGCAACTTCGGCCAGCATGCGGCCACGCTGGCGGGCATCGCCTCATCCGGTGGAGACTGGGTCGTGACGCTCGATGAAGACGGCCAGCACGACCCGGCCGCGATCGGCTCGCTCCTCGACACGGCGATGAGAGAGTCCGCGGACGTCGTGTACGCCGAACCGACCAACAAGCCGCCGCACGGCTATCTGCGAAACACCGCGTCCCGAACGTCGAAACGGCTCCTGGAGACCGTCTTCGGCGGTGGCCAGGCATCCCACTTCAACAGCTTCCGCCTCATCCTCGGCGAGGTCGGTCGCAGCGTGGCGGCGTACTCGGGAACCGGCGTGTACCTGGACGTCGCGCTCTCCTGGGTCGCGGCCCACATCGTCACCTCTCCGGTGCACCTGCGCGAGGAGGGCGACCGCCGCTCCGGGTATTCGTACCGGCGACTGATGGCTCATTTCTGGCGCATGATCCTCACCTCGGGCACCCGGGGACTTCGCCTCGTCACCGCTCTCGGCCTGCTCTTCGCGGTCGGGGGTGTGGTCTTCGCGCTGTATCTCGTGATCATGAGGTTCAGCATGGGGGACATCCCCGAGGGCTGGACGTCCCAGATGGTGCTGACCGCGCTCGGAATCGGGGCGGTCCTCGTGTCGCTTGGGATCGTCGCCGAGTACCTGGGCGTTGCGGTGAACATGGCACTCGGCAAACCGGCGTATCTCATCGTTCGCGATCCGGATTCGGGTCCTCTCGGCCGACGGCATGACAATTCCCGCTAGGTGGATCATCGGTCGCGGCCTGCTGGGCAGTGCCGTCGCGGAGACACGCGGGGACCTCGTCTTCGGCGCAGCGGTCACCTGGGATGATCCAGACACCGCGGTCGAGGACCTGCGACGGGGCCTCGACGCGTTCATGTCCACGGATGCGGAGTCGTGGGAGATCTACTGGTGTGCCGGTAAGGGCGTGACCTCCACCCCTCGCGCCCTGCTCGAAGCCGAGGCCGGTGTGTTCGACGCCTTCGTGGCCTCCCTTGAGTCATTGCCCCTCGAGCAGGGCTCACGCACGCGGGTGTTCCTCGCCTCGAGTGTGGGAGGAGCCTACGCCGGCAGCGCCGACGCACCGTTCACCGAGCTCTCCGCCCCTCAGCCGTCCTCGGCCTACGGGGAGGTGAAACTGCGGATGGAGTCCGCCCTTCTCGGCGCCTGTGCGACGAACGGGCTGTCGGCCTTCGTCGCACGCATCACGAATCTGTACGGGCCCGGGCAGGATCTGGGAAAGGGCCAGGGACTCATCTCGGTCATCGTGGAGAGCTACGTGACGGGACGCCCCGTGTCGATCTACGTGCCTCTGGACACCCTGCGCGACTACATCTATGTCGATGACTGCGCCCGCATCATCGACGCGGGTATGCGTCGTCTCGCGACGCTTCCGCCCGGCACGTCCGTGCGGAAGATCGTGGGATCGATGCGGGCAGTATCGGTCGGCGCCATCATGGGCGAGACCGCACGGCTCCGCCGCAAACCGGCTCCGATCACCTCCGGCCAGGGGAACGCCGTCGGTCAGGCATCCGACCTGCGCGTGGTATCGGTCGTCTGGCCCGACCTCGACGCGCTCGCATCGACGACCCTGCCGGAGGGCCTCGGTGCGACCTACCGATCCCAGCTGCGCGCCCACATGGTCGGGACACGCTGAGGCCGATCGAGCGACCCCGGGCTCGAGTCGGCCGGTGGCTGACGTCCCCGTAGGATGACGAGGTGATATCCGGATCCCGACGTCGCCTGGCGCTTGCTTTCACCTCTTCCCTCGTCGGGGCCGCCCTCATGCTGCTCGCGCAGCAGGCCGGTCAACTGCGAGCCGGCCGCAATCCGCTCACTCATCTCCGAACCCGCTACTGGCACGATCAGTTGGGGTATCTCTCGATAGCCGCCAACGCGAACAACGGCGATCTCGGCCTCACCGAACCGGTCACGCTCACGGGCGTCAACCACTATCCCCGGTTCTACTACACGACTGTCGGAGCGGTCGCACGACTCTTCAATCTGGAGATCGTGACAGCCTGGAACCTGCTGTCATTCACCCTGCAGTTTCTCGCGGTCCTTTCCATCGGCCTGGTCGCCGTGTCGCTATCGCGTCGCTGGTGGGCGGGCTTCTTCGCACCGCTGCCCTTCTTCACGGGAACATTCGCGTATCTCGTCACCCCCGGATCCTGGTTCACTGCACTCGAATCGCATGCGGTGCTATGGGGCCCGTGGGGCGTACTGTTCTCGAACAACGGCGAGACAGCGGGTCTGTGCGTCGGGATCATCGCGATCTGCGCCACGGTGTGGGCCTGGGCGCATCCTCGACGCACCTGGGTGCGGGCGACGATCACGATCATCGCTGCGGCCTCCATCGGAATGCTGTCGAGCTTCCAGACCTACTCGTTCCTCACGCTGACGTACACCTTCGCCGCCATCGCCGCCGCAGCGGCTCTCATACTCGCGCGAAAGCGCGCTGTGCTGTCCGCCGTCACGCTGCTCGCTGTCGTCGTCGTGTTCGCGGTCGGTCCGGTCCTCGCGGAACGTGTGGGACAGCTTCCGACCCTCGTGTTCGGCCTGCTGCCATTCATCCCCGGAATCGTCCTCGCGATCGTTCAGAGCAAGGGCCTCGTCGCAGCCGCGGGCGCAGCTGCCGGTGTCACGGCTGCACCGCAGCTCATCTGGACCGTATCGGGGATCCTTCAGGGCGATGACTTCCTGACCTACCGTGTCGCTTCCAATCACGATCTCGGCGTCGTCAGTTGGCAGGCGCTGGTCGGCGCAGCCGTCGTTCTGGTCGCGCTCGTCGGTTTCGGGCTCATCGGCTTCCTCGTTCGGGACGCGCTCACGATGTCGCTGACCACGGGCAGCATCGCCGCGTTCGTGCTCCTCGCGCTGAACGATGTCTGGGGCGCCAACGCCGAACCGTACAGATTCTGGATCGATGGGTTTCTCGTCGGCGGGGTGCTCGCGCTGCTATCCGGCGCTCGGCTCACCGGGGTCCTCTTCGTCTCCTCCCGTCGAACCGCCGTCTCCGGCCGCACCCGTCCGAGCGGTCCGGCACTGGCTCTCGTGAGCGTCTGGGCGCTCGTCGGAGTCCTGTGGGTCGCAGCGCTCCCCGACTGGGTGAACTCCCTTCGCGATGACTACATGCAATCCGCGTGGGATCCGCAGTCATCGCGTGAGATCGCTATCGGATCCCTTGCGCGCGAAGCCACGCAGAGTGTGCACGAGGGCCTGCTCACGACAGACGGTTGCATCGACAACCGCACGACGAAGCTGCTCTCCGGGGCGCCGATCGCCAACTATCACCTCGGCATGGCCTGGCCGAGCAACAGAGCCGAGATCGATTCGATCATGCTCGCGCGCGACGCGGGCGCCCTCGACCCGGCGGCGATGCTGGCTACGGACACGCGATGGGTGCTCACCGACTCGAACTGCGAGCCCGACTGGGCGGCTGAGTACGCGGACATCCTGACGCCGGTCGCGACTCGCGACTACACCAGTTCACCGACGGCGACCGGTACCGCGGATTCGTCAAGAAACGGCACCATCACGCTCTGGCGTTTGAACCCCTGATGGGCGCTCAACCGTCGATCGCGAGCAGCAGATCTTGAGGCGGAGTCGCGAGCCTCTGTGCGGCGCCAGACTTGGATGCAGTCCGGCTACCGCCACCGGGCGCCAGTGTCCGTTGGATGCGTCGCCCAGTTCCCTTCGGCCTTCGTCGACTCAGTTTGCGTTGTAGTCGGCATTGTAGTGGTCCAGCACCTCGGCGATCGGGGCATCGAGTTTCAGTGCCCCTCTGTCGAGGTAGAGCCCACGTGTGCAGAAGCGCCGGAGGTCCCGCTCGTTGTGACTGACGAAGAAGAGCGTCCGCCCCTCGGCGAGAAGCTCGTCGATCCGTCGGTAGCACTTCTCCCGGAACGCTTTGTCGCCGACGGCCAGTACCTCGTCGACGAGGAGGATGGGCTCCTCCAGCTGCGACACGACAGAGAACGCGAGGCGCACCTTCATCCCGTTCGACAGGTGCTTGTAAGGAGTGTCCACGAAGTCCTGCAGCTCGGCGAAGTCGATGATGCCGTCGAAGCGGCGCGCGACCTCAGCGCGCGTCATCCCGTGGAGGCCTGCTGTGAGCCGCACGTTCTCTCGCACGGTGAGATCGCCGACGAAGCCTCCCGTGATCTCGATCAGCGGCGCGACCCCGCCGTGCACGTGCACATGACCCTCATCCGGCAGGAGGACTCCGGCGACGAGCTTGAGAAGCGTCGACTTGCCTTGGCCGTTGCGCCCGACGACGCCGATGGATTCGCCCGGCTGGACAGTGAACGACACGTCGCGCAACGCCCAGAACTCGTCCGGTCGGGACCGACGGGACGCCCCGGCGAAGAGGTCCTTCAGACTCCGGCGTCCGCGACGGTTGCGCCGGAATCGCACGCCGAGGTCACGAACCTCGATCGCGAGTTCGCCGCCCATCAGAGCTCCTTCAGCAGCGGACGCTCGAGTCGGCGGAAGACGAGCAGTCCGATCACGAGGATGAGGATGCTCGTCGCTGCCCCCACGACCACGCTCAGCGTGTCCCATTGGTCGGGGAAGAATCCCACTCGATACAGCGTGAAGATGCCGGCGAGCGGATTGAATGCGGCGAGATCGGCGAAGACCCCGGGCAAGTCCGCGACGCCGTAGATGATGGGCGAGGCGTAGAAGAGCGCGCGAAGGATGAGTCGAGTCGTCCGTTCGAGATCCCCCCAGAGCACGCACAGCGGCGCGACGATGAGCCCGAGTCCGACGAGCAGGATGGTCTGTAGCAGCACGGCGACGGGGAAGAGCAGCAGACCCCATCCGGCCGTCGCACCGGAGAACACCGCGAAGAACGCCAGCACCGGCAACGAGAAGAGGAACTCGACCCCTTTGCTCAGGACGATCCGGTTCACCCAGATCGATCGCGGGATGGCGGTCGAGCGGACCAGACGCGAGTCCTTGTTGAACGCGCGAGTGAAATCCGTCACGGCGGAGTTGAACCACACCCAGGGAAGGAGCGCCGTGATGAGGAAGACGATGTAGGGCTCCTCCCCGACCCCGCGTCCGAAGACCTGGGTGAAGACGAACCAGTAGATCGCGCTCATCACGAGCGGATCGAGCACCGACCACAGGTAGCCCAGCGCGCTGGTGGCATAGCGCACGCGCAGGTCCCGCGCGGACAGCAGCCACAGCGAGTGGAGGTAGCGCCGCGGGGAGCCGGGTGCGCCGACGGCAGCTGTGGTCACCCAGCGAGTCTAGAGCGCGCGCCTCACGCGAGCTGGTTGTTCCACAGGGACAGGGCGGAACCGATCGCCATGTGCATGTCGAGGTACTGATACGTGCCCAGGCGTCCGCCGAAGTGAACGTCCTTCTCCCCCTTGGCCAGCTCACGGTACGCAAGCAGGCCCGCACGGTCCTCGGGGGTGTTGACCGGGTAGTACGGCTCATCCTGACGGGTGGCGAAGCGCGAGTACTCGCGGACGATCACGGTCTTGTCGGTGGGGTACCGATCGGCGCGTTCGGGGTGGAAGTGCTTGAACTCGTGGATGCGGGTGTACGGGGTGTCCGCATCCGCGTAGTTCATGACGCTCGTGCCCTGGAAGTCGCCGATGTCGAGGACCTCCTGCTCGAAGTCCAGGGTCCGCCACGATAGCGCGCCCTCGGCGTAGTCGAAGTAGCGATCGACGGGTCCGGTGTAGATGACCGGCACCTGGCCGACGGTCGCCGCCTTGTTGAGGGGCTGGGACTCGTCGAAGTAGTCGACGTTCAGCGTGACGTCGATGTTCGGATGGTCCGCCATCCGCTCGAGCCACGCCGTGTACCCGTCGACGGGGAGACCCTCCCAGGTGTCGTTGAAGTACCTGTTGTCATACGTGTACCGGACGGGGAGGCGCGAGATGACCTCGGCGGGCAGGTTCTTCGGATCGGTCTGCCACTGCTTCGCCGTGTAGTCGCGGATGAACGCCTCGTACAACGGGCGCCCGATCAGCCCGATGCCGCGCTCCTCGAGGTTCTGCGCCCGCTTCGGATCGAACTCGCCCGCGAGCTCGTGCACCAGCGCCCGCGCCTCGTCCGGCGTGTAGGCGGACTGGAAGAACTGGTTGATCGTGCCCAGGTTGATCGGCAGCGGGAAGACCACGCCCTTGTGCGTCGTGTAGACGCGGTGCACGTAGCTCGTGAACGCGGTGAACCGGTTCACGTACTCCCACACCGAGGGGTTCGACGTGTGGAAGAGGTGCGCTCCGTACCGGTGCACCTCGATTCCCGTCTGCGGCTCGTCCTCGGTGTAGGCGTTGCCGCCGATGTGGTGGCGACGCTCGATCACCGTCACCTTGCGTCCCGCCTCGGCAGCACGTTCGGCGATGGTGAGGCCGAAGAATCCGGAACCGACGATGAGAAGATCCATGGAGCGAGCTTTCTGGACGAGGCCGAGTCGGAGTGCGGCGAGGAACTGCCGGGTCGAGTGTACCTTTCGGGCGCACCGGCCCAATCGGTGGGCGATCAGGCTCGGTCCGATACGCTTGTGGATTGTTCTGACAAGGCTCGGGAGTGTGCATGGACGAGGGATGGCTCATCGCCGTACCGCCGTTCCTGGTAGCCGTCGCTGTCTTCCTGCTCCCCGGGCTTGCCGTCGTGCTCGCCGGATGGAATGCACGGTCACTCACGCCGTACCTGTTCGCCCCCGCCATCTCGACAGCCATTGCTGCCGTCGGTGCCAATATCGCTCCACTGGTCGGTCTGGCATGGTCGCCGGTACCGGTGGCGATCGTCACCGTCGCGGCCGTGATCGTGGCTATCGCCCTGCGCCGCTGGGTGGGGGCCGAGTCGGTGCCGCGAGCTTCCGTCCGCACGATGTTTGCACTCGTCGGTGGCCTCGTGGCGGCGGCGGCGATCATCGGAGCCCAGCTGACCCATGTATTCGTCGGTCCCGAGAACATCTCCCAGACCTTCGACAATGTCGTGCACCTGAACTCGATCCGCCTGACCCTCGACGCCGCCGATGCCTCGGCATTCGCCGTGGGACGAACCTCAGACATCGGGTTCTACCCCAACGGATGGCACAGTGCAGTCACGCTCGTCGCGCAGCTGACCGGCGTGAGCGTGCCGCTCGCTGTCAACACGACGAACCTCGCGATCGGGGCATTCGTCTGGCCGACCTCGACCATGGCCTTGGCCGCCGTGCTGTTCCATGGACGCGCTGCCGCGCTCATCGTATCCGCTGCCCTTTCGACGGCTTTCGGAGCCTTCCCGATCCTGCTGCTGTTCTTCGGCGTGCTGTACCCGAACACGATGGCCTACGCGCTCCTTCCTTCAGGCATAGCCGGAGTCGTTCTCGTCCTGCACGCTCGTTCCGGTCCGCTACGGACGCGGGCAGGTGTGCTCCTGCTGGTGATCTGCGCCGCTGTGGGCCTCTCCCATCCCAATGCGTTCCTCGCCCTGTTCGCGTTCGGCACCTGTGTGACGTTGTGGGAGCTGGGGTGCGCAGCGCTACGCCGTCGCGACCGGCGCACGTGGATCGTCACCGGTAGCATCGCCGTCGCCCTTCTGACGACCGGGGCCGCGCTGTGGCGCTTCGGGCGAACGGGTTCCACCATGTCAGGGTGGGGTGCATGGCAGAGCACCGCACAGGCGTTCGGCGAGGCGGCTCTCGTCGCCCCACGCGGCTATCCGATCACGATCGCCACAGCTCTCCTCCTGCTCGTAGGGCTCGTCATCATCGTCCGAGGTCCGTCCCAACATCTCCTGATCGGCATACCGTTCGGCGTGGCGGCATTCATGTTCATCCTTGTCTCCGGCGTACCCGCCGGCACCTTCGTACGGGACCTCGTGACCAACCCCTGGTACAACGACTCCTACCGGCTCGCCGCGCTGCTCCCCGTTACCGGCATCCCCGTCGCGGTTCTGGGAGCGCTCTCGATCGTGGACGGGAGCCGTCGTGTGCTGCGGCGACTGTCGCTGCCGCGACTGGTTCCCGCCGCGGCAGCGACAGTCGCCGCAGTCGGCCTGTTCGGCGTCGGGGCCGGCGCGAACGTGACCGCCACTGCAGCCGCCGCACGCGACGCCTACGTCCTCGGCCCGGGCTCATCGCTGCTCACCGAAGACGAATGGCTTCTTCTTCAGAGGTTGGATCAGACTGTCCCCGAAGACGCTCTGATCGCGGCGAACCCGTGGACCGGTGCATCCCTCGCTTATGCCCTGGCCGGCCGCGAGGTGCTGGAACGTCACATCTTCGGCGAGCGCACCGAAGACGAGATGTTCCTCGACGAGAATCTTCACGATATCGACAGCGACCCTCGTGTCTGCGAGGTCGTCGACCGACTGAGCGTGACGTACGTGCTCGATTTCGGCAGCCAGAACGTCTTCAATCGCGCTGACTCCGGGCTGGAACGCGCCGGACTCAACGATCTGACCGAGTCCGCCTACCTCGTGCTCGTCGATTCCGAGGGCCCCGATGCCCGGCTCTTCCGCATCGAGGGGTGCTGACACTATGACCACTTCCTCGGTCGCGATCGCCTACGACTGCCTGTTCCCCTGTACGACCGGCGGAGGCGAACGACTCTACCGCTCCTACGCCGAGCGGATGCGGGAGCGAGGACGCGTGGTCGACTATCTCACGGCCCGGCAATGGGAGGACGCCCCCCGGGAAACGTCATTCACGGTGCGCGCAGTCGCGGGTCGCCTGCGCCTCTACGACGATGAGGGGGTCCGGCGCACGCCCGCAGCCCTTGCCTTCGCATGGGGGCTCTTCCGCACGCTCGTGCGGAGCCGGACTCACTACGACGCGGTCATCGCGAGCGGGCTGCCCGTCCTCAACGTGTTCGCCGCGCGCGCCGCACTCCTCGGCTCGGGAACGGCGCTCGTCGTCGACTATCTCGAGGTATGGGGCCGCCGTCAGTGGCGCGAGTACGCTGGCACGGCTACCGGCACCGTCGCATGGCTTCTGCAGCGGGTCGCGATCGCCCTGACCCCGGTCGCCACCTGCCACTCACAGCTCACCGCGCGCCAGCTGCGCGCCGAAGGCTTCCGCGGCAAGCTCCTGGTCAGCCCCGGCCTTATCGAGGATGCCTCGGCGGCCACCTTCTCGGCCGCCTGCGCCTCACCACCATACGTGCTCTACGCGGGACGCCACATCCCCGACAAGCGGATCGAGGCGCTCCCCGCCGCCGTCGCCGCCGCGCGCGCCGAGATCCCCGGCCTTCGGCTGGTGATACTCGGCAGCGGGCCGAGCACCGAGCAGATCATCGAAGCGGTCGCGCGCGTGCAGGGCGAGTCGTGGACCGATCTTCCCGGTTTCGTCAGCGAGGAACGGCTCGACGAGCTCATGCACGGCGCCGCGTGCCTGGCCAACCCGTCCAGGCGCGAGGGGTACGGTCTCGTCGTGGTCGAGTCTTCCGCGCACGGCACCCCCGTCGTCCTGGTGCAGGACGACGGCAATGCGTCGACCGAGCTCGTGTCTCCAGGAGAGAATGGCTTCATCGCCGAGTCGACGAACCCCGTGGACCTTGCCGATGCACTTGTGCGCGCCGTCCGAGGCGGTGAGGATCTGCGGACGCGAACTCGTGCGTGGTATGAGGACGCCGTCCGCACACGAACAGTGGACAAGACTGTGGACGGGATACTCTCGGCACTCGACAGCGCCGCCGCTAGCGCCCGACGCTCGCGCAATGAAACACAGCAGCAAGGACATACGTGAACCACTCCGCTCCCGCAACATCTGTCGAGTTGACGATCCTGATGCCGTGCCTCAACGAGGCGGAGACCCTCGCGGTGTGCATCAAGAAGGCTCAGGGGTTCCTCGCAAGCTCCGGCGTCGTAGGCGAAGTACTCATCTCAGACAACGGCAGCACCGACGGCTCGCAGCAGATCGCGACGAGCCTCGGCGCGCGGGTGTCGAACGCCCCGCAGCGCGGCTACGGCGCGGCGCTCATCAACGGCATCGAGACGGCGCGCGGCGCCTACATCGTCATGGCCGACGCCGACGACAGCTACGATTTCGAGAACCTGGAGCCGTTCGTCGAGCGCCTGCGTGACGGAGCCGACCTCGTCATGGGCAACCGGTTCAAGGGCGGAATCGCCCCGGGTGCGATGCCACCCCTGCACAAGTACCTCGGCAATCCGGTGCTCTCTGCGATAGGGCAGCTCTTCTTCAAACCCGGTGTGCGCGACTTCCACTGCGGCCTGCGCGGGTTCAACGCTGCCCGTATCCGTGAGCTCGGTCTGCAGACGACGGGTATGGAGTTCGCTTCCGAGATGGTCGTGAAGGCGTCGCTCGCGCGCTACCGCATCGAAGAGGTGCCGACGACGCTCAAGAAGGACGGCCGTTCGCGCCCGCCACATCTTCGCAGTTGGCACGACGGCTGGCGGCACCTCCGCTTCCTACTCCTGTTCTCGCCGCGATGGCTGTTCATCTACCCGGGCCTGATCGCATTCCTGATGGGTGCGCTGGCAGTCGGCGTGCTCTCCTTCACTTCGATCGAGTTGTTCGGAGTCGGCTTCGACGTCACAACCATGGTCTATGCGATGGCGTTGTGCGTGATCGGCTATCAAGCCCTCCTGTTCGCGTGGCTGACGAAGCTCTATGCGACCCAAGAAGCGTTCCTTCCCACGAGCCCGCGGTATCGGGCAATCGTTGCAAAGTGGACGACGGAGCGAGGGTTGCTCATCGGACTAGGGCTGTTCGTGATCGGCATACTCATCGGCGTCGTCCAGCTCGTGCGATGGGGAAGCACCGGCTTCGGACCACAGGATCCGACGGAAGTCGTCCGCATCGCGATCCCGAGTGCCATCTTCCTCATGCTCGGCTTCCAGACAATGATGATGAGCTTCTTCTCGGGGGTGCTCACGACCCCACGCCGGGAGTCGCGACCCGAGGCGATCATCGAAACCTGACGGATGAACGACCGCATCCTCGTCGACCTCCTTTCGTTCACCGGGAACCGAGGCGGAACCGAGACGTACGCGCGCGAAATCGCGACGCGACTGCCAAAGCATCTGCCGGACGTGACATTCGTCGCGCTGACGAACCGGAAGGGCATCGACCGCGTGCGCTCCTTCTTCCCGGGCGAGGTACGTCTCCTGCGGGGAGTGGGGGCCGACCGTGTGACGTGGGCGGCCGGAGAGATTCTGGGCGCGAACCGTGCCGCGCGCCGCGCGGGTGCCGGGCTCGTCTGGTGCCCGGCGAACTTCGGACCGCTCACCTCTCGCGTGCCCCGGATCACCACCGTGCACGACGTGACCTATCACGAAATCGGCGGAGGCGCCGTGAACAGGGCAATAGCGCGGGTGACCTCGTCGCTGATGTCACGCACCGCGTTGACCTCGGCCGAGATCATCACGGGCTCGAAGGCGGCTGGGGAGGCAATCGTCCGGCACATCGGCGTCGACCGCGAGCGCATCCACGTCGTCCCGCACGGCACGAACGAGCCCCCCGCCGTTGAGCGCCCGTGGGCCGACCTCGACGCTCTCGGCATCCGCAAAGGCAGACCACTCGTACTCAGCACCGGTAACCGTCTCTCGCACAAGAACTTCGAGGGGCTGTTGCGCGCGATCGCCGCGATCCCAGCCGTCGAACGCCCCGTGACGGTCATCACCGGCGGCGGTGCCGAGGATCCGCTCGTCCCACTCGTCACGAGTCTCGGGCTCGGCGGAGACGTCGTCCTGCCGGGGTGGGTGAGCACCGCCCAGCTGGAGGCGCTGTACGCAGCCGCCGAGCTGTACGTGTGCCCCTCCCTTGCAGAGGGTTTCGGGCTGCCGGTGATCGATGCGATGCGCCGCGACTGCGTCGTGCTGGCCAATGACATCCCGGTTCTGCGGGAGGTCGGCGGCGCCGCGGCGCTCTACACCGATGCGCAGAGCCCGGCGGCACTCAGTACGGCACTCTCGGCCGCTCTGCGCGATCCGAACGGTGAACGGCGCCGTGCGGAAGGACGCGCGTGGTCGGCGCAGTTCACATGGGACGCATCCGCCGCCGCGACGGCGCGGGTACTGCGCAAGGCTCTCTCCTCCAGCAAGCCCGTCGCATCGTGACGGCCCCGCCCCCGCTGTGGAAGCGGCTCGTCGGATTCACGATGCTGCCTGCGATCGCCGCGGTCTCGCCGCTACTGGTCCTCCCGATCGTGGCGCGCACCGCCGGTCCGGGCGGATGGTCGAGCGCGATCGCGGGCGAAGCGGTCGGCACCTTCGCAGCGATCGCGATCGGTTACGGATGGACGGCGATCGGTCCCGCGCTGATCTCGATCGCCGCCGACGACCGGCATCGCGGTCTCCTGTACCGGGAGTCGCTCGTCATCCGTCTTCTCATCACGACCGTGGCGCTGCCGATCATGGGTCTGATCTGCTGGCTCATTGCCTCTCCCGGAGCCGAATGGCTCTCGGTGCTCATGGGCACGCAGGGAGCGATGATCGCCCTGTCGTTCACGTGGTACTCCGCTGGAGTGGGAGACCCGCGTGCGATCGTCGTCTACGACGCGATCCCGCGCCTGGTCAGCACCGCGATCGCGGCCGTCGTCATCGCATCCACGGGCATCGTCGAACTCTATCCGCTCGCCGGCATCGCCGTCACACTCGTCGGCACCTCCCTGTTCACCGCGCGGGTGCTGCGCCGGAATCCCGCGGCCTGGCCGGCGATATCGGACCTGCCGCGTCTGTTCCGTTCCGGCGCGCCGGTCGCGCTCAACGACGCCGCTCTGGGCGCCTACTCGAACATCCCCGCACCGCTGGTCAACATCACCGCGTTGCCTGTGTCGGCCGCGGGCTTCGCCTCGGCCGACAAGATGCTCAAGCTCGGACAGTTCCTGCCTCTGACTCTCGCGAACGCCCTGCAGAGCTGGATAACGGAGGCGCACGGTCCCGTCCGCGGTAAGCGGATGCGATACGCGATGGCGGCCCACGGCGCGTTCGGCCTCCTCGGATGCCTCGTCCTGGCGGTGTTCGGAACATGGGCCAGCACGCTGCTGTTCGGCGCGAAGGCGGCGGCGAGCCTGGACATCCTCATCGCGATGGGCATCGTCTTCGCGTTCTTCTCCCTGCGCACCTCGATGAGCCGCCATGTGCTGTTCCCCGCGGGCGAGGCGTCGGCGGTTATGCGGGCGACGCTGCTCGGCACCGCCGTGGGCGTGCCGGTCATGATCGTCCTCGCCTTGACGATGGGTCCCGTGGGCGCCGCGATAGGTTACGCCCTGACCGAGGGGGCGGCCACGGTGCTGCTGATCCGCACCTGTCGCACGGCACTGCGCCGCCTCGACCCGACGGTGTAACGTTCAGCCTCCAGAACACTCGTCGGAAGAGGGATCCTGCGACGGCGCCCTCCGAGCGGATGGTCTACGCTGGCGGTCATGCCTGGCGACCGCCCGATCGGAATCGATGCACGCGCCGCCGCCGAAGTCCCCGCTGGCCGCGGCCGATATGTGCGGGAGCTGCTGAAAGGGCTCGAGCGCATCCCGCAGGCGGCAGGTGAACGCTTCGTGCTGTACGCGCGGCAACCGTGGGGCGACCTCGACCCCGCACGGTTCACATGGTCGCTCTCACCGCTGCCCGACCCCCTTTGGCATCTGGAGACCGCACGGCGTGCCAACCGCGAAACCCGCGCATTCCTCTCGACGAACAGCTATCTGACGGCATGGTTCACGCGCGTACCCACGGCCGTCGCTGTCATGGACCTCGTCGCCTTCGTGGACGGCGCGCAGAGCCAGGCTCGCGCAGGGCGGATCGAGCGCGCCACGATCCGCCCTGCGCTTCACCGCGCCCAGGCGCTCCTGTGCATCTCCGAGGCCACCCGCGACGACCTCCAACGGCTCTTCCCACACACGCGCGGACGCACGCGGGTCACCCCGCTAGCCGCGGACCCCTCCTTCTCCGAGCCCGTCGAAGCTCCTGGGCACCCCGCTCTGCCGGGCCCCTACGTTCTGGCGGTGGGCACGCTGGAGCCGCGCAAGAACCTCGAACGCCTCCTGGACGCCTGGCTCGCGCTCGATTCACAGCTCCGCGCCGCGTATCGGCTGGCACTGGTGGGTCCGCGCGGATGGGACGATGAGGCGATCGTCGCGAAAGCTTCCCATGCCCGCGCGCAGTTGCTTGGGCGCGTCAGCGACGACGAGCTGCGCGCCCTGTACGCCGGGGCCGCCGCTTTCGCCTATCCCTCCCTCTACGAGGGTTTCGGCCTTCCGCCGCTGGAGGCGATGACCGCCGGCGCTCCCGTCCTCACTAGCGCTGTCTCGAGCCTTCCCGAGGTCGTGGGAGATGCGGCTCTAACCGTGGATCCGCACGACGTCGGCGCGATCACCGCAGGCCTCCGGGCGCTGCTGACCGACCGCGCGCTCGCTGACAGACTGCGATCGGCGGGGCGGGAGCGCGCCCGCCTGTTCGACTGGGACCGCACCGCCATCGCGACATTGGATGCCCTGCGGTCGATGACACGCTCACGCCGGGGGTGACGTCCGCCCACGGCGACGAGAAGCTCTACGGCATCCGGGTCTCATGCCCCACAACGTCTAGAATGTGAAGGGCAATTCGACAGGAGGCATCATGGCTGACGTTCGCCGCGCGTTGATCACCGGTATTACGGGTCAGGATGGGGGGCATCTTGCTGAGTTGCTTCATGGGAAGGGTTATGAGGTCTTCGGTTTGATTCGGGGGCAGAACAATCCTCGTCGTGAGGCGGTGGTGGAGGAGTTCCCGTATGTGAGGTTGATCGAGGGGGATCTGATCGATCCGACGTCGCTGGTGCGGGCGGTGGAGACGGCGGATCCGCACGAGCTGTACAACCTCGCGGCGATCAGCCATGTGGGGTATTCGTTCAAGAACCCGACGTTGACCGCGGATGTGACGGCGAAGGGTGTGTTGAACGTGCTCGAGGCGGTCCGGATCACCGGGCGTGCGGACAAGACGAGGGTGTACCAGGCGTCGACGTCGGAGATGTTCGGCGGGTTGGACTACAACCGTCCGGGGGCGGGGTACAACGAGCAGTCGTTGTTCCATCCGCGTAGCCCGTACGGGGTCGCGAAGCTCTACGGGCACTGGATCGCGAAGAACTACCGTGAGAGCTACGACATGTTCGTCTCGTGCGGGATCCTGTTCAACCACGAGGGCGAGCGCCGCGGGGTGGAGTTCGTGACCCGCAAGATCACCCACGCGGTGGCGCGGATCAAGCTCGGCCTGCAGCCGCGCATCGAGCTCGGTGACCTGTGGCCCAAGCGTGACTGGGGGTACGCGGGCGACTTCGTCGAGGGGATGTGGCGGATGCTGCAGCACGACGTGCCCGACGACTTCGTGCTCGCCACCGGTGAGACGCACTCGATCGAGGAGTTCCTGACCCTCGCGTTCGCGGAGATCGGGATCGACGACTGGAAACCCTACGTCGTGCAGAACCCCGCGTTCCTGCGCCCCGCGGAGGTCGACATCCTCCTCGGGGACCCCACCAAGGCCGAGCAGGTCCTCGGCTGGCGCCGCGAAGTGGACTTCCCCGGGCTCGTGCACCGCATGGTCGCCCACGACCTCGAGGCCCAGTCCCGCAACCTCTCCCGGTCGGCGTGACCGGCCGCGTCCTGGTCATCACCGGCGCCAACGGGTTCGTCGGCACGCACCTCGCCGCCATCGCGGCCGCCGAGGGCGTCACCGTGTGGGCCGTGGGCCGCGAGAACGACCCCGGCCCCGCACTCGCACCGCACTGCGCGGAGTACTTCAGTGCCGACCTCGTCTCGACATGGAACGTGCCCGAAGGCGCAGACGGGGTCGTGCACCTGGCCGGACTCGCCGCGGTCGGCCCGTCCTTCTCCCACCCGCAACGCTACCTCCAGGTCAACAGCGGCATCATGACAACGATGAGCGAGGCCCTGCTGACCCAATCGAAGCGACCCCGGGTCGTGGTCGTCAGCTCCGGATCCGTCTACGCCCCACCCGCCTCAGCGGACCCCATCGACGAGACCGGACCGGTCGCCGCGAACTCCCCCTACGCCGTCGCGAAGATCCTCGTCGAGACACAAGCCGCCTACTACGCCAGCCGCGGCCTCGACACCGTCATCGCCCGCCCGTTCAACCACATCGGCCCCGGACAAGGCCCCGGATTCCTCATCCCCGACCTCACCGCATCCCTACGGGCACTACCCCCCGGCGAGAGCCTCAGCGTCGGCAACCTCTCCGCAGCACGCGACTACACCGACGTCCGCGACGTCGCCCGCGCATACCTCACCCTCGCGTTCGCCGCGGAACACCACCACCCCCTCTACAACGTCGCCTCCGGCACCGCCCACACCGGCCACGCCGTCCTCGAAACCATCGCCGCCGCCCTGAAGCGCCCCCTCCCCCAC
>NZ_CACSKB010000046.1 GCF_902706225.1 Microbacterium sp. 18062
GTGGTGTGGTGGTGGCCATCTGGGTGAGGCGGTCGTGGATGGCGTAGGCGAGGGGTGCGGGGAGGTCGGCGATGAGGCGGGCGAGGCCGTCGTCGAGGTCGTAGACGCGGACGGTGCGTTCCGCGGTGGCTGCGGCGACTTGTTCCGTGAACGCGTCGGGGTCGACGGACGCGGCGATCGCGCGGGCGATCGGCGCGAACCGGGCCGGGGATTCCTCGGCCGCGGCGGCGAGGGCGAGGTGTTCGTAGCGGGTGCGGTTCTCGGGGGTGCGGATGCCGGTTCCGGCGTGGGCGATCGCCCACGCGTGGCCGGGATCGATCGCCCCCTCCTCCCACGCGGCGAGGGTGGCGGGGAAGTGTTCCACCAGCGACCACGCCCGGCCCATCCGGGCTTGGATGGTGCGGTCCGACACCCGCACCGCCATGCCGAGTTCCAGGGCGACTTCACGGAGGGGCAGGTCCGCGTCGCTGACGCGTTTCCCGGATTGGCGGCGTTCCGCGATCCGGTCCGCGACCAGATCCGCCGCCCGCGCGAGCAGGCGAGCCTCGGCCGCCTGCGCTATCGACGCCTGACGCCGCGCCTGGACGACCTCGTCCACGAGATCACTCAACGCCCGCCACGGAACCCCGACACGATCACCCGCGGCAGCATCCTGATCCGACGCGGCATCGCCCCGGCCAGCACCGGCATCCTGGTGTGATTCGTGCCCCACGGGAATCCCCCTCCCGCCGCGCAACACACGGCGACAGCCTCCCGCGTTCAACAGAGGGGCACGATGCGGGACTTGCCACCCAGTCTGGTACATAGATTCGATGTATGTCAAGAGAATCCATAGTCAAAATGAAGCATGTATTCGAGTACTTCCGCGGGCGAGACGACGCATCATCCACGTCTGGGCCCCGACCACTGCGGCCTCCGTGCTCACCGCCGTGGCACTAGAAACGTGCGGAGAATCCGCCATCCGTGTTGATGAGCTGGCCGGAGACCCAGCGTCCCTCCTCGGAGACGAGAAAGGACACGACGGCAGCGATGTCGGCCGGAGTCCCCAGGCGCCCCAACGGATGAGCGGGCGTCAACGCGGCGCGCAGGTCGTCGTCCATCCAACCGGTGTCGATAGGTCCCGGGTTGACGACGTTGGCCGAGATGCCTTGTGGGCCGAGCTCGCGAGCGGCGGAGATGACGATGCGGTCGAGCGCTCCTTTGGACGCCCCATACGGGAGATTTCCGGTCGTGTGATCACTCGTGAGTGCGACGATCGCTCCACCGCCCGGCGGGGCCTGCCGCGCGAACGCGGCGATGAGCAGAAGACTCGCGCGGGCGTTCACGGCGACGTGCACGTCGAAGCTGTCGGCCGTCGTCGTGAGGATGCCGGATTCGACATCGTGCGCGTGGCTGAGGATCAGTGCGCTGATCGTCCCGCGATCGGAGGTGACCGACGTCACCAGCTCGCCAGGACCGGTCGGTGTCGACAGATCGCACGGGTAGTCGGCATCGTCGAGATCGCTGGTGACGACTCCCCAGCCGTCCGCGACCAATCGCGGCGCGATGCCCGCGGCGATGCTGTTGGCCCGCGCCGCGCCTGTGATGAGAGCAAGCGCCATCCGGCAACTATGCCGGACCCTGCCGTAACGCCGTCCTGCGACACTCCCGCGTCGACAGGAACCGGCGACAAGAAGAGACATCACACGGCGCAGAGCGGCTCGCCGGGATCCATCCCGTCGCGGCACGGCCGATGCTCAAGGCGCGGCCGCTCCGACGGGCTGCTGCTGCTCCGCGAGGGGCTCCTGCGCGACGACCTCGCCCCGGCGGCCGGTGGCCTCGCGGTGCGCGAGCTCCTGCCGCACGAGCGGAAGGAGGTAGCGGCCGTAGTCGATGACGTCGTTGAGGTTGTCGTAGCCGCGGATCGACACGAGTTCCGCACCGAGATCGACGTAGTCGAGGATGGCGGCGGCCACCGTCTCGGGCGTGCCGACCAGCGCCGTCGACGCCCCGCCCGCGTTGGTCACGCGCGCCGGCTCCGTCCACAGCGCCCTGTCGTGCAGCTGGCCACGAGAGGCCACCTCGAGCAGGCGCTGAGAGCCGGCGTTCTCCGGCTGCTGCGTGAACCGCTCGGCGGCCCGCGGGCGCACACCGACGCCGCCCGCGACGTTGCGCTCGAGGGCGGCGAGCACCCGATGCGCCTTCTCCCAGGCCAGCTCCTCGGTCGGCACGATGACCGGGCGGAACGTGACCCACACCCGCGGGCGATCCGGCCGCCCGGCCGCACGCGCCGCCGCGTCGATCGCGTCGATCTGCTGCCGGGTGTCGGCCAGGGGCTCTCCCCAGAGGCCGAAGATGTCGCCGAGCGCGCCGCCGACCCGGTATGCCTCCGCCGAGGAGCCGCCGACCGAGATCGGGATCGTCCCGTTCACCGGGCGCACGCCGTTGGAGTAGTCGGTGAAACGGTAGTGCTCGCCGTCCCAGTCGAAGGGCTCGTCCGACTGCCACGCACGCCGGAGGATCCGGATGTACTCCTCCGTGCGCGCGTACCGCTGCTCCTTCGTCAGGAAGTCCCCTTCCCGCGCCTGCTCCGCGTCGTTGCCGCCCGAGATGAAGTGCACGACGGCACGCCCGCCGCTCACCTGGTCCAGCGTCGTGAGGGTCTTCGCCGCATAGGTCGGGTGGATGTTGTTCGGCCGCAGCGCGATGATCGGCTTCACCCGTTCGGTGTACTGCGCGAGGGTGGCGCCCGTGATGAACGGATCGAACGACGACGAGCCGTAGGGCTGCAGCGTGTAGTCGAAGCCCGCATCCTCGACCGCTCGCGCGTATCGGATGAGGTAGTCCGTGTCGATCTGCGCGCCGGGGATCGGATGCAGCTCGTTCGAGGGATTCGGGTAGGTCAGACTGATGAACTCGACGGTCATGGCGGGGCCTTTCGCTCGGGGGCGTGCCTGTCACAGCAGTCTCCGCAGCACGACGCAGCGACGTCCAACGACGAGGACGGATCGGAATCCATCACTGGCCTCTATCGGTCGGAGATCCCTGCACCTTCACCCCGTCCGCCGCGAGATCACGCGGATCCGGTCGACCGACACCACGATTCCGGGACTACCCGCGCGGCACGCATATGACGCGCCGCGCGGTTTCGTGACGCCGTGTTTCGCGCCGACGCAGCGCGCGAAGGCCGTCGCTCGTCTACGCGGAGACCGCGTGCACGTACCTCGTGACAGCGAAGAAGCCGTCGAGCGCCTGCAGGGCGGTCTCCGCCACGTCGTCCTCGAGACCCCGCCGGGTGATGAGCCGCACGAAGATCCGGCCGAGGTCGGGCATGTCACGACGCACGACCAGGCCCGACGGCGCGCGGCCCGCGCTCGGGAGCACGGCGAGTCCCAGACCGGCGCGCGCCGCGGCGATCACGCCCTCGAGGCTGCCCGACTCCGCGACGATCTCGACCCGGCGCCCCTGGCCGTTCAGCTCCTGGATGGCGCGCTGGCGCATGCCGCACGGCTCGACGTAGGCCACGAGGGGCACCGCTCTGTCGTCCTCCGGAGCGGTCCATCCCGGAGAGGCATACCAGTGCAGGGGAAGCGCCCCGACCTCGGTGCCGGGCACCGCCTGCCCCGTGTCGAGCACGATCGCGAGGTCGATCGTGCCTCTCGTGACGGCCTCCGTCATCTGGGTGGACCGGTCGATGTGGAACTGCACCTGGCGGTCCGGGTAGGCGTCGCGGAGGGTCGACAGCAGCTCCGGCAGGATCTGCTCGGCCGCCGTCTCGGTCGACCCGACCACGATCGTGCGGCTGCGGGTGGCATCCAGCCGCGCGAGCGCCTCGTCGTGCACCGCGAGGATCCGCCGCGCCTCGGCGAGCAGCCTCTCCCCGGCGAGGGTGAAGCCCGCGCGGCGCCCCTCCCGCTGCACGAGCTGCTGCTGCAGCCGCTTCTCGAGCGATCGGACGTGCTGGCTGACGGTGGGCTGGCTCATGTGCAGCGCCGACGCGGCGCGACCGAATCCGCCGCACTCGTCGATCGCGACGAATGTCCGCAGCTGGATGATGTCGAGCGTCTCGGCCATTTTCCGATGGTAGGGAGACACGCCGCTCGTGACGACCGGGCACGTCACCGGGCGTCACGGGGCGCCACGTCGAAGGAGACGGGTCGTGCCGGAGCACCCATCAGGATGCCGGATCGTTTCCGATGCACACGTCGTGTTGATGGCGCCGGAGCCCGTGCCTATGCTCGGACACGGCATCGGCGCGCCCGCGACGTGCGCGCTCCTCCCCCATCCACCGACACCGACGGGATCCCCATGAGCGGCTTCTTCGACCGGGAAGGCGACCGGGCCTACACCCGCGTCTACAAGGCGGAGACGCCTGACATCCTCCAGGCCTTCACCGAGTTCAACGGCACCGTGTTCGCGCCCGAGGGGCGCGAGATCCCGCTGAAGTACCGGGAGCTGATCGCGCTCGCCGTCGGCATCACGACGCAGTGCACCTACTGCATCGACGCCCATTCGCAGGCCGCGGTGAAGGCGGGCGCGTCGGAGGCGGAGCTCGCCGAGTCGGCGTGGGTGGCCACCGCCATCCGCGCCGGAGGCGGCTTCGCCCACGGCCGGCTCGCGTTCAAGCTGGCCGAGGGAGCGCACGCGCATGTCTGAGATCCTCACGACGCCGGACGAGCTGCGCGCCGCGCTCGACGCCGGCGCGTATCCGGACGGCGGACCCGTGCGCGTGCTCGACGTGCGCTGGCGCCTCGACCGCCCCGACGGCAGGCCCGAGTACCTGGCCGGCCGCATCCCCGGCGCGGTGTACGTCGACCTCGACACCGAGCTCGCGCAGCACGGCGATCCCGCGGACGGGCGCCATCCGCTGCCGTCCGTCGAGGCCCTGCAGGAGTCCGCCCGCCGCTGGGGCATCGACGACGGCGACACCGTCGTCGTCTACGACGACCTGAAGAACCTCTCGAGCTCGCGGGCGTGGTGGCTGCTGCGTCACGCGGGCG
The DNA here is from genome assembly GCF_902706225.1 of Microbacterium sp. 18062. GTDB lineage: Bacteria > Actinomycetota > Actinomycetes > Actinomycetales > Microbacteriaceae > Microbacterium. The sequence continues at coordinate 4,980 of NZ_CACSKB010000046.1, forward strand.
TCGCGGACGTGCGCATCCTCGACGGGTCGCTCCGCGGATGGACGGTCGCCGGCTACGCACTCGAGACCGGCGAGCCGGCGGCCGTCGAGCCGGGCTCCGTCACGCTGCGGTACGGCGCTCTGCCGACGATCGATCTGGCGGATGTGGCGGGCTTCGCCGCCGACGGCGTGCTCCTCGACGCGCGCGCCGAGGAGAGGTACCGCGGCGACGTGGAGCCGATCGATCCGCGCGCCGGGCACATCCCGGGCGCCCGCAACGCCCCGACGACCGGCAACGTGGACGAGAACGGCAGGTTCCTCTCCCCGGAGGCGCTGCGCGAACGCTTCACGGCGCTCGGGGTGACCCCCGGCACCGCCGTCGGCGCCTACTGCGGCTCCGGCGTGACGGCCGCGCACGAGGCGGTCGCGCTGACGCTCGCGGGCTTCGAGCCGGCGCTCTTCCCGGGCTCGTGGAGCCAGTGGTCGAACCATCCCGAACTCCCCGTCGCGACGGGGTCCTGACCGCGAGATCACCGCCTCACCCGCGGCCGAGGAACTCCAGCGCGGTCGCGGCGAGCGCCCGCGTCCCGCGCCGCAACGCGACCTCGGGATCGGGCGCGAACTCCGGGGAGTGCCCCGCCCGCGCCCGGTCCGCATCCGCTACCGCCGGCGAGACCCCCGGGTCGAAGTGCCAGTAGGCGGAGGGCGCCCGCCAGTACGCCGGCAGCTCGCCGAAGTCCTCCGAGCCGAGGATGGCCTCGGTCTCCGCGTACGCATCCTCGCCGAACTCGCCTCGCAGCGCCTCGACGGCCCGTCCCAGCGCGGCGTCGTCGTTCACGTTCAGCGGGAACACGTTGAAGCGCTCGATCTCGATCGATCCGCCCTCCGCCTCCGCGAGCCCACGCGCCTGTCGCTCGAGGGCGGACTCGATGACGTCCAGCGTCTCGTCCGAGAGCGCCCGCGCGCAGAAGGTCGCGGCCGCCTCGCTCGGGATCACGTTGCTCCCGATGCCGCCGTGCACCGTCGTGGGCACGAGCACCGCCTTCTCCCCCGCCGGCACGGACGCCCCAACGATCGCCTGCGCGCGCAGCACGAGCTGTGCGAGGACCCCGAGCGGATTGATCGCTCGATGGGGCCCCGCGGCATGACCGCCGGACGCGCGCACCGTGACCCGCCAGTTGCGCTGCCCCGCCTCGTAGACGCCGGCGCGGCTCGTGAACAGGTGGTCGCCCCGGCCCCCGACGTGCTGCCCGAGCACCACGTCGGGGACCGGAAGCCCCTCCAGCAGCCTCGAGGCGATCAGCCGCCGGGCGCCCTCTCCGAGCTCTTCGGCGGGCTGGGCGACGGCGATGACCGTGCCCGACCACTCGTCGCGCCGCCGAGCGAGGATCCGTGCCGCGCCCACGAGGCTCGTCGTGTGGATGTCGTGCCCGCAGGCGTGCATGGCGGGCGGACCGGTGCGCTCCACCGTATCGCTGCTGTAGGCGAGACCGGTGCGCTCGGCGATCGGCAGGGCGTCGATGTCGGCTCGGAGTGCCACGACCGGACCCGTGCCGTTCTCGAGCACGCCGACCGCACCGGTCACCCGGTCGCTCGTCCGGGTGCGGAGACCCGCCTCCTCGAGCAGCGCGACGACCCGAGCGGTCGTGCGGTGCTCCTCGAAGCCGATCTCCGGGTGCCGGTGCAGGTCGGCGAAGACGTCGAAGAGCTCCGGATAGAGCGCCTCGACCTCGTCGTGCAGACCTGAGCTCACGAACCGACCACGGCCGGCTCGGGTTCGGTGAGCGCCGTCAGCTCCGCCGCCTCGCCCTCCGCCAGCTGCACCCCGACGACCGGGAGCGCCTGCTCGAGCTGCTCGATCGTCCGCGAGCCGGAGAGGGGCACGGCGATCGTCGGCTGGGTGGTGACCCAGGCAAGGCCGATCGCCGCGACCGGCACCCCGTGCTTCTCGGCGAGACGATCCAGCACCGGCAGCACGGTCGCGCCGTACCTGTCCACATAGGACGACCCGATCGGCGTGTGCGTGCTCTCCTCGTACGGCACACCCGGCCGGTACTTTCCCGCGAGGAAGCCCTTCGCGAGCGACCGGAAGGGCAGGTTGACCAGATCGTACTCGAGGGCGACCTCCCGCGTGCCGTGCTCGTAGTGCGCGCGGTTGACCAGACTGTAGTCGTCCTGCACCACGGTGAACTCCGACCACCCGTGGGCACGGGAGACCTCGATCGCGCTCCGCAGCCGGTCGGCCGTGAAGTTCGAGGCGCCGATGTGGCGCACCTTCCCCTCCCGGACGAGCTCGTCGAGCGCCTCGAGGGTCTCCTCCTGCGGCGTGTCGGTGTCGTCCCGGTGCAGGTAGTAGAGGTCGACGTAGTCGGTCTGCAGCCGTCGCAGCGAGGCGTCGAGCCCCGCGCGCACGTTCGCGCGGGTGAGCGTGCGGTAGGGTTCCAGCCCGCCGACCTTGGTGGCGACGATCTGTGTGTCGCGGTTGCGCCTGCTCGCGAGCCACGTGCCGATGATCGTCTCCGACTCGCCGCCGGAGTTCCCGTCGATCCACGCTGAGTAGACGTCGGCGGTGTCGATGAAGTTGCCCCCCGCCGCGGCGTAGCGGTCGAGGATGGCGTGCGAGGTCGCCTCGTCGGCCGTGTGGCCGAAGGGGTTCCCGCCCAGCTGCAGCCCGAACACGTCGAGCCCGGTTCGTCCGAGAATGGTCATGGTCATTCCTTTCCTGAGGTCTTCCAGAGGTCATAGATGTAGGGCACGGCCGTGCCGTTCAGGCTGAGACCGTGGATGCCCTCGGTGAACGCGAACGGACGCGAGATCGGATAGAGCGGCAGTTCCCAGCCCTCGTCGATGACGTATGCCTGGATCTCCTCGTAGATCGCCTGCCGTTCGTCTCCGTCGGGCGTCTGCGCCCCTTCGTTCAGCAGCGCTTCGAACGCGTCGTCCTCAGGCCACGAGAAGCTGTATCCCCACGGCGGCACGAACTCCTGCGACCACACGGTGCGTGCGATGTCGGGATCGGCGCGGAAGTAGCTGTGGAGCTGCAGGTCGTAGTCGCCGGCGTTGATCGTCTCGTTCCAGACGGCCCGGTCCAGTTGCTCGTACCGGATGTCCCAGCCCGCCTCGAGACCTGCCTGCTGAAGCGCCTGCACGAGGTTCAGCACATCCTGGGAGGGCTCGGGGAACGAGAGGAGCTTGACGCTGAGCGGCTGCCCGTCCTTCTGGCGGATGCCGTCGGCACCGACCTCGGACCATCCCGCCTCGTCGAGCAGGCGCGTGGCCACGTCGATGTCGTAGCCGTAGGCCTCGCCGACGGAGGCGTCGTAGTACCGCGAGTTCTCGGTGAAGGCGCCTCCCGTGGCGGCCTCGATCGCGCCGTAGAACGTCGACTCGATCAGTCCCTCGACGTCGAAGGAGCGCTGGAACGCTGCACGGACATTCTCGTCCTGGAAGATTCCCGACGTGAGGTTCAGGGCGATCCCGGTCGCCACGCCGCCGGGTTGGTAGTCGATGAGCGTGACCTCGTCGGAGTCCCGGAGCGTCCCGTACTGCGAGTACGAGACGCCGTTGATGAGGTCGAACTCGCCCGCGGTCACGCCGTTGACCCGCACGGACCCCTCCGGCACGTACGAGAGCTCGACGCGGTCGAGGTAGGCGGCGCCGTGGTCCTTCGACTCCGGCGCCCACGCGTAGTCCGCGCGCTTCTCGAGCGTCCACGACTGACCGGGCGTGATGTCGGCGAGCACGTAGGGCCCGGAGCCCACGACCGAGCTTGCGGTGTCGCTGCCGGCCTCCTCGAGGTAGGTCGGCGACTGGATGCCGAGGTAGGGCAGGCTCAGTCCCTGCAGGAACGACGTCAGCGGCTCCGCGAGGCGCACGGTCGCGGTGAGCTCGTCGACGACGACCGTCTCCTCGTAGGGTCCGAGCAATGACTTGGCGTAGGACGAGGCGGTCTCCGGGTTGGCGATGCGGTCGAAGTTCGCCTTGACCGCCTCGGCGTCGAACGGCGTGCCGTCGCTGAAGGTCACGTCGTCACGGAGGTGGAACGTGTACTCGCGCCCGTCGTCGGAGATCTCCCAGCTCTCGGCGAGCCACGGCGAGAAGGTGAAGTCCTCGTTGTGATACACGAGGGAGTCCACGATCTGCGCGGTGATCCAGGAGTTGCCCGGCGACAGCGACGGGTCGACCGTGTCGGTCGTGGTGCCCACCGCATAGTGGAGTGTGCCGCCGTCGACTGGCTCGGCGCTTCCGGCCGCGGCCGGCTCGGCATCGTCGGATCCCCTCGTGCCCGCGAACACGACCACGCCGACGACGACCACCGCCACCACGGCGACAGCCCCCGCGATGATCCACGGGCGTCGCGATCGTCGTTTGGGCTCGATGTCGAACTCTGCATCCTGGGACATGGCGTTCCTTTCGTTTCGTACGGTCGTGAGGGGACGGGGCGGGCGGTCAGCCCGGCCCGTGGGCTCGGGCGCTCGCCGTGGCGAGCTTCGGCACGGCGTCGAGCAGGCGCTGGGTGTAGGGATGCTGCGGGTCGCGGTAGACCTCGACGACGTCGCCCGTCTCGACGACGATGCCGTCCTTGAGCACGAGCACACGATCGGAGACGTGATAGATCACCCCGAGGTCGTGCGACACGAACACGATCGAGGTGCCGAACGCCTGCCGGAGGTCGTGCAGCAGATCGAGCACCTGCGCCTGCACCGAGACGTCGAGGGCGGAGACCGGCTCGTCGCACACGAGGATCCGCGGCTGTGCGGCGAGCGCGCGGGCGATGGCCACGCGCTGGCGCTGGCCACCGGAGAGCTCGCGGGGGTTCCTGCGCACCTGCTGCGCGGTGAGCCCCACGGCATCCGCCAGCTCGGTCGCGCGCCGTCGCGCGCCGTCCCCGCGCAGTCCAGACACTCGCGCCCCGTCGAGGATGAGGCGCTCCGCCGAGTAGCGCGGGTCGAAGGAGCCCAACGGGTCCTGCGAGACGAGCTGCAGGTCGCTCCGGCGCGGACGGCGATCGCGCTCCGGGCTCGGGTTCCACAGGGTCTCTCCCAGTCGGACCTCGCCCGCATCCGGCGTGCTGAGGCCGAGGATGGTGCGCAGGAGCGTGGTCTTCCCCGATCCGGACTCGCCGACGACGCCCAGGGTCTCCCCGTCGCGCAGGGTGAACGACACGCCGTCGAGAGCGACCCGCGCGTGACCGTCGTGGACGAACGTCTTGCGCAGCGCGTGACCGCTCAGTACGACCTCGCCGATCCTGCGGGCCGGAGGCGCCTCGGCCGTCACCGACTCCGCGACAGCCGCGGTCGGCACCGAGAGCCGCCGGCCGCGCGCCTGGGCGCTCGGCACCGCGCGCAGGAGCTTCCGCGTGTACGGGTGAGCCGGCCGGGTGAGCACGTCGGTCGTGTCGCCCTCCTCGACGACGCTTCCGCGCTCGAGCACCGAGACGGTATCGGCGATCTCGGCGACGAGCGACAGGTCGTGGCTGATGAGCAGGAGTCCGACGTCGTCCTGCACCGCGCTGCGCAGCAGCGTGATGATCTCCTTCTGGATCGTCGTGTCGAGGGCGGTCGTCGGCTCATCCGCGATGATCAGGCGCGGGTTCCGGGCGATCGCGGCCGCGATGAGCACGCGCTGGCGGAGCCCGCCGGACAGCTGATACGAGTACTGGTCGATGCGAGAGGCAGCATCCGGGATGCCGACGCTCGTGAGGAGGTCGGCGATCCGGGCGAGCAGCTCGTCGTCGAGACGCAACCGGGGCGTGCCGAGCGCCTCGGCGATCTCCCGCCCGACGGTACGGAGCGGATCGAGGGACTGCAGGGCATCCTGCAGCACCAGTCCGATCTGCCGCCCGCGTACGGCCCGCCATTCGTACGCGCCGAACCTGCGCACGTCCTTGCCCCGGTAGGTGAGCTCCTTCGCCTCGGTACGCGCCAGGCGCCCGTTGAGGCCCACGAGAGCCCGCGCCGAGACGCTCTTGCCCGAGCCGGACTCGCCGACGAGCGCATGCACGCGTCCGGGCCAGACGTCGAACGAGACGTGCTCGACCGCCGGCACCGTCACTCCGCGCTGGCGGAAGCCGATGCTGAGGTCGCGGATGCGCGCGAGCGGGCGGCGGGCGTCGCTGATGCTCACGGACATGTCACTCCACCCGCCCTTCGAAGCGTCGCTGCAGGCGCCGGCCGACGACCGTGATGAGGCACACCGTCGACAGCACGGCGAGGCCCGGGAAGACTGCCACCCACCACCCGAGATGGAAGTAGTCCCGGCTCTCGGCCAGGATGGCGCCCCACTCTGGCGCGGGCGGCTGCGGCCCGAGCCCCAGGAACGAGAGTCCCGCCGCGTTGAGGATCGCCGTGCCGGTGCCGATCGTGGCGAGCACGACGACCGGGCCGACGGTGTTCGGGATGATGTGCTTGACGATCCGCCGCGGATACGACAGCCCTTGTGTGAGGGCGAGCTCGACCCAGCCGCTGTGCTGCAGCGAGAGCACCTGCACGCGGACGACCCGGGCGAAACGCGGGATGGAGGCGACGCCGATGGCGAGGATGATGTTGACGGGCCCCGGGCCGATGACCGCGATCACGACGAGCGCCAGCAGGATCTCGGGGACGGCGTTGATGACGTCGAGGAAGCGCACGACGATCTCGTCGACCACGCGCGGAGAGAGCCCCGCGATCGTCCCCAGGATGAGACCCGTGACCGCACCGATGAGGGTCGCGCCGACGCCGATCGAGAGCGAGTACCTGGCTCCGTAGAGAATCCGCGAGAGCACGTCGCGCCCGATCGGATCGGTGCCGAGCAGGTGCGCGGCGCTGGGCGGCTGCAGCGCCGCCGTCGGGTCCGCCGCCAGGGGCGGGTAGGGGGCGAGCCACTGCGGCGCCGCCACCACGAGTGCGAGAAGCACGACCAGCGCGAGGAGGACGACGGTGCCGGCCGAGCTCAGCACCGTGGCCCGTCGCGTGGCGCGCGGCGGTGCCCCGGCGCCGGCCGACACGGTTCGGGCCGGCGCATGCTCGGTCACGATGGGCTCGTCCGCGGCGGTCGAGGTCGCGGTGGCGAGATCGATGCTCATGTCTGCCGTCTCCGTCCGCTCAGGCTCGTCCTCGGATCGAGGGACGACTGCACGACATCGGTCAGCGTGCTCGCGAGCACGTACACGGCAGCCGATACGAGCACCACCGCGAGCACGACCGGCAGATCGCGGCTGAGGATCGCCTGCAGCGCGATCGAGCCGAGGCCGGGGCGGCCGAACACGCTCTCGGTGAGGACCGCCCCGCCCAGGAGCCCGCCGATCACGAGCCCTGCGACGTTGAGGGCGGGTCCCGAGGCGTGCGTGAGGATGTGCACGTAGCGCAATCGCCGTTCGGTGATCCCGCGGGCTCGCGCCGAGATCACGAACGGCTGACTCTCGGCCTTGTCGGCGCCCTCGCGGATCACCTGCGAGAGCACGGCCGCGATCGGAAGCCCGAGGGCGATCGTCGGCAGCACGAGACTCTGCCAGCCGCTGTCACCCCATACCGGGAACCAGCGCAGCCCGAAGCCGAACACCGTGAGCAGGATGATGCCGAGCCAGAAGGTGGGCGTCGACACGAGCACCAGCTCGATCGCCTGGGCGACGACCCTCGGCACCGGCCGTCCGCGCCCGGTGGACAGGCCCACGATGAGCGCGATGACGATCGCGAGCGCTGCCGCCGACAGCGCGAGCTGCAGAGTGGGCCACACCCCGGTCGCCAGCACCTCCGCGACGGGCTTGCGCTGCGCGTAGGACTGCCCGAAGTCGCCGACGATGAGGCCCCCGAGATAGTCGACGTAACGGATCCACACGGGCTGATCGAGACCGTACTGGGCGATCACGGCCTGCCGGGTCGCCTCATCGACGACCGCGTTCTGCCCGAGGACGGCCGAGACGGTGTCGCCGCCCGCGAACTCCAGCACGGCGAACGTGATCGTCGCCGTCAGCAGCAGAACGAGCAGCAGTGAACCCAGCCGGCGGAGCGCCGCGACGGCCAGCGCGGCGTGCCGCGACGGCGCCGCCCTCGTCGGGGACGCGTCGATCGTGCTCATGCGTGTCTCCTCGTCATCACTGCCTGAAGGTCATCGGATCCCGAAAGCGCCGGATCCGCATACGCGAACACCATCCGGATGGCGCCCGCCCGACTGCTACGCGGGAACCGCCGCCGCATGGCGCGCCCGCGTCGGCTCCTCCGGGATCGGCAGGCCGTAGTGGCCGCGGAGCGTGGTGGACTCGTATCCCTCGCGGAACAGCCCGCGGGAGCGGAGCGCCGGTACGACCTGATCGGCGAGCGTGTCGAGCACGCTCGGCACGAGCGGCGGCATCAGCGTGAATCCGTCCGCGGCACCGGCGACCGACCATTCGGCGAGCTCGTCGACGAACTGGTCGACGCTGCCGACGAACTCGCGGTGGATCGTGCCGCCGCCCACGCGCAGCAGGGCTTTGCGCACCGTGTAGCCGCCGGCCCGGATGTCGGCGGCGAGCTGCGTGTAGGTGCGGATCGAGTTCGTCACGAGGGAGTCCTCGGGCAGCAGCTCGACCGGGAAGGGGTCTTCCGGGTCATATCCGCTGAGATCAACGTACAGATGCCGCTCGGCCGCCGGCAGCAGGGCGTCGAGGTCGATCGAGTGCTCCAGCTCCGCCTTGAGGCGCCGCGCACCCTCTTCGGTGTCGGCGACGAAGGGCACGACGCCCGGCGCGATCGCGATGTGCGCGGGGTTCCTCCCGAACGACGCGGCGCGCTCCTTGAACTCCTGGAGGAACGCACGCGACGCCTCGAGCGATCCGGCGTTCGCGTAGACGAGCTCGGCGTGCCGCGCGCCGAGCTCGATGCCCGCCGCCGATCCCCCGGCCTGCACTTGCACCGGCCGGCCCTGCGCGCTCGGCGGCACGTTGAGCGCACCGCCGACGCGGAAGTGCGACCCGGCGTGCCCGATGTCGTGCACGCTGTCGGCGCGCACCTGACGCTTCTGCGCCTGATCCGGCTCGACGGCATCGACCGCCCAGCTGTGCCAGAGCCGCTGCACGACCTCGATGAACTCGTCGGCCCGCTCGTAGCGGGCGGCGTGCGCGAGGTGCTCGTCGAGGCCGAAGTTCTTCGCCGCTTCGAGGTTCGAGGTCGTCACGGCGTTCCAACCGGCCCGCCCCGCACTGATGAGGTCCACCGAGGAGATGAAGCGGGCGAGGTTGTACGGCTCGTTGAAGGAGGTCGACGCGGTCGCGATGAGGCCGATGTGGCTGGTGCGCGCGGCGATCGCCGCGAGGAGCGTGATCGGCTCGAACGGGTTGGCGAGATAGAGGCCGGCCGCGCGACCGAGCGCGGGCGAGTCGGCGAAGAGCAGGGCGTCGAACGTTCCCCGCTCGGCCGTCTCCGCGATCCGGATGTAGTGCTCGAGCAGGCGCGTGTCGACGCCCGCCGTCTCCGGATGCAGCCAGGCACCGGCGTGCGCGCCGAAGCCCGTGACGAGCAGGTTGAGGTGGAGAGGGCGGGTCATGCTTGCGAGTCTGTGCAGGGCTGTGAGAGAGCGTCCAATGACGAGGAGCGATCGGAACCCATCGCGACAGCCGATCGTTGACGTCGGTCTCTCGCTCCCGCGCGGCACGCGCGGAATCACGCGGATGCGGCCGGAGCTCCTCGGTCGCTGCAGAGGCTCCGGCGCACGCCGCGTTGCGATCTGTGCCTCAACGTGAACCCGTGTTGCGCCCGCTCAGACCGCGTCGACGGCGTGATCCGGAGCCGCTACGCGGCCCAGCCGGCCAGGCGCAGCAGCGCCGCGACGAGGGCCGCGGCGGCAACCACGACGAGGAAGGGCGCGCGGATCGCCAGCAGCCCCGCGGCGACGAGCACGGCCGGCACGCGGGCGTCGATGAGAACCGCCTGACCCGCGCCCAGGGTCTGCACGGCGACGAGTGCGGCGAGCAGCGCCACCGTGAGAAGATCCGCGATCCGCGCGGGTCGCGGGGCCTCCAGGAACCGCGCCGGGATGAGGTATCCGACCGCCTTCAGCGCCACGCAGACGATCGCGGCCAGCAGCACCGCCGCCCAGAGGCTCATCGCGTCACCGCGCCGTCCGGCGCACCGGACGTCGGCGCGCGTCTCCCCCACCAGTCGAACCACCCGACGGCGATCGCGACGACCGCCGCGATCAGCACCGGCATGCCCGGCATCAGTGCGTGCGTGAGCGCCGTCGCCACCACCGCGGCGGCGATCCCCACCGCGATCGCCTGCCGCCCGCGCAGTCGCGGCCACAGGAGTGCCAGGAACGCGGCGGCGGCCGCCGCGTCCAGTCCGTAGGCGCGCGGGTCCCCGAGCACGTCGCCGAGGAGCGCTCCGAGGAGTGTCGTCAGGTTCCAGCCCGCGTAGATGCCGAGCCCGGTCACCCAGAAGCCCCGCGTCCGTGCTCGCGGCCGGGTCTGCGCCAGCGCGACGGCGGTCGACTCGTCGATCGTGAAGGGCACCGCAGCGGCCTTGCGCCAGAGGCCACTGCCGACGACGGACGACATCCGCATCCCGTACGCGACGTTCCGGACGCCGAGCAGCGCCGCCGACGCGATCGCGGCGGGCGCCGCGACGAGGCCGCCCGCCCCGATCACCCCGACGAAGGCGAACTGCGATCCGCCGGTGAACATGGCGAGGCTCAGGATGCAGGTCTGCCAGACGTCGAGCCCGGAGGCCACGCTCAGAGCGCCGAACGAGATGCCGTACGCGCTCGTCGCCAGCGCGACCGCCAGGCCCTGCCGCGTCGCGCGGCGGGTGTGCACCACGTCGGACCCGGTCATGGTCGGCCCCGGTGGAGGATGAGCAGCGACGTTCGCGATGATGAACGCATGACCAGCATTCTGAACATTGACCGGACAAATGTCAAAGCGAACGAGTGTTTGCCATACTGAACAGATGGACCTCGGAACGCGCATAGCCCGCAGGCTCCGCCGGGAACGCGAGGCGGCGGGCATCGGCGTGTCCGAGCTCGCCCGCCGGGCGGGCGTGTCGAAGGCCACCGTCTCCCAGCTCGAGAACGGCTCGGGAAACCCGAGCGTCGAGACGCTGTGGGCGCTGGGCGATGCTCTGCAGATCCCCTTCGCACAGCTCGTCGACGAGCCCTCCGCCGGGCCGACCCTCATCCGCGCCACCGATGCGGCCGACGTGCGAGCGGCGACGGCCGCATACTCCGCGGCGCTCCTGTCGGCGAGTGCGCCGAACGCGCGTCGCGACATCTACCTGGTGCGCGCCGAGCCCGGTCAGGCCCGGGACTCCTCTCCCCATCCGCCCGGCACCACGGAGCACGTGATCCTCATCAGCGGCGGCGCGCTCGTCGGACCGGCGGACGGGCCGGTCACGCTCGCACCCGGCGACTATCTGTCGTACCGGGGCGATGCCGCGCACGTGTTCGAGGCCACCGAGCCCGGCACCAGCGCGGTGCTGGTCTCCGAGCTGCGCTGAGCCCACCGGAGCAGCCCGGACCGACTCTCCGTGACCCGACCGCAGGACAACCCCCCGTCCGGATGAGGAGAATCGGCCGAGACGAGGACTCGCCCTCGAGATTGTTCCTCGTCTGGGCCGATCGTTCTCGTCTCAGCGCGCCCCGGTCTGGGTCAGACGCTTGCGTCCTGGCGCTTCAGGCGCGCGGTGGCACGGCCGCGCTCGGTCGCGTCGAGCACCACCTTGCGGATGCGGACGATCTCCGGCGTGACCTCGACGCACTCGTCCTCGCGGGCGAACTCGAGGCTCTCCTCCAGGGAGAGCTGACGCGGCGGCGTCATCGACTCGAACGTGTCCGCCGTCGCGGAACGCATGTTCGTGAGCTTCTTCTCCTTGGTGATGTTCACGTCCATGTCGTCGGCGCGCGAGTTCTCGCCGATGACCATGCCCTCGTAGACCTCCTGGGTCGGCTGCACGAAGAACGACATGCGCTCCTGCAGGGCGATGATCGCGAACGGGGTGACCACGCCGGAGCGGTCTGCGACGATCGAGCCGTTCTGGCGCGTGACGATCTGCCCCGCCCACGGCTCGTACCCGTGTGAGATGGCGTTGGCGATGCCGGTGCCGCGCGTGGTCGTCAGGAACTCGGTGCGGAACCCGATGAGGCCGCGCGAGGGCACGACGAACTCCATCCGCACCCAGCCGGTGCCGTGGTTCGTCATGGTCTCCATGCGGCCCTTGCGGGCGGCCAGCAGCTGCGTGATCGCGCCGAGGTACTCCTCGGGGGCGTCGATCGTGAGGTGCTCGAAGGGCTCGAACGTCTTGCCGTCGACCTTCTTGGTGACCACCTGGGGCTTGCCGACGGTCAGCTCGAAGCCCTCACGACGCATGTTCTCGACGAGGATGGCGAGCGCGAGCTCGCCGCGCCCCTGCACCTCCCACGCGTCGGGGCGACCGATGTCGACGACGTTGAGCGAGACGTTTCCGATGAGCTCACGGTCGAGGCGGTCCTTCACCATGCGCGCGGTCAGCTTGTGGCCCTTGACCTTGCCGACCAGCGGCGACGTGTTCGTGCCGATCGTCATCGAGATCGCGGGGTCGTCGACCGTGATGGCCGGGAGCGGTCGGACGTCGTCGGGGTCGGCGATCGTCTCGCCGATCGTGATGTCCTCGAAGCCGGCGATCGCGACGATGTCGCCGGGCCCGGCGGACTCGGCCGGGTAGCGCTCGAGGGCACGGGTCTTCAACAGCTCGGTGATGCGGGCGTTCGAGTGCGAGCCGTCGTGGCGCACCCAGGCGACGGTCTGCCCCTTCTTCAGCGTGCCGTTGAACACGCGCAGGAGCGCGAGGCGGCCGAGGAAGGGACTCGAGTCGAGGTTGGTGACCCAGGCCTGCAGCGGAGCCTCGTCGTCGTAGACCGGCGCGGGCACGTGCTCGAGGATGGCCTCGAACAGCGGCTCGAGGTCGTCGTTGTCGGGCAGGGCGCCGTTGTCGGGACGGGTGCGGGACGCCGCGCCGGCGCGACCCGACGCGTAGACGACCGGCACGTCGAGCAGCGCGTCGACGTCGAGGTCGGGAACGTCGTCGACGAGGTCGGAGGCGAGGCCGAGCAGCAGGTCGTGCGCCTCCTCCTCGACCTCGGCGATGCGTGCATCGGGGCGGTCGGTCTTGTTGACGAGCAGGATGACGGGAAGCTTCGCCTCCAGCGCCTTGCGCAGCACGAAGCGGGTCTGCGGGAGCGGGCCCTCGCTCGCGTCGACGAGGAGCACGACGCCGTCGACCATCGACAGGCCGCGCTCGACCTCGCCGCCGAAGTCGGCGTGGCCCGGGGTGTCGATCACGTTGATGGTGACCGGCACGTCGGTGTGCTCGCCGTTGTAGGTGATCGCCGTGTTCTTGGCGAGGATCGTGATGCCCTTCTCCCGCTCGAGATCGTTCGAGTCCATGGCGCGGTCCTCGACGTGCGCGTGATCGCCGAACGATCCGGTCTGGCGGAGCATGGCGTCGACCAGGGTCGTCTTGCCGTGGTCGACGTGGGCGACGATCGCGACGTTTCGCAGATCGGAGCGGAGGGCGCGCGCCATTCGAGGAGTCCTTGCGTGGAGGGGTGAGCCGGGATGCCGGTCGCCCTAGCCTACCGCAGCCGCCTGCGAGGGCTCCGGGAGGGTCGGCGGAGCGGATGCGGCCTCCCGACGCGGACCGGAGACCGGAACCGGTGCGACGCGCCTCACGCCGCGGCGATCACCGTCGCGACGACCGCGGCCACGACGAGCACGAGCAGCGCCACCAGAGCGGCGAGGTCCCACGAGCGAGTGACAGCACCGTCCGCCGCGCCGCGTTCGCGCGCGTCGTCCCACTCCGCCCGGATGCGATCGACCTCGCGCAGCGCCGACGGGACGCGCCTGGCCTCGTCGTCACCCGCAGACCGCGAAAGACGCCCGGGCCGACCCGAGACCGGCCCGCCGAAGCAGGTGAGCCGACCTCCGTCGCGGGTCGTGATGACGAGCTGGTAACGCAGGTCGATGTCCTCGACCGCTCCCCACGGCACCCGCGTGCGGCGGAGGTAGTTCTGCGCCGTGATGCCCTCCGCATCCGTCGTCACCGCCGATGCGAACACCACGACGTACACGCCCCACAGCACCAGCAGCACCCACGGCGCGAGCAGAAGGGTGGTGACGACGCCGCTGCGCAGGAGCGCATCGCCGAGCAGGAACGCCGCGACGGCCGCCGAGCCGATGAGCCCGACGGGCGCCGACGTGGATCGGTGGACGGTACGGGTCAGCGCGTGCCTCCGAGCGGTATGGACGCACCCGGGATCGCGTCGAGGAGACGCCGGGTGTACTCCTCGGCGGGGTTCGCGAAGATCTCGTCGACCGTGCCCTGCTCGACGATCCGCCCCCGCTCCATGACTGCGACCGTGTCGGCCGCCACGCGCACCACCGCCAGGTCGTGGGTGATGAAGAGGTAGGTGAGCCCGAGCTCGGACTGGAGCTCCGCGAGGAGCTTCAGGATCTGGTCCTGCACCAGCACGTCGAGCGCCGAGACCGCCTCGTCGAGCACGACGATGTCGGGCTTGAGGGCGAGAGCGCGCGCGATCGCGACGCGCTGACGCTGCCCGCCGGAGAGCTCGCTCGGGTAGCGCGTCGCGAGATCCTGCGGGAGTGACACCTGGTCGAGCAGCTCCCGCACCCGCGCCCGCCGGGATGCCCGGTCGCCCACCTTGTGGATGTCGAGCGGCTCGGCGATCGTGTTGCCGATGTTGCGGAGCGGATCGAGCGAGCCGTACGGGTCCTGGAAGACCGGCTGCATCCGCCGCCGCAGCGCGAAGGCGTCCCGGCCGGAGATCCGCGAGATGTCCTCGCCGTCGATCTCGATCGTGCCGGAGGTCGGCTCCTCGAGCTTGAGCACCATCTTCGCCACCGTCGACTTGCCCGAGCCGGACTCGCCGACGAGGGCGAGGGTCTTGCCGCGCGGGATCTCGAACGAGACCGCGTCGACGGCGCGGAACGGCTCGCTGCGGAAGCTGCCCTGCCGGATCTTGTAGTCCTTGGTCAGCTCCGAGACCCGGACGGTCGGCGGGATCGCCTCGAGATCCTCGCTCGTCTCGATGCCGCGGCGCTCCGCGACGGCCTGCAGGCGCTGCGAGGCGATCGACGGCGCCGCGGCGACGAGCCGCTGCGTGTAGGGGTGCAGCGGGTTCTGCAGGATCTCGCGGCTGGGACCCGCCTCGACGATCTCGCCGTCCTGCATCACGATGATGGTCGAGGCGCGCTCGGCGGCGAGGCCGAGGTCGTGGGTGATGAGCAGCACCGAGGTGCCCTTCTCCCGCGTGAGGGTCGCCATGTGGTCGAGGATGACGCGCTGCACCGTGACGTCGAGCGCCGAGGTGGGCTCGTCGGCGATCAGGAGCTTCGGGTCGGCGGCGAGGCCGATCCCGATGAGCGCGCGCTGCCGCATCCCGCCGGAGAACTGGTGCGGGTACTGGTGCAGGCGCTTCTCGGCGTCGGCGAGACCGGCCTGCTTGAGCACCTCGATCGCGCGGGCGTTCACCGCCTGGCGTCCGGACGCGATGCCGTTCGCGCGGATGGCCTCCTTCACCTGGAAGCCGATGCTCCACACCGGGTTGAGGTTCGACATCGGGTCCTGCGGGACGTAGCCGATGTCGCGGCCCCGGACCTTCTCCATCTGTCCGGGCGTCAGCTCGGTGAGCTCCCGTCCGTCGAGGGTGATGCTGCCCGAGGTGACGTGTCCCGTCCCCGGGAGGAGGTTCACCACGGCCGAGGCGGTCGTGGACTTGCCCGACCCGGACTCCCCCACGATCGCGACGGTCTCGCCGGGGAAGACGTCGAGGTCGACGCCGTGCAGCACCTCTCGGCTGCCGTTCTGCGTGTCGAAGGCGACGCGCAGGTTCCGGATGCGGAGCAGCGGGGTGGCGGTGGTGTCGCTCATCGGCGCGCCCTCGCTCTCGGGTCGAGGGCGTCGCGGATCAGCTCGCCCAGCAGGATGAACGCGAGGACCGTCACGGTCAACGCGATGGACGGCCAGATCAGTGCCATCGGGGCGACGCGCAGCGACGTCTGCGCGTTGCTGATGTCCGCGCCCCACGACATGACGCCGGACCCGAGCCCGACGCCGAGGAACGCGAGTGTCGCCTCGGCGACGATCGCGGCGGCGAGAGCGAGGGTCGAGAGCACGATCAGCGGGGCGATCGCGTTCGGCACGACGTGCGAGACCAGGGTCTGGAACCGCGACTGCCCGAGGGCGCGGGAGGCCGTGACGAAGTCGGCCTGTCTCACCCTCAGGATCTCGGCGCGCACGACACGCGCCGTCGACGCCCACGCGAATCCGCCGATGGCGAGGGCGAGCGTGAACACGTTGCGGTAGTTGGAGAACACGCTCATGACCACCACGGCCGCCAGGATGTAGGGGATCGCGAAGAAGATGTCGCCCACGCGCGAGAGCAGCGAGTCGAGCCAGCCGCCGTAGAAGCCGGCGAGCGCGCCCATGACCAGGCCGATGGAGGAGCCGATCAGCGTCGCGAGAAGTCCCACCGCGAGCGAGGTGCGCGAGCCCCAGACGATGCGGGCATAGATGTCGCATCCCTGGAATGTGAACCCGAGCGGATGGCCGGCGGCGGGACCGCCGTTGCTGTTGGCGAGCTGGCAGTTGTCGTTGGGCGGGGTATGCGTGAAGAGCGTGGGGAAGGCCGCCATCAGCAGCACCACCGCGACGATCGCCAGCGAGATCCAGAACGTCG
Source organism: Microbacterium sp. 18062 (assembly GCF_902706225.1). Classification (GTDB taxonomy): domain Bacteria; phylum Actinomycetota; class Actinomycetes; order Actinomycetales; family Microbacteriaceae; genus Microbacterium. The sequence goes on from NZ_CACSKB010000046.1 coordinate 21,641, forward strand.
GGCGCTTGCGGAGGTCCCGCCAGGCGTCCCGCCACAGGCTCGACGGCTTCTCGTCGACTCGGACGGCGTCGACGACGACCGCCGCGTCCTTGATCGGGGCGACGAAGTGTGTAGGCAGATCGGAGTTACTTGACATAGCGAATCCTCGGGTCGAGCAGACCGTACAAGAGGTCGATGACGAGGTTGACGAGCACGTAGAGGATGACGAAGACCGTGACGAACGAGACGATCGTCGGGCCCTCGTGCTTCAGGGTCGCGTCGAAGAGGGTCTTGCCGACGCCCGGCACGTTGAAGATGGCCTCGGTCACGGTCGCGCCCACCAGCAGCACGCCGAAGTTGGTGGCGGAGTTGGTGATGACCGGGATGAGGGAGTTCCGGAGCACGTGCACGGGGATGACCCGCCGGCGCGGGAGCCCTTTGCTGTAGGCGGTGCGCACCCAGTCCTGGTTGAGCGTGTCGATGACCGAGCCGCGCATCAGGCGCATGCTGGTCGCGTAGAGACTGACGCCGAGGACGAGGGCCGGGAGCCAGAGATCGCCCCAGTCGTTCTGGGCGCCGACCGTCGGCCGGAACCAGCCGAGCTGGATGGCGAGGAAGTACTGCGCGAGGAACGCCAGCACGAAGATCGGGATCGCCACGAAGACGAGCGAGATCACGAGCGACACGTTGTCGAAGATCTTGCCCTTGCGCAGGGCCGAGATCGTGCCGATGATGATGGCGAGCGTGAACTCGATCGCGATCGCCATGACCGCCAGCCGACCGGTGACGGGGAGCGTGCGGGCCAGGACGTCGTTCACCGACTGCCCAGAGAAGGTGTTGCCCAGGTCGCCCTGGAAGATGCCCATCAGGTAGTAGAAGTACTGGACGATGAACGGCTGGTCGAGGTGGTACTGCGCCTCGAGCTGTGCCAGAAGGGCGTCACTGGGCGTCTTGTCGCCGAAGAGGGCGAGGATCGGGTTGCCGGGCATGGCGAACACCAGGAAATAGATCAGCAGCGTCGAGCCCAGGAAAACCGGGATCACCTGCAGTATGCGTCTGAGGATGTAGCCGAGCACCCTCTCTCCCTCCGCTCACAGGACACGAGCCCTGTCGCACTCTCGGCGCGACAGGGTGCAGTATCCGCTAACAGCATCGTGCCGCGCGGATGGCGCGAGCGCGAGTGCCTGGACAGACCGCGAGGCGGTGACGGGGTCGTCACCGCCTCGCGGCTGCGATCGAGAAGGCCTCAGCCCTTGGTGATCGCGTAGTACACCGGAACGGAGTTCCAGCCGAACTGGACACCGGAGACCGTGTCCGCGTAGCCGCCGACGACGTTCTGGTACCAGAGCGGGATCGCGGGAAGCTCCTCGAACAGGATCTCCTGCGCCTGCTCGTAGCTCTCGTTCGCGGCGTCCAGGTCCTCTGCGGCAGCACCCTCCGCCAGCAGGGTGTCGACCTCGGCGTTCGAGTAGTCGCCGTCGTTCGCCGATCCGCCCGTCGCGTACAACGGCGCGAGGAAGTTGTACATGCCGGGGTAGTCGGCCTGCCAGCCGGTGCGGAACGCGGTCTGGATCGTGTCGCCGGTCACCTCGGTGCGCAGCGAGGCGAAGTCCACGTACGGCACGCCCGCCGCCTCGATGCCGAGGGTGTTCTTGATCGAGTTGGCGACCGCGTCGACCCAGGCCTGGTGCGGCCCGTCGGAGTTGTAGGCGAGCTCGAACGTGCCCTCCCACGGGGAGATGGCGTCGGCCTGTGCCCACAGATCCTGGGCACTCTCCGGGTCGTAGTCCAGCACCTCGGCCCCGGGGACCGAGTCCGACCACCCTGCGATGACGGGGGAGGTGAAGTCGCTGGCCGGTGTGCGGGTGCCCTGGAAGATCGTCTCGGTGATCTCGTCGCGGTTGATCGCCAGCGAGAGCGCCTCCCGACGCAGCTGCCCCTCCTCGCCGGAGAAGTGGGCGAGACGCTCAGGGATCGTGAAGGACTGGAAGATCGCCGCCGGCTGGTTCACGGCCCGATCGCCCAGGTCCGACTCGTAGCTGGCCAGTGCCGAGTCCGGCAGGTAGTCGAGAACGTCGAGGTTCCCCGCGAGCAGATCAGCGTATGCGCCGTCGAGCGAGGCGTAGAAGACGAAGGTCACTCCACCGTTCTGCGCCTGGCGCCCGCCCGTGTAGTCGTCGTTCTTGACGAGTTCGATCTGCACGTCATGCTGCCACGCCGACTCGCTCGCGAGCTTGTAGGGGCCGTTCCCGATCGGGCTCTCACCGAAGGCGTCGATGTCCTCGAACGCCACCTCGGGGAGCGGGTAGTAGGCCGAGTACCCCAGCCGCAGCGCGAAGTCCGCCGCGACGGGCGAGCTGAGCGCGATCGTGAAGGTGTAGTCGTCGATCTGCTCCAGACCCGTCAGCTCCGCGTCCGCATCCGCGCTGAAACCCTCGATGTCGGAGAACCACGACTGGTTCAGCTGGGCGTTCGAGATCTGTGCACCGTAGTTCCAGGCGTCGATGAAGTTGTCGGCGGTGACCTCCTCGCCGTCCGTGAAGGTCTGCCCCTCCTTCAGCGTCACGGTGAGGGTCGACGAGTCGTCGACCGTGATGGAGTCGGCGACGTCGTTGACGATCGCCCCGTCGGCGTCGTAGTAGGCGAGCCCGGCGAAGAGGGCGTCGACGATCCTGCCGCCCCCGACCTCGTTCGTGTTCGTCGGGATCAGCGGGTTCTCCGGCTCCGAGCCGTTGGCCGTGATGACGGCCGTGGCGTCGCCGTCGTCCGTCGGCTCGGACGACCCGCCGCTCGCGCAGCCGGCCAGGGCGAGTGCCCCGATACCGGCCAGCGCGACGCTCGCGAGAGCGATTCTGCTGCGCTTCACTGTTCCTCCTGTGCAAGGGATGATGCGAGCATGACGAAGCTGTGCGATCGTCATGTCGCGGATACGAGAACGATAAGCACGCCCCTCGCGATGGTCAAAACGGTTGCAGGAATAGTTACAGAGCTTTAACGTCTGGCGTGTCTCGCAGAGCAGATTGCTCAATCACGACGTGGACCGTCGTTTCAGCCGGGCGAGACCGAGTCTCTCGGGGTCGGAGACCCGGTTCCGCGAACGCCCGTCGGCATCCACTGGGAGAACGCCGCGAGCACCCCGTCCGGCCCCGACGCGGCAGGCACCTCCGCGACGGCGTCCGACCACAGGGTCACGATCGGCACGGCGAAGAGCGGGAGCGTCCAGGCGTGGTCCGCGATAGCCGCATCCAGATCGGCGAGAACGGCGTCGAGGGACGCCGCGTCCGTCTGCGCGCCCGCCTCGGCGACGAGGCCGTCGACCCTCTCGTCCGACCATCCGTAGAGGTTCTGCGCGCCGGCGGTGTCGAAGCCGGCGGCCAGCGCGAGAGGCGCCGAGGGGTCGGCGTCCCAGGCGAACAACGCGGCGTCGTACGCGGTGGGCGAGCCGGCCAGCGCCGCGGCCCAGTCCGCGCGCGACACGTCGACGACCACGATGCCCGCCTCTGCCGCAGATGCCGCGATCCGGGCGAACGCGGCGGTGCGGCGCGCATCGCCCTCGCCGAAGAGCAGCCGCACCGTGGGGTCGGGCACGTTCGCCTCCGCGAGCAGATCCATCGCCCGGGCGATGTCGGGGTCGTCGGCGGATCCCGTCGCCGTGGGCACCGGCTCGGCGTCGGCGCCCGAGACCGCGTCGTCGGCCGCGACGGGATCGGGGGCGCGTACCGCCGAGGCGCGCACCGTCGCATCCGGCGCGTAGGGGGTGACGAGCTCGGCGAGCATCGCGTCGCGTGGCACGGTCGCGAGGAACGCGGCGCGCACCGCCTGCGCCCTCGTCTCGTCGCCGCCGTAGGTCGCCGGGTCGAACACTCCCCCGCCGGCGGTCTGCAGATCGATGTGGTCGAACGCGGTCCCCGCGGCGATCCGGTGCCCCGCGGCCTCCTCCGCCGTCTCGACCGCCTCGGCGGTGGCGGGCACCGCGGCGACGTCGATCTCGCCCGATGCGACCGCGGCGGCACGGGCGTCCGCATCCGGGATCGAACGCACGGTGAGACGTTCGATCCGCGCGGACGGGCCCCAGACGAAGTCCGGGTTCGCGTGCAGCTCGACGCTGCCGTCGTCACCCGCTCGGTCGAACAGGTACGCGCCGTTGCCGATCGCGGCCTCGGGCGGCACCGATCCGTCGAGCACGTAGTCCTCACGGAAGGCGCGGGACACCGGCGCGAGCCAGTCGAGGTCGTCGTCGCGGACGGCGGCGATGAGGGCCTGCTTCGCGTCGTCGGCGGTGTCGTACTCCCCCGGGTGTCCGAGCATCACGGTGCCGTGCGCCGAGACCGGCAGCACGTCGAACGCGGCCTCCCCGTCGGCGACGGGCGAGTCGTAGACCAGGGTGATGCTGCGGCCGTCGCCGCCGACCTCCGGCACCTCCGTGACGAGGTCGAGCCCCCGATCGCGCCCGGCGCCCGTGTCCCAGCGGGTCGCCGGCCGGCCCTCGGCATCCGGATCGCCGCCGGTGCGATGGGTCGTGCCCACCGCCCACGCGAGCAGCAGGTCCGCGGCGTCGACGGGCGCGCCATCCGACCACCGGACGCCCTCGTGCACCGTGTAGGTGACGGTGAACGGGTCGTCGGAGTCGACGCGGATGCTGCCGAAGCGCTCCTGCGCGACGCGCTCGCCCGTGGGCTCCTCCCGCCAGAAGCCCGAGTTCGTGACGGTCGCGAGGCCCGCATCGGCCGCCGTGTCCTGGCCGAGCACGGCCGGGTTGAGCGAGGTGACCGGGGCGCTCTGAGCGACCGTGAGCGCGGAGCCCGGCACGACGCGGTCGACGTCGTCGGGAGCGCACGCCGTCAGGCCCACCGCGAGAGAGGCGACGACGGCGATCGCGGCGGATCTCGTGCGGGACCGCATCCGTGCTCCTTCGGATCATCGCCGGTTCGGGTGATGGCGGGTTCGGGTGATGGGATGGGAGGGGATCAGGCCGACCAGCCTCGCACACTTTATTGCGGCCGCCTGAGAGCGTCTGCCCCGGCGTCCTGCCCCGGGCACGGGCGGCGACCCCGTGCACAACTCAGGCAACGCGCGCTCTCGTGCACGGCCAGACGGGCACAGGCGTCGGATCTCCTGAGTTGTGCACGTCCTGCGCTCGTCGCCGCCGCGACGACCGATCCGCTCACCCGGAGTGGACCTATGCGCTCACCCTGAACGAGACCGGACACCGCGGTCACGGCGACGCGCTGTGGCAGGCTGACGGGGTGACGAGAGCGATCAGGCCGTTCGCGGTGTTCGATCCGGACCGGGTGTCGCGCGGCGACCGCGCCCGTCTGACCTGGGAGATCTGGCTCGTGCTCGCCGTCTCGGTCGGGCAGTCGGCGCTCTACTCGGTGCTGTCCCTCGTGCGGACGGTGCAGCGCTCGCTCGAGGAGAACCAGGCGGTCGGCGACCAGCAGACGCAGCTGAACCCGACCCGCGACTCGCAGGCGTTCTGGGATGCGCTCTACCAGTTCCTGAGCATCTTCTTCTCCCTCGCCCTCGTCGCGCTCGTCGTGTACCTGCTGTGGGAGCCCGGGTCGAACGCGCTGCGTCGCATCGGGCTCGACTTCCGGCGCTTCGGCGGCGACCTCGGCCGCGGGATGCTGCTGGTCGCTGCGATCGGCGTCCCCGGACTCGCCCTGTACATCGCGGGACGCCTGCTGAACGTGACCGTCGGGGTCGTCGCGTCGCCGCTCGACGCCGCCTGGTACACGGTGCCGCTGCTGCTGCTCGCGGCGCTCCGGGCAGGGCTCACCGAGGAGGTCGTGTTCCTCGGATACCTCTTCGACCGCCTGCGCCGGCTCGGCTGGGGGTGGTGGCACATCATCCTCGCGACGGCGGTGCTCCGCGGGCTCTACCACGCCTACCAGGGCGTCGGCTCGATCCTCGGCAACATCGCCATGGGCATCGTCTTCGGCTGGTGCTACCGCCGCTGGGGCCGCGTGATGCCGCTCGTGGTCGCCCACACCCTCATCGACGTGGTCGCGTTCGTCGGCTATCCCCTCGCCGCATCCTGGTGGCCCGGCGTCTTCTGAGGCCCGTGCGGCCCGCGGGTCGGGGCTGCGGCCCGGGGTCGGGCGGCCCGGGTTCGGGTCGGGCGGCCCGGGTTCGGGTCGATGGACCGCGAGACGGGTTCCTCGCGCCGAGGCCGCGGGTGAACCCCACTGTCTCGGCGCGAAGATCCTGTCTCGCGGATCGTGGGTGGTGGGAGCCACCGGTCCTCCACAGACCGGGCGTCGCACGGGAGCGTCCCCGGATGGGAGAAACGGCCGGCGGGCGGGCGACCGCGCCGCGCAGCATGGGCGGATGCTGACACCACGAGACATTCCGCACGCCCTGCCATCACCCGTCCCCCTTCTCAAAGCCCGTGACATCCCCCATCCGGAGAGGGGCGTCGTCCGCGGAGAGCTCGTGCTCGTCCGCCGCGGCATCTACGCGAGCGCAGCGCAGTGGGCGGCGCTCGCACCCTGGGACAGGTATCTCACCCGCGTCCACGCCGTGGCGATGCTGTGGCCCGACGCCGTCTTCTGCCACGAGTCGGCGGCGGCGCTGCAGGGGATGCCGGTGTTCGGGGACCCCTTCGTCGTCCACATCATCGCCGGCCCGCAGGCGACATCCGGGGTGAGCGGCGGCATCCGCGTCCACACCGCGCGTGCGACACGCGAGCTGCACGATCTGGACGGGCTGATGACGACGACACCCGTGGAGACCGCGGTCGATCTCGCGCGCTCGCGTCATGAGGTCGTCGGGCTGAGCGTCGCGGATGCCGCGCTGCGCGCCGACCCGACGGCGAGCGTCGAGATGCTCGTGGCCCGCAACGAGGCGCGAGCGAGCAGTCGGGGCCGTCGACACGCGCGCTGGGCGCTCCATCGGGCGAACGCCGAGTCCGAGACGGTGCTCGAGTCGGCGAGCAGGGCCGCGATCGAATGGCTGGGGTGCCCTGAACCGCTTCTTCAGCGGCGGTTCCTCACGCCGCCCGACCACGAGGACCGATCCGACTTCTGGTGGCCCGGCGTGCGCGTGGTCGGGGAGGCCGACGGCGACCTCAAGTACGACGGCCGGTTCGGTGACGCGCCTCCGCTCCTGCGCGCTCGGCGCACGAGGGATGCGCGCCTCCGCCGCCACGCCCGGAACGTCGCGCACTGGGGCTGGTCGGACGTCGCCGAGTTCCCCTCGCTCGACGGCATCCTCCACGGCGCGGGCATCGTCCGGACGTTCGGCCGGGACACCGCACGCCTCAGCGGGATGCGGCAGGTCATGTCGCCGCGCGACGCACAGGATCAACCCGGCCTACGGCTCGCACCTCGACCACCCGCGAGACTGTTGGTTCGCGCCGAGACAGAGGGGTGACCCCACGGTCTCGGCGCGAAGAACCCGTCTCGCGGCCCCCACGCTCCGCGGCGAGCGGGCGCGAGCGGGCGCGAGCGGGCGTGGGC
>NZ_CACSKB010000047.1 GCF_902706225.1 Microbacterium sp. 18062
CCGGTGGACGGCCTCGGGGCCGGGGACGCCGCGGCGGGGGCCGCGCCACCGGTGGATGCTCCCTCCGCCTCGAGGGCGGCGCGGAGCTTACGAGCCACCGGGGGCTCGATGGTCGACGAAGGGCTCTTGACGAACTCGCCGAGCTCCTTCAGCTTCGCGAGGGCGACCTTGCTGTCGACGCCGAGCTCGGAAGCGATCTCGTGCACGCGTGGTTTTGCCACAATTCTCCTGTCTGGGGCCCACCCAGGACAGGGCAGACCGTTACTTGCGGACGGGTCTCATTTCGAGCCGTTCACTTTGTGTCCATAGCCGTTCAGCCGTTTCTCGATGGTCTGCGTGTCGAGGGGACCCGACACACGCAATGCCCGTACGAAGGCACGTCGCCGGATGGCGGCGCCCATGCACTCGGGCGTCTCGTGCACCCACGCGCCTCTCCCCGGCATCGACGCCCGCTCGTCGGGGACGAGCCTGGATTCGACCGCGACCACTCGGAGGAGGTCGTCTCGGGGAGCACGCGTGCGGCATCCGACGCACGTTCGTACGGGGTCCATCTTACACCGGTCGCCGAGCGGCAGCGGCTCAGCCCTCGAGGATGCTGTCGGGCTGGATGTCGATCTTCGCGCCGGTCAGCTTCGCAGCGAGTCGCGCGTTCTGGCCTTCCTTGCCGATGGCCAGCGACAGCTGGTAGTCGGGCACCAGTGCGCGGACGGCCTTGGTCGACGCGTCGAGCACGAACGACGAGCTCACCTTCGCGGGCGAGAGGGCGTTGGCGACGAAGGCGGCGAGCTCGGGGTTGTAGTCGACGATGTCGATCTTCTCCCCGCCGAGCTCCTCCGTCACGGCACGCACGCGGCGTCCGAGCTCCCCGATGCAGGCGCCCTTGGCGTTGATCGACGAGTCGTCGGTGCGCACCGCCATCTTCGATCGGTGGCCCGCCTCGCGGGCGAGCGACACGATCTCGACCACCCCGGAGGCGATCTCGGGGACCTCGAGGGCGAAGAGCTTGCGCACCAGACCCGGGTGCGTGCGCGACACGGTGATCGCCGGGCCCTTGGTGCCCTTCGACACCGAGGTGACGTACACCCGGATGCGGGACCCGTGCTTGTACTCCTCGCCGGGCACCTGCTCCTCGGGCGGGAGGATGGCCTCGACCGAGCCGAGGTCGACATGCACCATGCGGGGGTTGGGGCCCTGCTGGATGATGCCGGCGACGATGTCGCCCTCCTTGCCGCGGAACTCGCCCAGGACGGCATCGTCAGCGATGTCGCGCAGACGCTGGTTGATGACCTGCTTCGCGGCGAACGCGGCGATGCGGCCGAAGTCGTCGGGAGCGCTCTCCTCTTCGCCGATGACGGCGCCCTCCTCGTCGAGGAGAGGCACGAAGACGGCCACGTGACCGGTCTTGCGGTCCAGTTGCGCCCGGGCGCCGGGCGGCAGCTCGCCGTCGGGCGAGGTGTGCTTCGCGTAGGCGGTCAGGATCGCCTGCTCGATGATGGCGACGAGTTCCTCGAAGGGGATCTCCCTCTCGCGTTCGACGGTTCGCAGCAGTCCGAGATCGATATCCACGATGACCTACCTATTCAGCTCTTCGCGGCGCGCTGAGCGTCCGCATCCCGTCTACGTTACCCGATCCGGGCCGTCCCGACCCCGGTGCGGGGATCACCCCTCGCAATCGTCCAGCACCGACGCGGGCGGCACGTCCGCGAACAGCAGCGTGTTGGTCCAGCGCACGAGATCGGGGAGCATCGCGGAGCGCGGCTGGAGGATGTCCTGATGCCCGCGCCCGGTCACCGGGACGGCACGCACCTGCTCCCCCTGCGCGCAGAGCGTCTCGACCAGAGAACGCTGCGCCGCCGGCGGGATCACCTCGTCGCGGGTCCCCCACGAGACGAAGATCGGCGTCTCCCACGGCCCCGTCGGCACGTTCTCGGCGAGCCGCCGCCCCAGCGCACCGCTGGTCAGGTTGCCGGTGTCGAAGGGGCTGTCCTCGCTGAGGCCCAGCGCCGTGAGGGCCGAGACCATGACACCGGGCTCGCTGAGACAGCGCTGCGTCATCTCCCGCACGATCGAGCGCGCGCCGGTGGCGACATAGTCGTTCAGCTCGACGTCGGCATAGGTGTCCGCATACGGAACGAGCACCCACGAGACGAGCACTGTGAGCATCGCGCCGGCCTGACCCGAGGTGAGTTCGCGCGCGAGCTCCAGCGGGTCCGCCGCCGGGGCGAGGACGGCGGTGCCGAGGATGTCGAGACCCGGGGTGTAGTCCGCAGCGATCTGCGTCGTCCACAGGGCCGCGTGCCCGCCCTGCGAGTGTCCCCAGACCACCGTCTCGGGCGAGAGCACGAGGTCGTCGATCTCGCCCGCGGCCAGCACCGAGTCCAGTGCCGAGCGCGCCTCGCCCTTGCCGATCAGGTATGGGAAGTCGCCCGGCGCGCCCTGCCCGCTGTAGTCGGGTGCGACCACCACCCAGCCGCGCGCGAGCATGCGCTCGAGGTCGGGTATCGCCCACTTGGTCGCGGTGCCGTCCGCAAGGCTCGGGGCGCAGCCGCGGGCGACGCCGGTCGTGCCGTGGTTCCAGACCAGCACCGGGCGGGGGCCCGGCGGCGGATCGTCGGGGACGATCACCATCGCGCTCGCGACCGCGGCCGAGCCGAGCGCGTCGCGGGTCGTGTACAGGATGCGGCTGACGCTGCCGCGGTCGGGCTCGCGGCCGAGGTATTCGCCCGTGCGGATGAGTCGGCCATGCCCCGCGGGGACCTCATCCGGCGGGTCGTAGAATCCGTCGATCACGGGGGCGCCGTCGCTGAGCCAGTCGTCGAGCCCGAATCCCCCGACCGCGCCGACCACCAGGACGAGCGACAGGGCGTAGCGCCCGGCGGCGGCCCAGAACGTCGCACGCCGCGATCTCGAGGCGGGCGACGCGACGGCCACGGTCGGGCGCCGTGCCGCCACGATCCGGCGCACGCCGCGACCGAGCAGGGTCGCGCCGAAGACGATCGTGCGTACACCGAAGACCACGGCGACGACCAGGAGGGTGACGTCGGGCCAGGTCAGCGAGAGGATGCCGAACGCGATCTGGAAGCCGCCCCACGCCGCGGCGAGCACGCGGACGCTCGTGACTCCCCCGCCGATCGCGTCGCCGATCGAGGCGAGGCCGGCGACGATGAGCAGCACCGCGAGCGCGCTCGGCAGCAGCTCGATGCTGCGCCCGAGCCAGATCAGGATCACCAGTCCCCCGGCGACCCAGGCGAGCGCGAGCACGCGGCTCCACCAGGTGGGTGCCCGGTGACGCGACGCCACCTCCAGCACGCCGGAGACGATGGCGCTGATGCCGACGTAGACGCCGAGCAGCACGAGCGAGGCGAGCGGTCGGATGACGATCAACAGGCCCAGCACGACGATGCCGCCGCCCAGAAGCACCATCAGACGCGGCGGAGCCGCATCCAGCAGCCCCGGGAGCGCGCTCCACCGCGGCAGGCGGCGCGGGCGGCTCGCGGTCTCGGGCATCCGCACATTCTAGGCAGTGCGGGCCCGCGCTCCGTTCACGCCGTCGACCCTTGCGCGGATGCCGCCGCCGAGCCGTACAGTCCAGGGATGACGGTGGCGAAGGACGCGGCGCGCGCTACGGAGAAGAGCCCGGTGTTCCGTGTGCTCGCCCGTTCGGGATACGCCGCCAACGGCATCGTGCACATGCTCATCGGGGCCATCGTCCTGGCCATCGTGTGGGGTGCGGAGGGCGAGAGCGACCAGTCCGGCGCGTTCAAGGCGATCGGCAGCGCGCCGGCCGGGTTCGTCGCCCTGTGGGCGCTCGCGATCGCGCTGGCCGCCCTCGGCGTCTGGCATGCCGCGGCGGCGGTGCTCGCCCGCGGAGAGGACGGGGCGAAGAAGTGGGGACTGCGAATGTCCGAGGGCGGTCAGGCGGTCGTCTTCGTCGCGCTCGCCGTGCTCTCCGGCGCCGTCGCCCTCGGCGCGAAGCCCGACGCGGACGACGCCGCCCAGTCGGCCAGCCGAGGTGTCCTCGCCGTTCCGGGCGGTCCGTTCCTGCTGGGAGCGGTGGGCCTCGGCATCGGGATCGCCGGCATCGTGTTCGCGGTCATGGGGGTGCGTCGCAGCTTCCGCGCGAAGATGACCATCCCGTCGGGTCCCGCGGGGTCCGCCATCACCACGCTCGGCGTCGTGGGTTTCGTCGCTAAGGGTGTGGCGCTGCTCACGGTCGGCGTGCTCGTGACGGTCGCCGCCGTGCGCGTGGAGCCCGATCGGGCGGGCGGGCTCGACGGCGCGATCAGTGCGCTGCTGCTCCTCCCGCTCGGGTCGTGGCTCGTCGGCGCGGTCGGCGCGGGATTCATCGCGTACGGCGTCTTCTGCGGGTTCCGCGCACGCTACGCGCGGCTGTGACGGCGTCCGCATCCGCCGTCGGGCGCGGAAGCGGACGCGCGCCGCGGATCAGGGTGCGAGGCGGGTGAGGACCTCCGCGACGGAAAGCGTCTCCCGCTCCCCCGTGCGGCGGTCCCACAGCTCGACCTGGCCCTCGGCCGCGCCACGCCCGACGATCGCGATGCGCGGGACGCCGACGAGCTCGGCGTCGCCGAACTTCACGCCGGGCGACACCTTGGGGCGGTCGTCGTAGAGCACGTCGAGCCCGGCCGCCTCGAGATCGGCGCTCAGCGACGCGGCGACCTCGAAGGCGACGGCATCGCGGCCGGCGGCCACGACGTGCACGTCGAACGGCGCCACCGACGCCGGCCAGACCAGACCCTTCTCGTCGTTGTTCAGCTCGGCGATGATCGCCAGGATGCGGGTGATCCCGATCCCGTACGACCCCATGGTGACGGTGACGAGCTTGCCGTTCTCGTCGAGCACCTTGAGCCCGAGCGCGTCGGCGTACTTGCGCCCGAGCTGGAAGACGTGTCCGATCTCCATGCCGCGCGCGAGGTCCACCGGCCCCGAGCCGTCGGGCGCCGGGTCGCCGGCGCGCACACTCGCGACCTCGACGAACCCGTCCGCGGTGAAGTCGCGGCCGGCCACGAGCGAGTGGACGTGCTTCTGGTCGATGTTGGCTCCGGTGATCCAGCTCGTGCCGTCGACCACGCGGGGGTCGAGGACGTAGCGGATGCCGGTGGCCGACTCCTCGCCGAGCACGGCGCCCGTGGGCGACCAGGGGCCGATGTATCCCTTGACCAGCAGCGGGTGGGCCGCGAAGTCCTCCGCCGTCGCCGGCTCCACCGCGGCGGGGGCGAAGGCGACCTCGACGCGCTTGTCGTCGACGTCACGGTCGCCGGGGAGGCCGACGACCACGAGCTCGCGCGTGCCGTCGAGATGGGTGAGGGCGAGCACGACGTTCTTCAGCGTGTGCGCGGCGGTGTACTCGCCCTCGAGCACCTCGTTGCTGTGCGCGACGAGGGTCGCGATCGTGGGGGTGTCCGGCGAGTCGAAGACGATGGGCTCGGGCAGGCCGTCGAACGGCACCGGCTCGGGCGCGACGGTCGTGAACGCCTCGACGTTCGCGGCGTACCCGCCCTCGGAGCGCACGAAGGTGTCCTCGCCGACCGGCGTCGGGTGCAGGAACTCCTCGGAACGCGATCCGCCCATGGCGCCCGCATCCGCCTGCACGATGACGTACTCGAGGCCGAGGCGCTGGAAGATGCGCTCGTAGGCGTCGCGCTGGGCCTGGTAGCTCCGGTCGAGGCCGGCGTCGCTCGCGTCGAACGAGTATGCGTCCTTCATCGTGAACTCGCGACCGCGCAGGAGCCCGGCGCGCGGGCGGGCCTCGTCACGGTACTTGTCCTGGATCTGGTAGATCGTCAGCGGCAGGTCCTTGTACGAGGAATAGAGGTCCTTCACCAGGAGGGTGAAGACCTCCTCGTGGGTGGGCGCGAGCAGGTAGTCGGCACCCTTGCGGTCCTGCAGCCGGAAGAGCGCGTCGCCGTACTCCTCCCACCGGCCCGTCGTCTCGTAGGGCTCGCGGGGCAGCAGCGCCGGGAAGTGCACCTCGTAGGCGCCCGCGTCCGCCATCTCCTCGCGGACGACCTGCTCGATCCTCGCCTTGACCCGCAGCCCCAGCGGGAGCCACGCGAACACGCCCGGCGCCTGGCGCCGGATGTAGCCCGCCCGCACGAGCAGGCGGTGGCTCGTGACCTCGGCATCAGCCGGGTCCTCGCGGAGGGTGCGGAGGAAGAAGTGCGACAGACGGGTGACCACGAGGGACAAGTCTAGGCGCGTGGCGGGGAGACGGTCAGCCCAGCGCGGCGTTCAGCTGTAGTGTCCTGCATCCGCCGAAAGGTTCACGCTCTTCAGGTTCACGCTCTTCGCGTTCTCCCCTCTGCTCTCGATATGCCAGTGGCGCACGGGCGCTCGGCCGGCATCGCCTTCGCGCGACGCCGCGTCACCAGTCGTCGGATCTACGGGCTGATCGCCGCCTCAGCAGCCCCATCCGTCGGCTTCTGCACCAGCGGTCCGACGACTGAGGGTGCTGATCACCACCATCGCCGGCTTGACTCTGCACACGGGAGCGTGTGCAATATATTGCATGCCGGTACCCACCGAACACCTCCCCCCGCGTCCGCTCCTGCGGGACGAGGTGTTCGCTCGGCTGCGCGACGCGATCGTGGACGGAACGCTCGCACCCGACGAGCAGCTGCGCGACACCGACATCGCCGCGTGGCTCGGCGTCAGTCGCACGCCCGTGCGCGAGGCGCTGCTCGAGCTGGGGCGTTCCGGGCTCGTCCGCACCCTGCCCGGGCGCGCGACGGTCGTCGCCCCGCTCGACATCCGCGGCGTGCGTGATGCGCAGGCCGTCGTCGCGGCCATGCACCGCCTCGCGGTCGAGGGCGCGGTGCCCGTCCTCACGGACGACGACATCGAGCGGATGCGCGCCGCGGGCGCCGCCTTCGCCGCGGCGCAGGAGCGCGGCGACGTCGAGGCGGCGCTGGAGGCGGACCGCGCCTTCCACGCGATCGCCGTCGACGGATGCGGCAACGCCGCCGTGCGCGCCGTCCTCGACCAGTACGAGCCCGTGCTGCAGCGGGCCGAACGCCTGCGCTTCGGCTCGGCCGAGGGCCGCGACTCGGTGGCGCGGCACGCGCGCCTGGTCGAGTTGTGCGCCCGCCGCGACGCCGCCGCGGCCGCCGCGCTCGCGGAGCAGACCTGGCAGAGCCTCATCGTCGAGGACGCGCACGAGAGCCCCCGGCCCGACGATCGCCCAGACGAGGAGCACACCCCATGAAGCTCGACCAGTTCCCCCGCCACCCGCTCACCTTCGGGCCGAGCCCGCTCCAGCACCTGAAGCGCCTGACCGCGCACCTGGGCGGCGCGCAGGTCTGGGCCAAGCGCGAAGACGTCTCGAGCGGGCTCGCCTACGGCGGCAACAAGGTGCGCAAGCTCGAGTACATCGTGCCCGACGTGCTCGCCTCCGGCGCCGACACCCTCGTGTCGATCGGCGGCTACCAGTCGAACCACACCCGTCAGGTCGCCGCGGTCGCCGCCCACCTCGGGCTGAAGAGCCGCCTCGTCCAGGAGAAGTGGGTCCCGTGGGACGACCCGGTGAACGACAAGGTCGGCAACATCCTGCTCTCGCGCATGATGGGCGCCGACTCGCGCCTCGACGACGCGGGCTTCGACATCGGCATCCGCGACTCGTGGAAGAACGCCCTCGCCGAGGTCGAGGCATCCGGTGGCACGCCCTACGCCATCCCCGCGGGAGCGTCCGAGCATCCCCTCGGCGGACTCGGATTCGCCAACTGGGCGTTCGAGGTCGCCGAGCAGGAGAGGCAGCTCGGCGTGTTCTTCGACACGATCGTCGTCTGCACCGTCACCGGGTCGACCCACGCCGGCATGATCGCGGGCTTCGCCGCCCTCGAGGACCTCACCGGCGTTCGCCGCCGCGTCATCGGCATCGATGCATCCGCCACGCTCGCCAAGACGACCGACCAGGTGGCGCGGATCGCCCGCAACACCGCGGAGCTGATCGAGCTCGACCGTGACCTCCGCGACGACGAGATCCAGGTGCTCGAGGGCTGGGCGGGCGAGCTCTACGGCATCCCCGTCGACTCCACGATGGCGGCGATGGCGCTCGGCGCGCAGCTCGAGGCGATGATCACCGACCCCGTGTACGAGGGCAAGTCGCTCGCCGGCCTCATCGACCTCGTCCAGGACGGCGACATCCCCCGCGGCTCGACCGTGCTCTACGCGCACCTCGGCGGCCAGCCCGCGATAAACGCGTACCACTCGCTCTGGGACTGAGCCGAACGGCGTTCCCCGCAGCAGGAGAAATCCTCCCCACAGGACGATCCCGCACCGAACGTCCTGTGCTCCGGATGTCTCCTGCGCTCGCGGAGCCCGAGCTCAGACGGTGACGACCTGCGCGGTGCCGAGCGCGGCGTCGGGGCCCATCTCTGCGGCGATGCGGTTCGCCTCGGCGATCAGCGTCTCGACGATCTCGGCCTCGGGAACGGTCCTCACGACCTCGCCCTTCACGAAGATCTGCCCCTTGCCGTTGCCGCTCGCGACCCCGAGGTCCGCGTCGCGCGCCTCTCCCGGCCCGTTCACGACGCAGCCCATGACCGCGACGCGCAGCGGGACGGTCATGTCCTTGAGCCCCTCGGTGACGTTGTCGGCGAGGGAGTAGACGTCCACCTGTGCGCGCCCGCACGAGGGGCACGACACGATCTCGAGGGTGCGCTCGCGCAGGTTCAGCGACTGCAGGATCTGGTGCCCGACCTTGACCTCCTCGGCCGGCGGCGCGGACAGCGAGACGCGGATCGTGTCGCCGATCCCCTCGGACAGCAGGATGCCGAAGGCCGTCGCCGACTTGATCGTGCCCTGGAAGGCGGGCCCCGCCTCGGTGACGCCGAGGTGCAGCGGCCAGTCGCCCCGCTCGGCGAGCAGACGGTATGCCTTGACCATCACGACGGGGTCGTTGTGCTTGACCGAGATCTTGAAGTCGTGGAAGTCGTGCTCCTCGAAGAGCGATGCCTCCCAGACCGCGCTCTCCATCAGCGCCTCGGGCGTCGCCCTGCCGTACTTCTCGAGCAGCCGCTTGTCGAGGGAGCCCGCGTTGACACCGATGCGGAGCGAGACGCCGGCGTCCTTCGCCGCCTTCGCGATCTCGCCGACCTTGTCGTCGAACTGACGGATGTTGCCCGGGTTCACGCGCACCGCGGCGCACCCCGCGTCGATCGCCTGGAAGACGTACTTCGGCTGGAAGTGGATGTCGGCGATGACCGGGATCTGGCTCTTCTTCGCGATGATGTGCAGGACGTCCGCGTCGTCCTGGCTGGGCACCGCGACGCGCACGATCTCACAGCCGGATGCGGTGAGCTCCGCGATCTGCTGCAGCGTCGCGTTGATGTCCGTCGTCTTGGTCGTGGTCATCGACTGGACGCTCACCGGGGCGTCGCCGCCGACGAGGACCTTGCCGACCCGGATCTGCCGGCTCTTGCGGCGCGGGGCGAGGGTTTCGGGGACGCGGGGCATCCCGAGGTTCACGGCTGGCACGCGCCCCAGCCTACGCCGCCGCACCTGGACGCGGTCCGGGGGCGGAGCCGTGTGGTAATTTCGGCGCATGCTCGCAATCGCCTCCTGGTGGCCCATCGCCTAGGCGGTGTGCGCGTGCGACACAGACCGCCCCCGGGGGCGGTCTTCTGCGTGAGGCGGCCGCTCCCCCGACGAAAGATCGATCATGACCGGCACCGCCGCGGCTCTCTTCTCCTCGCTGGCCTCCGAGGCTCGTCCGTTCGCACTGATCGCCCGTGACGACGCCTGGGTGGAAGTGCTCGCGGGCGAGGTCGTCGACGTCGAGCTGCTCGCCGACATTCCCCTGGTCGATGCCGACGGCACCACACGCGAGGTCCTGGCCCTCGTCCCTTACCGTCAGGTGCGCGAGCGCGGCTTCGTCTGCCACGACGACGGTGCGCCGCTGCGGTGCCTCGTCGTCGACCGGCACGAGCGCGTGCCGCGCGCCGAGGCCCTCGCCGCGCTGCCGACCGCCCCGATCCCGCTGGGCGACCCCGGCTTCGACCTCAGCGACGACCAGTACGCCGACATCGTCCGCACCGTGATCGCCGACGAGATCGGTCGTGGCGAAGGGGCGAACTTCGTCATCCGCCGCGACTTCACCGCATCTGTGTCCGCGGATGAGCGCACGGCGGCCCTGACGTGGTTCCGCGCCCTCCTCGAGCACGAGCGCGGCGCGTACTGGACCTTCGCCGTCGTCACCGACGGGCACGTCGCGGTGGGGGCGAGCCCCGAGGCCCACGTGAGCGCTCAGGACGGCGTGGTCACGATGAACCCCATCTCGGGCACCTTCCGTCACCCGGCCGGCGGCGCGACGGCCGAGACGCTGAGCACGTTCCTCGAGTCGACCAAGGAGACCGAGGAGCTCTTCATGGTCGTCGACGAGGAGCTCAAGATGATGAGCGCGGTCTGCTCCGACGGCGGCCGCATCACCGGCCCGCATCTGAAGGAGATGTCGCGCCTGACGCACACCGAGTACATGCTGCGCGGCGTGTCGCGGCTCGACCCGCGCGACATCCTGCGCGAGACGATGTTCGCACCGACCGTCACGGGCTCCCCCATGCAGAACGCCTGCACGGTGATCGCCCGCCACGAGGTCAGCCCGCGCGGCTACTACTCAGGCGTCGCGGCGCTGTTCACGCCGAACGGGGCGACGGAGGGCGTGACCCACGATCTCGATGCCCCGATCCTCATCCGCACCGCGTACCTGCAGGACGGACGTCTGCGCGTGCCGGTGGGGGCGACGCTCGTGCGCCACTCCGACCCGGACGGCGAAGTCGGCGAGACGCACGGCAAGGCCGCCGGCGTGCTGGGGGCGATCGGCGCCGTGCCGCGCGACGCGGCCCCTCTCGTCGCCGCCGCCCCCGATCCCGACGCCCCGGTCGCCGAGCGGCGCCCGCTGGCCGAGGATCCCACGATCGCCGAGCTGCTCGTGTCGCGCAACGCCCGGCTGGCCGCCTTCTGGCTGAACCCCCAGGGCGCGGACGCGGAGGGGCCGTTCGCCGGCCGCACCGCCGTGGTCGTCGACGCCGAGGACCGGTTCACGACCATGCTCGCCCATCAGCTGCGCCACCTCGGGCTCGACGTCGCGATCGTGCCGTGGGCGGATGCGGACGACGCCCGGCTCGATGCAGCAGACCTCGTGATCTCGGGCCCCGGCCCGGGCGATCCCCGAGACGACGACGGTCCCCGCATCCGCCGCATGCGCGACGTCGTCGGCCGGCGGCTCGAGTCCGGACGCCCGCTGCTCGCGGTGTGTCTCAGCCATCAGATCCTGGCCGATCGCCTGGGCATCGACCTCGCGCCGCTCGGCCGTCCGCACCAGGGCCTGCAGCTCGAGGTCGACCTGTTCGGACGACCGGCGTCGATCGGCTTCTACAACACGTTCACCGCGCGGGTCGCGCCGGGCACGCGCCGGGTGGGCGCGGCGGAGGTCGCCGCATCCGCCTCCGGCGACGTGTATGCGCTCCGCGGGCCCGGCTTCGCGTCGGTGCAGGGACACCTCGAGTCGATCCTGTCGCGCGACGGGATGACCACGCTCGAGCTCCTCGTGGCGCACGCGCTCACCCCCGTCAGGGCCTGACTCCTCGCGGACCCGCGCCGTCAGAACAGCGAGATCGGGTTGAACAGGTCGGCGAGGATCAGGATGCCGCCCATGACCCCCAGCATCGCCACGACCACGAAGGTGACCGGCACGAGCCGCGTCGCGTCGACGGGCTTCGGCGGCGCCCGGTGGAGCATCCGCGCCCACGCGCGCCTGAGCCCGTCCCAGAGCGCCACCACGACGTGACCGCCGTCGAGCGGCAGCAGCGGGATCAGGTTGAAGCAGAACAGCGCCAGGTTCAACGAGCCGAGGAGCCCCATGATCCCGGCGACGCGGTTCAGCACGGGGGCGTCGGATGCGGCGACCTCGCCGGCGAGCACGCTCGCCCCGACCACGCTGAGCGGGCCGTTGGGGTCGCGCTCGGTGCCGGTGAACAGCGTCACCGCCGTGTCCGCGACCTTGACCGGAAGCTGCACGATGACCCCGGCCACCGTTCCGACGTGCTCGAACGCGGCGGCGGGCCCCGCCCAGATCGGCTGGCGGACGAACTCGGAGGTCGGGCGGATGCCGACGAAGCCGACCTCGTGCGTGAGCGCCGTGCCGTCGGCGTCCGTCACGGGTTGCCCCGCAGCGTCGGTCACCGCCGCCTCGATCGCGACCGGGGTGACGGTCAGGGTCCGCTCGGCACCGTCGCGCTCGACCACCACGCGCAGCGCGTCGCCGGGCGCTGCCTGGATCAGCGCGGTCGCCCCGGCGAAGTCGTCGACGGCCGTCCCGTCGATCGAGACGATCCGGTCGCCGGGCTCGATACCGGCCCGCTCCGCGGGCGTCGTCCCGCTCGCACACGAGGTGCCGTCGGCCGCCGGCACGCACTCGCTGAGCGCGGCGACGGTGGACGTCGCGGTCTGCACGCCGATCCCGGTGAACAGGACGGCGAACAGCACCATCGCGAACAGCAGGTTCATGAACGGTCCGCCGAGCATGATGACGATGCGCTTCCACACCGGCAGCCGGTAGAAGACGCGTTCATCGGCGCCGACCATCGTCTCCTCGTTGACCGCGCGCGCGTCCTGCACCATGGTCTGGAAGAAGCGCGCCGAGACGCGGCGGGTCCGGGTCGCCGCGGCCGTGCGGGTGGTGCCTCCAGCGTCGCCCTCCGACTCGTCGGCCGCCGCGAGCTCCCCCGGGGAGGGCGGGTACATGCCGGCCATCGAGATATAGCCGCCGAGCGGCAGCGCTTTGACGCCGTACTCGGTCTCTCCCCTGCGCCGTGACCAGAGCGTCGGCCCGAAGCCGATCATGTACTGGCCGACGCGGACGCCGAAGGCCTTGGCCGGCAGCAGATGGCCCAACTCGTGGAGGGCGATCGAGACCGCGAGCCCGACGACGAGCACCACGATGCCGACCACGAAGGCGAGGATCGTCACCCGCCCACCGTAGCCGCCGTCTCTTTGAGCCAGCCGAACGCGACGCCGCGCGCATAGGTCCGCACCGCGCACCGCACCATCCGCCGCGGGAGGCGCGCTCCCGTCTGGTTGAATGGAGCCCGATGTCGACGCCCCCTTCGAACCTGCCCCCCGTGCTCCGTCCGGAGCGGCCCGCGACGCGATCCCTGGCCGATCTGGCGGCGCGTTTCGGCGCCGAGGTGCGGGGGGATGCGGAGGGCGTCTCGCTGTCCGGGATCACGCTCGCCACCGCGGACCTCCGCCCCGGCGAGGCCTTCGTCGCCCTGCAGGGGGGCAATCGACACGGCGCCGAGTTCTCCGCCGCGGCGGCCGAGAAGGGCGCCGTCGCGATCATCACGGATGCGGCGGGCGCGGATGCGGCGGCCGGCGGCGGCGTTCCCGTGCTCGTCCTCGACGCTCCCCGCGCGCGGATGGGCGAGCTGTCCGCCTGGGTCTACGGCACGGGCCCGGACGACGACCTCCCGATCCTGTTCGGCACCACGGGCACCAACGGAAAGACGAGCGTCTCGCACATCCTCGAGGGGATGCTGGGACAGCTCGGCGTCGTGACGGGGCTCTCCTCGACGGCCGAGCGCCATATCGCCGGCCAGGTCATCGTCTCCCGGCTCACCACCCCGGAGGCGTCCGAGTTCCACGCCCTCCTCGCCCTCATGCGCGAGCGCGGGGTGGAGGCGGTCGCAGTCGAGGTCAGCGCCCAGGCGCTCAGCCGCCACAGGGTCGACGGAATCGTGTTCGACGTCGCCGCCTTCACGAACCTCTCGCACGACCACCTCGACGATTACGCCGACATGCGCGAGTACCTCGAGGCGAAGCTGCCCCTCTTCCGCCCCGACCGCGCGCGTCGCGCCGTGATCTCGCTCGACTCCGCGGCTGCCGCCGAGGTGGTCGAGCGGTGCGACGTGCCGTTCACCACGGTCGGCGCACCCGACATCGCGGCGGACCCGGTGCTCGCCGCATCCGCCGAATGGACCGTCGAGGTGCTCGACGAGCGGCCCGAGGGCACGCGCTTCGCGCTCACGGGCCCCGAGGACCGACGTCTGGAGTCGATCGTCCCGGTCATCGGGCGGCACATGGCCGCGAACGCCGGGCTCGCGATCGTGATGATGCTCGAGGCCGGCTACGCGTGGGAGCGCATCGTCGCGGCGCTCGACGGCCGCCGCATCGAGGCGTACCTGCCCGGGCGCACCGAGCGGGTCTCCGGCGAGCGCGGCCCCGCCGTCTACGTCGACTTCGGCCACTCCCCCGACGCGTTCGAGAAGACGCTCGCCGCCGTCCGCCGAGTGACCCCGGGGCGCGTCGTGATGCTCTTCGGCGCCGACGGAGACCGCGACGCCACCAAGCGGCACGACATGGGCCGCACGGCCGTCCTCGGCAGCGACGTGCTCGTGATCACCGACCACCACCCGCGGTTCGAGGATCCGACCTCGATCCGCGAGACGCTTCTCGCCGGTGCCCGGCGGGCGCGTCCGGACGCCGACATCCGCGTCCTCTCCCCGCCCGAGCGGGCGATCGTGGAGGCGGTCGCACTCGTCAGCGAGGGGGACGCGATCCTCTGGGCGGGTCCCGGCCACCAGGACTACCGCGACATCCGCGGGCAGCGCACGCCCTACTCCGCGCGGGAGCTCGCCCGCCGCGCGCTGCGGGACGCCGGGTGGCCGGTGCCGGAGCCGCACTGGCCCGTGCCCTACCCGGACTGAGCGGCCTTCACGGCCCGCTCGAGCCGGCGCCCCTGGCAGCCCGTCGTCGGAGCGCCCGCCCGGTGGCACGGTTGCAGACCCCCGGTCGTCGGAGCGCCGACGAGAACCGCGCCGCATCGGCCCCTCCAGGGCTCACCCGCCCCACCGATCCGACGACTGAGGGACACAACCGACCCGCGAGGGCGTACCGCCGTTCCCGAGCAGCGCCAGGGGCGGGCGGTTTTTCACGGCCGGACCTGTGACCGCCGCACAACGCGGAGCACGACGCGCCGCAACGCGTTTGTGGGCGAGGCGCACGGGCCGGTCCCCCGGGTCCGCACGGGCGTACCGTCGAGGCAAGGCCCGCCGGGCGGGCGCCCGAGGACGAGCACCGAACTCCCGACGCGACCGACTCCGCACAGGACGAAGGAAGCGAGTTCCCCATGAGCACCGTCATCCCCACCGGCATCGCGCACGACGACGCCGACAGCATCCCGGCCGCATGGCACGGGTTCGCGGCGGGGCCGTGGCAGGACGGGATCGACGTGCGCGACTTCGTCCAGCGGAACTACCTCCCGTACACCGGCGACGGCACGTTCCTCGCCGGACCCACGCCCCGTACGAGCGCGGTCTGGCAGAAGCTGTCCGAGCTCTTCCCCGAGGAGCGGCGCCGTGGCGTCTACGACATCGACCCGCACACGCCGGCCGGCATCACGGCGCACGGACCAGGGTACATCGCGAAGGACGACGAGCTCATCGTGGGCCTCCAGACCAATGCGCCGCTGCGCCGCGCAATCATGCCGAACGGCGGATGGCGGATGGTCGAGGGGGCGCTGCGCACCTACGGCTACGAGGTCGACGACACGCTGAAGACCGTCTACACCTCGTACCGCAAGACCCACAACCAGGCGGTGTTCGACATCTATCCGCCGTCGGTGCGCGCAGCGCGTCGTTCGCACATCATCACGGGCCTGCCCGACGCCTACGGTCGCGGCCGCATCATCGGCGACTACCGCCGCGTCCCGCTCTACGGCGTCGACGCCCTGATCGCCGCGAAGAAGCTCGACAAGCTCGAGCTCGACACGAGCCCGTTCTCGGAGGAGAACGTGCGGATGCGGGAGGAGCACGCCGAGCAGATCCGTGCGCTGGAGGATCTCACGCAGATGGCCGCGTCCTACGGCCACGACATCTCGCGTCCCGCGACGACCGCGCACGAGGCGGTGCAGTGGCTGTACTTCGCCTACCTCGCCGCCGTGAAGGAGCAGAACGGCGCCGCGATGTCGCTGGGGCGCACCTCGACGTTCCTCGACGTGTACCTCGAGCGCGACATCGCGGCGGGCGTGCTCACCGAGAGCGCCGCGCAGGAGCTGATCGATGACTTCGTGATCAAGCTGCGCATCGTGCGGTTCCTGCGCACGCCCGAGTACGACGAGCTGTTCTCGGGCGATCCCACCTGGGTCACCGAGACGATCGGCGGAGTGGGCGAGGACGGTCGCCCGCTCGTCACCCGCACGTCGTTCCGCTACCTGCAGACGCTCTACAACCTGGGGCCCGCCCCCGAGCCGAACATGACGGTGTTCTGGAGCCCGGCGCTCCCCCAGGGCTTCAAGGAGTTCTGCGCGCGCGTGTCGATCGACACCTCGGCCGTGCAGTACGAGTCCGACGACCTGATCCGCGACCGGTGGGGGGACGACGCGGCGATCGCCTGCTGCGTCTCGCCCATGCGCGTCGGCAGCCAGATGCAGTTCTTCGGTGCGCGGGTCAACCTCGCCAAGACCCTGCTCTACGCCATCAACGGCGGACGCGACGAGATCACCGGCGAGCAGATCGCGCCGAGCGAGCCGCCCGTGGGCGACGGGCCGCTCGACTTCGACGACGTCGCCGCCCGGTTCGACCGCATGATGGACTGGCTCGCTGCGACCTACGTGGAGGCCCTCAACTGCATCCACTGGTCGCACGACCGGTACGCGTACGAGCGGCTCGAGATGGCGCTCCACGACAAGGACGTGGTGCGCACCATGGCGTTCGGGATCGCCGGCCTGTCGGTCGCCGCCGACTCGCTGTCCGCCATCCGGTACGCCACGGTCACGCCGGTGCGGGACGAACGGGGCGTGGTGGTCGACTACACGACCGTGGGCGACTACCCGGCCTACGGCAACGACGACGACCGCGCCGACCGGATCGCCGTCGACCTGGTGGAGCGCTTCATGGCGAAGCTCCGGCGCCATCCGATGTACCGTAACGCCGTGCCGACCCAGTCCGTGCTGACGATCACCTCGAACGTCGTCTACGGCAAGGCGACGGGCAACACCCCGGACGGACGGCGTGCGGGCGAGCCGTTCGCCCCGGGCGCCAACCCGATGAACGGCCGGGACACGCACGGGATGCTGGCGTCCGCGCTGTCGGTCGCGAAGGTGCCCTACGCCGCCGCAGAGGACGGCATCTCGCTGACGAACACCGTCGTGCCGTCGGGCCTCGGCCGCACCGAGGAGGAGCGCGCACGCAACCTCGCGGGCCTGCTCGACGCGTCGTTCGGCGCCGACGGCTACCACATGAACGTCAACGTGCTCAATCGGGAGACGCTGCTCGATGCCATGGAGCACCCGGAGGACTACCCGCAGCTGACCATCCGCGTCTCCGGCTACGCCGTCAACTTCGTGCGGCTCACCCGCGAGCAGCAGGAGGACGTGCTGTCGCGGACGTTCCACGGCGGGGTGTGACCTCGTGAGTGCGTCCGCCCTCCCCCTGCTGCCCCGCACGGTGACCCGCCTCGACGCGCCGGACGACGTGGCCGGCGCGTCGAGGCGGCGCGGGGCCGGACTCCACGGCCTCGCCGTCGCCGACATCGATCGGGCCGGACGCCTCGCCGCGATGCGTACCGGCGAGCTCGGCTCGGTGCACTCCTGGGAGCTCGTCACCGCGGTCGACGGTCCCGGCACCCGCCTCACGCTCTTTCTGAACGGCTGCCCGTTGCGCTGCCTCTACTGCCAGAACCCGGACACCCTCGCCATGAAGGACGGCGTCCCGGTCCACGCGGATGCGGTGCTCGATCGGCTGCGCCGCTACCTGGGCGTGTTCCGCGCGACCGGGGGCGGGCTCACCCTGTCGGGCGGCGAGGTGCTCATGCAGCCCGCCTTCGCCGCCCGCATCCTGCGCGGGGCGAGGCAGCTGGGTGTGCACACCGCGCTCGACACCTCGGGCTATCTCGGCGCGCACGCGACCGACCGGATGCTGGAGGACACCGATCTCGTGCTCCTGGACGTCAAGTCCGGCGACGAGGACGTGTACCGGCGCGTCACCGGGCGCGAGCTCGCCCCCACCCTGGCGTTCGGCGAGCGGCTCGCCGGGAGCTCCGACATCGCGATCTGGATCCGGTTCGTGCTGGTTCCCGGTCTCACCGACGACCCGGGGAACGTCGCGCGGGTGGCCGAGTACGCGGCGTCGCTGAACGCCATCCGTCCGGGCGCGGTCGAGCGGATCGAAGTGCTCCCCTTCCACCAGATGGGGAGGGACAAGTGGCACGAGCTGGGTCTCGAGTACACGCTGGAGGACACCCCCGCGCCGACTCACGAACAGCTGGAGCTCGCCCGCGCGCCCTTCCGCGCGCGCGGCCTGCTCACCTACTGAGCGTCCCCTTCGCGGGGAGTCGGCGCTCGAGCGCGATCACCGCTCGGCGGCGATCGCGGCGTCGGCGGTGTCCCGCGCCCACCGCTCGGCGTGGGCCAGGGACTCACGGGTCACGACGCCCGGCGCCTCGTGGCGGTCGACCACCCGGCGGACCGTGTCGAGGATGCCGGTGAATCCCAGCCTGCCCTCGTGGAACGCGTCGACCGCCTGCTCGTTGGCCGCGTTGAACACCGCGGGATAGGTCGAGCCCGCCCGCCCCACCTGCTTCGCGAGGGCGACGGCCGGGAACGCGCTCTCGTCCAGCGGCTCGAAGGTCCACGCCGCCGCGGTCGTCCAGTCGAGCGGGCGGCCCACGCCGCCGAGGCGGTGCGGCCAGTCGAGACCGAGCGAGATCGGCAACCGCATGTCGGGCGGCGAGGCCTGCGCGATGGTCGAGCCGTCGACGAACTCCACCATCGAGTGCACGATCGACTGGGGGTGGACGACGACGTCGATGCGCTCATAGGGCACGCCGAAGAGCACGTGCGCCTCGATGACCTCGAGCCCCTTGTTCACGAGCGTCGCGGAGTTCGTCGTGACGACGCGCCCCATGTCCCACGTCGGGTGGGCGAGGGCCTGAGCGGGTGTCACCGACTCGAGCTCCGCGCGGGTACGTCCGCGGAACGGACCGCCGGATGCGGTGAGCACCAGCCGGCGCACCTCTTCCGGAGCACCGGCACGCAGCGCCTGGGCGATCGCCGAGTGCTCGGAGTCGACGGGCACGATCTGGCCGGGTGCCGCGATCGCGGCGACCAGGTCCGCCCCGACGATGAGCGACTCCTTGTTGGCCAGTGCCAACGTCCGCCCCGACTCGAGCGCGGCGAGCGTGGGGCCGAGGCCCACGGACCCCGTGATGCCGTTCAGCACCACATCGGCCTCGACGTCGCGGACGAGCTGCTCGGCCGCCTCCGCCCCGAGGGCGACGTGCTCCACACCGAACTCCGCGGCCTGGGCCTCGACGCCGGTCCGGTCGGAACCGACGGCCAGACCCACGACCTCGAAGCGGCCGGGATGGGCGCGGACGATGTCGAGCGCCTGGGTCCCGATCGAGCCGGTCGATCCGAGGACGAGCACACGCCGCATCCGAGTGTCCTTTCCGCCCCGCCGCGGTCAGCCCGCGATCGGATGCTGCGTCGCGAGGATGTCGACGACGAACACGAGCGTCTCGTTCTGCAGCTCGTTCCCCTCGACCGCACCGTAGCCGAACTCGGGCGGCACCACGACGAGCACCTGGGATCCGACCGTCTGGCCCTCCAGCGCCTGACGGAAACCGTCCACGACGCTCGTGGTCGCGAACGAGGCCGGCACCCCGCGATCCCAGCTGGAGTCGAAGACCGTGCCGTCGGACCACTGCACCCCCGTGTACTGCACCAGCACGGTGTCGCCGGCGAGCACCTCGGAGCCGTCTCCCTCCTTCAGCGTCTCGAGTTCGACCGCGGTGGGCGCCTCGGCGTCGGGGATCGTGATGGTGGGAGCGCCGTCGTCGTCGAGCGTGACGGCCGGAAGCCCCGTGACGGGCTCCTGGTCCTCGCCCCACGCGGCGGTGGGGGTGATGCCGAGCAGATCGATCACGTAGACCGCGGCGGCGCTCGACGAGCTCGACGGGAAGGTCGCCGCGACCCGCGTGCCGATGGGGGCGCAGCCCAGCACCTGTCCGAGAACCGAGTCGGGCGAGATCTGCTGCGGCAGGATCTGGTCGGCCTCGTAGCCGGCAGCGTCGACGACCTGGCCGGTCTCGACGTCGTAGGCCGACACAGCGTAGCTGATGAAGTCTCCGCCCGCGATGGAGGTGCCGTCGCCCTCGACGACGACCGTGCTCTCGAGGTCGGTGACCTCGAGAGGCGCGGAGAAGGAGACCGCCGGAGTCTGACCGACCTCGCCGCTCACCTCGATCGCGTTCGATGCGTCGCCGGCATCCACGGCCACGTCGCACAGGTCCGCGGCCGCGGTCGCGGACGGGCTGGCGTCATCCCCTCCGGACGAGGAGCAGCCGGCGAGCGCGAGCAGCGAGACGGCGGTGACGGACAGGACGACGAGCGGACGGACGCGCACGGAGGACCTCAATCGATCGGGACGGGAGTCCCGCCCATCATTCCGCATCCGCATAGGTCCTGGCTGAGAGGGGCGTCGATCGGGCCATGCACGGCGAGGAATGCGATCGGGAGTACCCTCTTGTGGTGACCTCCGAGGAGAGCCCCGAGCCCGAGACGCCGCCCGCCGAGACCCCGTCGGTGGGCGGCGATCCGGTCTCGAACGTCGGTTTCACCTACCTCCTCGGACGCTACGTCCTGGCACCTCTCGTGCGCGTCGTGTACCGCCCGCGCATCGAGGGGAAGGGGAACGTCCCCCGGAAGGGGCCGGTCATCTTCGCAAGCAACCACCTGTCGTTCATCGACTCGTTCGCCATCCCGATGGCCTCGCCGCGGCACGTGCAGTTCCTCGCGAAGTCGAGCTACTTCGACGGCAAGGGCCTGCGCGGCTGGATCTCCCGCGAGTTCTTCACGGCGATCGGTGCCAGCCCCGTGGAACGCGGAGCCGGCCAGGCGGCCCTGGACGCCCTCGACCAGCAGCGCCGGATGCTCGAGGCCGGCAAGGGCATCGCCCTCTACCCCGAGGGCACCCGCTCGCTCGACGGACGCCTCTACAAGGGGCGCACCGGCGTCGCGTTCCTCGCCCTGCAGACCGGAGCGCCGGTGGTGCCGGTCGGTCTCATCGGCACGAACGAGATCATGCCGGTGGGGGCGAAGTACCCTCGTCTCCGACCGCGGATCACGGTGCGCTTCGGCGCCCCGATCGACGTCTCGGCGCACGGCGCGGCGACATCGGGTCGGGCACGACGCCTCGCGACCGACGAGATCATGGCCGCCATCCACGCCCTCTCCGAGCAGGAGCTCGCCGGCGTCTACAACGAGGTCCCGGCGCAGGGCCCGATCGAGCGCATCAAGCAGGTGCTTCCGCACGAGCGCATGTGAGCTCTCGGCGGCGATCCCTCCCTGCGGGTCTCCGCGTCGGCGGCCTGTGCCGCTGACGACCAACGAAGGAGGCGAAATCTCCCCACTCCGGGGAGACTTTCGCTTCAGCCCGCCGCGGTGACCACGGCGTCGTGACGCACGGGGAAGTTCACCGAGTTCGCGATGAAGCACCACTCGTGCGCCTGCGCATGCGCAGCCGTAGCCGCCTCGACCATGGACGCATCGGCGACCACCACCCGCGGATGCAGGACGACCTCGGTGAACCGGCCTGATCCGGCACCGTCCTCGATCATCGTGCCCGTCGCCTCGTCCTCGTAGGACACGACGACGACCCCGGCCGTCACGCACGCGTGCAGATACGACAGCAGGTGACATTCCGAGAGCGCCGCCAGCAGCATGTCCTCCGGGTTCCAGCGCCCCGGATCCCCCCGGAACGGCTTGTCGCTCGAGGCGAGCACGTCGGGCTTGCCCTCCACCGACAGCGTGACGTCGCGGGCGTAGTCGCGATAGCCGCTCGTCCCGGAGCCGCGGTTGCCGGTCCAGGCGGCGTGGAGACGATAGTGATGCGCGCCGTTCATGCCTTCCAGTCTGGCACCCGCGGGCCGTGCCCTGCCGCCACGGGAGGACCTCTCGGCGCGCGATCACACGGCATTAGGCTGGTCGGATGCCGCAGACGTTCCCCGTGACCGCCGCCGTCGAGCTCGCCGTCGTCGAGCGGAGCGGGTTCGTCGAGTCCCGGCACACCGGATCGGCCGTCGTCCTCTCCCCCGACGGCGCGCAGACGTCCCTCGGGGACCCGTCCGCCCCGATCCTGCCGCGCTCCACGCTGAAGCCGCTGCAGGCGCTCGCCTGCCTCACCGCCGGCGCCGCGCTCGAGGGCGAGCGCCTGGGGCTCGCCACGGCGAGCCACGTCGGCACCGACCGTCACGTCGCGGTGGTGCGCAGCATCCTCGAGGACGCGGACGCGACCGAAGACGACCTGGGCTGCCCCGCAGCGTGGCCCGTCGACTCCGCGACCCGCGACGAGCTCGCGCGCGACCACGCGGCGCCGGCCCGCGTGCGCATGAACTGCTCCGGAAAGCACGCCGCGATGCTGCTCGCCTGCCGGGCGAACGACTGGGAGACGGCGGGCTACCTCGACCCGGCGCACCCGCTGCAGCTGCACATCCGCGAGGTCGTGGAGCGTCTGACCGGCGAGAAGCCGGCGACGATCGCGATCGACGGATGCGGCGCGCCCGTGCCGACGCTCAGCCTCGTGGGTCTCGCCCGCGCGCTGCAGCGGATGGGGACGTCGTCGGAGCGATCGCCCTTCGCCCTGCACCGTCAGGCGGCGACCCTGATCGGCGCGGTCCGTGCACACCCGTGGACGATCGAGGGGCCGGGGCGTCCGGACACCGTCGTGATCGAGCGGACCGGCGTCTTCGCGAAGACCGGGGCCGAAGGCGTGCTCGTGATGGTGGCCCCCGACGGCACGACGGTCGCGCTCAAGATGCTCGACGGCAGCCCTCGCGCGGCGAGCGCGGTGGGCCTGCGGCTGCTCGAGCGCGCCGGCGCCGTCTCGACGTCGGATGCGGAGAAAGCGCTCGGCGACCTGTCGCTCGCCGTTCACGGGGGTGGCGCGGTCGTCGGCGCCATCCGCGCCACCGTCTGACCCGAATCGATCATCGACCCCGGGTCGCTGATGCGAGAGTCGCCTCTGACCCGAGAGTCCTCACGCTTCGTCTCGCTGCGCTCGCTCAGCGACCGGGCTTTCGCACCCCACGGAGTGCCCCGCAGGGGCGCTGAGCAGCTGACCCGAGAGTCTCGTCTTCTCGGTCCCTGAGCGAGGAGCGAAAGCTCCGAGACGAAGGGGCGCGGTGCGCTCACCCCCTGAGGGCGCCTGTCCGAGACGCGGGCAGCGGCTTCTCCTCGATGCCCCACGGCGAGCCGTAACCTTCGGGTGCGGGAGCCGCCAGCAGGTCGAGGAACGGTCGCGCGTCGAACGCCTCGGGGCCGAGCACGCCCACCCCAGACCACGTGCCGCGGGCGAGCAGCTCGAGGGCGACGACGGGGTTGACGGCCGTCTGCCAGACCACGGCCTGCGAGTTGTACTCCCGCATCGTGACGTCGTTGTCGGCCACGTGGTAAAGGTAGGTCGAGCGTGGCTCGCCATCCTTTCCCGTGCCGGTGACCCACACCCCCGCGCAGGTCTTGCCCGTCATCCGATCGCCGAGCGTGGCGGGGTCCGGGAGGGCCGCCGCCACGACATCGCGCGGCGACACCGCCACGCCCTTCACACTGATCGGATCGGTGCGGTCGAGTCCCGTCTTGTGCAGGACCTGCAGCACCTGGATGAACTCGTCGCCGAGGCCGTACTTGAACGTCACGCGCCGGGCGTTCGTCCACCGCGGCATGAGCAGCACCTCCTCGTGCTCGACGTTGACGCATTCGACCGGTCCGATGCCGTCGGGGAAGTCGAACACCTCGGGCTCGGAGAAGGGCGGGGTCGTGTACCAGCCGCGGTCCCGCTCATAGACGACGGGCGGGTTGAGGCACTCCTCGATCGTGGTCCAGATCGAGAACGACGGCGCGAAGTCGTACCCGTCGACGACGAGGTTCGCCCCGTCGCGCACGCCCAGCTCATCGATCTCCGAGAACAGCTCGTCCTCGGCGTAGCGGGCGAACACGTCCGAGAGTCCCGGCTCCACTCCGATCCCGACAAGCGCGAGACGCCCCGCTGCGGCCCACTGCTCGGCCTTCTCGAACTGCTCGTCACCGAGCTTCACACCGGTGCGCGAATAGGGCTCCTCGGGATGCGGCCGCGACAGGCTCATCGCCATGTCGAGGTAGGTGGCGCCCGCGGGGAAGGCGCCGTCGAAGATCGGGAGGACGAAACGCGGGTCGACCGCGTTCAGCACGTGAGTCGCGCGGTGTGTACGGATGAGGTCGGCCACCGCAGCGGAGTCCGAGGCGTCGACCTGCGCGGCGCTCACCCTCGCATCCCCGAGCTCGTCGACCAGTGCCTGCGGGCGGGCTGGATCGTGGTCGGCGACCACGAGCGTCTCGAAGAAGTCACGACGGACGGCGATGCGGGCGGCGGCGGAACCGACGCCGCCCGCGCCGATGATGAGGATGCGCATAGAACTCCTGTCAGGTCAGGTCAGGTCAGGTCGACGGATCGGCTCCCCCTGCAACGGAAGCCGGCGGCGATCGCCGCAGGCTGCCGCCCCCTTGCGCTCCGCGCGCCGCAGATCGGTACGGACAGACGGGCCATGTGCTGAACGTAGGGCCCGGCGCCGGAGGCGGTCAAGCGGCTCGGCGGCGCAGTGCCTGCTCCTGCCCGGGCAGCACGACGCGTCGGGGACGGTCGCCGTCGCCCAGCAGCCACGCGCGCCCGCGCCCGGGGGCGCAGTACGGCGGCAGGATCCGATCCCCGGTGAGGATGCGGTACTCGACGAGGCACGACGCGTCGACGACCAGCTCGCCGCGGCTGCGCACGGTCTGGAGGAGTCGCCACGCCCGTTGCCACTGCTCGGGCTCGCCGAGGATCGCGATGGCGGGCTCGCGCTCACCCACCCTCCGGGCGAGCGCCTCCGGGTCATCGCCGATGTCGAGCACCGTCGTCCCGTCGGCCGCGAGGGTCGCCGCGAGGCGCCGTGCCGGGCCGCCGGCGCGGATCACGAGGCCGACGGGCAGGCCGCCAGGCCGCCAGGCCACGGGCTGCGGCGACGCAGCGGGTTCCGGGGCCGATCCGGGCGCGGCGATCTGCACGCTCCGACCGTCGAGCTGCGCGCGTCCTGCCGGCGCGGCCGGATCGTACGCGGAGGGGTCGGCACCCGCCGCCGCATGGTCGAGCCGGGAGGGCAGGCGCAGCACGGCACGGCGCGGCAGGAGTTCCGCGATCCGGGCGAGGGGACCGACGAGCCGCGCCGTCGAGACCACGACCCGCCATCCCATCGCCCGGCCGTTGCGGCAGATCTGCTCGAGCATGGCAGCAGCAGCCGCCGCGTAGTCCGGGGGAAAGCCCGCCAGGGCGGCGTCGAGGTCGTCGGCGACCAGCAGCGACCCCCGCGCCGCTCCCCCGTCGGTCAGCTCGCAGAGACGATCCCACAGCGGCTCGGGGTCGTTCGGAAGTGCCAGGACGACCCGTGGATCGGCCTGGGCGGCGATCGTCCGGAGTGCGGTCGATTTGCCGGAGCCGGGTCCGCCGACCACGAGCAGGCCCGCATCCCCTTCGCCGAGCCGG
Organism: Microbacterium sp. 18062; assembly: GCF_902706225.1. Classification (GTDB taxonomy): domain Bacteria; phylum Actinomycetota; class Actinomycetes; order Actinomycetales; family Microbacteriaceae; genus Microbacterium. The sequence goes on from NZ_CACSKB010000047.1 coordinate 25,560, forward strand.
ACGGGGTGGTGCCGCTGGCGATCGGGTTCGTCGGCGAGGCCGATCACCGGCTCGACGACGCTCCCCGCGCGCGGCAGGAGGTCGTCGAGGGCGAGCATCTCCGGCAGCGCCGGCTGCCAGGGCCGCCGTGGGCGGGGCTCCTTCCCCCGCGAGCGGACGATGGCGGAGACGTCATCGGCGCCGGTGCGCGCGACCCGGATGAGCGCGGGTGCCGCATCGGCGGCTCGGCGCACCAGCGCCAGACCGCGTGCGCCCGGGTCTCCGGGAAGGGCGGCCGCCGCATCCGTGCCGAGCACGTAGCGACTGTCGGCGGGATCGACGACGCGCAGTCCGACCCGCAACGGACAGTTCGCCAGGAGCGCATCCCGGATCACCCCGGTCGCCCGCTGAGTTCCGAGGATCAGGTGCATGCCGAGGGCACGTCCGCGCGCGGCCACGTCGGCGAACACCGCGCCGAGCTCACGATGACCGTCCAGCAGCGCGGCGAGCTCGTCGACCACGATCACCAGGCGCGGCAGTTCGACCCCGGGATGGTCGATGTCCCGGGCTCCGGCGCGGGCGATCACCGCCTCACGGTGGCGGATCTCCGCCCGCAGGCTCTCCAGAGCGCGACCCGCGCCCGCGCCGTCGAGATCGGTCAGCACGCCCGTGACATGCGGCAGTTCGGCGAGGGCGTCGAACGCCGTGCCGCCCTTGAAGTCGGCGAGGAGGAAGACGACCTCACGAGTCGATCGGCTGGCGCACAATCGCGCCACCCAGGTGACGAGCAGTTCACTCTTGCCTGCGCCGGTCATGCCGGTGACGATCGCGTGCGGGCCGTCGACGACGAGATCGATGCGCGCAGGCGCCGCGCCGTCGTGCCCGAGGGCGACCGCGAGACCCGGGGACGCCGCGTCGACGCCGAGGTCGGCGAACGCCACGGCGCCCGGCACGTGATCGAGCCCGCCGATGGCCGCAGCCCGCTCCGACAGCGCCACGGAGATCCGCTCCGCCTGCGCGGCGCCGAGCGCCTCGATCTCCACCGGCACCGACCTGCCGGCGTAGTCCAGCCGCGCCGACCCCGCGCCGACGAGCGTCAGGACGGCGGCACAGTGCGGAGGCGGGATGGCCCCCGGCGACACGACCACGACGGCGAGATCTTCGCGTTCCCGCCCCGCCGCCTCGCGCGCGTCGAGATGGCAGATGCGGGGTGCGGGGGCGGCATGGGGAAGCGTCCGCGCCCAGGTCGGGGTCCTCGTCCCGCCGATTCTCACGTGACCGGGCGGATACGCGCAGCACAGCTGCACGACGAGCGCCCGGGCGACGGCCTGCGCGAGCACCGGCGGCCCGACGACCGCGACTCCGGCCTGCGCCGGCACGATGATCGGCGCGTCGGCCAGTCGGGCCGCCGCCTCGCGCAGATCGCGGACGGTCTCGTCGTCATCGTCCCCGTCGATCCGCACCGCGCTGTCGGCCGTCCCCGTCCCGACGACGAGCGTCCCCTCCCGACCGGGGACGCTGCGCCAGATCTCCCGAGGCGCCGCGAGGTAGCCGAGGACGTCCGGATGCCGGTTCCGCAGGAAGACGCGTTCGTCCTGGTGCCGCCGGGATATCTCGGCACCGATGCGTTCCCGCGCGCGCACCCGGTCCCTCGACGCCACCCGCCGGTCCCGACGCACCGTCCGTGCGCCGTCGACCGCGGCGGCCGCCGCGATGACCGGCCCGAGTGCTGCGAACCACAGCGCGAACGGGGAGCCGGTGGCCAGCCACAGTCCGAGCGCTCCCACGATCGGGACCAGGGAGGCGAGCCAGGGCACCGGTGTGCGCCGGGTCGCAAGGGGAAGCGGCGGGACGACGAGCGCGGGGGTGGACGACGAGCGCGCGGATGTGGCGGGCGATGGGGGGACGATGAACACCCGGCCAGTCAATCCCCCGCCGGCGCACCCGGGCGCCCGCGATGCCCCGTTGTGGACGGATGAGCCGTGAACGGGGCGGAGGAGGAGAGGTCAGTCGCCGTGGACCACGTTGAGCACGATGATCGTGACGTTGTCGCGACCGCCGTTCTCCAGAGCTGCGTCCATCATCGCCTCGGCGGCGTCGGCCGGGTCGGCGTGCTCCCGCAGGAAGTGCTGGATGCCGTAGTCGGTCAGCTCCTTCGTCAGGCCGTCGGAGCAGATGACGAAGCGGTCTCCGTCTACGACCTCGAGCCGCACGTAGTCCGGACGGACGCTGTCGCTCGGACCGACGGCACGGGTGATGACGTTCCCGTACGGGTGGTGTTCGGCCTCTTCGGGGCTCAACCGGCCGGCCGCGATGAGCTCCTGCACGACCGAGTGGTCGGTGGTGATCTGCACGAGCGTGTCGTCGCGGAGGAGGTACACCCGCGAGTCGCCGATGTTGAGGCTCACCCAGTGCGGTTCGGTGCCGCTCGTGTCGAGGTAGACCCCGGTCACGGTGGTGCCGGTGCCGTCGTCGGTCGCCTCGGGGTGGGCGGCGATGTCCTTGACCGCACGCGCGAGCGCCTTCTCGATGGTCTTCGGGGTGACCGATCCCGCCTCGACGACGGCCTTCAGGCGCGTCACCGTGTTCGAGCTCGCGATCTCGCCGCCGATGTGCCCGCCCATGCCGTCCGCCACCACGAACAACGGGAAATCGGCCAGGAGGGCGTCCTGGTTGACCTCTCGGCGCTTGCCGACGTCCGTCACCGCCGCCCACGACAGCTCGAGAGATCCCTGCGCCAGCGGAACGCTGTGCAGCCGGGTCGCTGCGTGGGGCACGCGGTGTCCTTCCGGTCGCGAAGCAGGTCACCGAGGGGCGACCACGGCGTTCTCACATCCTAACGGGATCGCTTCCACGCCGTTCGTGCGCCACCCCGCGGGAGGCGAGGACCCCCCTCCGCGTGGAGGGGGGTCCTCGCCTCGTCTCGTCTCAGGCGCGGGGGGCGTCGGGGTCCTCGGGCGCCGGAGGTGCCGGCGGCGGGGTGTATCCGGTG
>NZ_CACSKB010000048.1 GCF_902706225.1 Microbacterium sp. 18062
CCTTTGGGGAGGCTGACATGTGGGGGAAGATTCTGCGTGCCGCGGGAATTGCGGCACTGCTCGTGATCGCAACGCCGACGGCGGCGCACGCGGGGATAGACCGGTACACGCCGGTGACGCCGCGCGAGCCGACGCTCGCGGGCTCCGTGGTGGAGCCGGTCTGCCACGACGGCACGCCGTGGATCGCGTACTCGCTGACGCTGACCGGCGGTGACGACCTCGCGGGCGCCGCGACGCTCGTGCTGTCGGACGGGAAGAACGCGGTGGAGCTGCCTCTCGGGGCGCTCTCGGACGGACGTCTGGACGGCGAGATCCTCTGGCCGGGCGCGTCGTCCGATACGGGCGCGTTGCCCGGGTGGGAGCTCGCCGACGAGCGGTGGGTCGAGACCGACGGCAACTACCGTTGGACGCGCGGCGCGATCACCGCGGTCGTCCACGCGGGAGCCGAGCTCGAGGTGCCGCTGGCGTATCCGTCGCCCGCTTCCGGCTGCGCCGCCGATCCTGCGGGGCTGGCCGCGGCACTGCCCGCCACGGGCAACGCGGTCCCCGTGCTGCCGATCGCCCTGGGGGGCGTGGCCGCGATGCTGGTCGGCGCAGGGGTGTTCGCCATCGCCCGTCGGGTGCGGCGTGCCGACCCCGTCGCGCGCTGATGGCGCGCCGGAGGACGCGGATCGCTGTTCTCGGCGGCGTGCTGCTCGGCATCGTGGTCGCGGCGGCCGCCGGGAGCGTGGTGGCGCGTGCCCTCGAGGTGCAGGACGAGCTCGGCCTGGCCGGGTCCGCCGCCCACGAGGCCGCATCCGCGTATCAGGCCGGTGATCCCTCGGGAGCGACCGACGCGGTGGAGCGCCTTCGCGGGCACGCCGCCCATGCCGCCGGGCTGAGCGACGACCCGCTCTGGCGGGCGGCGGAGATCGTGCCGGTCATCGGCGCGAACCTCGCGGCGGTGCGCATCGGCTCCGCGCAGCTCGATGCTCTCGCCGACCGCGTCGCGACGCCCGTGCTGGAGCTGATGGCGTCGACGGCGGACAGCGGCACGGGCGCCGACGTGGCGGCGCTCGCCGCGGCGAGCGAGACCCTCGAAACCGCGCGCGCGACCGTGCGTGGCGCGGAACGCGCCCTGGACGAGCTCGAACGCACCGCTCTGGTGCCGCAGGTGGCCGCCGAGGTCGATACGCTCGCCGAGGCGCTCGCGGCGGTCGCGCCGGTCGTGGAGATGCTCGCGGACGCGGGCGGGCTCGTGCCCGACATGCTCGGGATCGACGGCTCCCGGCGCGTGCTCGTGATGGTGCAGAACACGGCCGAGCTGCGCACGGGCGGCGGCATCACGGGAACGTTCATCGAGCTGATCGCCGTCGACGGCGAGCTGACGTTGGGACAGCAGCGCGACTCCTCGCACTTCGTTCCTGCAGACCGGCCGCTGGCGGCCCTCCCTGCCGGGGAGACCGCCTCTTTCGGCGACGGGATCGGGCGTTTCGTGCAGAACGCGTCGATGACGGCGGACTTCGACGTGACCGGCAGGCTCGCCTCGGAATGGTGGCGGTCGGCGACCGGGAACGTGCCGGACGCGGTGGTGTCGATCGATCCGATCGTGTTGCAGGCGGTTCTCGCGGTGACAGGTCCGATCGAGGCGGGGGATCAGTCGCTGGACGCCGGCAACCTCGTCGACAGGCTGCTCGTCGAGCCGTACGTCACGCTTGCGCCGGAACAGCAGGATGGCGCGTTCGCGCGCATCGCGGAGTCCGTCTTCGCCCGCCTGACCTCGGGAGACCTCGACCTGCTGCGGCTGTTCTCTGCTCTGCAGCAGCCGGTCGCGGACGGCCGTGTCTCGGTGTGGAGCGCGCATGCCGCGGAGCAGTCCGCGCTGATCGACACGGCGCTCGGCGGCCCGCAGGCTCGGCAGCGCTTGGCGGGGGAGGACGCCTTCGCGGTCTACTTCAACGACGCCACGGGCGGCAAGATGACGCCGTTCCTCGACATCGCGCTCGGCGCAGGCTCGGCGGTGTGCCGAGACGACGGCCGGGCCGAGGTCGTCGTCACGGCGACCCTCACCAGCGCTGCGCCGGCGGATGCTGCGACGGCGTTGCCAGTGAGTGTGACCGGCGGAGGAATCTGGGGTGCCGCCGTCGGCGACATCGCCCCGACGGTCACCGTCGCCGCTCCGGCGGGCTGGTACTTCGGGGGCGTCCGCCTCGACGGCGCGCTCGTCTCCTCGCAGGATGTCGACGCCGACGGCGTCTCGGCGAGCACTCGCCGCACCGATCTCGCGCCTGGACGGACGCGGACGCTCGAGTTCCGATTCGTCTCACCGGAGCCGGGCGCGGTGACGCCGACGGTGCTGCACACCCCGTTGCTGCAGGAGGTGGATGTCGAGGCTCGGGTCGCCGAATGCGGCTGAGGTCGGCGTGACGGCGCGGGCACCCGGAGAGACGCCCGGCGGGCGTGGAGCGGAACGTCCGCAGAGCCGGAAAAGAACGACCGGAGGCGGGGGCAGATATGACACCGTGTGTCGACTACACTGGTGTCGCCGTCGGCGTGCGCTCCAAGGCTGTCCCCAGCAGCTCATCGGCAGTCGTCCCCAAACGCGCCGGTCCGGAGCAGTCGACGGTTCACGCGGACCCCCTCAAGTTATCCAGTCCCCAATGGCAGGGTTGAGGGGGTCCGCTTCTCGTCTCCGCGGCAGCAAGCGCGCTTCGCGCATGAGCCTCGTGCGCGGCGCGTCCCGGCGGAGCCTCGCATCCGCCGTCCGTGGGTGACTCGCGCCCGGACCCGAGTCCGACGCGGCGCCGTGCCCGGGCGGGGCATGGGGCGGCCTGACAGCCGTGCTCGCCTACGATTGGGCGCATGTGTGGAATCGTCGGATACGTCGGTCCTCGGCAGAGCCGGGACATCCTGATCTCCGGGCTCGCCCGCCTGGAGTACCGCGGCTACGACTCGGCGGGCATCGCGATCATCGACGCCGACGGCGGGCTCGGGATGCGCAAGCGCGCCGGCAAGCTCCAGGTGCTGCGCGACGACCTCGCCGGCCATCCGCTCGCAGACGGCACGACCGGCATCGGCCACACCCGCTGGGCGACGCACGGCGGCCCCACCGACGCGAACGCCCACCCGCACCTCGCCGATGACGACAAGCTCGCCGTCATCCACAACGGCATCATCGAGAACTTCGCGACGCTGAAGGCCGAGCTCGTGAGCGAGGGGTACGAGTTCCGCAGCGAGACCGACACCGAGGTCGCCGCGATCATGATCGGGCGCGAGTACGCGGCATCCGGTGATCTCGTCGCCGCCTTCCGCGCGACGGTCGCCCGCTTCGAGGGCGCCTACACGCTGCTCGCGATGCACCAGGACCACCCCGGTCTCGTCGTCGCCGCCCGCCGCAACTCGCCGCTCGTGATCGGGCTGGGCGAGGGGGAGAACTTCCTCGGCTCCGACGTCGCCGCGTTCGTCGAGCACACGCGCAACGCCCTCGCGATCGGCCAGGACGAGATCGTCGCGATCACGCCCGCCGGTGTCGAGGTGACGGACTTCCGGGGCGAGCCCGTCGAGGTCGAGCCCTTCGAGGTGACCTGGGACTCGGCCGCCGCGGAGAAGGGCGGCTGGTCCTCGTTCATGGCCAAGGAGGTCTCGGAGGAGCCCGAGGCCGTCGCGAACACGGTGCTCGGCCGCATCCGCGACGGCCTGGTCGACATCCCCGAGCTCGACGGACTCGACGACGTGTTCACCGGGATCAACCGGATCGTCGTGATCGCGTGCGGCACGGCCGCCTACGCCGGGCAGACCGGCAAGTACGCGCTCGAGCAGTGGGCGCGCGTGCCGGTCGACGTGGAGCTCGCGCACGAGTTCCGCTATCGCGACCCGGTGATCGGCCCCGACACCCTGGTCGTCTCGATCAGCCAGTCCGGCGAGACGATGGACACGCTCATGGCGGTCAAGTACGCCCGGGAGCGCGGCGCCCGCACCCTGTCGATCTGCAACACGCAGGGCGCCACCATCCCGCGCGAGTCCGACGCGATCGTCTACACGCACGCCGGCCCCGAGGTCGCCGTCGCCTCGACGAAGGCGTTCGTCGCGCAGATCACCGCGCTGTATCTGCTGGCGCTGCACGTCGCGCGGGTGCGCGGATCGCTGCCGCACGCCGAGATCGCCCGTCACGTGCGCGAGCTCGAGGCCGTTCCCGGCAAGATCAGCCGGATCCTCGAGCGCGAGCAGGAGCGCACCACCCAGCTCGCGCGCTGGATGGCCGACACCCGCTCGGTGCTGTTCCTCGGCCGTCACGTCGGCTACCCGATCGCCCTCGAGGGTGCGCTGAAGCTCAAGGAGATCTCGTACATCCACGCCGAGGGCTTCGCCGCGGGCGAGCTCAAGCACGGCCCGATCGCCCTCATCGAGCCCGGTCAGCCGGTGTTCGTGATCGTGCCGTCGCCGCGCGAGTCGGCGCTGCTGCACGACAAGGTGGTCTCGAACATCCAGGAGATCCGCGCCCGTGGCGCCCGCGTGATCGTGATCGCCGAGGAGGGCGACGCCGCCGTGCTGCCGTTCGCCGACGAGGTGCTGCGCATCCCGCTCGCAGGGCCCCTCTTCGAGCCGCTGCTCGCGGTCGTGCCGCTGCACATCTTCGCCATGGGCCTCGCGACGGCGAAGGGTCTCGACGTGGATCAGCCCCGAAACCTCGCGAAGTCCGTCACCGTCGAGTAGGCCGGTTTCGCCCCGGCCCCGCCCGCTCGCGTCCCGTCCGTCTGTCCGGGTGGGCGGGGGAGGCGGAGCATGGGACCGACGGGCGAGGGGCGTCGCGCGGATAGAGTGGCGGATGCGGTGGGCCGCCGCATCCGGGAGGGGCACATGATCGTCGGGATCGGCGTCGACCTCGTCGACATCCCCCGCTTCGAGCGCACCCTGGCGCGTACCCCGCGGCTGCGCGAACGGTTGTTCTCCCCGGGGGAGCGGACGCTCTCCCCGCGTTCCCTGGCTGCCCGGTACGCGGCCAAGGAGGCGTTGATCAAGGCCCTCGGCGGCTCGGACGGCGTGCACTGGACCGAGATCGAGATCACGCCGGAGCCCTCCGGCCGGCCGTGGTTCACTCTCACCGGGTCGACCGCCGAGGTGGTCGCGTCGCGCGGGATCACGGCCCTCCACCTCTCCCTGAGTCACGACGCCGGCCTCGCCACGGCCTACGTCGTCGCCGAGAGCGAGAGCGAGAGCCAGAGCCAGAGCCAGAGCGAGGTACGGACATGAGCAGAGGGAGACGGGCATGAGCGGGCTTCCGGCGGGCGTGATGCGCGAGGCGACGATCGACGTCGGGGCGATCGAGCACAACGTGCGGCAGCTCCGCCGTCTCGTGGGCGTCGAGGTGCTCGCCGTGGTGAAGGCCGACGGCTACGGCCACGGGGCGGCCCGCTCCGCGGCGGCGGCACTGGCGGGAGGCGCGTCCCGCCTCGGCGTCGCCGACGTCGCCGAAGCGCTGGCGCTGCGCGGAGCCGGCATCGACGCGCCGATCCTCGCCTGGCTGCACGCACCCGGCGCGACGTTCGGCGAGGCCGTGGAACGGGGGATCGAGCTCGGCGTCTCGAGTCTCGAGCAGCTGAACGCCGTGGCGGCCGCCGCGACGGGCGAGCGCCCGGCGATCGTGCATCTCAAGCTCGAGACCGGGCTCGGCCGCAACGGCATCTCGCCCGGCGCCGATCGCATCGTCTTCGCCGAGGCGGCGCGTCTCGAGCGGCTCGGCCGCATCCGGGTGATCGGCATCTTCAGCCACCTCTCCAACGCATCCGCGGATGCGGACCGCACCGCGCTCGCGCGCTTCGAGGCGGGCGTCGCCGCTGCGACCGCCTCGGGTCTCTCGCCGCGCCTGCGGCACATCGCCGCCACCCACGCGGCGATCGATCTGCCCGAGACGCGGCTGAACTGCGTGCGGATCGGCATCGGCGTCTACGGGCTGTCGCCGTTCGCCGGCCGCTCCTCGGCCGATCTCGGCCTGCGCCCCGCGATGACCCTGCGCGCCTCGGTCGCCGCGGTGCGGCGCGTGGCGGCGGGCCAGGGCGTGTCCTACGGATATGACTACACGACCGACAGGGAGACGACCCTCGCCCTCGTGCCGCTGGGCTACGCCGACGGCGTGCCGCGGCAGGCGTCGGGCATCGGTCCCGTGCGGATCGGCGGGCAGGGCTTCCACGTCGCCGGGCGGATCGCGATGGACCAGTTCGTGGTCGACGTCGGCGACGCCGAGGTGTCCGTCGGCGACGAGGCCACGCTCTTCGGCGACCCGACGCTGGGAGCGCCCGGTGCGACGGCGTGGGCGGATGCGGCCGGCACCATCAACTACGAGATCGTGACCCGGATCGGGGCGCGGGTGCCGCGCCGGCAGGTGTCGTCGTGAGCGGGCATGAACCGCGCCGCGCCGACGTTGCACCGGGCATGGGACACGACACGCGGGCGGCCGGGCTCGCCGATCTCGCCGGTCGGCGCGAGGTCGACTCGCCGGAGGCGATGGAACAGCTCGGACGCGACATCGGAGCCCGCCTGAGCGCCGGCGATCTGCTCGTGCTCACCGGTCCGCTGGGCGCCGGCAAGACGACCCTCACCCGCGGCATCGCCGAGGGTCTGGGCGTTCGCGGTCCCGTGCAGAGCCCGACCTTCGTGATCGCACGGACGCATCCCTCGCTCGTCGGGGGCGCGCCGCTCGTGCACGTCGACGCCTACCGGCTCGGCTCCGCCCTCGAGCTCGAGGACCTCGACATCGATCTGCCCGGCTCGGTCGTGGTGGTCGAGTGGGGGCGCGGGATGGTCGACGGGCTCGCCGACAGCTGGTGGGAGATCGAGCTCGATCGCGAGTGGCACGGCCGTGGCGTCGACACCGCCTGCGGAACCTACTCGCGGGCGACGCTCGAGCTCGACGCGGACACCCCCCGGCTCGTGAGCATCACCCGACGCCCGTAGGTCCCACCCGTCGCACCGTCACGCCCGACAGGCCGCGGGAAGGACGCCCTACACGGGGGCGGGGTGCTCCACGGGCGGGCGAGCGACGCCGGGCACGGGCTCCCGTCGGTAGGCGCGCCACACCACCGGATCGGCGTCCGGCGCGCCCAGGGCGAGCGCCCGCAGCGTGCCCTCCGGCTGCTCGAGGTGCGCGAAGTGCCCGGCCGACCGCATCCGCACCTCCGAGAATCCGGGAACGAGCCGGGCGAGCCGCGTGCTCTCGCCGGTCCCGGTGAAGACATCGCGCTCGCCGCGCACCGAGCGCACCGGGCAGCGGATGCGGCGCCAGCGGGTCTCGTCGTAGTCCGCGGCGATCCGCACGGCGCTGCGGAACGCGCCCGGGCGGATCTCGTCGGCCAGCGCGGCGATCACGGAGCGGTCGATCCGGCGCGGCCGCGCGAACAGGGGAGCGGCGAGCGGGCGCAGCAGCCCGAGCCGGTCGAGGCCGCGGACGAGCCCGCGTGCCGAGTCTCCGAGCGCCTCGAGCACCCGCATGGCCACCAGCATCCCCGCGAACCCGGGCACGCGCGCGGCGCCGGCGACCGGTCGGCGGGCCACCGCCTGCACGCCGGGACCGCTCGGCGAGACGAGGCCGACCCCGACGGTGGCGGCCCGCTCGCGGCTCGCGAGGTCGAGGGCGATGAACCCGCCGAGCGAGTGCCCGACGATCCGCCACCGCGCATAGCCGAGCGATCGGACGAGCGCGGCGAGATCGGCCGACAGCCGCCCGACGTCGTCGACCGTCCCCGTGCTCTCGCCCCATCCGGGCAGGTCCGGGATCACGACGTCGGTGAGGGGAGCGCCGGCGCGGTCGGATGCGGCGAGCAGCGGCGTCCACGTCGTCCATGACCCCGCCGCTCCGTGCAGCATCAGCGTGGCGGTGTCGCCACGCGCGCGACCGGTGCGCACGACCATGTCGCCCACGCGCACCCGACGCAGCCCCAGCTCGGCCTCGCCCGGTCGCAGTGCGGTGCGCGCCGCATCCCCGTTCATGACGGTTGTTCGCGGCGGCGGCCCGTGCGGATTGCGCGGCGCCCCGTCCTCGTCGCGCAGAGGCGGGACGCCCGAGGAACGCGCGGGAGCGAGGCCGGGCGGGCGGATACCCTGGAAGGGTGATCCTCGGCATCGACACCTCTCTCGGCACGGCCGTGGCCGTGGTCGACGCGGACGGCGTCGTGCGCGCCGAGGTCGCCGGCGACGACCCGCTCGGGCACGCCGAGGTCATCGGCGATCTGCTGCGGCGGGCGACGGATGCGGCGGCCGCCACCGCGGCGCACGGCACGGGGCTGCCCGCGAGCGGCGGGGACGTCATCACGCACGTGGCGGCGGGCATGGGCCCGGGGCCGTTCACGGGCCTGCGGATCGGCATCGCCGCCGCCCGTGCGTTCGCCCTGGCCCGGGGGATCCCCGTCATTGCGGTGCCGAGCCACGACGCGGTCGCGCTGGGCGTGCTGATCGCCGCCGAGATCGAGGGTCGCCGCTCCCCGCGGTTCGCGGTCGTCACCGACGCCCGTCGCCGCGAGTTCGCCTACACGGTGTACGACGGGCTCGACGACGACGGACTGCCCGTGCGCGTCACCGAGCCCGCACTGGTGCCGCGCGACGATCTCGACGCGCGCCTCGACGAGCTGGAGGCGGCGCGCCTCGACGCCTCCGCCGTGCCCGCCGCGCTGCTCGCCCTCGCCGCGGCCCGGGCGCTCGCCGCCGGCCGGGGGCTCGCCACCGCCGAGCCGCTGTATCTGCGCTCTCCCGATGTCACCGTCGGGCATGCCCCCAAGCGGGTGTCGGCGTGATCCGCGACGCGACGCCGGCCGACCTCGAGGCCATCATGCGTCTCGAGAGGGCTTCGTTCCCGACCGATGCGTGGAGCGAGGCGATGATGCGCGAGGAGCTCGTCTCCCCGCACGGCCGTTACGTCGTGCTCGAGCAGGCCGGGCGGCTGGCCGGCTACGCGGGCGTGCGGGCGGTCGCGGGCGCGCGCGACGGCGACGTGCAGACGATCGCGGTGGCCGAGGCCTTCCGGGGTCGGGGGAGCGGGCGCGTGCTGCTGCGCGCGCTCATCGCCCTCGCCCGGGAGCGAGGCGTCCGCGACCTCTTCCTCGAGGTGCGCGCCGACAACCCGGTCGCGCAGGCGCTGTACGCCTCCGAGGGCTTCGCCGTCGCCGGGCGGCGCCCCCGCTATTACCAGCCCGACGACGTGGACGCGATCGTGATGACCCTCGACGTGCCCGCGTGGACGGCCGCAACTCCTCCCGAAGCGCACGTTCACGGACTCGCCGGAGCCGGAGACCCCGGCGACGGAGAAGTCGCGGCGGTCGCGGGCGCCGCACCGGGAGGATGGTGCTGATGAGCGCTGCCGAACCCCTCGTCCTCGGAATAGAGACGAGCTGCGACGAGACCGGGATCGGGATCGTGCGCGGCCGCACGCTGCTCTCGAACACGATCGCGAGCTCGATGGACGAGCACGCCCGCTACGGCGGCGTCGTGCCCGAGGTGGCGGCCCGGGCGCACCTCGAGGCCCTGCAGCCCTCGATCGAGGCGGCGCTCGCCGAGGCGGGCGTCGCGCTCGACGACCTCGACGCCGTCGCCGTCACGAGCGGGCCGGGCCTCGCCGGCGCGCTCATGGTGGGGGTGGGCGCCGCGAAGGCACTGGCCGTGGGTCTCGACAAGCCGTTGTACGCGGTGAACCACCTCGTCGGCCACATCGCCGCCGACATCCTCGACGCCGACGCGCCGCCGCTCGAGTACCCGACCGTCGCGCTGCTGGTGAGCGGCGGGCACACGTCGCTGCTGCTCGTGCGCGACCTGACCTCCGACGTCGAGATGCTCGGCGAGACGGTCGACGACGCGGCGGGCGAGGCCTTCGACAAGGTCGCCCGGATCCTGGGGCTGCCGTATCCTGGCGGCCCCGAGATCGACCGCGCCGCGGCGACGGGCGATCCGCGTGCCATCCGGTTCCCGCGGGGCCTCTCCCGCGCGTCCGACATGGAGCGGCACCGCTACGACTTCTCGTTCTCCGGGCTGAAGACGGCCGTGGCCCGGTACGTGGAGCAGACCCCGGAGCATTCCGTGCCCGATGTCGCGGCGTCCTTCCGCGAGTCGGTCGTCGACGTGCTCGTGGCCAAGGCGCTCGATGCGTGCGCGCGGCACGGTGTGCCGCGGCTGCTGCTCGGCGGCGGCGTCATCGCCAACCGGCGTCTTCGCGCGGTCGCGCTCGAGCGCGGAGCCGCCGCCGGCGTCACGGTGCGCATCCCGCCGCTCAGCCTCTGCACCGACAACGGGGCGATGATCGCCGCCCTCGCGTCCGAGCTGATCATGGCGGGGCGGCGTCCCTCGACCCTGTCGTTCGGCGCCGACTCGACCCTGCCGGTGACCGAGATCCAGATCGCCGAGGCGAGCGCGGAGGTGCCGATGTGAGCGATCAGCCCGCGCGGCCGGATGCGGCGGCCGGCGGTGCGGCATCCGACCGCCCCGACCGGACGATCGATCGCGCCGCGCCAGACATCGAGCTGAGCTTCGACGATGCATCCGCGCAGCCGATCCTCGCCGCCTTCGCCGCGCTCGAGCACGACCCGGCGCCGGCTCCCGAGGCCGCAGGCTCCGACTCCGCGGTCGTGGCCGCAGAGCCCGTGTTCGACGCCGCGGACGCCGTGGTCCGGTCCGCCGACGTGACGGCAGCCTCGGTAGCAGCGGGGGAGACCGCGACCCGGGCTCCCGAGACGTCGGCATCGGATGCCGCGGCCGCCGCGACCCATGGGCCCCGGGCTCCGGCGGCCTCCGCATCCGCGACGCAGGCGGTGGCTCGGGCGTCGAGCCCGGCGGTCGTTCCGGGCGCCGACCCGGCGGCGCGGTCCGATCCGGCCGCTCCGGAATCGGCGGCCCCGGCAGCCGCTCCGGTCCCCGATGTCGTGGTGGTTCCTGAGCTGCACGTCGCGGCGCACGTGGAGGTGGCGTCTCCCGACGTCGCGGCGCCCGCGGCGGAGGCGACGCTCCCGGGCGCGCACCGGGGCGGCTTCACCCGTCCGCCCACGGCGCCGGTGGAGATCACCGAGGAGCGGCTCGAGCTCGTTTCGGTGACCGGCGCCGTGCTCACGCCGCCCCCGATGCTGCGTCCGGCAAACTTCGCCGCCATCGGGCTCGGGTTCGCGGTCGTCGGGCTGATCGCCTCGCTCGTGGTGGGGGTGGCGTTCCCGATCGGGGTGACGGCGGTGGCGCTCGGCATCCTGTCGCTGCGCCGTCCGTTCGAGTCCAGGCAGATCGCGGTCTGGACGATTGTGCTCGGCGCGGTCTCGGTCGTCTACAGCGCGGGGTGGCTCGTGTGGGCCGCGTACCGGGCGGGCTGGGTCGGCTGAGACGACGTTGTCCACAGTGCGGATGTCAGCGCCGCGCGGGTGGGCTCGGGCGGCTACCATGCAGGAATGGCCGATGCCATCGAAGCTGATCCGGACGCCCTCACAGCCCTGGCCGACGAGCTGACAGACGCGCTGGCCGGCATGGACCAGGAGCTCGGCGACCTCAGTGCCGCGCTCTCGCTCCTCTCGGGCCAGTGGTCCGGCGACGCCTCCGATGCGTATCAACGGGCGCAGACGGATTGGCTGACATCGATGGACTCCCTCAGGGAGTGGGGTGCCGCAGCCGTTGCGTTGCTGCACAGCGTCGCGTCCCGCTATACCGCCACCGAATCGGCCGTGATCGCGCGCTGCGGCTGAGCGACCGGCGGACGAAGGAAGAACTACGAGACATGACGACACCCGGCGACCCGACCGCCGTTCCCGACGACGACGTCCTCGCCCGTCTAGATCGGCTGAGACGCAAGGCGGAGTCCACCGTCACTGATCTGGGGCGCATCCAGGACCGCCTCACGGAGCTCGTGACGTTCCCCGAACCGACGGCCGTGACTGCGAAGGTCGATGAGGACGCCCGGCTGGTCGGGCTCACGATCGACCCCGTGGCCCGTGAGGCGCTCGACGGGGAACGCCTCGGTGAGGAGATCTCGATCGCCGTGGGTCGTGCTATCGAGAAGCGCCCGGTGCGCGACGCGGCCGACCTGCGAGCGAAGTCAGAGGCGAGCGGCATCGACGTGCAGGCGCTCGTCGCCCAGGTGCTCGAAGGCCGATCCGGTTTGCCGGACGAACCGCCCCGCCTGCGTTGGAACGATCAGCGCACGGTCGGTATGGCCATGGCGGCGGGAATGATCGTGGAACTGCGGTGTGATCCGGACTGGCTGGAGAGGTCCTCCGAAGCGGTGATCGAGACGGAAGTACTCGCCGCGGCAGAGGCGGCGAGGGCCCACGAGGACATCGATGCGGGGGAGGACTGAACATGGTGGACGACTTCCGGGTGTCTCCCGGCATACTGCAGGAGGATGCGCAGCTGTGGCGGGGGTGGCGTGATCAGCTCACCGGGGTCAAAGACGGGATACCGCGGCCCGAGCCGCTGGCGTTCTCCGTCCTGCCCGGCGCCCAGGACGTCTTCGTCGCATACGCCAAAGCCGTCCTCGCATTGACCTCGGCACT
This sequence comes from Microbacterium sp. 18062, assembly GCF_902706225.1. Taxonomy (GTDB): domain Bacteria; phylum Actinomycetota; class Actinomycetes; order Actinomycetales; family Microbacteriaceae; genus Microbacterium. Next base: position 12,486 of record NZ_CACSKB010000048.1, read on the forward strand.
CGAAGACGGCGTGGAGCAGTTCGACGGGATCGCCGAGACCCTCGACTGGGCCGCCGAGCAGTACCGCACCGCCGAGGAAGACAACGTCGCCGAGATCGAAGCCGTGGCAGGAAGGTAGGCACATGCATCCCGAAGCGATCGCCGAGCTGATCATCTCCGGCTGCGACAACGCCGAACGCGACGTCAGGGCGGCGCTCGCCGCAGCCCCCGGCATCGTCCGCGCGGGGCTGGACGCGATTCGCATCTATGGGCTGCCGCTCCCCGGCTGGGCGAAGGACGCGGCGTTCGACCTCATCATGGAGGCGGTCAACCGCGCGGCAGATGTCATGCTGGAGGCCATCGACATGCTGCGCCTGCTCGCGAAATCCGTGGGCCGACCGTCGCTGCTGCGTGAGGCGGCAACGCAGATCGCCACCGCGGTGACCGCCGCCGGCGCCACCCTCGGCTCGGCCATGACGATGGACGTCCTCGGGGCCGCCGACGACGACGCCTGGGATTCCCCGGCATCCGACTCGTACCAGGCTGCATTCAGCGAGCAGGTGCGCGACGTGGATCGGGTCGAGGAGAACGGACGCGCGCTCGAGAACGTCCTGAACGATGTCGCCGCATCGCTGGATTCCTTCTTCGCCGAGCTGAACTGGGCATATCTCGGGCTCGTGATCGCCGTCGTCGGCCTCGTCGCGGCGATCGCCACGGCACCGACCGGCATCGGGCCGATCATCGGTCTCATCGCATCGGTCATCGGAGTGCTCATCAGCATCGGCAGCGTGATAATGGCATTCACGAACTCGTCGAGCCGGAACGCCGGCATCGCGGACCGCCTGGCCTCCTCCCCGGCGCTCGACTGGACCCGGTCGGCGTTCGCGAGTTGAGAATGACGAACCCCTCCTCGCCTCCCGGCTGGTACGACGCGGGCGTCCCAGGCCAGCTGCGCTGGTGGGATGGTGCAAAGTGGACCGAGCACGTCCATCCGATGCCGTCGGTGCGCGGCTCGTCGCTCCCTTCGGCTCAGCCGATGCCGATGCCCGCAGGCGGCGATAAGGGCACGCGAGCCCGGATCGCGGGGTGGGTCGCCCTCGTCCCGATCCCGTGGGGACTGGTGTTCGCGGCGGCTGCGTTCCTGTCGGGTAACGTCGGGTTCCTGCTGATCGACCTCGCGGCGGTCGCAGGTCTCGCGGCGATCTCGATCGTCTGCTTCGTGTGGGCGGCTCGGGAGCGTGGCCGGCAGTGCGGGCCGGCGAACCCACCCTCGGCGCAGAGTCCCGTCGTCCGCCCGGTGAGTGGCCGCGAAGGCATGAGATGACGACTCCGTCCTCCGCCCCGCCCGGCTGGTACGACGCGGGCGTGCCCGGCCAGCTGCGCTGGTGGGATGGCACGGCATGGACGACGCATGTGCAGCCCATGCCGCCCGCATCCCCCCTTCCGCCCGCACAGGCCGCTTCGCAGGCGGCGGCGGTCGCACCGGTGAAGCGCTGGACGCTGCTCGGCCAGCCGCGGGCGGTGCTGCCGGGATGGAACCTCGCCGGCGGCGTGAGCGTCCTGGTGCTCTGCCTCCCGCTCCTGGGCATATCGCTGATCGTTCTGAGCTTCGGCGCCCCCGCCGCAGCGGTCGGAGTGTTCCTGATGATCGTCGGCCTCGCGGGACTCGGCTCGGTCATGCTGGCCGACACGAGAGCGGGTACAGCCCGCCTGCGGCAGCCGGCGACCGGGGATCCCGCGGCGGCGCGCGCCGCACAGGTACGGTCGTACGCGCTGCGCGGCGCGTGCACCGGGGCCGCTGCTCTGGGCGCCGTCGTCGCCGCGATCGCGGTCGCGGCGCAGGGAGGCTCTGCCCTCCTCCCCGCGATCGCGATCGGCCTGACGGCGGTGTCCCTGGCGATCAACGCCGTCACGAACGTGCTGATGGCCGTGCGCACGCGCGACGGGCGGTGGGCGGGCAGCACCCGCTGACGGCACCCGCCCCACCCGCCGGCATGACGCACCCCGGGCGCGCGCCCGCTCGGCGAGGCCGGCCCGGGCCGCGCTCAGCCCACGCGGTCGGCGAGCAGCGCGCGGCGCCGATCGCCGGTCCGCGTCAGCAGCAGGGTCGCCCCCTCGTCGCCCGACAGCTTCAGCCTCGTCCGCAGCACGGCAGGGTCGAGGTCGACGCCGCGCTTCTTGATCTCGAGCCGGCCGATCCCGCGCTCGCGCAGCGCCCGCGCGAGCTTCTTCGTGTCGAAGGGCAGCTCCTCGCGGATGCGGAACGACCGCACGAAGGGGCTCGTCACCGCCGTGTCCGACGTGAGGTAGGCGATGCGGGGGTCGAGCATGCCGGCATCCAGCGCCCGTGCGACGTCGCCGATCAGCCGCGCCCGGATGACGGCGCCCTCCGGCTCGTGCACGAACGCGCCGAGCTCGCGGGTCGGGGCGTCGTCCGCATCCGTCGCCGCGGTGACCTCGTGGGTCTCGTCGCCGCGGATGACGAGCGCCGCGCGTCGCACGCCGGGACGCGCGAGCGCACCCGACCAGAGCACGAGCTCGATCGTCGATCCGTCGACGCTGATCCACTGCGCCTCGACGCCGTCGGGGATGTCCGTGCGGTCGAAGCCGGGGCCGAGCTTGATCCCCGTCGGGATGCGGGCCGCCAGCGCGAAGGCCCAGTCGAGCGGCGGGGTGTAGTCGGCCGCACGCAGACGGGTCGTCTCGTCGTGCCCCGCGGTGCGGCGGGCAGGGTCCAGCCACACCGCGTCGATGCCGTCGAGGGGGGTCTCCTCCGCGCGGTCGTGCCGCACGTGGGCCTCCGCCCCGAACGGCGCGAGGTTGTAGGCGGCGACCGCCGCGGTCACCTCGTCGGCGTCCACCGCCGTGACCTCGAGCCCGAGGGCCGCGAACCCGAGCGCGTCGCCGCCGATGCCGCATCCGAGATCCGCGACGTGCGTGCGGCCGGCGTCACGGAAGCGTCCCGCGTGCCAGGCGGCGACACCGAGGCGGGTCGCCTGCTCGAGGCCCGCACGGGTGAACAGCATGCGTGCGGCGAAATCGCCGAACTTCGCGCGTCCGCGTGTCCGCAACCGCGCCTGCGTCACGACGGCGGCGACCAGGTCGGGGGAGTGCCCCGCCGCGCGCAGCCGCCCGACCGCCGCGGCCGCATCCGTCGTCGAGTCGACGATGCCGACCTCGTCGAGCAGTCGCAGCCCCTCCGCGGTCAGCAGCGTGCGCAGCTCGATCATCTCCATCGGCCCAGCCTACGGCGGCGGCTCCCACCGGTCGCCGGGCGGGTGAGCGTCGACGACTCGTGAAGGTCTCCCCGACTTCGCCCGCGAGTGGTGGGCACTCGACGGGTGCAGCGGGTCATCGGTCGTCATGGATTGGCACTCGCGTTGCGAGAGTGCCAGGACGCCCCTAGACTTGCGTTAGCACTCTCGGTGTGAGGGTGCTAATGAGTCTTCCGTTTCACGAAGCGAGAAAGAAGAGGTAGACCGTGTCGGTTTCCATCAAGCCGCTCGAGGACCGCATCGTCATCCAGCAGGTCGAGGCTGAGCAGACCACCGCTAGTGGCCTGGTCATCCCCGACACCGCGAAGGAGAAGCCCCAGGAGGGCGAGGTCGTGGCCGTGGGCCCCGGCCGTATCGACGACAACGGCAACCGTGTCCCGCTCGACGTCGCCGTCGGCGACCGCGTGATCTACAGCAAGTACGGCGGGACCGAGGTCAAGTTCGGCGCCGACGAGTACCTGGTGCTCTCGGCTCGCGACGTCCTCGCCGTCGTCGTTCGCTGACGACACCCCCGGAGGGCCCGGCCGCGACCTGCGGCCGGGCCCTCCGTCGTCCCCTCGCGTGGCAGGAAACGGCCGGTGATCGGCAGGCAGGCGGAGGCTCTGCGGCATCCGTCCGTGACCTGCCCGTCCTAGGCTGATGCGGTGACCCGTCAGCCCGCCTCGCAGCACGCCGCGGGCGGTCTGTATGCGTTCGGCGCGTACTTCCTCTGGGGATTCCTGCCGCTCTACTTCGTGCTGCTCGCGCCCATCGGCCCGTTCGAGATCGTGGCCTGGCGGATCCTCCTGTCCCTGGTCTTCTGCGCGCTCCTGATCGTCGTGACCCGATCGTGGCGGCGCTTCGTCGCCATCCTGCGTCAGCCGCGTCTGCTCGGCTGGACGGCGGTCGCCGGGGCTCTCATCTACGTCAACTGGCAGGTCTTCCTGATCGCCACACTGACGGGGCACGTGATCGAGACGAGTCTCGGCTACTTCATCAATCCGATCGTCACGGTCCTGCTCGGCGTGCTGGTGCTGCGGGAGCGCCTGCGTCTCACGCAGTGGATCGCGCTCGGACTGGCGGCTGCGGCAGTCATCGTGATCGTGGTCGGATACGGCGCGTTTCCGTGGATCGCCCTGTCGCTCGCGTTCTCCTTCGGCTTCTACGGCCTGGTGAAGAAGCGCATCGGCCCCGCGGTCGACGCCGTGAGTGGCCTCACGCTCGAGTCGCTGTGGCTCACCCCGGTCGCGCTCGTGCAGCTGGGGATCGTGGGCGCCACGAGCGGCTTCCTGTTCTTCTCCGTCGGCAACCCGCAGGCGGTCCTCCTGCTCCTCGCGGGGGTCGCGACGGCGACGCCGCTCCTGCTCTTCGCCGCCGGCGCGCGGCGCGCACCGCTGACGCTCCTCGGCATCCTGCAGTTCGTCGCGCCCATCCTGCAGTTCGTCATCGGGGCGTGGCTGCTCGGCGAGGAGATGACTCTCGGGCGCTGGATCGGCTTCGCGATCGTGTGGCTCGCCCTCATCCTGCTCACCGTGGACTCGGTCGTCGCGGGGCGTCGCGGACGCCCGTCGCGGGACGGCGCGGATGAGGCGTCCGACATCGTCGAACTGACGTGATCCGCGGCTTTCGGGCCGTTTAGATAACGATTGAGTCGCGAAAGCCGGCGGGTACTGTGCACGACGCGCGCCTACAACACACTCGTAACAATGTGTGGATAGCTTCTGGCGCATAGCGGCGTCAGGGTCGCACATCACAAGACAGTGAAAGGACGGAACCACATGGTTCGCTCCAAGAAGGCGTGGTACGCCGCGGTCGCCCTCACGGGCGTCTCGGCCCTCGCGCTGGTCGGATGCGCCGGCGGCGGCGAAAGCACGCCCACGGAAAGCTCCGACGGCGGCTCGGCCGACTACGTTGCGCAGGATTGTGCCAATGATGCGACGAGCGCCGACACCCTGAAGGTCGGCACACTGCTGCCGGTCACGGGCACGCTCGCGTTCCTCGGACCGCCCGAGATCGCCGGCGTCGGCCTCGCGGTCGACGACATCGTCGCGGCGGGCGACTCCGCCTGCACGTTCTGGACGGACTCTGGCGACAGCAACGACATGACCGTGTCGTCGGCCTCGGCGGACGACCTCCTGAACGCGGACGTCTCGGTCGTCATCGGCGCCGCATCGTCCTCGGTATCGCTGAACGTCGTCGACAAGCTGACCACGGGTGCGAGCCCGGTCGTTCAGATCTCGCCTGCCAACACGGCCGCGTCGCTGTCGGGCTACTCGGACTTCTTCTTCCGCACCGCACCGCCGGACACCGTGCAGGGCTCGGCGCTCGGCCAGCTCATCACGGGCGACGGCAACGCCAACGTCGCGTTCCTGGTCTTCAACGACGCCTACGGCACGGGCTTGCGCGACGTCGTCGAGGAGACGGTCACCTCGGCCGGCGGCGCGGTGACGTACGGGGCGAGCGGTGCCGGTCAGGAGTTCCCTCCCGGCCAGACCACCTTCTCGTCCGAGGTCACGGCGGCACTCGCCACCGACCCCGACGCGATCGTGATCATCGCGTTCGACGAGACCAAGGCGATCATCCCCGAGCTCGTCTCGCAGGGCTGGGACATGTCCCGCACCTACTACACCGACGGCAACACCTCGGACTTCTCGTCTGACTTCGAGCCGGGCACGCTGGAAGGCGCACAAGGCACCATCCCGGGCGCGAACGCGGCTGACGACTTCAAGGAGCGGGCATCGGCCTGGCACGAGGCTGTCGAGGGTTCCGCCCTGGACGACTACTCGTACTCGGCGGAGTCGTACGACGCCGTGATCCTCGCAGCCCTCGCAGCGCTCGAGGGCGGCGCGACCGATCCGGCGACTATCCAGGCCAACCTGGCCGCGGTCTCGGGTGCGAGCGGCGGCACCGAGTGCTCGACGTACGCCGAGTGCAAGGAGCTCATCGCCGCCGGCGACGAGATCCACTACACGGGCGTGTCGGGCGCGGGTCCCTTCAACGAGTCGAACGACCCGTCGAGCGCCTTCATCGGCATCTACAAGTTCGACGGTGACAACGTCCCCGTCTGGGTGAGCGCGGTCGAGGGCGAGTCCTGAACCGCTAGCATCACGGCCGAAGGTCCCCGGGGGTTCGCCCCCGGGGATCTTCGTCGTCGTCACTCGCGCGTGGCCCGGATCAAGCCGCTGTGTGTGTGCCCCCAGGGGCGCCCTCCTCGTGTTCTCCTGGATCCACGCGAATCAGCACTGACGACGCGCGCTGGGCGGGCGAGACGGTACGAGAGGGCGAGGGCTGGAACGCCGACGGGGTGGATGCAGCGCGCTGCATCCACCCCGTCGGCGTGTGAGGATCAGGCCTTTTCGGGATCCTCCGCGGCGGTCTCGACGCCCGGGCCCGACATCGGCTCTCTCCCGGGCGGAAGGTCCTCCGCGGACGTCGGCGCTCCGCCGATCGCGCTCGGCACCTGCTCGTCGGGAGAGACGTACCCGGCGGGTGCGGGTTCCTCGGTCGCAGACGGCGTCGGCGCGGGACCGGTCGAGGCTGTCTCGGCCTCCACGTCGGCCGCGAGCGTGCCGAGGTAGAGCTGGATCACCTTCGGGTCCTTCGCAAGCTCGCGGCCCGTGCCGGTGTATGCGTCGCGGCCCTGGTCGAGCACGTATGCGCGGTCGCAGATCTGCAGGCAGCGCCGGGCGTTCTGCTCCACCATGATCACACTCACGCCCGCCTTGTTGATGCGGCGGGTGCGGATGAAGGTCTCATCCTGCCGCACGGGCGAAAGCCCCGCGGAGGGCTCGTCGAGCAGCAGCACGGACGGGTCCATCATGAGCGCCCGTGCCATCGCGACGGACTGCCGCTCGCCGCCGGAGAGCGATCCCGCGCGCTGGTCGCGTCGGTCGGCGAGCACGGGGAAGATCTCGAAGATCTTGTCGAGCTGCTCCCGGAACTTCTTGGGCTTCTGGTAGATGCCCATCTGCAGGTTCTCCTGGATGGTCAGCGACGGGAAGACGTTGTTCGTCTGCGGCACGAACCCCACGCCCGTCGAAACCAGCCGGTTCGGCTTCCAGCCGGTGATGTCCTGGCCCTTCAGCGTAACGGACCCCTGCCGGATCGACACCTGGCCGAACACGGCCTTCAGGAACGTGGACTTGCCCGCGCCGTTCGGCCCGATGATGCCGATCAGCTCGCCCGGACGCGCGATGATGTTGACGCCGTTGAGGATGTTGACGCCCGGCAGGTATCCGGCGTGCAGGTCTTTCGCGACGAGGACCGGTTCGTTGTCGGTGGTCATGACCGGGGCTCCTTTCCGAGCGCCTCGTCGATCTGCGCCTCGGCGGCCGCATCCGCTGCCTCGGCCTCGGCCTCGAACTGCTCGATCACCGAGGTGTCGAGCAGGGCGTCGTCGCCGAGGTCGGTGTCGTGGTGCGCGCCGAGGTACGCGTCGATCACCGCCTGCTGGTTCATCACGTCGCTCGCAGGGCCCTCTGCGACGATCGCGCCCTGGGCCATGACGACCACCCAGTCGGAGATATGGCGCACCATGTGCATGTCGTGCTCGACGAACAGCACGGTGGTGCCGTCATCTCGGAGCGCTTGGATGTGACCGAGCAGCGACTGCGTGAGCGCCGGGTTGACGCCGGCCATCGGCTCGTCGAGCATGATCATCTTCGGATCGCTCATGAGCGCCCGCGCCATCTCGAGCAGCTTCTTCTGACCTCCGGAGAGGGATCCGGCGAGGTCCTCGCGCTTCTCGTACAGCTTGAAGCGCTCGAGCAGGTCCATCGCCTTCGCGATGACCTCCTTCTCGCGTTTCCTCCACAGCGGCGGGATCAGGGCGACCAGCATGTTCTCGCCGGGCTGGTCGCGGGCGCCGAGCAGCATGTTGTCGAGCACCGTCATGCGCGACAGGGCCTTCGTCAGCTGGAAGGTGCGCACCATGCCGTTGCGGGCGACCTTGGAGGCGGCCGTGTTCCCGAGCGTGCTCCCGTCGAACGACCATCGAGCCGACTTGTCGGCAGGGGGACCGCCGATGAGGCGCTTCGCGCTGGTCGGCTTGTCGAAGCCGGTGATCAGGTTGAAGAACGTGGTCTTGCCGGCACCGTTGGGACCGATGAGCGCGGTGATCGCGCCGCGCTGAACCTCCAGATGGTCGACATCGACGGCGGTCATGCCCCCGAAGCGGCGGATGATGTTGTCCACCGTGAGGATCGGGTCCGGTTTCGCGGCACCGGGCGCATGGGGGACGCCCCGGAGGCTCTCCTGCGCGGCGAGGGCCGCCGCCGTGGTCGACTCAGACATTGAAGCTCAGCTCCTTCTTGTTGCCGAGGATGCCCTGTGGTCGGAAGATCACGAGGAGCATCAGCGCCACGCCGATCATGATCCAGGAGAACTGCTCGGTCTGCTGCGACGACATGATGGAGTTCGGCATGACCATGTCGGTCACGCCCTGGATGAAGATGCGGACGGCGAAGAAGAGGATCGCCCCGAGCACGGGGCCGAAGATCGTCGCCGCTCCGCCGAGCAGGAGCGCCGTCCAGATGAAGAACGTCGTCGAGCGCCCGAGGGCGTCGGGCTGCACGGACGACGGAAGAACGTAGACGATGCCGGCGAAAGCGCCTAGCACCCCGCCGAGCACGAGCGCCTGCATCTTGTAGGAGTAGGCGCTCTTACCGAGGCTGCGCACCGCGTCCTCGTCCTCGCGGATGCCCTTGAGCACGCGGCCCCAGGGACTGCGCATGAGTAGCCAGACGAGGAGGAGGAAGACGGCGACGAGGGTCCAGGCGACCAATCGCACCCACCATCCGCTGACGCCGTTGTTCTCGTAGGTGAACCACAGGATCGTGGTGGTGCCGTCGGGCAGGAAGGACAGGTCGTTGAAAGGCTGGCGGTACGTGGCGCCGGGGAGACCGTTCGACCCGCCGGTGAACGGACCCATGATCGAGGACCGCCCGACCATGCGCACGATCTCGGCGGCCGAGATCGTGACGATGGCGAGATAGTCTCCGCGCAGCTTCAGCGTCGGGATGCCGAGGATGAGGCTGAAGATCACCACGACGATGAGCGAGATCAGCAGAGACGGCCAGAATCCGAGGCCCGCGCCGACCGATACCGCGAAGCCGTATGCGCCGAGCAGCATGAATCCGGCCTGGCCCATGTTCAGCAGTCCCGTGTAGCCGAAGTGGATGTTGAGGCCGATCGCCGCGATGGCGAAGGCGGCGGTGGCGGGCGAGATCGCGATCGCCGAGATCTGGCGCAGCAGGTCGATGAACTCCATGGCTCAGCCCACCCGTTCCTTCCGGCCGAACAGACCTTGTGGGCGCACGAGCAGCAGCAGGATCAGCAGCAGCAGTGCGGTCGCGTACTTGAAATCTCCGGGCAGCCAGATGTTCGTGAGCTCCACGGTCATGCCGATGATGAGCGCGCCGAACAGGGCGCCGAAGGCGGTGCCGAGGCCACCCAGGGTGACCGCGGAGAAAAGCAGGAGCAGCAGCTGCATGCCCGTCATCCAGTTGATGCCGTTGAGCACGAGTCCGAGCAGGATCCCGGCGAGGCCGGCGAGGGCTGCGGCAGCGGTCCAGATGAGGCGGATGACGCCGTCGACGTTGATGCCGGATGCGGCGGCCAGAGCGGGATTGTCGCTCACCGCGCGGGTGGCCCGTCCGATGCGGGTCTTCACGAGGAAGAGGCCCACGGCGATGAGCACGACGACCGCGATCCCCATCGCGATGAGGGAGTCCTGGCTGAGCGAGATCGGGCCGAGCTGGACCGGTCTCGGGTTGGCCGTGATGATCCGGACGGTGGAGGCGCCGATGAAGAACTGGAAGACGTACTGGAGCGCCAGCGACATGCCGATCGTCACAATCATCAGCTGAGTGAGACTCAACCGTTTCTTCCGCAACGGTTTCCATATGCCGACGTCCTGGAAGAACCCGAATGCGCCGCAGAGAATGACGACGACGATGCCGGCCAGCCAGATGTTGAGGCCGAGAACGTTCGCGAAGACGAAGGCGAGGAGGCCCCCGAGCGTCACGAGCTCGCCGTGCGCGAAGTTGGAGATGCCGGTGGTGCCGTAGATCAGCGAGAGTCCGACCGCGGCGAGAGCGAGGAGCAGCCCGAGGCGGAGGCCGGAGGCCGCTTGCTGGGCGAGCCGATCCCAGTTGAAGCCGGTCGAGGCAGTCGTACCATTGCCGGTTCCGCCCTCGACCTCGGCGCCGGCGGCGACGTCGAGGGAGAAGAGCACCGCGGTGTTCGCGCCGAGTGTCACCGCGCGGGTCTGCGGGTCGGTGCTCCTCAACGCCACGCCCTCCGGAAGGGTGCCCGGGTCGACTGTGACGGCGTACTCGCCGGGCTCGTCGACCGAGATCGACCACCGGCCTCCTTCGTCGGTCTCTGTCTCGAAGGTGCCCGCCGGGCCGGTCGCGCCGATGACCACGCCCCCGCCGACGTCGCGCAGTGTCCCGGAGAGACAGCCGACGCTCGCGCTGGCCGCGCAGGCCTCGGTTTGCACGACGGCATCGCTCGAGGTGGTGTCGGCATGCGCCGCGGGAGCGGCGAAGAGCGTGAGCAGGGCAGCAATCAACGCTCCGAGCACGAGGAGGACCCCGGGGAGGGATCGTCTTGGGGCAGTGGTGGAGACCACGGAACCTCCTGGAGGGACACGCACCGAGGTACGGTCGGCATCGGCATTGATGAACGACGGTACGAGCGCATTGTGTCGGCCGTGTTTCCACGATGACACGGTGTTCGCTCGCTTCGGTCGGCAACGATACACCGGCAGTGCGTCGCGGCGATCGCAGAGACCGAGTCCCACGTCGGGTGGAACCGGATGCGACCGCGACGGCGGGGACGGATCCCCTCCGGCCGTGGCGGGAACAAACCGCGTATCCACGCGCTTAGAATCGGTGATGCCGGGAGGTCTCCGTCTTCCCGTGCCGGTCGATGTCGTCCTGTCGCCACGTGCATCGGCGACCGGGGAGGAGAACTGATGGAGCACCACGATCCCTTCGGCTTCGTAGGACTGACCTACGACGACGTCCTGCTGCTGCCGGGGCACACCGACGTCATCCCCAGCGAGGCCGACACCTCCTCCCGGGTGACGCGGCGCATCACGGTGGCGACGCCCCTGATCGCCGCGGCGATGGACACCGTCACCGAGACACGGATGGCGATCGCCATCGCTCGCGAGGGGGGTCTCGGCATCCTGCATCGCAATGCGTCGATCACCGATCAGGCCGCCATGGTCGATCGCGTGAAGCGCAGCGAGTCGGGCATGATCTCCGACCCGGTGACCACGACCCCGGACGCCACGATCGACGAGGTCGACGCGCTCTGCGCGAAGTACCGCATCTCGGGGCTTCCGGTCGTCGATCCCGAAGGCCGCCTCGTCGGCATCATCACGAACCGCGACATGCGCTTCGTCTCCGGCTTCGAGCGCCAGACCACGCTCGTGCGCGATGTCATGACCAGCGAGGGGCTGATCACGGCCCCCGTCGGGGTGAGCGCGGGCGACGTCATCGCGGCGTTCGCGAAGCACCGCGTCGAGAAGCTGCCTCTGATCGACGACGAGGGCAAGCTCGCCGGCCTCATCACGATCAAGGACTTCGACAAGAGCGAGAAGTACCCGCTCGCGACCAAGGACGACCAGGGGCGCCTGCGCGTGGGCGCCGCGATCGGCTTCTTCGGCGACGCGTGGGAGCGCGCCCAGGCGCTGCGCGACGCGGGGGTCGACGTGCTGGTCGTCGACACCGCGAACGGCCAGTCCGCGGGCGTCATCGACATGGTGCGTCGCATCAAGGCGGACGGGTCGTTCGCGCACATCGACGTGATCGGCGGCAACATCGCGACCCGCGAGGGCGCCCAGGCGCTCATCGACGCGGGCGTCGACGCCGTCAAGGTCGGCGTCGGCCCCGGCTCCATCTGTACGACGCGCATCGTCGCGGGCGTGGGCGTGCCCCAGATCACCGCCATCTACGAGGCGTTCCTCGCCGCGCGCGAGGCCGGCGTGCCGGTGATCGCCGACGGCGGCCTGCAGTACTCCGGCGACATCGCGAAGGCCCTCGTCGCCGGCGCGGACTCCGTCATGCTCGGGTCTCTGTTCGCCGGCACCGACGAGGCGCCGGGCGAGATCGTCTTCCAGGCCGGCAAGCAGTTCAAGCAGTACCGCGGCATGGGGTCGCTCGGAGCCCTGCAGACGCGCGGCAAGAAGACCTCTTACTCGAAGGACCGCTACTTCCAGGCCGATGTGCCCACCGACGACAAGCTGATCCCGGAGGGAATCGAGGGCCAGGTCGCCTACCGCGGTCCGCTCTCGGCCGTCGCCTACCAGCTGGTCGGGGGTCTGCGGCAGTCGATGTTCTATGTCGGCGCGCGCACCGTCGAGGAGCTCAAGGCCAAGGGCAAGTTCGTGCGGATCACCTCGGCCGGCCTCAAGGAGTCGCACCCGCACGACGTGCAGATCGTCGTGGAGGCGCCGAACTACAACAAGCGGTAGCGCCCCCTCGATGCCATACCGATGGCGTCGCCGGCCAGGGCACCGAGAAGCTCGGTGACCCGGAGGTTGCGCGGAGCACGTCGCACCGAGCACGTCGCACGCAACTCCGTCGATTCACGTCACTGCGGTGGCGCAGGCGAGCTCCTCCGCCATATCGACGGAGTTGCGGCCGCCCCGACTCTCCGCCCGGGGACGTGAGCGCCGCTGCACGGCGGACGCGCAAGCCGTCGTCCGCCGAGCGAGGAGCACGAGTCCGAGACGAAGCGGGCGAGCGCCGGCTTCGCGGGGCGCTTCAGAGCGATCCGTCGTCGAGCAGCACGGAGCGGACGCCGACCCGGTCGTAGGTGGTGAGGGCGCGGCGGTCGAGCGTGACGAGAACGCCGTCCGCGGCGCGAACGGTCTCCGCGATCAGCGCGTCGTACACGGCGCCGCCCGAGACGGCGAGGGCCGGGAGCCGTTCGACCAGCAGCCGTGAGGTCTGCGCGCCGTCGAGCGTCAGCGGCTCCTGGTCGAAGGCCGCCTCGAGGAAGGATGCCACCAGCTCGAGGGGAGCGCGGTGGGGAGCGGGAAGCCTGGTGAGGACGCTCACCGTCTCGACCATCGAGTGAGCTGCGGCACGCGGCCGCTGCGCCAGTTCGGCGACCGCGACGTCGTGAGCTTCATGCCACGAGGCGAAGGCGGCGACGATCACGCCCGTGTCGACGGCTCTCACCGGCGCAGCTGCTCCAGCGTGGCGCGCACGGTCTGGCTGGTCAGCGGCTCGATCGGCCGGTCGGGCACTGCCGTGGGCAGGCCGTCGCGGACCTCGAGGTGCATGCCCGTTCCGGTGACGTCGATGCTGATACGCCCGTCGAGGATGCCGACATCCACCGTCTGCCCGGCGCTCAGGCCGAGCGCCTCGCGCAGTTCCTTCGGGATGACGACCCGCCCTCCGGTATCGATGGTCGTCTTCATGGCATCAGAATACCATCGGGTCGTGGGGCGTGACCGGACGGTGCCCCGGCCAGTCGTCGCCCCGGCTACGGTGCGGGCAGCGGGAACGCCGTGGTGACGGCGGCGCCAGGCTCGGCATCGGCCAGGTCCGCGAGCACCTCGCCGATGCCGGCGGCGAACTTGAAGCCGTGACCGGAGAACCCGGCGCCGACGACGATCCGGCCCGCCCGGTCCAGCACGAAGGCGCCGGAGTCCGTCGAGGTGTAGGTGCAGCTGATCGGTCGCGCGGTCGCGGGATCGAGTCCCGGCATCCATTCGCGCACGTACTGCTCGAGCGCCGCCACATGGGTCGCCCGGAACGGCCGGGCGTCCGGGTCGACCTCCGGGCCGACCCGGTGGAAGCCCACCTTGACGCCCTCGCCGGGGCTGGGCATGCCGTAGACGTCGCCCGGCGTCGCGTCGCCGAGCCCCGCCGTGAGGTGGTTGAACGACGGCCAGGGGTCGTTCGGCCGCAGCGGTACGAAGTGCGCCGGGCTCTCCTCCGTCACGGTGAGCCGGGGGAGGGGAACGAGTCCGCCGAGGAGCGGCCGTGTCCACGCGCCGACGGCGACGACGGCCACGTCCGCGACGATCCCGCCCCCGTCCGTGTCGATGCGCACGTCGTCGCCGCGGTCCTCGATCCTCCGCACGGGCGCCGAGTACCGCACCTCGCCGCCGAGGGCGACGATCCGCCGTTCGAGCTCCGCGAGCGCGGCGTCGGCGCGGACGACTCCGGCGTCCTCCGACACGAGCGCGGGTCCGGCGAACCGGATGCCCGGCCAGCGCCGCGCGGCCTCGGCGGCATCGAGCAGCCGGGCGTCGATGCCGCGTTCTGCGAGCGCCGCGTGCACCGTCTCGAGGACGCCGGCCGGCCCGCGGGTCACGATCCCGTGGAGACGGAGGACGGGTTCCCCGCCGGGAGTGCCGAGCACGGCCCAGGCGGCGCGCGCCCGTGCCAGCAGATCGAGATAGCGATCCTCGGTGTATGCGTCGTTGAAATTGCGGGTCGTGCCGTGCGACGCCCCGCGGGTGTGCCCGCGCGCGAAGCGCTCGAGCACCAGCGGACGCGCGCCCGCGCGCGCCAGCGCCCAGGCCGCGGACAGCCCCATGACACCCGCCCCCACGACGACGACCCGTATCCGCTCGCTCATGCGCCCCATCCTGGCGGCCGCTCCCGCGCGCGGCACGTTCGGTGTCGTCGTGAGTCGGGCGCCGGACTCCCCGCGAGAAACCGCTTTCGCCGCGAGACACCACGCATAACGTGATGTCTCGCGATGGAGCTGGTTTCTCGGGAGAGGGTCGGGCGGGGGATCATCCCGTGCCGTCGCCGGTACGCTGTCGCTGTGATCCGCCGCCGTTCGCATCCCGACTCGACCGTCTCGACGACGCGCACCGAGGCCTACACCGACGCGGTCTTCGCGATCGCCGCGACGCTGCTCGTGCTCGATCTCACGACCCGCTCGTTCACGGGGATCGCAACGGATGCCGACCTCGCGGCTGCGCTCCTGCAGATGACGCAGCCGCTCATGACCTTCGTGATCAGCTTCCTCATCCTCAGCCTCATGTGGATGACGCACGTGTCGCAGTTCGAGAACATCGCCCGGATCGACGGACTCGGGCTGT
The DNA here is from genome assembly GCF_902706225.1 of Microbacterium sp. 18062. Lineage (GTDB taxonomy): Bacteria > Actinomycetota > Actinomycetes > Actinomycetales > Microbacteriaceae > Microbacterium. Next base: position 27,798 of record NZ_CACSKB010000048.1, read on the forward strand.
GGATCAACAACCTCCGGCTGCTGTTCATCGTGCTCGTGCCGTTCACCTCGTCGCTGACGACGGACTACTCTGATCTGCTGCTCGGCCGCATCCTGCTGCCGATCAACTTCTTCCTCGCGATCGCCTGCAGCTGGGCGCAGTGGGCCTGGTCGGTGCGCCATCGGGAGGAGGTGCTTCCCGGTCTGTCCGAGGCGGAGGCGCGGCGACAGGGCAGAGCCGCGCTCAGCGCCGCGATCATCGCGGCCGCCGTCGTGGTCGCGAGCCCCTGGGTGGGCTCCTTCGCGTTCTTCCTCTTCGCCTTGGACGGTCCGCTCACCCGGCTCCTGGGCGGATCCCGGTCGGTGGAGGACGCCCCGACCCCGCCGGACGATCCCCCGCCGGCACGCTGAGCGCCGATCCGGGTGTCGCCGCATCCGTGCGGAGAGTCCCTACCCCTCGTCCCCTGCGTGTCTCGCTTGTGCAGGTGTTCCGGCGCTGCGGCCTGCATAGGTGAGACACGGAGGGGAGTGTGCCCGGGACGGCGCACCGGGCACACTCCCCTCCG
>NZ_CACSKB010000049.1 GCF_902706225.1 Microbacterium sp. 18062
TCCATGCGCAAACTCATCCACACCCTCCACGACCACGCAGAACCCGCCCGTCCCGAGCTCCACCTCACCGCCTGACCCCATCCATCACAGGAACAACCGAAGTGACACCACGCCACGGGACTTGACCGCGTCCTAGGGCACGACAGCAGCGATGGCGGCTCCACAAGACCCGATCGTGACCGATCCGTTGGGGAAGAGTGACACACCGGCGTATGAGCAGGTCGCGTTCGCCAACCCGGTGAGCCTGGCTTCAGCAACAACGGTTACTGAAGCAGGCGCTTTGCAGATCAAGGGCTATCACTTCGTGAGCGACTCGATCATCGGCGACTATTGGCTCGAAGGTGGTCTGAGCGTCAACGAATTCCTTAGTGAAGTCGAGCAGAAGACCGGCACAGCCCCAGAGGTGGTGGCGGCCTATGTCGACGGTGAGGCCTACGCTCAGCTGGAGGAGAAGGAATCGGCGCGCACGAGCAGGCTGCTGGGGGAGTCTCTCCCGTTCTTCGATGCGCCGGATGGTGACCCTTCCCGTGAAAGCTTCGCCTCAACGGACGCCGCGCTGCAACTCAACGCGCTGGCGGCGAATGAGACGTGGCAGCCCAATACCGCGGAAGCGATGATCACGCAGATGAGTTCGACCAACTTGGCGATTGAGGCGAAGTACTCTTGGTGCGGGCTGGATCCTTATGCTTCTCCAACGAAGATGGCGAAGCACTGGGGGATGGAATTCCAGTTCGACTTCTATACGCAGATGCGCCCGAATAACCCAACATCACCGCTTCCCATCGGGTACGGAGTCCGGCCCCACTGTGGAGCAACGACATCCTTGTATAAGGACTGGGCGGCGGCGTCGACACGGGAGTACAGCTGGTTCGCGTGGGTGATCGCCGGATCAGACCAGATCTACGCCCCGGGGAATCTCGGAATGTACGGTGATTTCAACGACCTCAGCGACCCGTGCAATGTCAGTACGATCGCGGTCGGGATGGCTCAGCCTCAGGTCATGCCCCACAGCGTCGCTGGCACCAACCACCTGTCGATCTACTACTACCCACTCAAGGGAGAGGATGCTTATAGCGTCGTTGGTGCGATCGTTCAGCCGGTCAGTCGTACGTGGTGTGAGCAGAATCCGAGCATGCCTTTGATGGACTGCATGGGTGTGGCACCTGGCGCCTACCCCGGACCCGGACCCACGTCGAGTCGCATGGTCCTCAACAACGCCAATGGGAGGGCGGCGCCGAACCTGTGCTGGTACTCGCCCGACTTCGGAACGACGCCGGCGCAATTCTGGGCATGCACGTCGGGAGATGTCTGATTCGTGCTCGCAGGCTGATCCAGCTCGTCCTCATCCGGACGGGCTGGATCAGCCTGTTCCTCGGACTGGGCATACCGTTCTCCGTCTCGCTGTACGCGATCTATCAGCTGCGGGATCCGCGGTGCACGACCGAGTTAGCGTGGACCGCGGCGCCACTGCTGTATACCTGCGGGCCGAGAACGCCGGAGGAGCTGTTCATTGGGTGGACAGGAACCGTCGTCTCCATCGCCTTGCTCGTGCTGGCGGCCGTCGTCGGCGCGACCGTGATGGTGAACGGGGCATCGTTGCCACCCCGTAGCGGGCCGCGTCGCGCGGGTTTCTTCCTCGCCACGACGACACTCGTCGTATTGCTGGCGATGGCGGCTGTTCTCGCCGGTGATCCCGATGGGCGCTGGAGCGCCGTCAACGCCTGGGTGTTCTTCGTATCGGGGACTGGTCTGCTCGTCTCCGTGATCGCCCTCGTGCTGCGCGCGGCGCTCAACCGCTGGATCCGCGGCGCCGTGCACAGTCCCGAGAGCTAGAGATCGATGCTCGCGTGTCGAGGTTGGCGCGGCCTGACAGTTCAGCCGCCCGTCGACATCCCGATGTGGGCGAAGCCCTCGCCCTTGTGCTTGATGACGTCGAGGTTCGGCACGCCCGCCGTGATGCGGTCGGAGACCGACGCGATCTCCTCGTACTCGTCGGGGCGGTAGACCCCCTGTACCGTCATCGCGGCACCGGGGATGGCCTCCTACGCCCGGGTGACGGACCGGACCAGGCGGTCCACCTCCTCGCGATCACCCCATAGGGCGGTGCGACAGGTGTCGGGTGCACCGCGACCGGGGGGGGGGCGTAGCTGTCGTCTCCGGGGACCCCGTACACGTCGCGAAGAGGTCACTCCCGGTTGGCGAGCAGCTCGTCGCCCGGGACGCCGGCGTCGTCCCGGGCGATGCGGATGAGCCGTTCGACGCTCTCGGGGGTGAGGGTCGGCGGTGCGATCGTCATGTCGTCGTCCTCGACCGTCCGGTGCGCGGCGGTGCGCCGTTGCGCACCGGTGGCCACGCGGCGTCCGGATCGACGCTCTCACCGTGAGATCGAGCGTCTCACAGTGAGACCGTCTCCCGGTCCGGGGATGGGGCACGCTGGACCCACGAGTGCCGCAGCGCCGCGAGTCATGGAGGACGTCGTGCAGGATTTCGATGGCAGGGTCGCGTTCATCACGGGCGGAGCGTCCGGCGTGGGGTTCGGCCAGGCGCAGGTGTTCGGCCGGCTCGGCTGCCGGATCGCGATCGCCGACGTGCGGCGCGAGCCGCTCGACGACGCCGTGCGCCGCCTGGCGGCCGAGGGCGTCGACGTGCACGGCGTGCAGCTCGACGTCCGCGACCGCGAGGCCTGGGCGCGCGCCGTCGACGAGGTGGAGGATCGCTTCGCAGGCCCCGTCACACTGCTGTTCAACACCGCCGGCGTCAACGGGTTCGGGCCCCTGGATGCGGCCACCTACGCCGATTTCGACTGGGTCATGGGCGTGAACTTCGGCGGCGTCGTGAACGGCATCCAGACCGTTCTGCCGCGCATGATCCGCGCCGGACGCGGCGGGCACATCGTGTCGGTCGCGTCGATGGCGGGGTTCGAGGGCAGTCCCGCAGCCGCCATCTACGCCGCGTCGAAGGCAGCCGTGATCAACCTCATGGAGAGCTACGCGCTCTCGCTCGGAGCGCACGGCATCGGCGCCTCGGTCCTGTGCCCGGCGAGCGTGCGCAGCGACATCGCGCACGCGCTCGACCGCCGCCCCGACGATCTCGCCGACGGCTCCAGCTTCCGCGCGGACCCGGGATTCGTCGCGGCTCAGCAGCGCCTGTACGAGGGCGGGATGGATCCCGTCGAGCTCGCCGAGCACGTGCGGCACGCGATCGAGCACGACCTGCTCTACGTGCTGCCGTTCGCCGAGACGCGCGAGGGGCTCCGCCGCCACTACGAGCAGATCCTCGCCGCCTACGACGACTACCGCACCGACCCGGATGCGGCTGCCGAGCGCCTGCGGGCGTTCGAGCAGTACCGGGCCGAGTCCGTCCGGCTGCGCGCGAGCGCGGCGGGCGGCGCCACCATCCGCTGACGAGAGAGAGCACCGATGCCCGTCCAGTCCCTGAAGGAGATCGTCGACCGTTCGTTCGCCGAGCGCTACGGCGTGCCGGCGATCAACGTCTTCAACGACCTCACGCTCGAGGCGGTCCTCGCCGGCGCGGTCGCCGCATCCTCGCCGGTCATCGTGCAGACCTCCGTGAAGACGGTCCGGAGCATCGGCGCCGGGCTCCTCGCGGCGATGTGGCAGGAGCTCACCCGAGACATCCCGGTGCCGGTCGCGCTGCACCTCGACCACTGTCCAGACCGGGCGGTCATCACGACGTGCCTCGAGCACGGCTGGAACTCGGTGCTCTTCGACGCCTCCGAGCTGCCGGTGGCGGAGAACCAGCGCCAGACCATCGAGGTCGTCGCCGAGGCCCGCCGGTACGGTGCGCACGTCGAGGGCGAGATCGAGTCGATCACCGGGGTCGAGGACGACCACGGCTCCGACGAGGAATCCGCGCGGCAGAGCCTCGAGGTGCAGCTCGGGTTCCTCCGCGAGACCGGGGTGGACGTCTTCGCCCCGGCGATCGGCAACGCGCACGGCAGCTACAAGACGACGCCCGTGCTCGACGGCGAGCGGATCAGTCAGATCGTCGCGGCGCATCCCGTGCCCATCGCCCTCCACGGCGGCAGCGGCCTGAGCGACGAGCAGTTCCGCGACCTGATCGCGCGTGGCTGCGCGAAGGTCAACATCTCCACGGCGCTCAAGGAGCGCTTCATGCAGAGCGAGCTCGCGTTCCTCGAGGACGCGCGCACGCAGGAAAAGTGGGACCCGCCGTCGCTCTTCCGCAGCACTCGCGACGACGTGATCGAACTCGTCGTCGGCTTCGCCGAGGTCTTCGGCAGCGCCGGCAAGGCGGGCTGAGCATGCCCGCGCTGATCTTCGACTGCGACGGAGTGCTCGCCGACACCGAGATGTTCGGCCACCTGCCCGCGTTCAACCAGACGTTCCGCGAGTTCGGCGTGCCCGTGGAATGGTCGGTCGCCGAGTACGGCGAGAAGGTGCGGATCGGCGGCGGCAAGGAGCGGATGCGGAGCGAGTTCACGCCCGCGCTCGCGGCGCGCTGGCCGGACCACCCTCGGGACGACGCGGCGCTCGACGAGCTCATCGCCGCGATGCACCGCCGCAAGACCGAGATCTACACGCGGACCATCGACGAGGGCAGGATCGACCCGCGTCCCGGTGTCGCGCGGGTCGCGGCGGAGGCTGCGGCATCCGGATGGCGCCTCGCCGTCGCCTCCACGTCGGCCGAGCCGTCGGTGCGCGCGGTGCTGCGGCGGGCGGTGGGCGACGACCTCGCCGCCGCGTTCTCCGTCTACGCCGGCGACATCGTGCCGCGCAAGAAGCCGGCCCCTGACATCTATCTGCACGCGCTAGCCGATCTCGGCGTCGGGCCCGGGGACGCGGTCGTCGTCGAGGACAGCGGCATCGGCCTCCGTGCCGCCCGTGCGGCCGGCATCGCGACGATCGTGACGGTGAGCGCGTACACGGCGGACGAGGACTTCGCCGGCGCGGCGCTCGTGCTGTCGAGCCTCGGCGAGCCGGCCGAGCCGGCCCGGGTGCTCGCGGCGGACGGCGGGACGGAGCCGTCGGGCGAGATCGGTCTGGCCGACGTGGAGGCGGTGCGCATCGCGCGCGCCGCGGAGAACCGGGAGGAATCGTGACAGGCAGTTCGGTGGACACCGTCCGCTTCGTGGTGCGCTCGATCGCCACGACGGCGGTCGAGAACGAGGACTATTTCGGCGAGCTCGACGCGGTCGTCGGCGACGGCGACTTCGGCTTCTCGCTGGCGCGCGGTTTCGAGAAGGTGCTGGAGGACATCGACGACTATCCCGACGACACCGCATCCGCCCTGCTGCAGGCCGCGGCCATGACGATCTCGAGCCGGGTCGGCGGCACGTCCGGCCCGATCTGGGGGACGGGGTTCCTCCGGGCGTCGCTCTCGTTGCGCGACACCGACGAGATCGATCTGGCCGCGGTGGTGGCGCTGCTGCGCGCGGCGGCCGAGGGCATCCAGGCGCGTGGCAAGGCTCAGCTCGGCGACAAGACGCTGCTGGACGCCCTGATCCCCGCGACGGATGCGCTCGCCGCCGCGGACGCGGAGGGCGAGGCGGACTCGTCGGCGCTCGTCGCACGGTTCGCCGCGGCGACCCGGGAGTCCGCCGAGGCGACGAGCTCGCTCCGGGCGATGCGGGGGCGGGCGAGCTACAGCGGGGAGCGCAGCATCGGATCCCCGGATGCGGGTGCCGTCGCGCTCGCCGTGATCGCCGAGCGGCTGGCCGAGCAGTGGCCCCAGCGCCCCGGCGCCGAGAACCCCGACGCGGGCTGAACGCCCGCGCTCCCCCCAGGACGAGAAGGAAGGAACGCACCTCATGAAGAAGTTCGTCGACGACCCCAAGGACTTCGTCCCGCAGATGCTCCGGGGGCTGGCACTGGCCAACCCCGACACGCTCCGGTACGTGCCCGAGTACAACCTCATCCACCGCGCCGACGCGCCGAGCGACGACCGGGTGACGGTGATCCAGGGCTCGGGGTCCGGTCACGAGCCTGCGCACGTCATGACGGTCGGGCCCGGGATGCTGACTGCCGCGTGCCCGGGCGACGTGTTCGCCGCTCCCCCGGTCGAATACGTCTACGAGACGATCAAGCGGCTGGCGTCCGCGAAGGGGGTGCTGCTGATCGTCAACAACTACACCGGCGACCGGATGGCGTTCGAGATGGCGCAGGAGCTGGGCTCGGCGGAGGGGATCGAGGTGCGCACGCTCTTCGTGGACGACGACGTCGCGGTGCAGGACTCGCTGTACACGGTGGGGCGCCGGGGCGTCGCGGGCAACTTCTTCGTGATGAAGGCGGTGGGCGCGGCGGCCGAGGCCGGCGCCGACCTCGACGAGCTGGTGCGCATCGGAGAGAAGGTCAACGCGGCCACGCGCACGATGGGTCTGGCCCTCACCGCCTGCACGCCGCCGGCCAAGGGCTCGCCGCTGTTCGAGCTGGAGGCCGACAAGATCGAGTTCGGGGTCGGCATCCACGGCGAGCCGGGGCGCAAGCGCGTCGAGGTCGGCAGCGCGACCGAGATGGTGACCGCGCTCGTCGACGCCGTCGCGGCGGATCTCGAGGTCGTCCAGGGCGACCGGCTCGCCCTGATGGCCAACGGCCTGGGCGGCACTCCGATCAGCGAGCTGTATCTCGCGTACGGCATCGCGCACGAGCTGCTGACCGGCCGCGGCGCGGCGATCGAGCGCAGCTACGTGGGCGAGTACTGCACGTCGCTCGACATGGCCGGGCTCTCGGTCACGATCGTGCGCCTCGACGACGAGATCGCCGGGCTCCTGGCCGCACCCGCCGAGATCGCCGTCCGCGTCTTCTGACGCTCGGCCTCGGCCCGGGCGTCACGGCCCGCGAGACTGCACGTGCGCACCGAGACCGAGGGGAATCCCCGCTGTCTCGGCGCCCCGGCGCAGTCTCGCGGTCCACAGCACCGGACACCCGACCCGGGGCGGATGGAGTCGCCGTCGTGAGCGTCGAGGACACGGATGTCGAAGGCGGGGGTGTCGGGGGCGCCGCGCCAGGGGCGGTGCCGGCCGGTGAGCCGGCACGCCGAGACTCGACGTCCACGGTCGGACGTGCGCTCGGCATCATCGCCACGTTCCGAGAGGGGCGGGCGACGCAGAGTCTCTCCGAGATGAGCAGGCACGCCGATCTGCCGTTGACGACGACGCATCGGATCGTGGTCGAGCTGCTGGCGTGGGGCGCTCTCGAGCGGACCTCGCACGGGCGCTATCGGATCGGGCTGCGGTTGTGGGAGGTGGCCTCGCTCGCCCCGCGCTCGGTCGCACTGCAGGCGGTGGCCCGTCCGTACATGCACGACCTCTACGAGATCACCCACTACAGCGTGCATCTCGCCGTCCGCGAGAGTTTCGACGCGGTGTTCGTCGAGTGCTTCCGCAGCCCCGACGAGACCTCTTCGCGGCCTCGGATCGGAAGCCGCTACGCGCTGCACGCGACGGCGGTCGGGCAGGTGCTGCTGGCGCACGCGCCCGACGACGTGAGGGAGGAGGTCCTCTCCGGCGAGCTGCGCCCGTTCACCTCGAACACCTACTCCTCACGTGCCGAGCTGCAGCCCGCGCTCGACGAGATCGCGCGGCAGGGCTACGCGATCAGCGATCGGCAGATCCGTCCCGAGCTCGTCTCGGTCGCCGCCCCGATCGCCCAGCCGTCCGGCTCGGTCGTCGGTGCGCTGTCGTTGATCCTTCCGTACGAGCGGGCCGACGGCACCCACATGGTGCACCTCGTCCGATCGACCGCCCGCGCGATCTCCCGGGCGCTCGGCCGGCAGCATCTCACGCTCGACGAGGACTGACGCGGCGAACGGCCTCGCAGACGACCCTTCCGATATCCGGAAAGAAGGATGGGGAATGCCCGCGCCGGATGCGAGTCTTCCGCTGTACCCGCGCGATGGAGCGTGGGATGCCCGCGAAGGAGACGATGATGCCCCTCACCCAGATCCATTCGAGCACCGCTGCCCATCTCGATCACCGACCCGCTCGAGGCAGGCGCCGGTTGACACGGCTCGCCGTCGCCGCCGTCGCCGCGCTCGCGCTCGCCGGGTGCGCCACCCAGCCCGCGGGCTCGTCGTCGGCCGCCGACGGCGACCTCGAGCCCTTCACCTTTCTCAGCTACCTGACCCTCGACTCGTTGTCGATGGCGCCGGAGATGTTCGCGGACGCACACGGGCTCTTCGAGGCACAGGGTCTCGACGTCACGCTCCAGCCCGTCAAGGGCTCGCCGGTGGCGATGCAGGGAGTCCTCGGCGGCATCGCACCGCTCACCCGCGTGGGCGGCATCGACCTGCTGACCGCCGCGGCCGACGGCCAGCCGCTGGTGAACGTCGGAACGCTCGTGCGTCAGCCGGGCATCCGCATCATCTCCTCTGACACTGACCCGCTCGAGACGGCCGAGGACTTCGTAGACAAGACGGTCGGGGTCCCCTCCGAGGGCGGTACGAGCGACAAGACGATCACCCTCAGCCTGAGCGGCGCCGGGGTGGATCCCGCATCCGTCGGGCGACAGGTCGTCGGCCTCACTCCGGCGACGTTCGCGCTCGTGCAGCAGGGCCAGCTCGCCGGCTACGTCGTGAGCATCGACACCGCCGAGATCGTGAAGTCCCAGAACGCCGACGCCATCTCGCTGAACCCCGGAGACCTCTCGCCGTCCAAGGCCGACACCCAGATCTACGTGACGACGCCGGAGCACATCGAGACCCACGGCGAGAGCATCTCGAAGTACCTCGCCGCCATCGAGGAGGCCGTGCAGTTCATCGTCGACGACGAGGTCAACGGCTTCGGCAACGTCATCGAGATCCTGCGCTCCAAGTACGACTTCGCCACCCTGAACGACGACGCGATCGCGGAGGCCGCGCTGGCCCAGTTCGTCGAGGGATGGACCGACGGCGGGGCGAACACCGACCTGCTCACCACCGACGAGACGGACTGGGTCGCGGGCTATGAGCAGATGGTCGCCGCCGAGATGATCCCCGGCGGCGAGGACGCCGCCTCCTGGATGACCAACGAGCTGCTGCCGGCCCGGTGACCGCGAGCCGCCGAATCCGACACGACGAGATCCGACACGACGAGGTGAGGAGATGACAACCGTGCAGACGCAGCCGCCATCGAGGACGCAGGAGAACGTCGGCCAGGACGGGCGCACCGGGGGCGACCTCCTGACGCTCCGCGACGTCTGCCGCGACTTCACCACGAAGTCCGGCGTGACGCACGCCGTGTCGCACGTCGACCTCACGATCCAGGACGGGGAGTTCGTGGCCCTGATCGGCAGGTCGGGGTGCGGCAAGACCACCATCCTCCGGATGATCGCGGGACTGCTGACCCCCACCTCCGGGAGGATCGAGATCGACGGACGCTCGCTGTGGCAGGGCGGGCGCGTCGACTCCTCGGTCATCCGCAAGCTGGGCGTCGTGTTCCAGGAGGCGAACCTGTTCCCCTGGTACTCGGTGCTCGAGAACATCGCGCTCCCCCTGCGGCTGTGTGGGATGAGCACCAAGCAGTGCCACGCACGCGCGGCGGAGCTCGCCGGACTGGTCGGGCTGAAGGGCTTCGAGCGCTCGTATCCGCGCGAGCTCTCCGGCGGGATGCGGCAGCGCGCGTCCATCGCGCGCGCACTGAGCTGCGACCCCGAGCTGCTGCTCATGGACGAGCCCTTCGGCGCCCTCGACGCACTCACCCGCGAGCACATGAACATCGAGCTGCAGCGCATCGCGCTGGAGACGAAGGCGACCGTGGTGTTCGTCACGCACGACATCCCGGAGGCGGTCTTCCTCGCCGACCGGGTCGTGCACCTGACGCCTCGTCCCGGCCGCATCAAGCAGATCATGGCGATCGACATGCCGAAGCCGCGCGGCATCGACGTGCAGACCGCCCCCGAGTTCGGCGAGATCATCCGCCGGCTGCGCATCGACCTCAACCAGGAGGCCTGAGATGACCCGCGAGAAGCTCGTCAAGATCCTTCCGTGGGTCACGACCCCGCTGCTGCTGATCGTGCTGCTGGTCGTCTGGCAGGTTACCGTGACGGCGCTGGAGGTGAACCCTCTCATCCTGCCCTCGCCGGCGCAGATCTGGGACGCGCTCCTGCGGGTGGTCGCTCAGCCCGCGACCTGGGCCAACACGTGGATCACCGTCACGGAGACGGTCGTCGGCTTCCTCATCGCCCTGGTGCTGGGTGTCGTGGTCGGCGTCTTCTTCGGCAAGATCCCGCTCCTCGAGATCAGTCTGCGGCCCTTGATCATCGTCTCCCAGGTCGTTCCGAAGGTCGCCCTCATCCCCCTGTTCGTCATCTGGTTCGGATTCGGGATGACGTCGAAGATCATCATGGCGGCGCTGCTGGCGTTCTTCCCCATCATGCTGAACGTCCTGCTGGGCGTGCGCTCGATCGAGGCGGGCCAGCGGGAGGTGATGCGGAGCCTGAACGCGTCGAGATGGCAGACGTTCCGGCGCTTGGAGTTCAAGAGCGTGCTGCCCTACATCTTCGCGGGCATGGAGATCGGCATCGTGATGGCGATCATCGGCACGATCGTGGGCGAGTACCTCGGCGGCAACGAAGGCCTCGGCTACATGGTCGTGACCACGCTGAACGCGCTCGACTCGCCGGCGCTGTTCGCCGTGATCGCGCTGCTGTCCGCCCTGGGCCTCGCGCTCTACTTCATCGTCGCGAGCCTGAAACGGTTCGTCATCCCGTGGCACGAGTCCGTGTACGGACAGCGGAACGTGGGCTAGGCCGTGGACCTGCGCAGCAACCACCCCGTGGGCAGCCCCCGATGGGCGACCCGCCGAGCCCAATGGCGCGTCCTCGGCGTGCGTCCGGACGACCTCGAGAGGCCGAAGATCGCGATCGTCAACTCCTCGTCGGGGCTCGCGCCGTGCTTCAGCCATCTCGATCCGATCGCACAGCACGTCAAGGACGCGATCTATGCCGCGGGCGGCCTCGGCTTCGAGATCCGGACCGTGGCCCCGACCGACTTCATCATGGCCGCCGGCCGCGGGGGCGGCTATGTGCTGTCGTCCCGCGATCTGCTCGCCGACGACATCGAGGCCGTCGTCGAGGGCGCTCAGCTCGACGGCATGGTGTGCCTCGCCTCGTGCGACAAGACGACGCCCGGACAGCTGATGGCCGCCGCCCGTCTCGATGTGCCGACCGTCGTGGTCTCGTGCGGCTACCAGTCCTGCGGCATCCTCGACTCCGGCGAACGGGCCGACATCGAGGAGGTCTTCATCCGGGCCGGGCACGTGGCCCGCGGCGGGACGAGCGTCGAGGGGTTGTGCGACCTCGCCGATCGCGCCATCCAGGGCCCGGGGGTGTGCACCGGGATGGGCACCGCGAACTCGATGCACATCATGGCCGAGGCGCTCGGCATGGCGCTTCCCGGCAGCACCCCGGTGCGTGCCGACAGCGAGCGCATGTGGGATGCGGCGCGCGAGGCCGGCCGAGCGATCGTCGAGCTCATCGCCCGTGATCTCCGCCCGCGCGACATCATGACGCCGGCCGCGTTCCAGAACGCGGCGCACGCGTTGATCGCCGTGAGCGGCTCGATCAACTGCGTCAAGCATCTCCGGGCGATCGCGCGCGAGGGCGAGGTGGACGTCGACTTCGGTCGCTGCATGGACATCGCGGCCGACTCCTCCCGAGCGCTGGCCGCCGTGCGCCCCAACGGGGAGGACACCATCGAGGACTTCGAGGACTCCGGCGGGGCGCTCGGCGTCCTGGCCGCGCTCGGGGCGAACATCGACGGTTCCGTCGCCACGGTCTCGGGCGGCACGCTCGGCGAGGCCGTGGCCGCTTTCCGTGCGCCTCCGGACAGCATCATCGCTCCGCTCGACGGGGCCGGGGAGGGCAGCGCCACCATCCTCATCCTCCGCGGCTCCCTCGCGCCGACGGGCGGCATCGTCAAGCTCTCCGTCTCCGAGGAACGCCCCTCGTCCTTCCGGGGGCCGGCGCGGGTGTTCGGCTCCGCCGTCGACGCGATCGACGCTCTCGACGCGGGGGAGGTGCGCCGGGGCGAGGTGCTCGTGCTGCGCGGACTCGGACCCGTCGGCATGCCCGGGATGGGGATGGCCTCCAACGTCGTGTTCGCCGCGAACGGCGCGGGACTCACGGAGCACATCGCGGTCGTCACCGACGGGCAGCTGTCCGGCCTCGTGAACAAGGGGATCGTCGTGGGGGAGATCACCCCGGAGGCGGCGCTGGGCGGTCCGCTCGATGTGGTGGAGACGGGCGATGTGATCGAGATCGACATCGGCCGGCGCTCGATCGACCTGCGGGTGCCCGGGGAGGTCCTCGAGACCCGTCGGCGCCACGCCTCGCCCACCGGGACCGCGCCGGGTCCCGGCTGGCTGTCGTTGTACGCGAGTGCCGTCGAGGACCTCGCGCTCGGCGCCGTCGTCAGGCCCGCCGCCCGCCGCCGCATCCACCCCACCGCGGTCGCCCGCGTCGAGACCGAGGACGTCGCATGCCGCATCCCCTGACCCCGTTGCGGGTCGACACCGTCGTGAAGCCGGGCAGCGGCGCGGTCGAGCGTGTCGACGCGGACATCTGCGTCGTCGGCGCAGGGATCGCCGGGATCCAGGCCGCTCTCGAGGCGCGGCGCCTCGGACGCCGCGTCGTGCTGGTCGATGCGCTGCCCGTGCTCGGCGGCCAGTGCGTGAACTCGCTGATCGGGTTGTTCTGCGGCGTCTACGGGAACGGACCCGAGTATCGGCAGCTCACCCACGGGATCTTCGACGCGATGTTCGCGGACCTCGGCGCGAGCGGCGACATCCACGTGAACGTGAGCCGTACCAAGACCGTCAGCTACGACGAGGTGGTGCTCGGCCGGTGGATCGAGCAGCGTGTGCACGAGAGCGGCGTGCAGCCCGTCCTCGGCGCGAGCCTGTTCCAGGTCCGGCGCGAGGCGGGGAGGATCCTCTCGGCCACGTTCGCGACCCGCCACGGGCTCGTGGAGGTGACCGCCGCGGGCTTCGTGGACGCGAGCGGCGACGCCGCTCTCACCTGGGAGGCGGGGCTCGCCTGCCGGGTCCCCGAGCGCACGGTGTGGGGCTCCCAGCAGATCCGGATCGAGGGGATCGACGAGACGGCGATGCCGGATGCAGCCGACCTCGTCGAGCGCGTCGACGCGAAGGCCGACGAGTACGGGCTGGTGCGCCGGGACGGCCTCGCGTTCGTCTACCCGGGACGCCACACCGCGGTGATGAACATGACGCACGTCGAGGCGCCCCTGAGCGCCGTCGCGGCGTCGCGCGCGCAGCTGGAGGGGCGCGACCAGGCCGACCGCGTCGTGCGCTTCCTGCGTCGGGAGTTCCCCGCGGCGTTCGGCGACGCACGGGTGCGCGCGTACGGCTTTCCCGGGCGGCGGCAGACGCGCTGGATCGCCTCGGAGCACATGCTGACCGTCGACGAGGTGCGTTCCGGACGCCGGTTCGAGGACGCCGTCGCTCGGACGGCATGGCCGATCGAGCTGCACGATCGACCCGAGGGGTACGTGTGGGAGACCTTCGGACCCGAGCACGTGCACTACGTGCCTCTGCGGAGCATGATCCCCCGGGGCTCCGACAACGTCGTGGCCGCGGGGCGGTGCGTGGACGGCGACGCCGCCGCGCTGTCGAGCGTGCGGGTGATGGGTGCCTGCGCGGCGATGGGCTTCGCGGCGGCGCATGTCCTCGACATGGCCGGCGACTCCCGTGCGGCCGATGTCGATCCTGCCGAGCTCGCGGACCGCGTCCGTGAGAACGTCGGCGACGAATGAGACGGTGAACGAGGGAGCGGGAAATGAGACTGACCGACGAAGAGAAGTCGATGCGCGACGGGGCGGAAGGCCCCGCGGTCGCTGCGGCGATGGACCTGCTCGTCCGCTACGGGGAGGCCCTCGGTGCCGAGCGGCTCTGCGACACCCGCAACGTCGCGGGCACGATGACGCAGCCCTCGCCGGTCAAGGCCCGCCTGGTCGAGGAGGGCGGATGGGCGAAGTCCTTCTCGGTGATCAACCTCGACAGCGACGACGACATCGAGATCCCGCGCATGAAGGTGCCGATGTGTCAGCTCCAGCACGGCTTCAGCGCAGATGTCCGGGGGCACGCGCCGTACCCGGAGGCGTCGATCGTGCTCCAGGACGACGCGGAATCCTATTTCAGCGACCGCGGCGTCAACATCCTGGCGACCTGCACCCCGTACCAGGTGGGCAACCTGCCGGTGCGGGGCGAGCACTGCGCCTGGATGGAGTCCTCCGCCGTCGTCTACTGCAACTCGGTGCTGGGTGCGCGGACGAACTGCGAGGGCACCGCCTCGACGGGTGCCGCCGGCCTCACCGGAAAGATCCCTTACTGGGGCAACCACATCCCGGAGAACCGCATCGGCACCCGTCTCGTCGAGGCTCGGGTGGATGTCGACGGTTTCCAGGACTGGGGGATGTTCGGCTACTTCGTCGGTGATGCGGTGCAGGAGGAGCGCCCGGTCATCTCCGGGCGCTGGGCGCGACCCGATCTGACCGACCTCAAGCACTTCGGGGCGGCGACCGCGACGGCCGGCGGCGTCGAGATCTTCCACATCCCGGGCCTCACGCCGGAGGCGGTCAGCCTCGAGGGCGCCTTCGGCGGGCGTCCTGTGCCCGAGCCCATCGTCTATGGGGAGAGGGAGCGCCGACAGGTCTACGAGACGCTCAACAGCCAGGGTTCCTCCACCGATGTCGACTTCGTCCTGCTGGGATGCCCGCACGCCTCCGTCGATCAGATCGCCCGAGCCGCACGCGCGCTCGAGGGCAGACGGATCAAGGACGGCGTGGAGCTGTGGATCATGACGCCGAGGGCGCTGCGCAGCGTGGCCGACCGGAACGGCTACACCGAGACCATCCAGCGGGCCGGCGGTCAGCTGCTCACCGACTCCTGCCCGGCGATGTCACGCGTCGCCCCTCCGGGCACGCGCGTGTTCGCGAGCGACTCCGCCAAGCAGGTGCACTACCTGCCGGCGATCCTCGGCATCGAGGGCTGGTTCGGCACCCTCGAGGAATGCGTCGACGCGGCCATCACCGGCACCTGGCGGGGTGAGCTGGCGTGATGATCGAGCTGCGGGGCCGCGGCATCGTGCCCGGGGTCGTGGAGGGCGAGGCGCTCGTCTCCCACGAGACGATCTCGGGATGGGGCGGCATCGATCCCGCCAGCGGCACGATCATCGAGCGACGCCATGAGCTCGTGGGCGTGTGCTTCACGGGGAAGGTCCTGGTCTTCCCCGGTGCGAAGGGCTCGTCGGGCTGGTCGGGCTTCTTCCAGAGCACGCGGCTCATGGGCACGGCGCCGCTGGCGATGGTGTTCACCGCCATGACGACGAAGGCGGTGCTGGGCGCGGTCGTCATACGGGTGCCCACGGTCTCCGAGTTCGAGCAGGATCCGGTGGTGGTCATCCGCACCGGCGATCTGGTGCGCGTGGACGGCGACCGGGGGACGGTGACCGTGATGGAGCGCGCGGACGGAGGAGAGGCACATGGCGGCTGAGGCGCAGGTCCCTGCAGCCGGGCCCGCGAACCCGCTCCTCATCGGCGGCGACTGGGTCGCGTCCACCGGTGACGGCGCGCTCGTCGTCACCGACCCGTTCACGGGCGGCGTCGTCGGATCGGCGCCCCGCGGCACGGCGGCCGACGTCGACCGCGCCGTGGCCGCCGCCCGTCGGGCGTTCATCGCGGGCGACTGGGTCGCCGCATCCGCCGCCCGCCGTGCCGAGCACCTCCGTGCACTCGCCGATGCGTGGGAGCGCCGGGGTGACGAGCTCGCCGAGCTGGTCACGAGCGAGATGGGGCAGCACGCGGCGCTCTCGCTCGGCAACGCGGTGGGCCCGCCCCGCGTGCTGCGGTACTACGCCGAGCTCGCCGACCGTCTGGTCGAGGAGGAGGTGCGGCCCAAGCTCCTGTCGGACTCCGCCACGATCGTGCGGCGAGAGCCCGTGGGCGTGGTCGGGATGATCATCCCCTGGAACTACCCGCTCTCGCTGCTCGTATCGAAGCTCGCCCCCGCTCTGGCGGCGGGCTGCACGGCGGTCGTGAAACCCGCGGAGGAGACGCCGCTCTCGGCGCTCCTGGTCGGAGAGCTCTGCATCGAGGCGGGTTTTCCCCCAGGGGTCGTGAACGTCGTCACAGGCGGTCGGCAGACGGGCGCCGAGCTGGTGGCGCATCGCGGCGTCGACAAGATCGCCTTCACCGGGTCCACGGAGGCAGGCCGGGCGATCGCGCGCGAGTGCGCGGAGCGGCTCCGCCCCGTCTCGCTCGAGCTCGGGGGGAAGTCGGCGGCCGTCGTGCTGTCGGACGCCGACCCCGCCCAGGTCGTCCCGCATCTGAGGATGCGCTCGTTCGCCAACGCGGGGCAGACCTGCTTCCTCCTCTCCCGGGTCCTCGTCCCCCGCGACCGGCTCGAGGAGTACGTCGCCGCGCTGACGGATGCGGCGGAGTCGATCCGCGTGGGCGACCCGCGCCATCCCGACACGGAGATGGGTCCGCTCGTCTCGGAACGGATCCGCGCGCGGGTGGCGGCTCTCGTCGACGAGGCCCGACGCGAGGGCGCCGACATCCGCACCGGCGGCGCGTACGCGAACGGACCGGGGCACGGGTACCTCCCCACGGTCATCACGGGCGTCGACCCCTCGAGCCGGATCGCCCAGGAGGAGGTGTTCGGCCCGGTCGTGGTCGTGCTCGGCCATGACGGCGAGGAGGATGCGCTGCGCATCGCGAACGACTCGCGCTACGGGCTGGGCGGGGCGGTCTTCAGCGCGGACGAGGCGCGCGCGATCGCGTTCGCGCGCCGGATGGAGACGGGAACCGTCGGCATCAACTCCTACAGCCCCGACCTCACCGCCCCCTTCGGCGGGTACAAGGACTCCGGCATGGGCCGGGAGAACGGCCCGGAGGCACTCGACCAGTACCGCATGTACAAGTCGATCTACCTGCCGTAGCCCCCGCCCCGGTCGCCGCTCCCTTTCGGAGGGAGACGCATCAGTAGACGATCACGGGCTTGACGGTCACGCCGTGGTGCATGTCGTCGGCGGCCTGCTGGATGTCCTCGAGCGCATAGCGCCGCTGGAGCCTCTCCAGGGGGAGGCCGCCTGTCGCGTGCAGGGCCACGAGCTCGGGGATGAGCGTCTGCGGATCGGTGTCGCCCATCGTCACCCCGCGCAGCACCTTGCCGGTGAGGATCCCCTGGATGTCGACCGGGATCTCGGTGCCGGGCGGGGGAGCCCCGCACACGAGCACCGTGCCGCGGACGGCCGCGGCGTCGAGGGCCCCGCGCGCGACGGCCGGGCTGCCGGTCGTGTCGAAGCTCTTGTCCACGCCGTGGCCGCCGGTGATCTCCGCCAGCCGCTCCGCGACGTTCTCGGTGCTCGCATCGATCGTGTCGGTCGCACCGAGCTCGCGGGCGAGGTCCAGCCGCGCGGCCACGAGATCGATCGCGATCAGTCGGGCCGGCCGGCGGGATGCGGCGGCGATCACGCCCGAGAGCCCGACCGCGCCGCTCCCGTACACGGCGACGACGTCGCCCGGCCCCGGGTCGAGCACGTTCCGCACCGATCCGAAGCCGGTGAGCACGCCGCAGCCGAGCGGCGCGAGCGTCGCGAGGTCCGCATCGTCGGCGACCCGCACGAGGGACCGCACGTCGGCGATCGCGTACTCGCCGAACGACGACTGCCCGAAGAAGTGCGCTGCGACCGGCTCACCGTCGCGGGTGATGCCGCCGGAGTCGTCCGTGCGGAGCCCGCCGAGCAGGTTCCGGGGCAGCCAGGTGTCGCAGTAGGCGGGATGCGCCTGCGCACACGCGTCGCATCCCCCGCAGGAGGTGAAGCTCATGAGCACGTGGTCCCTCGGCGCGACGGCCGTGACACCCGGTCCGACCGCCTCGACGACGCCCGCGCCCTCGTGCCCGATGACGCCGGGCGAGGGGAACGGGATGCCGCCGGCCAGCACGCCGAGATCGGTGTGGCACAGCCCCGACGCCACGAGGCGCACGAGCGCCTCGCCCGTGCCCGGTGCGGCGAGCTCCACCGTCTCGACCGAGAGCGGCGTGCCGGGCGCGTTCAGGACGGCGGCGCGCGCCGCGGTCACCGGCCCGCGCCCTCGTCGAGGTTGAAGACGATCGACTTCGTGCGCAGGTACGACTCGAGCGCCTCCGGACCGTACTCCCGACCGAAGCCGGACTGCCCCACGCCGCCGAACGGCACCGACGGGTCGAGCAGAGCCCACCCGTTCACCCAGGTGATCCCGGCGTCGAGCTTCGCGGCGACGCGGTGCGCCTTGGCGAGGTTGGTGGTCTGGATGCCGGATGCCAGGCCGTAGGGGGTCGAGTTCGCGAGCGCGACGGCCTCCTCCTCGGTGTCGAAGGCCTGCACGGTGAGCACCGGGCCGAAGACCTCCTGCGCGACGGCGGGGTTGTCGTTCTCGACATCGGCGAGCACGGTCGGGGCGTAGAAGAAGCCCCCGTCGAGGTCGACGGGGTGACCGCCCGTCACGACGCGGGCCCCCGCATCCGTCGCCTGTCGCACGAGGTCCGCGACCTTGTCGAGCTGCTTCTGCGACGCGAGCGGGCCGATGACCGTGTCGGGGGCGGTGATGTCGCCGAAGGGCACGCCCGGAACCGCCTGCTCGAGGATGCCGAGGACGGTCTCGTACAGCGGACGCTCGACGAGCAGCCGCGGCCCCGCCATGCAGAACTGGCCGGCGTTGAAGACGAAGGCCGGGATGATCGCGCCGATCGCCTGGTCGAGGTCGGCGTCGGCGAACACGATGTTCGCCGCGTTGCCGCCGAGCTCGGCGGTGACCGGCCGCAGGGCGCGGCCGGCGAGCTCCGCGACGTGCGCCCCCACCTCGGTCGACCCGGTGAAGGCGACCTTGTCGACGTCGGGGTGTGTGACCAGCCGGTCGCCGAGATCGGCGCCCGAGCCGGTGACGACGTTGAAGACGCCGTCGGGGACGCCCGCCTCCTGCAGGATCTCCGCGATGAGCAGGGCCGAGAGGGGGG
The DNA here is from genome assembly GCF_902706225.1 of Microbacterium sp. 18062. Taxonomy (GTDB): domain Bacteria; phylum Actinomycetota; class Actinomycetes; order Actinomycetales; family Microbacteriaceae; genus Microbacterium. The sequence continues at coordinate 18,968 of NZ_CACSKB010000049.1, forward strand.
TGTCCGAGGCCGGCTTGTGCACGACGGTGTTGCCGGCGATCAGCGCCGTCGCGATCTTCGTCGACGACAGGATCAGCGGGAAGTTGAACGGCGTGATCGCCGCGACGACCCCCAGGGGCTCGCGCCGCACGTAGGCGTGCGTGTTGCCGGGGGTCTCGCGCACCGATCCGTCGAGGTGCTGTCCGAGGCTCGCGGCGTACTCGTACTGCAGCGCCGAGTGCTCGACGTCGACGACGCGCGCGAGCGTGATCGGCTTGCCGACGTCCTGGCTCTCCGCCTGGGCGAGCTCCTCGGTGTGGGCGCGGATCAGATCGTGCGCCTTCCGCAGGATGCGGGACCGCTCCCGGCCGGAGAGTCCCGACCACACGCCCGAGTCGAACGCGGCGCGCGCGGCGGCGACGGCCGCGTCGACATCTGCGAGCGTCGCCTTCGCGACCTGGGTCAGGACGGCGCCGGTGGCCGGGGCGACGACGTCCGTGCGGGCGCCGTCCGATGCGTCGCGCCAGGCGCCGCCGATGAACAGGCGACCGGGGGAGAGCGCATCGGGGAGTGCGGGGGCTGCGGTGTCTGCGATCGTCATGATCGTTTCCTCTCGGTTCTCTTCTTTGAGATCTGCCGGGCCGCGCTCGGGCGGCGGTCCGCGCTCGGGTCGCGCATCGCCCGCGGGTCCGGGTCGTGGCACAAGTATGCGGCTGCGCGAGGAGGCCGGGTATCCGTAGGACTGCGTAATCCGTGGCGGATGCGGCACGAGACCGCGTCCCCGCGGACGGGATCAGGCGATGACACGGACGAGTATGCGGCAGCGGCGTCCGGTCACGGGCCTGCGCATTTCGGACAGTTCCGCCGCGGTCGCGCTCTCGCGCTTGTCCACGGCCCGGTCGCGTGATACTCCAGAGGGCATGGTCGTCGACGCTGACGTCGTTCCCCCCGGAGCCCTGCCCCCCGAGGTGTCGCTGCGTCGCGTACGCATGGACGAGGCCATGAGCGTCGGGAGCCTCGTCTTCCACCAGCACGTGCTCACTCCGCTCGTGCGCGACGCCGAGCCCTTCCTCACGCTCCACTCGTTCCGGACCGGCGCGGTCACGCTCGGCACCGTGACGTACAGCAGCGCGGTGCGTGTGCAGACGGGCTCGGTGCGCGACGCCTACCAGGTCAACATCCCGCTCGACGGATCGCTGCGCACGATGCGCGGAGACCGCGCGATCACGGCGAGTCCGCGCCTCGCAGCTGTCTACGGACTGCACCGGCACGGGTTCGAGGGGCTTGGCGGGCCGCAGCGGATACTGGGCGTCAAGATCCGGCGCGAGGCGCTCGAGCGCCGGCTCGAGCAGCTGCTCGGACGCCCGGCGCGGGGGGCGGCGATCGAGTTCGAGTTCGGCATGGCTCTGGAGGGAGCCCGCGCCCGGGACTGGTACATGGTCCTGCAGCTGCTGGGGCGCAGGCTCTGGGGTGCCGCGGGGCTCAGCGCCGACACGGTCGTCACCGCGAACCTGCAGGACACGCTCCTCACGGGGCTGCTGCTCGCGAGCCGGCACTCGTTCAGCGACGAGCTCGACCAGCCTGCGGGCCCCGCCGCTCCCCGGGCGGTGCGCCGGGCGGTCGACGCGGTCGAGGCCCACCCGGATGCGGCGCTCATGACGGTTCCCGAGCTCGCCCGCACCGCGGGCGTGAGCGTCCGCGCCCTGCAGGCGGGCTTCCGGCAGGCTCTCGAGACGACCCCCCTCGCCTTCCTCCGCGAGCGTCGGCTGACGCATGCCCGTCGCGACCTGGAGCGCGCGGAGCCGCCGACGGACAGCGTGGCGCGGATCGCGGAGCGGTGGGGCTTCGCGCACCACGGGCGTTTCGCGCTCGACTACCGGCGACGCTTCGGCGAGCACCCCTCGCAGACGCTCCGGCGAGCCTGAGCGCGGGCGCAACGGTCGAGGCCGGCGGCGGGAGGACCCGCGGCGGTGACCGTGGCGTTGTCCGAAACCCGCACGCGCGTTGATCCCCGTCGCCCGGCCGACGGAGAGTCTCCGTGCCCGGATGCATCCGGGCCGGTGCGCAGCATCGCGCACCGGACCGACGACTCGACGAGGAGTGCCGATGTCCGCCCCTACCCCTGCCCTGCCCCCATCCGAGCTCGCCCGGGTGCTGCCTCCCGACGTGTCGGCGGAGGCCTACGACCGCGCCATCGCGGATCTGGTCGACGCGCTCGGCGCGGAGTGGGTGCATGTCCGTCCCGAGCAGGTGTCGCTCTACGATGACGAGTTCCCGGTCACGGGAGACCGGTCGTTCACGGCGAGCGCCGTCGTCTTCCCCGGCTCGACCGAGGACGTGCAGCGGATCGTCCGGATCGCGAACGAGCACCTCGTCCCGCTGCACGCGATCTCGACCGGCAAGAACCTCGGCTACGGCGGAGCCTCGCCGCGGGTCGCGGGCAGCATCGTGGTGCACGTCGGCAAACGCCTGAACCGCGTGCTCGAGCTGAACGAGAAGTACGGGTACGCGCTCATCGAACCGGGGGTGACGTTCTTCGAGCTCTACGCGGCGATCCAGGAGAAGGGCTACGACCTCTGGATCGACGCGCCTGACCTGTCATGGGGCAGCGTCGTCGGCAACATGCTCGACCGCGGCGTCGGCTACACCCCGTACGGCAACCACTCGCTCTGGAAGTCCGGGCTCGAGGTCGTGCTTCCCGACGGCGATGTGCTGCGCACCGGCATGGGCGGCCTGCCCGGCAGCAACGCCTGGCAGCTCTTCTCGCCGAGCTTCGGTCCGCAGCCGGACAACCTGTTCGAGCAGTCGAACTACGGCGTCGTCACGAAGATGGGCATCCAGCTCATGGGCGCCCCGCCAGCGGCCGAGACCTTCCAGATCACGTTCGAGAACGCCGACGACCTGGGCGCGATCATCGACACCGTGCTGCCGCTGCGAATCAACACGGCACCGCTGCAGAACGTCCCGGTCCTGCGCAACATCTTCCTCGATGCCGCTCAGGTGTCGGAGCGCGCCGACTGGCACACCGAGAACACCCCGATCCCCGACGCGACCGTCGAACGGATGAAGGCGGAGCTCGGCCTCGGCTACTGGAACCTCTACGGCACCGTCTACGGGCCGCCGCCGGTCGTCGAGCAGTACCTGCAGATCATCGAGGAGGCGTTCACCTGGATCCCGGGTGCGAGGTTCTTCACGACGCGCACCCGCCCGCACAGCGCCGACGACCGGGGTGCCCACACCCTTCACGATCGGCACAGGATCAACACCGGGGTTCCGACCGTCGAGGAGGCGAACCTGTTGAACTGGATCCCGGACGGCGCCCACATGGGCTTCTCGCCCATCTCCGCCCCCGACGGCGAGGACGCGCTCCGCCAGTTCCAGATGGTGAAGGCTCGCGCCGACGCCGCACGCAAGGACTACGCGGCCCAGTTCGTCATCGGCCTGCGCGAGATGCACCACATCAGCCTGTTGCTCTACACGAAGACCGATCCCGAGCAGCGCGACGAGACGCTGCGGCTCGTGCACGACCTGATCGACGAGGCCGCATCCCACGGCTACGGCGAGTACCGCGCGCACCACGCATGGGCGGACCGCGTCGCGGCGACCTACTCGTGGGGCGACAATGCGCAGCGGCGCTTCAACGAGCGCATCAAGGATGCGCTCGACCCGAACGGCATCCTCAATCCGGGCAAGGCGGGCATCTGGCCCGCCCGCCTTCGCGGTCGAGGTCTCTGAGGCCCGCCCCGTGCCGTGTCCTGGGGCGGATTGGGTGACATCACGGATACCTCCGCGCGTCGCCGGTGTGGAGAATGTCTCTCGGACGACGCACGCCGCGGGAGTCCGGTCGCGATGCCGCGACGAGGCGGGATCGCTCGACGACGAGGGAGACGACGATGACGATGTTCCGAAGAGGCACCTGTCTGTGCGGGCGGGTCGACGTGACGCTGGAGGGCGAGCCGCTGGCGATCGTCGCCTGTCACTGTGCGCACTGTCGCACGCAGGGAGGCACGGCCCTGTCGCTGGTGGCCGTGATGCCCCAGGACGCCGTGCGCATCGCCGGCGCGCTGACCGACTATCCCGACACGGGCGGTTCGACCCGGCGCTTCTGCGGAGCCTGCGGGACGCCGGTCGAGACGGTCTCGCTCGGAACCCGGCGGGAGGGCACGCGCGTCGTGAAGCTCGGCCTGTTCGACGGGGTGGACCTGCTCCCGCCGGTCGTGGAGACGTTCGGGCGGGAGCGGGCCGCGTGGCTGCCGCCGTTCGAGGGCACCGCGGTCTTCGAGACGATGCCCGGGCTCGATGGGGAGGAGGCGGGTCGTGACCTCGATCACTGCGGCGCTGACGCGGCATAACGGAGCGGACTGGGAGCTCACCCCCGCCGACATCGACGACCCGCGCGCAGAGGAGGTGCTCGTGCGCATCGTCGCGACCGGTGTCTGTCACACCGACGTGGGCGTGCGCGACGGACATCTGCCGATGGAGCTTCCCGGCGTGCTGGGGCACGAGGGCGCCGGGATCGTCGAGCGCGTGGGCTCCGCCGTCTCCGACATCTCGGTCGGCGACCACGTCGTGCTCAGCGTGGGCCTGTGCGGCGAGTGTGACCACTGTCTGCGCGGGCTGCCGACGTACTGCGAGCAGGGATACGTCCGCAACTTCTCCGGCCGGCGCCCGGACGGGAGCGCGACGCTGCGCGTGGACGGCGCGGAGGTCGGGGGGAACTTCTTCGGCCAGTCCTCGTTCGCGACCTACGCGTTGGCCGACCGGCGCAGCGTCGTGCCGATTCCCGCGGACGTCCCGCTCGAGCTGATGGGGCCGCTCGGATGCGGCCTCCAGACGGGAGCGGGAACGGTGATCAACGCTCTCCGCCCGGAGGCCGGCAGCACGCTGGTCGTCTTCGGGGCGGGCGCCGTGGGGATGGCGGCCCTCATGGCCGCGCGGATCGTCGGGTGCGCCACGATCGTCGCGGTGGATCTCCACCGCAGTCGACTCGACCTCGCGCTCGAGCTCGGCGCCACCCACGTGGTCGACGCGCACGACGCGGATGTCGTGGGTGCGGTCCGCGCCGCCTGCGGCGGGGCCGGAGCGGATTACGTCGTGGACGCCACGGGCGTCGCGCCCGTGGCGGCCCAGGCCGTCGGCTCGTTGGCACTGCGGGGGCGTTGCGCCCTGGTCGGGGTCTACCCGCCCGATGCCGAGCTGCGCATTCCTGCGGGGGCGCTGTTCTTCGGGCAGAGCGTGGGCGGCGTGGTCGAGGGCGACAGCGTCCCGAAGGTGTTCGTCCGCCGGCTCGTCGAGCTGTGGCGGCAGGGGCGCTTCCCGTTCGACAGGCTGGTCGAGTACTACGACTTCGACGACATCAACACGGCGGTCGCCGACGCGTTGTCGGGCCGAGTGCTCAAACCGATCCTGCGGATCGGCTGAGGCGGCCGCGCTCCCGCCGGAGACCGACCCGCGACGGGCGGTCGCGTGCGGCCGAACGTCCGGAGTCGACGCGAAGCGCGTGGTCACCCGCTTCGCGTCGACTCCGCCCAGACCGCCACCTGCGCTCGCGACGACACCCCGAGCTTCGCGAGGATGCGCTGCACGTGCGTGTCGACCGTGCGCACGCTCAGCACGAGCTCCTCGGCGATGTCGCGGTTGCTGAGACCGCGGTGGATGCCCGCCACCACGTCGTGCTCGCGGGCGCTCAGGGTCTGCGTGGCGGCGGGGGCGAGGGCGTACTCCTCCGCCGCGGCGCGGCTGAGAGCCGCGCCGGCGGCGGTGAGACGGTCGAAGGCGCGCGGGCCGAGCCGGTCGACGAGCAGCGCCACGCAGGCCTCGCGGTGCGCGGCCAGATGCGGCCCGAACGCGTGCGCGGACGAGCCGATCACACGCCAGCTGGCGGTGGCGGCGCCGTGCAGGGTCGCGGCGCGCTCGGGGCGACCGGCCGCGGCATCGATCCAGCTGAGCACGTCGAACAGCAGGCAGGCGCCGATCGGGTCGTCGAACCCGCGCTCCACGCCGATGCCCTCGCGAGCACGGGCATCGGCCTCGGCGAGGTCGCCCGCGACGAAGGCGGCGAGCGCCAGGGCCCACAGTGCGTGGGCCCGCATCCACGTGTCCCGCGCGGCGTTCGCGTAGGAGAGGGCGGATGCGGCCTCGTGCGCCGCGTCCGGGGAGCGCAGGTGGCTCATCGCGGTGGTGTGCTGGAACTGCGCGAGGAGCGCCTGCTCGGGCCGGCCGACCCGTTCCGCGGCCCGGATCGAGGTCTCGAAGTGCGGCAGGGCGCCGGCCGGCTCGCCGGAGAACATCGCGTGCGTGCCCCGCCACCTGCTGATCTCGATGCGCGCGATCGCGGCGGCCTCGTCGTCGAGCGCGTGCGCCGACAGGAGACGTTCGGCACGGGCGAGCTGCACATCCGCCTCGTCGAGGTCGCCCTGCAGCAGACCGAGCCACGCGGCGGTGACGAGCGCCGGGAGGCGACGGCCCGGTGTCGCGCCGGGGAGTCCGAGCAGCCGGTGCGCCCACGCCCGCCCCTCGGAGATGAACCCGCCGACGCCCCAGTGGTAGCGCAGGTCCTCGAGGAGGGAGAGCGCGCCGTCGACGTCGATCGCGGCGGCGAGGGTCAGTGCCGACTGCAGCTCGGCGCGGTCGGCGCTCAGGCGTGCGACGATCTCCGCCTGGCGGGGGCCGTACCAGTCGCCGCGCAGTCGTCCCGCGAGCGCGGAGAAGTACGCGAGATGGCGGCGTGCGGCGAGGGGACCGACGCCCGACTCGGACGCCCGCTCGCGGCCGTACGCGCGGATCGTCTCCAGCATCCGGAACCGCCGCGTCTCGTGGTCGACCTGCAGGATCGACTGAGCCACGAGCGCGTCGACGGCGGCGCCGATGCCGCGTCGGTCGAGACCGGCGACCGCCGCGGCGGCATCGAGGTCGAACGGCCCGGAGAAGACCGACAGCGTCTCCCAGACGTGCCGCTCCCGCATCCCGCACAGGTCGTGGCTCCAGTCGACGACCGCGCGGAGCGTGCGCTGGCGCTCGACCGAGCTGCGCGGGCCCCCGTCGAGCAGGGTGAAGCGCTCGGACAGCAGAGCGCGCAGCTCCGTCACCGGCAGACTCCGCAACCGGGTGGCCGCCAGCTCGATGGCCAGCGGCAGCCCGTCGAGCGATCGGCACAGCGACAGTGCCGACTCGCGCTCGTCCGGACCGAGGACGAACCCGGCGTCGGCGGCCCGTGCGCGTGCGACCAGCAGCTCGACCGCCTCGGAGTCCCCGGTCTCGACCGACAGCGGGGGCACCGAGAACATGCGCTCCCCGGTGACCTCGAGCGGCCGCCGGCTGGTCGCGAGGATCGTCAGCTCCGGAAGGGCCAGCAGCATCCGGTCCGCGAACTCCGCCGCCGCGTCGACGAGGTGCTCGCAGTTGTCGAGGACGAGGAGCGTGGGGCGGCCACGGAGCGCGTCGACCAGCACCTCCAGGGGCTGCCGCGCCGACTGGTCGGCGGGGGCGACGGTGTGCACGGCGGCGCGTGCGAGGCGCTGCGGATCCTGCACGCTCTCGAGTGCGACGAACCAGGATGCGGCGCCGGTGCGGGCCGTGCGCTCGTTCGCGGCGCGCAGGGCGAGGCGGGTCTTGCCCGCCCCGCCGACACCAGTGAGCGTGACGATGGACGAGTCCTCGAGGAGCGCGGCGATCGCCTCGAGCTCTCGGCGGCGCCCCACGAACTCGCTGCGCGGTTCTCTGATCATCGACCCCGGCATCCTCGCTGTCGTCGCACCCATTATCCCGCCCCACCACGGGTGCGGACCAGCGGGAAGTCTCTCGGGTGAGCTTCTCAGGGCCCTGCGGGGCCTCCGTGGGGTGGCGAAAGTCCGGTCGCTGCCCTTCGTCTCGGAGCTTGCGCTCCTCGCTCAGGAACCGCGAGCGCAGCGAGACGAAGCGTCCACCGCGCCCGTCTCGTCGCTCCGCTCCTCGCTCAGGGAGCAAGAGCGGAGACTTTCGGGTCAGCTGCTCAGCGCCCCTGGCGGGGCGCTCCGTGGGGTGGGGAGAGTCCAGGCAATGCGCCTGTTCAACCAGAACCGGGGCGGGGAGACTTTCGGGTCGGCGGCCGGGGTCGCTGACGACCGACGAAGGAAGCGAAATCTCCCCCTCCGGGGAGGCTTTCGGGTCAGGTGCGGAGAGTCAACAGAACGCCGACGGGCGGTGGAGAGTCAACGAATCGGTGACGATCGTCGCGAGAAGCTTGACATCGGCCGCGGGTGTCGCGCACCATGAGCGGGTCAGCACGACGCGGTGCCGACTCGCGCAGGATCACACAGCAGTGAGCGGCGCAGGAGCTCCCGTCGCGTCGACGTCCCGCACGCCGACATTGAGAGGAACTTCGATGAAGAAGACCCTTGCCGCCCTCGGACTCGTCGCCGTCGCAGCCCTCGCGCTCGCCGGCTGCACCGACTCGGGCGCAGCCCCGGAGACCACCGGTTCCGCCGACGCCGGGGGCGACCTGACCTCGGTGCGTGTCGCCGCCCTCCCCATCGCCGAGACCGGAGCCCTGTGGGCGGCGATCGACGCCGGCATCTTCGAGGAGCACGGCCTCGAGGTCGACATCGTGCCCGCGCAGGGCGGCGCCCAGGCCATCCCCGCTCTCCTCAGCGGCGACATCGACTTCGCGATCGGCCAGCCCATGGGCCCGATCCGCGCCGACCTCCAGGATCTCGGCGTCGTGATCTTCAGCAACTACGCGTCGAGCCTCGCCGAGGGATCCGACGTCAACTCGGTGGTCGCGCTCGGCGACTCGGGCATCTCGAGCACGGCGGACCTCGCCGGCAAGCGCGTCTCGGTCAACAGCATCGGCGCCGCCGGCGACCTCACCGTCCGCAAGGCCGTCGACGACGCCGGCGGCGACTCCTCCACGATCGAGTTCATCGAGGTCCCGTTCCCCGACGTGCAGGCCCAGCTCGAGGCCGGCAACATCGACGCCGGCTGGGTGCCCGACCCGTTCCGGGGCCTGATCGTCAGCGCCGGCGGCGTCGACGTCGTCTCGCCCTACCAGGCGACGATCCCCGGACTCACCGTGCTGACGAACTTCACGACGCAGGAGAAGCTCGCCGACGATCCGGAGCTCGTGGCCGCCTACGCCGCGGCGATGACCGAGGCGCTCGCGTACGCGACGGCCAACGAGGACGCGGTGCGCGCCGCGATCGTGACGAACCTCGACATCCCCGAGGCCGCGGCGGCCGCCATCACGCTGCCGGACTTCACGCCCGACCTGGCCAACGCGGGGATCGAGGACCTCGCGGCGCTCGCGGTCGAGTACGGCTACATCGACGCCGAGCCCGACTTCGCGACGCTGATCCAGCCGCAGTCGTGACGGCCGGGGGGATGCCGGAGGCCCCGGCGTCCCCCCGCTCCCC
>NZ_CACSKB010000050.1 GCF_902706225.1 Microbacterium sp. 18062
GGTCAGGGAAGCTCGGCGGCGTGGTCGGCGGTCCAGGCGACGCGGACGCCGTCTCCGCGCCGCACCCGGACATCGGCCGAGGGATGGTGGGTGTTCGGCGTCTCGGCGATGATCCGGACGTCCCCCGCGACGTCGACGATCACCCGGGTGGTGGGCCCCGTGTACACGATCTCGGCGACGACACCCTGGGTCACGACGTCGTCCGCGCGGGGCATGTCCTCCTCGGAGAGCACTCGCACGCGTTCGGGACGGACGCTGATCAGCCGCGCCCGGCCGGTCAGGCGCTCGGCGACGTCGGCGGGCAGCACGTTGGAGAGACCGAGGAAGCGCGCCACGAACTCGGTCTGCGGGTACTCGTACACGTTCCGCGCCGTTCCGATCTGCTCGATCCGCCCGTCGTTGAAGACGGCGACCCGATCGCTGAGCGTGAGCGCCTCCTCCTGATCATGCGTGACGAAGATGAAGGTGATGCCCACCTCGCGCTGGATGCTCTTCAGCTCGAGCTGCATCTCCTCGCGCAGCTGCTTGTCGAGGGCCCCGAGCGGCTCGTCGAGCAGGAGCACGCGCGGGCGCAGGATGAGGGCTCTCGCGAGCGCGATGCGCTGGCGCTGTCCGCCGGAGAGCTGATGCGGGAGGCGGTCCGCGAGGTGGCCGAGACGCACCTGTGCCAACGCGGCGGTCACCGCCTCCTGGCGCTGCGCGCGTGATCGGCCCCGCACGCGCAGCCCGTACGCGACGTTCTCGCCGATCGTGAGGTGCGGGAACAACGCGTAGTCCTGGAAGACCGTGTTGACGGGGCGCTGATGAGCGGGCATCGCGGTGACGTCGTCGCCGCCGATGCGGATGGCGCCCGTCGTGACGTCCTCGAAGCCCGCGATCATGCGGAGCACGGTGGTCTTGCCCGATCCGGACGGACCGAGCATGGAGAGGAACTCCCCCTGCTCGACCTCGAGATCCAGATCGCGCACCGCGACCGTGGCGCCGAACGACTTCGTGACGCCCTCGAGACGGACGTCACCCTGGGCGACGGCCGCGGATGCGGCGGATGCGGCAAGCGGCATGACTGTACTCCTTGGGACGACTCTGTGCTCCAGGCACCGATAAACATATATAACCAGAGGTAATATTTCAACGGGATGACGCGACCGTGACGTTTGATCGCTGCGCTCCGCCCCACCGGTGAGAGGATGGGAGCGTGACGAGTCAGCCCACGGAGTCTGATCGACGGCCGCATCGCCTCCAGGGGGCGATGTTCACCTCGATCGGCGACGAGGGCCGGGCGGAGCTCGTCGAGAAGCGTCTGGCGGACGCGATCAACGGAGGCCTGCTCCCGGCCGGCGACCGGCTTCCCACCGAGGCCGATCTCGCCCGCACGATGGGCGTCGCCCCCGTCACCGTGCGCGAGGCGCTCCTCGCCCTCCGGGCGCGCGGTCTCGTCGTGACCCGCCGCGGACGACACGGCGGCAGCTTCGTGTCCGAGTCGGCCGATCCGCTCGCTTTCGCGCGGGACAGCCTGCTGGCGTCCTCGCGCCTCGCCGTGCGGGATCTCGGCGCGCACTACGCCGCGATCACGATGGGCGGCGTGCGTCTCGCGGCCCGTCGCGCAGCATCGAGCGAGGTGGCCACCATCCGAGGCCATCTCGCCCGGCTCGACGCCGGAGACGCCGCGCTCTGGCGTCAGACGATGGACGATCTCCAGATCGAGCTGGTCGCCCTCAGCCAGTCGGCGCGACTCACCCGCGACCAGATGCGGCTGCAGGCCGAGCTGTCGCCGCTGCTCCGGCTCATCGACGTCGACGAGGGCGTCCGTGCACGCCAGCGCGAGCTGTTCGAGCGCGTTCTGGACGCCGTGGACACCGGAGACGAGGACGCCGCGGGCGCCGCCACCGAGCGGATGGTGACCGAGGCGGTCGACGCGCTCGACGACCTTCGCGCCCGGGCGGAGCGCGCCTGAAACATGACCCTGTGTACGATGCGGTCACACCCACGTGCTGGGTACCGGATCTCGAGGGGAGAGGCGATGACGGCGCCACTGACCGATTCGCACCGCGACACCGAGGCGGCAGCCGGAGATCCGGCCGCCGCCGCGCACATCGTCTCGACCTACTTCGCCGCTCTGCTCGATCCGCTCGAGGCCCACGCCGACCGCATCGGCGACGAGCTCGGAGCGCACGACCTCGCGACGCTCACCGCCTCCCGGGTCGATGAGCTCGTCGACCCGCATGCACGGAGCATCCTCGATCGTCCCGGCGAGCCGGTGTACGGTGCGGGCTTCATCACGGCGATGAACCTGCTCCTGGACACGTCCAGCCACCTCGCCTGGTGGCAGGGCGCCGATCGTCGCAAGCTCGTCTTCCCCGCACAGTCGGTCAAACAGGCGATCGACTACCGCGAGCTCGAGTGGTTCCGGGTGCCGCGCATCACCGGTCGGTCCCATGTCGCGGGGCCGTACGTCGACTACCTCTGCAGCGACGAGTACACGATGACCGCCGCCGCTCCGGTCACGGTGAACGGGACGTTCGTCGGCGTCGTCGGCCTCGACGTCCTCATCGACACGATCGAGCGGCGGCTCACTCCCCCGCTGCGCGCGCTCGCGACCCCGCTCCTGCTGGTGAACGGCGTCGACCGTGTGCTGGTCTCGACCGACCGGCGGTTCTCGGCGGGCGACGTCCTGCGCCCCGATCGCGTCGTCATCCGTGACCGCCGTTCGTGCGCGTCGATCGGACTCGAGGTCGTCACCCTCGGCTGAGCGCCAGGACACGCCCCACGACTCAGAGCCCGCTCCCAGGTTCACGGGACCAAAACAAGCGCGCCGTCTGTTCTCCTCTCTGACGGCGCGGCCGCCTGCGGATGAACTCCGCGACACGGCGTGTCATCCCCGTGGCCGAGCTCGACGAGCACGACTACGGTTCATATCGCACGCTCTTCACCACCACGCAGGAGGACGCAGCATGACCACCGACACCGGATCCATCACCCGCGCCCCCGGAACCGAGACCGCCGTTCTCGCCGGAGGCTGCTTCTGGGGCGCCGAGGAGCTCATCCGCCACCAGCCCGGGGTGCTCGGCACGCGCGTGGGCTACACGGGCGGCACCAACGATCACGCCACATACCGCAACCACCCCGGTCATGCCGAGGCCGTCGAGATCGTGTTCGATCCGGAGAAGACGAGCTACCGCGACATCCTGGCCTTCTTCTTCCAGATCCACGACCCCTCGACCCTGAACCGCCAGGGCAACGACATCGGCACCAGCTACCGGTCGGCGATCTTCCCGCTCAGCCCCGAGCAGGAGCGGATCGCCCGCGAGACCATCGCGGATGTGGACGCCTCCGGCCTCTGGCCGGGGAAGGCCGTGACCACGATCGAGCCCGCGGGGCCGTTCTGGCAGGCCGAGCCCGAGCACCAGGACTACCTGCAGCGCATCCCGAACGGCTACACCTGCCACTTCGTGCGCCCGGGCTGGGTGCTGCCGAAGCGCAGCGAGACCGCGAACGCCTGAGGCCGGGGTGCTCGGCGGCCCTCCCGCGGTGGTTCCGGTCGCCGCCCTTCATCTCGTCGCGTCGCCCTCGCTCAGGGACCGAGAGCGGAGACTTTCGAGTTAGCGGTCGGGCCGTGAAGACCGCCCTCTGTGTCAGTTGAGCGCGCGCGTGGTGGCCGGGATGACGCCATCGGCGTAGAGGCTCTTCGCGACGTCCTGCAGGGCGGTCAGTGCGACCCGCTGCGTCGTCGGCCCGTACGAGATGCGGCCGACGCCCAGCGCCTCGTACTCCGCCGCGGTCAGCGCACCCGGCAGGCCGATGACGCTGATCCTGCGCTCTCCGATGCCCTCGACGAGCTGCCGCGTCACGTTCGCGTCGAGGACGCCGGGGACGAACACGATGTCGGCACCGGCGGCGAGATAGGCGCGGCCGCGCTCGATCGCGTCGGCGACGGACTCCTCGACCGGACGCCCGTCCGCGCGCACGAACGCGTCGGTGCGGGCGTTCAGGGCGAAGGGGACGCCCTCGGCCCGACCCGCCGCCACGATCGCCTCGACACGGGCCGCGGCCTCGGCGACGGGGCGCAGGCGGTCCTCCACGTTCGCGCCGACGATGCCCACGCCGATCGCGCGGCGCACGGTCTCGCCCGGGTCCTCGTAGCCGTCGTCGAGGTCCGCGGAGACCGGAACGTCGCCGGCGGCCTTCACGATCCGGCCGACCAGGTCGAGCGTGATCTCGAGCGGGATCGTGCCGTCGTCGTAGCCGAAAGTGGCGGCGATCGAGTGTCCGGCCGTGGCGAGCGCCTTCGTCTCCGGCAGGTCGAGCACGGCCTTGGCCGAGACGACGTCCCAAACGTTGACGACGCGCAGGATCTCGGGGGCGGCGTGCAACGCCGACAGCGTGCGCGCGCGGTCGGCCGGGGTGGTCTGAGTGGAGGATGTCTCGGTCATACCGCCACGCTAACCGAGCACGTCGGTGCCGCGGGCGGGCTTGTCCCGGGCCGAAACAATCGCCTCGGCGACGGAACGCCGAACATGGCCCGCAGGAGAGCCGGGCCCGAGCGGCTCAGGCAGGCGCGACGGGCTGTCTGAGGATCGTCCTGAGCTTCGCCGGATCGGTGCGGCGCACGTCGCTGAGATAGATCTCGTGGTGGCGTCCCGTCATCCGGAGCCCCATGCCCGGGATGAATCCGTCGTGCATCTCGGCGAGCACCGGGCCCTCGTCCTCATAGGGTCCGATGTGCAGCGTCTGCACGCAACGCCCTTCCTCCCAGGTCTCCCGACGGATGCGGTCGCGCGCCGGAACGAGGGCCGCATCCGCCTCGGAGACCGCACGGTCGACGTCGGCGTACGTGATCCAGTCGGGCAGGAGGTTCAGCACGGTCCAGCTCCAGCGCGACGTGTCGCGGTCGCTCGTGAACGTCGCCATGTCGTCCGACCACCACAGCGCCTCCAGCGGCATCACGACGTAGTCGCGGTCGGACTCGCGCTTGCTCCGGAACTTCAGCCGGTACGCCACCGCGAAGACGGTCGACACCGCGTCGCGGTATGCCTCGGACGTGTTCGGGTCGCCCTGGCCGTCGATCATCAGGTACGTCAGCGGCGGCACGTCGACGATCTCGCACACGCCACGGCGCGCACGATACGCAGCCATGTCTCGTTTGAGATCGACCTTCACGGAGTCGTCCCTTCCGTCGGGGAAGCCGCACCCGACGTGATCAGTTCACGTCGTTCGGATGCGCGCCCACGCGTCCCGAGCCGTCGCCCGGGTCGAGCGCCGAGATGGCGTCGACCTCGGCGTCCGAGAGCTCGAAGTCGAACACCCGCAGGTTCTCGACGAGCCGCTCACGGCTCACGGTCTTGGGGAACACGATGTTTCCCTTCTGCAGGTGCCAGCGCAGCACGACCTGCGCGGGCGAACGCTCGTGCGCCGTTGCGGCGTCGTGGACCGCGGACGCGCCGAACAGGTCGTACTTCCCCTGGCCCAGCGGCCCCCACGCCTCGATGCGCACGCCACGGGACGTCGACCACTCGACGACCTCGCGCTGCTGGTGTGCCGGATGCAGCTCGATCTGGTTGACGGCCGGCAGCGTGCCGGTCTCGGCCTCGATCCTCTCGAGCTGCTCGACCAGGTGGTTCGAGACGCCGATCGACCGGGTGAGACCCGCCTCGTTCAGCGTGACCAGCTGCGTCCACGCGTTGAGGTAGTGGCCGTTCGCCGGAGACGGCCAGTGCACGAGATACAGGTCGACGTGCGCGAGGCCGAGCTTGTGCAGGCTCTCCTCGAGCGCCGGCCGCGGCTGGTCGCCCGACTGACGGTCGTTCCAGAGCTTCGTCGTGACGAACAGCTCGTCGCGCGGGATGCCGCTCGCCGCGATCGCACGGCCCACGCCCTCCTCGTTGCCGTAGATCGCCGCCGTGTCGATGTGCCGGTAGCCGACATCGAGCGCCTCGGTCACCAGTCGCTCGGTCTCGGCCGGATCGACCTTGAAGACGCCGTAGCCGAGCTGCGGGATGTCGTATCCCGAGTTCAGGGGGATGCGGGGGATCTCGTTCAGCCGGTTCGCCTCCGCGTCGGCGCGGTGGTCTGCGTGGTGTTCTGTCATGCGTCCAGCCTAGGGAGACGGATGCGGCGCCGGGCCGCGATCGTCATCTGACGCCGTACGCGCGCAGCCGATCGGCGGGGCGTCTCCGGCACCGCCGCCGTCCCGCACCGTGTCGACCGGGCACGCGGTGGTGTTACCGTGATCCCGAACCGTCTGGCGGAGGGGGCCGATGATCGCGTCACTGACCGACCTTGTGCACGCGCTCCTGTCGCTGGTCCGGCTGACGCACGGCGCGATCCCCCATGACGGCACCGTCCTCACGGCCACGATGCTGCTGGTCGCCGCGGCCATCGTCGCCATCGCCGCTCTCGTCGCCGATGCCACCGGCCGCCTCGACACGTCCACGGCGCACCCGATGCGCGCGATGGACATCTCTTCCCCGCTCGCGCAGAGCGATCCGGATGCCTCGGGTCACCCGCGCCCTCGAGCACCGGGATCCGCGGCCACGGCCGCCTAGCACGCACCACGCATCCTCCGCGAGAGCGGAGTCCGTGGTGTCCCTTCGCGGTCGTTCCGAACCCTCGACCGCGTCGCCAGAACGGACCCCATGGACCTCTTCGCCTTCCCCCCGCTCGCTGCCGTCCTCGATCTGACCTATCGGGGCCTCGTCGCCCTCACGACCCTCCTCGAACCCGTCTCCGGCGCGTGGGCCGCTGCATCCGCGGTCGTCCTCGTGACGCTCCTCGTGCGCGCCGCCCTCATCCCGACGGGCATCGCCCAGGCACGTGCCGAACAGGTGCGCGCCCGCCTCGCGCCGCGGCTTCGCGATCTGCAGAAGCGGTGGCGGTCGAGCCCCGAACGTCTGCAACGCGAGACCATGCAGCTCTATCGGGATGAGAACGCATCGCCGTTCTCCGGGTGCCTGCCCGTTCTCGTGCAGACACCCGTCGTCGGCGTCCTGTACGCGGTGTTCCTCCATCCGGCGATCGCCGGCCGGTCCAACGCGCTGCTCGTCCAGACCGTGTCGGGCGTTCCCCTGGGGTCGAGCCTGGCCGGGTCGGTGGCGGACGGAGCGCTCGAGCCTGCGACGGTCGCCGTCTTCGGCGGAATGGTCCTGATCATCGCGATCGTCGCCGAGGCCACGCGCCGGTTGTTCCGCCCCTCGGTCGAGTCCTCCGCGGCGATGCCGGCGCTGCCGATGCGCGTGATCGGCATCCTCCCGTTCGCCACGGCGGTCGTCGCGATGTTCGTCCCGCTGGCAGCCGGCATCTACCTCGCCGTGACCGTGACCTGGACGCTCGTGCAGCGGGTCGTGCTGCGGCGCCGGTTCCCGCTCGATCCGTCGTGAGCGATCGAGCGCGCGGCCGATCGGCCGGGTGGCCGTGCGCCCTGGGGGGCGGGCGATGAACCGTTCCAGGGGCCGTGCGAGGATTTTTCGAACCGACGAGTTACCGGTCTCATCGGGGGTTTGCCCACCCTCGGGGAAGGTCTCGCCACGCCCCCGCGTTGACTCCGCCCATCGATCCCGTGAGTATGGAAGACACCCTGATACGAGACATCGAGTTTCCACGCCCCTGGATCTCGGCGTTACGAGAGGAGCTTCGTGCGAACGCACAGACGCCTGGTCACCGCAGCCGCCGCATCCGCGTGCGCCCTGGCGGTGACGGCGGTGACCGCGATCGCGCTGAGCGTCCCCGATGCCGACCCGGCGGCCAGGACCGCTCAGGCCAGCCAGATCCTCACCGTCGCCGCCGTCGATGCACCCGAGGACATCGATGCCGCGCTCGGTGTCGAACCGCCCCTGCAGGTCCGCGAGGCCGATCCGGCCCCGCGGGTGACGCTGCCCCGCCGCTCGGCCCCCGCGCCGCAGTCCCCGGTCGCCGTCCCCGGGACGACGCAGGAGGAGCCGGCGGCGACCACGCCCCCCACGACCACTCCCGAACCGACGGTGACGCCGACGCCGTCTCCAGATCCGGAGACCACTCCCGAGCCCGAACCGACACCCGATCCGGACACGACGCCCACCCCGGAACCCCCCGCCGCCGGAAATCCCGACGCGGGCACGGACGACTCCGAGACCGGGCGCCCCGGCACGACGGAAGGCGACAGGACGCAGCCGTCCTTCGATCTTCCCCCGGTGTTCGGCGACGACGCCCTCCAGGACGGCTGAGCCGAGCGAGGACCGGTGCCCCGCCGGATGCTCAGTCCCCGCGGGTCACGTCGACCTGGATCTCGGTGGCGAGGCGCTCGATATCGAGAGCGAGTTCGTCGACGTCGACGGACGCCGGCACGGACGCGGTGATCGCCGCCTCGAACAGCCGTCCGCCGGCCATCGCCGCGTCACGGGTAGCCGTCGTCATCCGATCGATGCTGACGCCGCGGGCGCTCAAGGCGGAGGTCACCTCGCGCACGATTCCGGGACGGTCGTTCCCGAGGATCTCGAACGAGAAGCGTCGCGCCGCACTCGTGTCCTCACGAAGCCCTCCGGCCTGCACGGCGATCGTGAGGAGGCCCGCGATCCCGCCAAGGGCGTCGCCGAGGGCCTCGGCGCGCGCCGGGGCGACCGACACCTCGATGATGCCGGCGAAGGCGCTCGCCAGCTCCGCGAGCTGGCTGTTCTCCCAGTTGCCGCCGTGCTCGCTCACGACGTCCGCGACGGCCGCGACGATTCCGGCACGATCGTTCCCGACGACCGTGAGCACGAGGGTTGTCATGACGCCAGCGTAGCCTCGACGCTCTCCCGAGAAGACGAGGCTTTCGCATCAGCTTGTGCGCCCCTCTTTCGGGGGCGCTTGTTCATTGATGAGAATGGGTCGCGGTCGTCCGGTTTGGCGTCGGGTTATCTGTGGTTCTGTGAGGCCGTGCATCAGCCGGTTGACCTCCCGCCATCCGCGGTCCCGCGAGATGATCGTCGACCAGCGCCTCTCCGGCACGCTCGCCCCGGTGCCGAGCGTGTACCCTCGTCCCGGTCCGACACCGCGACGACGCGCGGGACGTCACGGGCGCAGCAGCACCTTCGTGGCGCGACGCTCGTCCATCGCCGCGTACGCCTCGGCGGCCTCGGCGAGCGGCAGCGCCAGGTCGAACACGAGCCCCGGCCGGATGGCGCCGGAGCGCACGTCGGGGAGCAGCTCCTCGATGTATCCGCGCACGGGCGCGACGCCCCCGTTCACCCCGACGTTGCGGTTGAACATCGGCCGAACCGGGAACTCGGGGCCGCCGTTCGGCACGCCGACGTAGCCGACCATGCCGCCCGGTCGGGCGGAGCGCAGGGCCTGGTCCATCGACTCCTTCGTTCCGACGCACTCGAGCACGCGATCGGCGCCGATGCCGCGGGTGAGCCCGCGCACCGCCTCGACGCCCTCGTCGCCGCGCTCCTCCACGACGTGCGTCGCGCCGAACTCGCGGGCGAGCGCCTGGCGCTGCGGGTGCCGCGACATCGCGATGATCGTGGTCGCGCCCAGGCGCTTCGCCGCGATGATCGCGCACAGTCCCACAGCGCCGTCGCCAACGACCGCCACGGCGTCGCCCGGTTGCACACCCGCGGAGACCGCCGCGTGGTGCCCCGTCCCCATCACGTCGCTGAGGGTCAGCAGGCCCGGGATCTCCTCCTCCACGACGGGACCCGGAACGACGGCCAGAGTGCCGTCCGCGAGCGGAACGCGCACGTACTCGCCCTGCCCGCCGTCGGCGAAGCCGTCCTCGCCGGCATCGCTCCCCCACCATCCGCCGTGCAGGCAGGAAGTGCTCACGCCGTTACGACAGTTCAGGCACGTGCCGTCGCAGACGTAGAACGGAGCGATCACGAAATCGCCCGGCCTCACCGCGGACACCTCCGGCCCCACGCTCTCGACCACGCCGACGAACTCATGTCCGACGCGATGGGGTGTCTCGGTCGGGGTCACCCCGCGGTACGGCCACAGGTCGGAGCCGCACACACAGGCCGCGACGACCCGAACGATCGCGTCCCTGCCGGTGGAGAGCACGGGATCGGGGACCTCCTCGACGCGGATGTCCCGGGCGGCATGGATCACGGTGGCGAGCATGTGCTCCAGCCTACGCAGGGGCCGCAGGCCCGGACGCCCGCGTCGCGTCCCGGCGGGATGGCGTGCGCGAGGATCATGCCCCTGCGTCCGCGACGACGAGCTCCTCATGATCCGCTTCCACGCCCCCTTCCTGCGCGCGACACATCCGACAGCGCGATCGGCCGGCGGCACATGTGGTCGCTCAGAGGCGTTGGCCGCCCGACGCCTCGATGCGTTGTCCGGTCACCCACCCCATGCGCGGGTCGAGCACCGCGGCGATCGCCCGGCCCACGTCGTCCGGCTCGCCGATGCGGCCCATCGCGACGGTGGGGAGGATCATCGCGCGGTACGCCTCGTCGTCGCGGATGGCACCACCGCCGAAATCGGTCGCCGTGGCTCCGGGCGCGACCGTGTTCACGCGGATGCGCCGCGGACCGAGGATCTTCGCGAGGTAGACCGTCCACGTCTCGACGGCGGTCTTCACGGCCGCATAGACCGAGTACGCCGGGTTCAGCGGCATGCGGCTCAGCCCGGTCGAGATGTTCACGATGTGCCCGCCGTCGGCGATCGTCGACGCGAGGCGCTGGGTGAGCAGCACGACACCGGTGAAGTGCACCGCGACCAGACGCTCGATCTGCGCTGGCTCGATGCCGCCGAACGGGGTCAGGCCGGCGAACCCGGCGTTGTTCACGAGTCCGTCGATCGTGTCGCGGCCCCATCGCGCTCCGAGCACGTCCTGCAGCGCCTCCGCGAAGCCGTCGGAGGCCGCAGGGTCGGTCGTGTCCAGCGGAAGCGCCGCCGCCCGGCGACCACGCGTCTCGATCTCGGCGACGACGGCCGCGGCGGCGACCGCGTTCGACTGATAGGTGAGCACGATGTCCGTGCCCGCCTCGGCCAGAGCGAGGGCGGCGGCGCGGCCGAGTCCACGCGAACCGCCGGTGATGAGGATGATGCGTTCGTTCGTCATCACCCCAGCCTGCGCCCGACGCGCCGTCGCGACCAGGGCCCGCTCATCCGGGGATCGGCCATCCCTGGCTGTGCGGCGCTGCGAGGCGCAGGATGGGACGCATGGATCGGGATCAGCTCGCGGAGTTCCTCCGCACGCGGCGCGAGGCGCTGCGACCGGAGGACGTCGGGCTCACGCGGGGTCCGCGTCGCCGCACGCCGGGGCTGCGCCGCGAGGAGGTCGCGCAGCTGTCAGACATGTCGACCGACTACCTGACCCGCCTCGAGCAGCGCCGCGGACCGCAGCCGTCCGAGCAGATGCTGTCGGCGCTCGCCCGGGGGCTTCGCCTGTCCGGTGCCGAGCGCGATCACCTGTTCCACCTGGCCGGGCACCCGGCCCCGGAACGCGTCGGCACCGACGCATACGTGTCGCCGGGGATGCTCCGGATCCTCGACCGCCTGCAGGACACCCCGGCGCAGGTGATCAGCGAGCTGGGCGAGACCCTCGTGCAGACCGCGCCGGCGAAGGCGCTGCTGGGCGACTCCTCTGCGCTGACCGGGATCCGACGGGCGACCGTGTACCGCTGGTTCGCCGAGCCCGCCTCGCGCGAGGTCTATGCGAGCGCGGACCACGACGAGCGCGGACGCACCTTCGTCGGCGAGCTGCGCGCGGCGTACGCGCGGCTCGGACGGCACTCGCGGGCCGGTGAGATCGTCGCCGAGCTCCTGCGCACCAGCCCCGAGTTCACCGATATCTGGGATGCGCACGACGTGGCGCAGAAGCACCCGCAGACCAAGCGGTTCCGGCATCCGGAGGTGGGCGCGCTGACCCTGGACTGTCAGACGCTGCTCGACCGCGAGACCGGTCAGCGCCTGCTGGTCTTCACGGCGATGCCCGGAACCGTCGACGCCGAGCGCCTCGCGCTGCTCTGCGTCATCGGCACCCAGCGCATGGCGAGCGCTCCGTCCGAGCCGTAGCCGGCCCTGCCCGGCTCAGCGGCGCGGTGCGCGGTCGCCCGAGCCGCGCGGGGGGTCGACCGACACGTCGAGCGGGTCGAGCCCGCGGTGCGACGTCCAGACGAGCTCCTCTCCCTTCGCGGCGTGCTGCGAGGCACGCACCGCCCTCTCGTCGGCCCAGCTGTTCAGACGATGCCCGCTGTGTCCGCGCACGTGCTCCAGGACGACGGGCGGCAGGCCTGCGTCACGGCGCGCGTCGCGCGCGGCGATGAGCTGCTCCAGGATGTCGCGGTTCGCCGTCGGCTTCCTGGCGCTCGTGACCCATCCGCGCCGTGCGTGACCGTCCATCCACGACGAGTAGGTGTCGATCGCGTACTTCGAGTCCGCCTGCACGGTGAGATGCGTCACGTGCTGGTGGTCCCGGATGGCGTGGAGAAGGCCCAGGAGCTCGCCGATGTTGTTCGTTCCGGCCGGGATCGAGCCCGCGGCCCACTGACCGTCCTCGCCGACCCACGCCCAGCCCGCCGGTCCCGGGTTCCCCTTGCACGCCCCGTCGGTCGCGAGGGTGTAGCGGTCGAGCGGCTGATCGGGTACGGGAGGCATTGCTCCATCCTCCCATCGATGCGGAGGCGGCCACCGCCGGATGCGGCGATCCCGCACCGGCGACGGCCCCGGCCGATCCGGTCATGCCTGCGAGGACGACCCCGCCGCGTGCGGATGGGGTCCGCAGGTGATCCGCTCGCGCGCGACGGCGCACTCCTCGCACTCCACCACGCGTCGCCGGCACGCGTCGTCGGCGCAGTTCGTCATCCGCGACGAGGCGGCGCCGCAAGCGGCGCAGGTGCCGATGACCGCGGCATCCGGGCCGAGGTCCATGGACTCGCGCCCGTCGAAGACGTACAGCGACCCCTCCCAGAGGCCGTCGTTCCCGAACCGCTCGCCGTACCGGACGATGCCGCCGTCGATCTGATACACCTCCTGGAAGCCGCGCGCGACCATCAGGCTCGACAGCACCTCGCAG
Organism: Microbacterium sp. 18062; assembly: GCF_902706225.1. Lineage (GTDB taxonomy): Bacteria > Actinomycetota > Actinomycetes > Actinomycetales > Microbacteriaceae > Microbacterium. The sequence continues at coordinate 12,974 of NZ_CACSKB010000050.1, forward strand.
CGGACGCCGCCGGTGCAGTAGGTGACGACGGGCCGGTCCTTGAGGTGGTCGTACCGACCGGAGTCGAGCTCGCCGACGAGGTCGCGGGTCGTCGCCGCATCGGGAACGACGGCGTTCCGGAATCGTCCGATCTCGGCCTCGAACGCGTTCCGCCCGTCGAAGAAGACCACGTCGTCGCCACGGTCCTCGATGAGCGCGTGCACCGCATCGGGGCTGAGCGGCGTTCCGCCGCCGACGACGCCCCCGCCGTCCACGGTCAACTCCCCGGGCGCACCGAAGCTCACGATCTCGTCGCGCACCTTGACCGACAGCCGCGGGAAGTCGAGGCTGCGCCCGTCCCCGTCGAGGCCGGATCCCTCCGACCACTTCACGTCCATGCCGGCGAACGGGGCGTACTGCAGGGTCTTGCGACGGTAGGCCTTCACAGCAGGCAGCTCACCGCCCACCGTGCCGTTGATGCCGTCCTTCGAGATCAGGATGCGTCCACGCAACCCGAGCAGCTCGCACAGGTCGCGCTGCCACAGGCGCACCGCCTGCGGGTCGGCGAGGGGGGTGAACTGGTAGAAGAGCAGGATCTTCGTGACGGCCACCGGGCAATCGTAGGCGGTCCGGCCGTGTGCGCGGTCAGATCGTGACGAGCGCCCAGACGCCGGCGATCGCGGAGACCAGCGCCAGCAGCAGCGCGATGCCGATGAGCACGGCGTGCACGATGAGGAAGGCCGTGGGCTTGCCGGCCGCATCGCGCGCGCGGGCGTCCTTCGCGACTCGCGTGAAGAAGCGCGGCCAGACGACGACGTTGAAGACCGCATTGAGGAGCAGGAGTACGGCGAGCAGGATCTGCATGCTCCGAGCGTAGACCGGGCTGCGAGGATGGAGAGGGAAAGGAGGACCCGTGACCCATCGCACCCGCACGGCGGTGACGGCGCTCGTCGTCGACGCCGTGCTCGTCGTCGTCTTCGCCGCGTTCGGTCGTGCCGCGCACGCCGAGGGTGTGCTCGGCCCGTGGGGCGCGGGTCTCGCGCAGACGGCCTGGCCGTTCCTCGCCGCCCTCGCCCTCGGCTGGCTCGTGACGATGGCCTGGCGCCGCCCGACCGCGCCGCTGGCGACCGGTGTCGGAGTCTGGGCCGTGACCGTGGCCGGCGGGATGCTGCTGCGCACCGCGACCGGCCAGGGCACCGCCGTCGCCTTCGTCGTCGTTGCGGCCGTGACGCTGCTGGTGCTGCTCGTCGGCTGGCGGACGATCGACGCGACCGTGCGCCGACGTCGACAGCGGTCCCGCCCGTCGTCGCGCTGACCCCGCGCGCCCTCATCTGATCGTCTCCCCCGCGCCTCTCCGCAGACCCGTCTCCACCCGCCCGCCAGGTCGCCGCAGGACGCCCTGGGCTCGGGGCACCGCATCCGCTTCGCGAGGAGATCCGACATGAGCGACGACCGGACGTCCCCGGACACCCCCCGAGTCCGATGCGGCTGCGTCGCCAGCGGCCGGTGCGCCCGCCGCTCCACCGGCACGATACGTGCAGCCATACCCGGGTGCGGTGCCGGTCCCGGTGGGCGGGGCCCCGGCGTCGGTCCCGGCGGGCGACGCCCTCACGGCTGCCCACGGCGGGTATCCGCCTCCCCTGCCGCCCTACGCGCGTCCGCCGCAGCCGCTTTCCCCGGGTGCCGCATCGACGCCGCCCCGGGCGCGCCGAGATCGGCCGCTCTCGGCGTGGTGGCGCTGACCTTGGCGATCGGCGGGATCCTGCTCACGATCGTGCCGTTGTTGAACCTCCTCGCCGCCCCGGTGCTCGTCGCGGGGTTCGTCTGCGCGCTGATCGGGCTCATCGGCCGCCGTCACGGCGGCAAGGGACTCAGCATCGCCGCGCTCGTTACCTCCGCCGCCGGTGTCCTCGCCGTGGTCCTGGTCGTCGCATCGGTGCTCTTCGTGGGGTTCGGCAGCCTCTGGGATCAATCCGCGCCGGGCACCGAACCCGCGCCACCGGCCGCCGAGGAGTCCGCGGAGCACGGCGCCGAGCACGAGCTCGTGACGGTCGAGAGCGCCGTCGGCCGGACCGCCTTCGACGAGACGTTCTGGTGGTACGCCGTCGTCATCGACAACCCCAACGACGACGCGATCTTCGAGGACGTCGACGTGCTCGTGCATGCGGTCGACCCCGACGGCGTCGTCCTCGACACCGGATGGGACTAAGTGTCGATCGCTCCGGGACGCACGGCGCTCGCCGGCATGTGCCTCGACGTCGGCGAGGGCGGGATCGCGCGGCTCGAGATCGAGCTGCCCGCCGCGTCCGGCGCGACCGTCCTGTCCCCCGACGACCTCGGCGCGGTGACGGTGAGCGAGGCAGCGGCCGCGCAGGACCCCGTCGGGACGATCGTGTCCGGCACCGTCACGAGCACGTTCGCCATGCCGCAGGAGTACATCGGTGTCACCGTCCTCGCGCGGGACGCCGCCGGGACGATCATCGACGCGGGGTGGTCGTTCGCCGACGTCCTACCCTCCGGTGGCTCCGCACCGTTCGAGTCCAGGTTCTACGAGCCGCTGCCCGCCGACACGGTGTTCGAGGCGTACCCGACGCTGTAGGCCCGACGGTGCTCGCGGCGCTCCACCGCGAGGTTCAGCACGCCGAACAGCACGACCAGCAGTCCCGCGACCGCGGGGAACGCGAGCGCGAGCGTGACCGAGACGTTCTCGCCGACCGCTCCGGTGACGGCCGATGCGAGGGCCTGCGCAAGGGTGAGTGCCGAGGCGAGGAGGGTCATCGTCGTCGCGGAGCGGCCGGCCGGGCTGCGCTCGCCCGCGAGGCTGAAGATCGTCACGAGCGCCGGCCCCACCCCGAGCCCCATGACCAGCAGGGTCACGACGAGTCCGTCGACCGCGTGGGTCATCGCGTAGGCCGAGGCCGACACCGTCATGACCGCCGCGAACACGATCCAGCGCCAGCGCAGCGCGAACCGGGGCGGCAGCGCCGCGACCGCGAGGGCCAGGATCGCCGACCCGATGCCCATGAGGCCGTAGAGGAGTCCCGCTTCGGAGCCCTCGCCGCGTGTCTCCATGAACGCGGTCAGCGAGGTCAGCGTCGCGCCGAAGAAGAGCCCGACGGCGAACGTCGCGCCCACGAGGACGAGCACTCGGGGATGCAGCACCGCCGAGAACGGCGCCCGCTGCTCGGTCTCGGACTCGCTGGAGGTCGCCAGGACCCCGGTCGGATGCAGTGCGAACGCCGTGACGAACACGAAGCTGAGGGCGGCCGCGATGGCGATCGGCGCCCACGGAGCGAGCAAGGAGGCGAAGACGCCGACCAGGAACGGCCCGATGACGAAGGCGGTCTCATCAGCCGCCGACTCGTACGACATGGCACGCGAGAACGTGCGCGGTCGACGCTCGGGGCGCAGGCGGTCGCGGATGATCGCGATCACCCGGCTGCGGCTCATGGCCGCGGCCTGCGGGGCGGTCACGCCGATCAGTGCGGCGACGACGAGCACCATCCCGGCCGGCATCCCGGAGAGCACGACGAGGGGGAACAGTGCGAGCAGCACCCCGTTCAGCAGCCCGACCGGCACGAGCACGGTCCGCTGGCCGTGACGGTCGACCGCGTCGCCGATGACCGGACCCGCGACGACGACGCCGATGCCGACGGCCGCCGAGGCGAGGCCGCCGAGCGCGACGGATGCGGTCGCGCTCGTGACCAGGGTGAGCACCCCCACGACCATCATCGCGAACGGAAGACGCGCCACGAACGCGATCGGGAAGTACCCCCAGCCGGTGTGCTGGACGAGTGTGCGATCGTCGGTTCTGGACGCCACGACTACCTCCGCGGAAGATCAGCGGTCGTGCCGCCTTGCTCCGTCAGCAGGTGGTTGCACTCGGCGCCCCGCGCCCCGCTGGGGCGACCGGAGGGGCGGCATCGGGTGATCGTCGCGGGATGCTGCCACGGCCGTGGCGCTTGCGCGCCGCATCCAGTCTACGACGCGAACCGCTCACCGGCGCAGGATGCCCCTTCGTCCGAGGTGGCGGAGGTCCGGTTCACCTGTCGCTCCCGGTCGCCGAGATCGGCAGGGACAAGACAGATGAACCGTGGAGACCTCGGGAGTGGCGAAAGTCCGGTCGCTGCCCTTCGTCTCGGAGCTTCGCTCCTCGCTCAGGAACCGCGAGCGCAGCGAGACGAAGCGCCCCACCGGAACGAGCGCACCGCGCTCCCACGTCTCGTCGTTTCGCTCCTCGCTCCGGGACCGAGAGGACGAGACTTCCGCATCAGTCGACGCGCGAGTGGTCGCCGAGACGGTGCCAGGTGCGGTTGTGGTAGACCAGCGCGTTGCCGTGCTCGCCCGGGTCGACGTCGCGGTTGAGGCCGGACTGCAGCGCGTGCGCCGCGATGACGGTGGAGCCCCCGGCGTTCATCCGCTCGATGATGCTGCAGCGCACCCACGCGCGCACCCCGTTGTAGACGGGCTCGCCCGTCACCAGACGCGTCCAGGCGTCGCGGTCCGCGAAGCGGTCGATGCCGCTGGTGGCGCCGAGCTTCGCCACGTCGATGTCGTCGCTGTCGAGCAGGTGCACCACGATCGTCTCGGCCGCGAGGATGGCGGGGGCTGCGGACGAGAGCGCCGAGACGGAGAAGATGAGCAGCGGCGGCTCGGCGCTGACCGACGACACGGAGGTCGCGGTGAGCGAGACGGGACCGTCCGGCCCCTCCGCCGTGATGACGGCGACCCCACCGGGGTGGCCGCGGAAAAGGGCCTTGAACTCATCGGGAGAGAGTGACGCGCTGATCGCGCGCTCCGGGTCGACGACCTCATCCACGGGATGCGAGGGATTGATGCTCATGGTCCGACGCTATGTCCTTTCTGTTTCGCGGAGGTGACACGAGTGAAACACTGCGCAATGGTGCGGGCGCGGCCTCGCCGAGATCCGCGACGATCTGGCGCACGGCCGCGCGGCCGGCACGGTTCGCGCCGACGGTCGACTGCGAGGGTCCGTAGCCGATCAGGAACAGACGCGGCTCGTCGACCGATCGGGAGTCCTCGACGCGGATGCCGCCCGCCGGCGTCCGCAGCCGCAACGGCGCGAGATGGTCGACCGCCGCTCGGAAGCCCGTCGCCCAGAGGATGACGTCGGCGTGGACGAACGAACCGTCCGGCATTCGCACGCCGTCCTCCTCGATCGCCGTGAACATCGGATGCCGCACGAGCACACCGCGTCGCTGGGCGGCCCGCGCCCACGGGGTCCAGTGCATCCCGGTGATCGAGATCACGCTCCCCGGCGCCAGCCCCAGGCGCACCCGCTCCTCGACGCCCGCGATGGCCGCGACCCGGGCCGGGACGTCGAAGTCCTCGTCGATCCAGTTCGGCTCGCGTCGGGTCACCCAGACCGTGCGCGCGACGCGCGAGATCTCCTCGAGCAGCTGGACCGCCGAGACGCCGGCTCCGACGATGACGACCGTCCGGCCCGCGAACTCCTCCGCCGAGACGTAGTCGTGCACATGCAGCTGCTGCCCGCGGAACCGCTCACGCCCCGGGTAGGCGGGCCAGTGCGGGCGCGTCCAGGTTCCCGTCGCGTTGATCACGTACCGGGCGGCGAAGACCTCCGGCTCCGTCCCGCTCGCGGTCTCCGCCTCGACGAGCAGCCCGGCCGACGGCGGCTCGGCGCGGCGCACGGCCCGCACCCGCACGGGTCGCCGCACGTCCAGGTCGTACCGGGCCTCGTAGTCGGCGAAGTACGCCGGCAGCACGTCGCGGCTCGCCGCGGCCGGGTCGGCGGGCGGCACCGGGTGACCGGGCAGCTCGTGAATGCCGTTGACCGTCGCCATCCGGAGCGTCGGCCACCGATGCTGCCACGCGCCGCCGGCGCGCGCCGCCGCGTCGAGCACGACGAAGGTGCGATCCCCGGCACGGGCACGCGAGAGCGGCACGAAGCCGCGGCGCCGTAGGTGGTAGGCCGCCGACAGACCGGCCTGGCCTGCGCCGACCACGACGACGTCGACGGGCTGCGGGGTCATGACCGACCCAACGCCCGCCCGCGCCGGCGCATTCCGCGCTCAGCCGCGCAGTTCCTCCGCGATCGGAGTCGCGCCGGCACCGAAGCGGATGGTCCTGCCCGCCGTGGCGTCCTCGACCAGCGTCTCGGCGATCACGGCGGCCACATCGGCTCGCGCGACCTCGCCACGGCCCTCGGGGTCGGTCGTGATGAGCCCGGTGCGCTCGTCCAGCGTGAGGGCGCCGGGCCCGAGCACGGTCCACCGCAGGTCGCTCGCCCGCAGGTGCTCATCGGCGGCGAGCTTCGCATCGGCGTACGCGTAGAACGGGTCTTCCGGGTCGATGCCGTGATCGGACGACGATCCGATCCAGGAGACCATGACGTAGCGGGACACTCCCGCACGAGCCGCCGCATCGATGGAGCGGATCGCCGCGTCGCGGTCGACCGCGTACGTGCGCTCGCGGCTCCCGCCGCCCGCGCCGGCCGACCACACGATCGCGTCGTGGCCGCGGACGAGCTCCGTCAGCTCGTCGGTGTCGAGATGCTCGATGTCCGCGACCTGCGGCGTCGCTCCGGTCGCCGCGACCTCGTCGGCGTGGTCGGGATTGCGGACGACGGCGGTCACCTCGTCGCCGCGGGCGGCGAGCAGCGGCTCCAGCAGCAGGGCGACCTTGCCGTGGCCGCCGAAGATGAGAACGCGTGCCATGTGAGCTCCTGGGGGTCGGGTCCGGACAGGTCACTCCACTCTACGAAGCCGACCGGTGCCCTCGACCAGGGTTGACAGCTCCGGGTCGGTCAGCCGACCACCCCGTCGAGGTACCACCAGCGGTCGCTCTGCCACACGAACCGGCTCCGCTCGTGCAGCTCGCCGCTCTCCCGTCCTGCTCGGTAGCGGGCGCGGAACTCGACCCGCCCGCGTCTGTCCCCCGGCATCCCGTCCTGCGTGTCCAGGATCTCCAGTCCCGTCCAGCGCACGGCCGCGTCGAGCTCGAGGTCGTCCGGACGCGTCCCCGGGTGCCAGCTGTCGGCGAGGTGCCGCGTATCGCCGACGACGAACGCCGTGTAGCGCGAACGCATGAGCGCCTCAGCCGTCGCCGGCGGGTTCCCGCGCAGGGCCGGGGCGCAGCATCCGCCGAAGGCCGCACCGCTCCCGCAAGGACAGGCCGACACGTCGTCGACGCGCGGAGAACCGGGCATATGCGGAGCCTAGCCGCTGTTGCAGGGGGCATGACCGACGCGCAGATCCTCCACCCGGACACGACGATGGATGCGGTGACCCTCCGCGTCGGCGACCTGGAGGCCATGTCCGGCTACTACGCCGACGCGCTCGCGCTCACTCCTCTGGAGGAGCGCAGCCGCGGCCGCGAGGTGCACCGCGTGCTCGGGCGGGCCGGCACCCCGATGGTGCGTCTCGTGCACACGCCGGGGCTTCCCGCCGCCGATCCCCGGCAGGCCGGTCTCTTCCACACGGCCTTCCTGTTCGACTCGCCGGCGGCGCTCGCAGCGACCGTCCACCGCACCGCGCAGCATCCGCGCAGCCGCTTCGCCGGGGCCAGCGACCACCTCGTCAGCGAGGCGTTCTACTTCACCGATCCCGAGGGCAACGGCATCGAGCTGTACGCCGACCGCGCGCGCGATCTCTGGCAGCACATCGGCGACGAACTGCAGATGGGGGTCGAGCGCCTCGATCCGAACGACTACCTGCGCCGGCACCTCACCCCGGAGGCGCTCGAGGGTGCGCCGACCGACGGCGGCAGCGTCGGTCACGTGCACCTGCAGGTGGGCGAGATCGCCACCGCCGATGCCTTCTACCTCGAGGCGCTCGGGTTCGAGGCGACCGTGCGCTGGTACCCCGGCTCTCTCTTCGCCTCGGCGGGCGGCTACCACCATCACGTCGCGATGAACACGTGGAACAGCGCCGGCGCGGGCCCCCGCGCCGCGAGCCTCGGTATCGGCGAGGTCGCCCTCACGGTGCCGGCCCGCGCCGACCTCGACGCCCTCGCCGACCGTCTGCGTGCACGCGGGATCGACTTCGGCGACGACGGCCGCACCGTGACGACCGCCGACCCCTGGGGCACGCGCGTCACGGTCGCCCTCCCCGGCACCACGACGGACGAGCTGCTCGAACGCTGACCCCGCATGCCCGGTCGGATGGTTGACTGGGGCGATGGAACCCGTCGCGATGTTCCCGCTCGGCACGGTGCTCCTCCCCGCGATGCCCCTGACCCTCCGCATCTTCGAGGAGCGCTACCGCATCATGCTGGGGCGCCTCCTCGACGAGGAGACGCCCTCGTTCGGGGTGACGCTCATCGAGCGCGGCCACGAGACCGGAGGAGGCGACGATCGGTTCGCGATCGGCACGATGGCGCGGATCACCCGCGTCACCCCCGGCGCGGAGGACATCGTCGTGCTCGCGTACGGCGGTCGCCGCATCCGCGTGACCGAATGGCTCGACGACGATCCGTATCCGCGGGCGCTCGTGGAGGACGTGCCGCACCTGGAGTGGAAGGACGAGCTGAGACCGCTGCGCGACGAGACCGAGCGGACCGTCCGCCGGGTGCTGGCACGGGCGGCCGAGTTCTCCCCCACCACCTGGGACCCGGGCATCGCGCTCGCCGACGATCCGATCACCTCGACGTGGCAGCTGGCCGGCATCGCCCCGCTCGGCCCGTTCGACCAGCAGGCGCTGCTGCAGTCCGGCACGACCGGACACCTGCTGCGTCAGACGCTCGATCTCGTGCTCGACGCGGAGCCGGGCCTGACCGCCACCGCGACCGACGAGGACTTCGACGCCGCGATCGCAGCCCTGCTGCGCGCCGAGGCCGACGACGACACGGACGACGACGAGCCGCGCTGAGCGCCGAGGCACGCATCGGCGCTCCGGCCGCGGATCAGACGAAGTCGTCGGGGTCGAACCCGACCCGCTCTCCGTTCTCGAGAGCGGCGATCTGCTCGATCTGCGCGCCGCTCAGCGCGAAGCCGACGACGTCGGCGTTCTGCCTGATGCGGTCCGCGTCGGTGGACTTCGGGATCACGCTCAGCCCGTTCTGCAGGTGCCAGCGGATCAGCACCTGAGCGGGAGCGACGCCCAGCTCGTCCGCGATCTGCGCGATCACCGGATCGGACAGCAGGGTGTTCGGCTTCGAGGCTCCGCCCCATCCCGAGTTGCTCGTCCCGCCCAGCGGGCTCCAGGACTGCGTGACGATCCCGTGGTCGGCGTCGAACGCGCGCGTCACCCACTGCGGCAGATGCGGATGCAGCTCGATCTGGTTCACCGCCGGCACGATGCCGCCGGTGTCGAGGATGTCCTGCAGGTGGTGCGGGGCGAAGTTGCACACCCCGATCGCGCGGGCCTTCCCGGTCGCGGCGATCTCCTCCATCGCCTGCCAGGTGTCGATGCGCTCCCGGCGGTCGCCGCCCGGCCAGTGCACCAGATAGAGATCGACGTACTCGAGGCCCAGTCGTTCGAGGCTCCGATCGATCGCGGCGAGCGGCTCGGTGCGCCCGCGGTCCTGGTTCCAGAGCTTCGTCGTCACGAAGACGTCGTCGCGCGCCCGGCCCGTCGCGGCGAGCCCCCTCCCCACCCCGCGCTCGTTGCGGTAAGCCGCCGCGGTGTCGATGAGGCGGTAGCCGGCGTCGAGGGCGACGGCGACGGCCAGCTCGACCTCGTCGTCCGTGGCCTGCCACACTCCGAGGCCGAGGCGCGGGAGGGATGCGCCGGTGTTGAGGGAGATGTCGGGCGTGGAGGCGGCGGGCACGGTCATGCGGATCCTTTCGACGGGCAGCACCCAGGTTCGTGCGACGACCCGCCGGTCGTCAACCCCGGCCTCTCGCCAGGCCGCGACTGCGAGCATGGGCGGATGCGCACCCTCATCCCCGGAACCACGGCCCTCGTCACCGGCGCGAGCTCCGGCCTCGGCGTCGAGTTCGCCACCCGCCTCGCCCGCCGGAAGATCGACCTGGTGCTCGTGGCGCGCCGGGAGGACCGGCTGCAGGAGCTCGCCGGACGTCTCCGCGCCGATACCGGCGTCGACGTGACCGTGCTGCCCCGGGATCTCTCCGACCCCGGCGCGGGCGCGGCGCTGCACGCCGAGGTCGCCGAGCGCGGCCTCACGATCGGCACGCTCGTGAACAACGCCGGGTTCGGGCTGCGCGGCGACGTGATCGACAGCGACCCCGATCGCCTCGACGAGATGGTGCGCCTCAACGTCGGGGCGCTGACCGCCCTCGTGCGCGCGTTCGTCCCCGACATGGTGCGTCGCCGAAGCGGCGCCATCGTCAACCTCGCGAGCATGGCCGCCCTCGCCCCCATCCCGCACATGGCCGTGTACTCCGCGACGAAGGCGTACGTGCTGCATCTCACCGAGGCGCTCGCGAACGAGCTGCGCGGCACCGGCGTCACCGCCCTCGCCGTCTCGCCTGGCCCCACCCGCACCGAGTTCTTCGACGTCGCGGGCGGCTCGATCGGCTCGGACGGCGTCTACCTGACGGCGGAACAGGTCGTGGACGCGACGCTGCGTGCGCTCGACCGACGCCGCCCGCCCGCGCAGGTCGTGCCGGGGCGCGGTCACGCGGCCGTCGCGGCGCTCACCCGCCTGCTCCCCCGCCGTGCCCTGGTCGCCGCGAGCGGCCGACTCATGCGCTGATCCGCTCCGCATCCTGCGGAATAGGCTGGTGGCGTGACCGATGTCCCCTCGACCGTCCGCTTCGTCACGCCCCGTGGGCGTCTGATCGTGCTCGGCGTGCTGTGTCTGCTGGCGGCCCTGCTCGGTGTCGTGATCGTCCTCCTGAACGGCGAGAACACCGTCGGGCTCCTGCTCGGCGTCGCCGCGATCGGCGTCTTCGGGGTCGGCGGCGGGACGTCGGTGATCAATCAGCTCCGTCACGCGACGGTTCTGCGTGCGGACGCCGACGGCATCCGGATCGCGAAGGTCGGCACGGTGCCGTGGGCGGACGTCGACCGCATCGGCACGACGCCGCGCGGCGAGCTCGGTCTCAGGTTCCGCCGCACCGACGCCCTGCTCGCGAATCCGCGGTCGGGCCTGGACGCCGCGACGCTCCGGGCCACGCGCGGTGTGAGCGGCGGCTACGACCTGACGTTCACCGCCCGCGAGCTCGGCACGCCGGCGTCGGACGCGGCCCGGGCGCTCCGTCGGCGGCAGCCGTGATGCGATGATGCGCCTGCCCGCCGGCATCCGCGCCGCACGCCGCACGCCGTTGCTGCTCGTCGTGAAGTCGGCGGTCGCGACGATCGGCGCCTGGCTGCTCGCGCAATGGCTCATCCCGGGGCCTCTCCCCGTCTTCGCGGCGATCGCCGCGCTGCTGGTCGTGCAGCCGAGCGTCAACCAGTCGTTCAGCAAGGCGATCGAGCGCTCGGTCGGTGTGATCGCCGGCGTGCTGCTCGCCTCCGCCCTCGGGCTGTTCCTCGGCAACGCCACGTGGGTGATCCTCGTGGCGACCGCCGCGGGTCTGCTGATCGCGTGGGCGCTGCGCCTCGCCCCGGGAGCGGCGAGCCAGATCGCGATCAGTGCGATCCTCGTGCTGTCCCTCGGCACCGCCACCCCCGGCTACGCGTTCGACCGCGTGATCGAGACGCTGCTGGGCGCGGTGATGGGGATCGTCGTGAACGTGCTGCTCGTGCCGCCCGTCGCGGTGGAGCCGGCCCGCGAGGCGACGGCGCGGCTCGGCACCGAGCTCTCGGCATCCCTCGACCGGCTCGCCGACGCGCTGACGACCGTGCTCGACCGCCCGCAGCTCGAGGAGCTGATGCTGGAGGCGCGGCTGATGCGCCCGATGCGCGACGCCGCGGATGCGGCGATCACGGCCGGCTCCGAGTCCCTGACGCTCAACCCGCGCGGCGGTCCGCACCGTGCGGAGCTCGCCGAGATGACACGGATGCTGGCCCTGTACACGCCGATCGTCACCCAGGTCACGGGCATGACCCGCGCGGTGTACGATCACTATTCGCCCGACATCGTCGGCGAGCCGCACGTGCGCGCGATCGCCGAGCAGCTGCGCCGGGCGGCGCACGACGTCGAGCGGGTGGGTCGCCCCGGCGACGCCGCGGTCGACGAGCCGCCCGCCCTGACGACACCGCTCGAGATCGCGAGGCCCCCGGCCGCGCACTGGATCCTCATCGGCTCGCTGCTCGAGGACCTGCACCGCATCCACCACAGCCTCATCGACACGGCGGAGTCGCCCTAGGCCGGGCCGATCCGGCCGTGTCCGGCTCCGCGTCGCGTGCCTCGCAACTCCTCCTCCCTCGCGAGCCGAGACGCTCCTGCCCCTCTGTCACCCGCCGATCGGAGTTGCGCGCCTCGCTCCCGCCGTCACACCGCGGAGGCGCACGGCACGCACGTCACCGCCGTCGGTCGCGCCCGCATCCGCTCGATGGGGATCGGCCGCCCGCATCGGATGCAGACGCCGTAGCTGCCGTCGGCGATCCGGGCGAGGGCCGCGTCGATCTCCTCGATCTCGCGGAGCGCGCCGAGTCGCAGCCCCTCGAGGCGGGACCACTCGGTCGACAGCGTGGCCCCTTCCGGGTCGTGCTCGTCGTCGGCGCCGGCGGGGTCGCCGCGGGCGGCGATCACCCCGCCGACCGCCTCCCGACGGGCGAGCGCGTCGCGCACGGCCTGCGCACGGAGCGCGGTCAGCCGGTCCGTGAACTCCGCGTGGTTCGCCGCATCCGCCATGCCCCGACGGTATCCGGCTACTTCGCGGTGACGACGACCGTGAACTCGAGCGGCTGGATGCCGCCGTCCGCGTTGGTCAGCGTCACCTCGGTCGTTCCCTCGCCGACGGCCTCGACCCCCGGGTCGAAGGCGGCGCTGCCCTCTTCGCGCCCGGCGACGAAGGTCGCCACGGCCGGATCGGCGACCTCGCCGGTGTAGCTGTCGACCGCGAGATCGCCCGTCGTGATGTTGAGCACCTGGCCGACGACGAGGTCGACGGTCGCGCCCCGCAGGTCCTCCGCCGTCTGCGTGACGGGCGCGACCACGTCGCCGCCGATGAGGGTGGCGTCCGAGGTCGACTCGGACGAGGAGCACGCGCCGAGTCCGGCGGCGGCGGCGATCACGACGGCGCCGACGGCGATGCGCATGAGCTTCATCCGGTCAGTATCTCAGCGCCGCCGGGACGCCGCGATCACGATCGGGCAACGGAGCCCGTCATTCCACCGCGCCGCGGGCGTTGTAGACGATGGAGTCACTGTCGCCGTAGGCCCGGAACACCGCGACGGCCTCGTCGTGCCGCGTGCCGATCGAGACGCGGATGCCCCGGCTCTCGAACTGCTCCGCCCAGTCGGCGACGACGGGTCCCTCGTCGAACCCGGTGATCTCCTCGAGGAGCGGTCCCTCGCCGGCCACGACGAGCGAGCGCACGCCGCTCCACATGGTGGATCCGTAGCACATGACGCACGGACGCCAGTTGACCACGAGCTCGAGGTCGGCGCCCCCGGCGCCGAGGTCCCAGCGCCCGAGGGCGGTCTGCGCGAGGCTGAGCGTCGTCACCTCGGCGTGCATCGAGCTCAGCCCCGAGGCGAGCACCACGTTCACCCCGGCCGAGACGAGCGCACCGGTCGCGGTGTCGACCACGATCGCCGCGAAGGGTCCTCCGCTGCCCTCGCGCCAGTTGCGGTCGGCGAGCGCGTTGACGAGGTCCATCCGGTCCTCCGCCGTCGACAGCACGGCGGGGAGGTCGTCGAGCTCGTCGAGGAGCCAGGAGGGCAGGGATGCGGAGAGCGCGGAGGCGAGGGGCATGCCGCCATCCTCGTCTGCCCGTATGTCGGCGCTGTTACGAGAGCCGGATGCCGCGCCGCGCCTCGGGCGTTCGGTGTCCCGGCACCGGCGACCAGAGGCCTGTGGGCCTGTGGGCCTGTGATGGTTACACCGACCTGTGATGGCTGCAGGAACTTCCAGCGCCACGGCAGGAAACAGGCGCCATCACACGATCCCTGTCAGGCGACCGCCGCCCAGTCCCCCGGATGGCGGCACCAACCCGCGATGGCTGCGTCAACCTGCGATGGCTACGGCAGCCCTCGCTGGCTGCGGGAGCCAGGGATGGCTACATCAGCCCTCGCTGGCCGCATCAACCTGCGATGGCTGCAGTTGCGTGCAACGGCCGTGATCAAAATCCTCGCTGCTGCGCCCGACGGCTACGGGGAGCTGAGGGGGCTACATCAATCCCCAGTGGCTACATCAATCTGCAGCAGCTACGCCAAACTGCGGCGGCTGCGGGAGTATCTGGCGCCGCTGCGGGACACAGGCGCCGGACGTGGTCAAGTCCTTTGAGGTGGTGTACGGATCGGTCTCGTGATTCTTCGTGGGGTTACGCGGTGAGGGCTCGGTAGTCGGGTTCGGGGACCTCCTCTGGGTTGGGTTCTGGTTCGCCGACGCGGCGGGC
>NZ_CACSKB010000051.1 GCF_902706225.1 Microbacterium sp. 18062
GTTTCTCGCGGATGAACGCCCCCGCCCCGCCCGAACGGCGTTCATCCGCGAGAAACCGCATCCGCCATCGAACACCACGCGCCCCGGTGCGTGTCGCCGCAGATGTGGTTTCTCGCGAAACGGGGCGAGGCACGAGCCGCTAGCGTGGAGTCGTGACCAGCCCTATCGATGCCACCGCCACCTCCGCCTGGGCCGAGCTCGACGCTCACCGAACCGGCTTCGCGCCGAACCTACGCGACTGGTTCGCGGCCGATCCCGGACGGGTCGAGCGCTTGAGCCTTCCGCTCGGCGACCTGCACGTGGACCTGTCGAAGAACCTCGTCACCGAGGAGATCCTCGCGAGCCTCGTGCGTCTGGCCGAGCAGACCCGCGTCGCCGATCGCTTCGCCGAGATGCTCGAGGGCGTCCACATCAACACGACCGAGGACCGCGCCGTGCTGCACACGGCTCTCCGGCGCCCGTCCGGTGCGGAGCCCGCGCTCGTGGTCGACGGGCAGCGGGTCGACCACGACGTGCAGGAGGTGCTCGCGAAGCTCTCGGCCTTCGCCGATCGCGTGCGCTCGGGCGGGTGGACAGGAGTGACGGGCCGCACGGTCACACACGTCGTGAACATCGGCATCGGCGGCTCGGACCTCGGCCCGGTCATGGTCTACGAGGCGCTCAAACCCCTCGCCGGGGGGATCGAGGCTCGGTTCGTCTCCAACATCGACCCCACCGACATCGCCGAGACGACCGCAGACCTCGACCCCGAGACGACGCTGTTCATCGTCGCCTCGAAGACCTTCACGACGCTCGAGACCCTCACCAACGCCCGGCTGGCGCGGGAGTGGCTGTGGCGGGGGCTGGCCGCATCCGGCGCCATCGCCGACGACGACGCCCGGACGGATGCGGTCGCGCACCACTTCGTCGCCGTCTCGACCGCGCTCGACAAGGTCGCCGCCTTCGGCATCGACCCGGAGAACGCGTTCGGCTTCTGGGACTGGGTGGGCGGACGCTATTCGGTGGACTCGGCCATCGGCCTGTCGCTCGCGATCGCGTTCGGCCCGACGGCGTTCCGTGAGCTGCTCGCCGGGTTCCACACGGTCGACGAGCACGTGCGCACCACTCCCCTCGGCCGGAACGTGCCCGTACTGCTCGGCCTGCTGAACGTCTGGTACACGAACTTCCTCGGTGCGCAGTCGCACGCCGTGCTTCCCTACGCGCAGCAGCTGAGCCGCTTCCCCGCGTACCTGCAGCAGCTCACGATGGAGTCGAACGGCAAGTCGGTGCGATGGGACGGCTCCCCCGTGACGACCGACACCGGCGAGGTCTTCTGGGGCGAGCCGGGCACCAACGGGCAGCACGCGTTCTATCAGCTGATCCACCAGGGCACGCGCCTCATCCCGGCCGACTTCATCGCCTTCGCGAACCCCGCGTACCCGCTCGCCGACGGCGACCGCGACGTGCACGGGCTTCTGCTGTCGAACTTCCTCGCCCAGACCAAGGCGCTCGCGTTCGGCAAGACCGCGGACGAGGTCGAGGCGGAGGGCACGACCGGCGCACTGGTCGCAGCGCGCACCTTCGCCGGAAACCGGCCGACGACGTCGATCTTCGCGCCGGCGCTGACCCCCGCCGTCCTCGGCCAGCTCATCGCCCTGTACGAGCACATCACCTTCGCGCAGGGCGCCGTCTGGGGCATCAACTCGTTCGACCAGTGGGGCGTGGAGCTCGGCAAGCAGCTCGCCCTGCAGATCGCGCCGGCGATCGAGGGCGACGACGAGGCCTCCGCCGCCCAGGACGCCTCGACCCGCGCGCTGCTCGACTATTACCGCACCCACCGCGCCTGATCCTGCGCCCGAGCGCGAGAGTCCACCCCTTCCGCCGGCACAAGCGGCATCCGTGTCTCGCTTATGCATCCGGATATCGCCGAAGCCCAGCACAAGTGAGACACGGGTGCCGAAGCGGCTGAGGAGGTCGCCCGGACGGACGGGGCGTCAGTAGCCGCTGAAAGCGTCGGTCGTGATCGAGCGGGCCCTCCGCAGCGTGGGCGCGAGATCCGCGATCAGCGCCGGCGGCCCCGAGATGTACGCGTGCCGGGCGGCGACGTCGGGCACCGCGCGCTCGAGCGACGCGGCGTCGATGCGTGTGCCGCCGGCCCAGCTCCACCCGGCCGGCAGGTCCACGGGCTCGTCGCGCGTGAAGACCGCCACCGGCACGCCCGCGGCCGCGATGTCGTCACGGAACACCAGTTGAGAGGCGTCCGACGCGACGAACACGAGAACGACGTCGCGGCGCCCGCCCGTCGCGGCGAGGTGCCGCAGCTGCGACACGAACGGCGTCACGCCGATGCCGGCGGCGACCATCAGGATCGGATGCGACGCGTCCTTCGGCAGCACGAAGTCGCCCCAGACCCCGGTCACCGCGAGCGTCTCGCCGGACTCGACCGCCGCCAGCGCCCGCTTGTACGTGCTCTGCGGGCCGACGCCGTCGCGGTAGGCGACCCGCACGGTCGGCAGGTCCTCGGGAGCGGACACGATGCTGAACGGCCGTCGCGTGCCGCGGGCGTCGGGGCGGCGGTGCGGCACGTCGAGCTCGAGGTACTGCCCGGCGATGAACGGCACCGGGCGTCGAGCGCGGAACGTCAGCTCGCGCACCGTGGCCGACGGCGACTCGCGCGAGGTGAGCGTCAACCGCACGGCCGCGCGCAGACAGAAGAGGAAAGCGATCAGGTTGCCGATGAGGAGCGCCCGCTCCTGACCCAGCGTCATGTAGCCGACCGGGATCGGCCACCCGGCGAGCACGCCCACGAGCGCGGCCACCACCAACTGCTGCCGGCGCCGCGGCGGCAGGGTGAGTGGCTCCGAGAGCATGAACGCCCCGAGGAAGAGGAACGGGGATGCGGTCAGCACCTGGCCGATGACCGTGCCGAGGTCGAACTCGAACCCGGACTGCTGGTACTGCACCACCACCCGCACGAGGTTGACGACGATCGCGACGAGCAGGAACAGCCCCACCACCCGCACCTTCTCGGTGCGCCACAGCACGAGAAGGCCGAGCAGCAGCACGGGGCCGAAGAGCACGGGGGTGCCCACCCACCACGCCGATCCGCCGATGCCGGCGTCGAGCGGCAGCAGCGCGGCGATGACGGTCACGACCGTCGCTCCCACCGCGGCCGGGTTGAAGATGTGACGCCCCCGCCAGACGAGCAGGTACTTCGACACGGATGCGGCGAGCGCCGCGATCGCGATGCCGAGAAGCCCGATGGGCTCGATCGTGGGACGCAGCACGAACAGCAGGATGGTGGAGGTGATCAGCGAGGACTCGGTGCGCAGCGGAAGCCGCAGGACACGCTGCGCGACCGCATCGGCGCCGACCGAGACGAGCGAGAGCACCGCGCCGGTCGCCAGGATCTCCCACGGAGTCGGGGTGACCAGGCCGAAGAACGACAGCACGAACGCGATCGCGGCGAGGATCCCGAGCGCCAGCTGCACGAGCCGGTACATCGAGAACCGCCCGAGGACGGCCGCGACGTGGTTCCACGCGGAGGTGAACGTGACGATCATAGGAACAACTCTGCCTCTCCGGCGGGCGCCCATTCCACCCGTCCGTCGGTCGTCATGCGCACCCAGTCGACGCCCCAGCGGGCGGCGAGCTCGGGGCCCTCGTCGAAGAACAGCGCCGTGGCGGCCGCATCCGCGTGCAGAGCATCGGCGGCGACGGCCCAGGTCGCGGCGATCCGCCGCACCGGTGCGCCCGTGCGGGCATCCAGCACGTGGTGCAGTCCCTCACCCCACGCGCGCCGGTTGATCGCGGATGCGCAGAGCGCCGCATCCGCCACCGTGAAGACCCCGATGGCCCGGGCGGCGTCGTACGGATGCTCGAGCGCGACGCGCACCGGTCCGCCACGGACGGCGAGGTCGCCGCTCGCGTCGACCACGACCGTGCCGGGCGCGTGCGGGGCGACGACGGCCAGCACGAGGTCGACGAGCCGCCCCTTGCCCACCGCGCCGACATCGATGATCGCCCCCGAGGAGAGCCGCAGCTCCTCCCCGTCCCAGTCGAGCAGCGCCGCCCAGTCCGCGGGGGCCGCGACCGCGCCGCGATCGACGAACGAGTAGCCGGCGTCGTAGCCACGTCGAGCGAGGCTCTCGCCGACGAGCGGGTTCACCGCCCCACCGGTCGCTTCTGACAGCTCGCGATAGAGCTCGAGCATGGCGGCCGCATCCGTCGGCAGGGGGACCCGGCCCCCGGATGCGGACAGCCGCGACACCAGCGAATCGTCGCGGAAGCGCGACCACGTGCGGTCGAAGGCACCGATGAGCGCCTCGACCTCGGCACGCGCATCAGCGTCGAGGGGCTCGCCGGTCTCGATCTCCCAGCGGGTTCCGATCGCGTCGAACCGCCAGAGATCGGGCATCAGAGCGCTGCTTCGCTCTTGATCTCCTCGACGGCCTCGTTGAACCCGCCGCTGGTGAGCGAGGAGCCGGCGACTCGGCTGACGTCGATGTCGTCGATGTCCTGCCCGACGACGACCTCGGCGATGCCGCCGATGAACTGCGACTGGTACTGCTGCGACTCCCGCGCCTGCGGGTCGCCGGTGACATCGACGGCGGTGATCACATCGTCCTCGAGCGTGAGGGTGACCGTGATCGACTCGACCGACTCGGGCGTCTGGTACGAGCCCTCGGCGGTGTACGTGCCGTCGGCATAGGTGGTGCTCGCCGACGACGAGGCGGTCGAGTCGTCGGTGGCGGACTCGGCGGCACTGGACCCGGTCGTCGGAGTGGACGTCGACTCCTCGGCGGCGGTGGTGTCGGTCGCGCAGCCGGCGAGTGCGACCATTCCGGCGACGCCGACGAGGACGACGGCGGTGCGGACGGGGCGGGGTACGGCGTTGGCGCGGATCATGGTGTCCTCCTGGATACGGGGGGCTGGCGACGACGTCCGGGGCCCGGAGCCGCCTCTCGTTGTCTCGACCGCCACTTTATGCGTGGACATGCACCATCGTCGGTGAGTGCCCTATGCGTTCGCTTTGAAGGGCTCTCCGCGGCGGCGCAGCGCCTTCAGCGCCTCCACGAGGAGGAAGATCACGACGGCGAACAGCACCGGCAGGAGCCACGACCAGGCCGCGATCGGCCGCGACTCGAACAGATCGTTCATGAAGGGCACATAGGTGTACACGAGCTGGAGCGCGATGAGCGCGAACGCAGCCCACCAGATCGCGCGGTTGCCCCGCAGCACATCGAGCGACAGGCTCGAGCGGGTCAGGAAGCGGCAGTTGAACAGGTAGGCCAGCTGGCCGAGCGCGAGCATGGCGACCGCCTCGGTCCGCGCGTACTCGACAGGAAGACCGAACCCCACGACCGTGTAGAAGACCGCGAGCGTCGCCCCGCCGATCAGCAGCGAGACGATCAGGACGAAGCCGAGCTCGGTGCGCGTCACGAGGGAGCCGCCGGGCGCCCGCGGCGGGCGGGTCATGATGCCGCGCTCGGCCGGCTCGTAGGCGAGCGCGAGCGAGAGCGTGACCGCCGTCACCATGTTGACCCACAGCACCTGCACCGGCGTGAGCGGCAGGGCGAACCCGAACAGCACCGCGACGAGGATGACGAGGGACTGCGCCCCGTTGGTCGGCAGGAGGAACACGATCGACTTGCGCAGGTTGTCGTAGATCCGCCTGCCCTCGCGGATGGCGCTGCGGATCGTCGCGAAGTTGTCGTCGGCGAGGACGATCTCGGCAGCCTCCTTGGTCGCCTCCGTGCCCTTGATGCCCATGGCCACCCCGACGTTCGCGCGGGTGAGCGCGGGCGCGTCGTTGACGCCGTCTCCGGTCATCGCCACGACCTCGTCGTGCGCCTGCAGCGCCCGAACGATGCGGATCTTGTGCTCGGGGCTCGTGCGCGCATACACGTCCACGTCGCGGACGACGGCCTTCAGCTGCTCCTGGCTGAGCTCCTCCAGCTCACCGCCGGTCAACACCGTCGCGTCGTCGTCGGCGATGATCCCCATCTCCCGCCCGATCGCGACGGCGGTGCCGGCGTGGTCGCCGGTGATCATCTTCACCCGGATGCCGGCGGCGTGGCAGTCGCCGATCGCCTCGATCGCCTCGGGCCGCGGCGGATCGACGATGCCCCAGACTCCGAGGAACTCCAGGTCCACCAGGTGTTCGGCGGCGAGGTCGGCGGCGTCGGACGGCGCGATCCGCCGCGCCGCGGCGAGCACCCGCAGGCCCTGTCCGCTCAGCTCGTCGACGACCCGTTCCCAGCGCTCTCGATCGACGGGCTCCGCGCCCGCGGCCCCGCGTTGCGATGCGGAGCGCTCCAGCAGCCGGTCCGGTGCGCCCTTGACGAGGATCGCACGGGTGCCGTCGGCGCTCTCATCGAGGGTCGCCATGTACTTGTACGCGGAGTCGAAGGGCACCACCGCGACACGCCTGACGCCCTCCCCCGTCACACCGCCCTTCATCGCGGCGACCTTCAGCGCCCCCTCCGTGGGCTCCCCCACGAGCTGCCACCGGTCGCCGTCGGCGACGATGTCCGCGTCGTTGCAGAGGGTCGCCACGGCGAGGATCGCGGCGAGGTCGCCGCCGGCGGTGTGTCCGGCATCCGGCACGATCCGGCCCTCCGGCCCGTACCCGATCCCGGACACCTCGTAGGAGCCGACCGGGGTGACGATCCGGCGGACGGTCATCTCGTTCTTGGTGAGCGTCCCGGTCTTGTCGGAGCACACCGTCGTGACCGAGCCGAGCGTCTCCACCGCGGGAAGCTTGCGGGTGATCGCGTGCCGACGCGCCATCTGCTGCACGCCGATCGCGAGCGTGATGGTCACCAGGGCGGGCAGACCCTCCGGGATGGCCGCGACGGCGAAGCCGATGGTCGCCGACACCAGCTCGCCGAACGGCATGCCGTGCAGGAACCGCCCGATCGCGAGCATCACGACCGCCATCCCCAGGATGATGAGGGTCAGCACCTTCGCGAAGCCGTCCAGCTGAACGGTCAGCGGCGTCCGCAGCGATCCGGCCGTGCCGACGAGGGTCTGGATCGCACCGATCTCGGTCGACGCGCCCGTCGCTGTGACGACGGCGCGGCCCTGACCCGCCGACACGATCGTCCCCGAGAACGCCATCGACCGGCGGTCGCCCACGCCCGCCTCCGATGGAACCGGATCGACGTCCTTCGAGGCCGGCACCGACTCGCCCGTGAGCGCGGACTCGTCGATGCGCAGCTGCGCCGCCTCCAGCAGCCGGAGATCGGCGGGCACCTTGTCGCCCGGGGCGAGCCGCACGACGTCGCCCGGCACGAGCTCCGCCGCGGGCACCTTTCCCCACGCGCCGTCGCGGAGGACCGATGCCTCGGACGACAGCATGCCGCGGATGCCGGCGAGGGCCTTCTCCGCGCGCCCCTCCTGCACGAACCCGATCACGGCGTTGATGACGGCGACCGAGACGATGACTCCGAAGTCCAGCCAGTCGGCCATGATCGCCTTCACGGCACCGGCCGCCAGCAGGACGTAGATCAGCGTGTCGTTGAAGTGCGACAGGAACCGCAGGAGGAGGGGCTTGCGCGGCGGCTCGGGCAACTCGTTGAGCCCCACCCGCGCGAGGCGCGCCCGGGCCTCGTCGTCGCTCAGCCCCTCGGGCGTCGCACCGAGCTCGGCCAGCACGGCCCGCGCCGTACGTGCGTACGGCTGCTCCACGGTGAGTTCCGGATCGGTGATGGCATCACTCATCTCGCCTCTCCTCGGCGCTCGTCGGACCTGCGTGGGACCCCGGTCTGCTAGGCGGCCCCGTCGAACATGCTCGTGACCGAGCCGTCCTCGAACACCTCGCGGATGGCGCGGGCCAGCAGCGGCGCGATCGGCAGCACGGTGAGCGCCGGGAAGCGCTTCTCCTCGGGGATCGGGATCGTGTCGGTGACGACGACCTCGTCCACCGACGCGTCCTGCAGACGAGTCACCGCCGGGTCGCTGAAGATCGCGTGGGTCGCCGCGACGATCACCCGCTCGGCGCCGTTCGCCTTCAGCGCCTGCGCCGCCTTCACGATCGTGCCGCCGGTGTCGATCATGTCGTCCACGAGCAGGCACACCCGGCCCGCCACGCTTCCGACGATCTCGTTCACCGTCACCTGGTTCGCGACGTTCGGGTCGCGACGCTTGTGGATGATCGCGAGCGGGGCGCCGAGGCTGTCCGACCACGTGTCGGCCACGCGCACGCGCCCGGTGTCGGGCGAGACGACCGTCAGCTTCTCGCGATCGGAGGGGCTCAGCGTGCGCTCGAAGTAGTCCAGCAGCACGGGCTTGGCGAACAGGTGGTCGACGGGGCCGTCGAAGAACCCCTGGATCTGCGCCGCGTGGAGGTCCACGCTCATCACCCGGTCGGCACCCGCGGTCTTCAACAGGTCTGCGACCAGGCGTGCGCTGATCGGCTCGCGCCCCCGGCCCTTCTTGTCCTGACGCGAATACGGGAAGTACGGCGCGACGACGGTGATGCGCTTGGCCGATGCCCGCTTGGCCGCGTCGAGCATGATGAGCGCCTCCATCAGCCACTCGTTGACCGGCGGGCCGAACGACTGGATGAGGAACATGTCGCAGCCCCGGATCGAGACCTCGAACCGGGTCAGGATCTCGCCGGAGGCGAAGGTGCGGTACTCCGTCGGCACCTGCTCCGTGCCGAGGGCCAGAGCCACATCCGTGGCGAGAGCCGGGTGCGACCGACCCGATGCGACGACGAGGCGCTTCTTCGTCTTGGCGACCAGGCCCGGCGCGATTCCGCGCTCCCGATCGAGATCAACCGTCTTGTCTTTGCGTGCCATCGCCCGATTCCTGTGCCGACCGTGCGCGCGCGGCCGCATCCGCCGCCGCCGTGCCCGGTCTGTTGTTCTCGACCCACCCCTCGACGTTGCGCTGAGGAGCGACGCTCAGAGCCAGGGCTCCGGCCGGCACATCCTTGCGGATGACGGCACCGGCACCGGTTTTCGCGCCGTCTCCGATCCTAACGGGCGCGACGAAGACGTTGTGCGAGCCGCTGTGCACCTCGTCGCCGATCTCGGTGCGGTGCTTGGCGATGTCGTCGTAGTTCGCGGTGATCGCGCCGGCGCCGAGGTTCACCCCGCGGCCGATCGTGGTGTCGCCGATGTAGGACAGGTGCGGAACCTTGCTGCCCTCGCCGATGGTGGAGTTCTTCGTCTCGACGAACGTGCCGATCTTGCCGTCGGCGGCGAGCACGGTGCCCGCCCGCAGGTATGCGAAGGGGCCGACGTTCGCCCGTGCGCCGATGACGGCGAGGGTCGCGTCGGTGCGGCGGACGACCGCGTCCTCGCCCACCTCGCAGTCCACCAGGCTCGTGTCGGGGCCGATCGTGGCGCCGGCGGCGATCGTCGTCGCACGCAGGATCTGCGTGTTCGGCATCACCGTCACGTCGGCCTCGAGAGTCGCGTCGACATCGATCCAGGTCGTGGCCGGGTCGAGCACGCTGACCCCGGCCAGCTGCCAGCGGCGCACCGTGCGCGCGTTGAGCAGGCGCGCGGCCTCGGCGAGCTGCGCGCGGTCGTTCACGCCGAGCGCCGCGGCCGGATCCGGCGCGATCCCCACGGCGATGCGCTCCCCCGCGCGCCGGGCGAGGCTCACGACGTCCGTCAGGTACTTCTCGCCCTGCGCGTTGCCCCGGCCGACCTTCGACAGGTGACGGCGCAGCGCATCGGCGCGGAAGACGTAGACGCCCGCGTTGATCTCATCGACCTCGGCCTCGTGATCGGTGGCGTCCTTCTGCTCGACGATGCGCTCGACGTCGCCGGAGGCATCGCGCAGCACGCGCCCGTAGCCGGTGGGGTCGGGGAGCACCGCGCTGAGGAGCGTGACGGATGCCGCCCGCTCCCGGTGCGTCGCCACGAGCGCGTCGAGCGTCACCGACTCGAGCAGCGGCACGTCGGCGCTGAGCACCAGCACGTCTCCGGCGAAGTCGTCCAGCCCGTCGAGGCCGAGCTCGACGGCCCGACCCGTGCCGGGGACCTCGTCCTGGTCGACAACCACGGCGTCGGGTGAGAGCTCTGCGACGGTCTGCGCGACGCGATCCCGCTCGTGCCGCACGACGACCGCGATGCGCGCCGGCGAGAGCGTGGCCGCGGTGTGGAGCACGTGGCCGAGGAGCGGACGCCCGCCGATCGGATGCAGCACCTTCGGCAGCCTCGACCGCATCCGGGTGCCCTGCCCCGCGGCGAGCACGATGACGGCGAGCGGGGCGGTGTGCGCTTCTGACATGCTCCGCCGCCAGGACTCGAACCTAGACCTCACAGCTCCAAAGGCTGTCGTGCTGCCATTACACCACGGCGGACCGCCGCACCTTCGAGTGCGGCCGCGATCCAGTCTGCCATCTCGGCGCGGCTCGTACCTGTGCGCCGTGGCCGATGCCCCGTGTCTCGCTTGCACAGGATCTCACCCCGCATTAGATGCACAATCGAGACACGCAGCCGATGAGGGACGGATCGGCGCGGATCGGCGCAGAGACGCCCGCTGCCCGATAATGGGTCCATGGCGCATGAGTCCGACGAGGTCGACCGCATCGTCGGCTCGTGGACGACCCAGCGGCCCGACCTCGACTTCTCCCCCCTGGAGGTGCTCTCGCGCGTCGACCGGCTCTCCCGCCATCTCGATCGCGCGCGCCGCGATGCGTTCCGGCGCAGCGATCTGGAGCCGTGGGAGTGGGACGTGCTGTCGGCCCTGCGCCGCTCGGGCGAGCCCTTCCAGCTGAGCCCGAAGCAGCTGCTCCAGCAGACCCTCGTCTCGAGCGGCACGATGACCAACCGCATCGACCGGCTCGTCGGCCGTCGGCTCGTGCGCCGCGAGGCCGACCCGGTGGACGGCCGCAGCATCCTGGTCATCCTCACCGAAGAGGGCCGTACCCGGGTCGACGCCGCCATCACCCGTCTGGTCGACGCCGAGGCGATCCTGCTGCAGCGGCTCTCCCGCAGCGACCGCGACCGCCTCGCCGCCCTCCTCCGAAAGCTCTCCCTGGGGTTCGACCTATGACCGACGCATCCGCCGAGGACGCGACCGACGCCGCGGAGAAGCCGCGGCAGAAGTGGCACGAGTGGTTCGACGTCCGTTTTCGCACCCCCGCCGCGATCTACGGGCTGATCGTCTATTCCGCGCTGCTGATGATCACGAGCGATCATCACGAAGACGTCGCGGGCGCCCTGGCGGCGTCGGTGTCGACGCTGGTGGTCTTCTTCTTCGCGCACGTGTTCGCCTACACGCTCGCCGACCACGGCACGCACCCGCTCGGGCAGGCGACGGGCTACGCGATCACCCACTCGGCGGGCATGCTCTACGCCGCCATCCCCCCGACGATCGCGATGATCATCGCCGGTCTGCAGGGTCTCGGCGCAGACGACGCCACCGACTACGCCGTCCTCGCGACGATGGCCGTCCTCGCGTTCCTCGGCTACGTCGCCTACTCCCGGACGGGAGCGCGCATCTGGACGCGGCTGCTCGGCGCGCTCGGCACGGCCCTGCTGGGCGTCTTCGTGGCCGTGCTCGAGTACGCGTTCCACTGAGCACGGGCACGGTCGCGGCGGCCGCAGGCTTCCACATCCGTCTGACGCGCTGACGCTACCGCGTCGTCATCACGAGCGGAGGCGGACTCGATTCGTGAGCTGTCCGATGCCGTCGATCGCGGTCTCGACGAGGTCTCCAGCCGCGAGGTGGCAAGGGGCGGGAAGGGCGTGCCCCACCCCGCCTGGAGTCCCGGTGACGATCACGTCGCCGGGCTGCAGCGTGACGATCGACGAGATGTAGGCGACGAGTTCTGCCGGGCCGAAGACCAGGTCTGCTGTGGAGGCGTGCTGCTGTCGTGACCCGTTGATCCAGGTCGACAGGTACGCTCCTGGCGTGAACTCGTCAGGCGTTACGAGAACGGGGCCGAACGGACAGGTTGCTTCGAAGGTCTTACCCTGCAGCCACTGGGTGGACGGCCGCGATCATCCAGTCTGCCGACTACTACCGGTTGCTCGCCGAGTGATCTTCGCCGGCTACGACGAGGCGGAACTCGAGTGGCAGTACTCGCCGATCCTCTGGGAGGAGGGGGCGCCCGAGACACTCGAAGGCTGGCGTAACCGGGGCCGCGAGCACATCGCGACCCACGAGGTGCGCGAGGATCTGCGCTATGCGACGGCGGCCGACGCTGTGCTCGATCTCTACCTGCCAGAGGGGTCTGAGCCGCGCCCGCTGGCGATCTTCCTGCACGGCGGGTACTGGCAGATGATGGACAAGGCCGATCATGGGCAGTTCATCAAGGGCATCGTCGACGCGGGATACGGGGTCGCGATGCTGAACTACAGCCTGTGCCCCGCTGTGACCATCGCCGAGATCGCCGATCAGATCGGCGAGGCGCGCACATGGCTGCACGCCCACGCGGCCGAGCTCGGCTATCGGGACACCGGGGCCGTGGTCATCGGACACTCGGCCGGGGCGCACCTCGGTGCTCTCATGTGCGCGGGTGGCCGAAGAGAGTCGAGCAAAGACTTCCTCGGCGGATTCTTGGGCATCAGCGGACTCTACGACTTGACCCCGCTGCTGCTCCTGCCGGTCGCCGCGACCCTCGGCCTGCAGGGGCCGAACGGCTTCCGAGGACTGAGCCCAGCGTTCCTCACGCCACCCGCGGGCCTGCGCGCCGTCGTCGCCGTGGGCGCGCGCGAATCGAGCGAGTTCCATGTGCAAACGGAACAGTTCGCCACGCACTGGTCGGCGCATCTTGGTGAAGTCGCACTGATCCGGGTCCCGGATGTCGCTCATTTCGCCGTGATGGAGCACCTCGCTGAGGGCGCGCTTCTCGACGCAGCCCTCGACCTCCTGGCGACGGTCGGATAGATGACAGAATGACCGCCAAGGATCGTTCGTGTGACTTGGCGGTCATTGTTTGCGGTGCCCAGCTGGCCTTGCTTGGGTGTCGATACTCGCCCTTGTGTGCGCGAGCCCGTTCACCGCGAACCTACCCGTCTCACAAACACGAGGGTAGGTGGTGGAGTCCGTCATCACACTGAACGATACGGGCGGCACGCGCATGCCTGGTGACGGCGGCGACGTGGGCGAGGCGTGACGGATTCGCGGCGTACTCCGTGGCGCCCTGCTCGACGAGCTCGTCGAGGTGCTCCATCTTGCCGGCCACGATATAGAAGCCGCGGCCCGGAACGCCCGCGCCGAGCTCCACCAGCAACGGCGCGAGGTCGACCGTCGGGCCCATCGCGTGGGTGAGGTCTCCCCGCGTGTGCACCGGGAGCCGTCCGCCCCTCCGCGGCGAGCCCCCGCATCCAGGTCACCCCGTCCGGGTCAAGACCGTTCACCGGCTCATCCAAGATCAGCGTGCCCGGATCGCCCAGCAGGGCCGCCGCGATGCCGGGCCGCTGCGACATCCCGAGGGGGAACCCGCCGACTCGCTTCTTGGCGACCGAGCCCAACCCAGCCAGGTCGATCACCTCGTCCACCCGCGATCGCCCGATCCCGTGCGTGCCGGCGGGTACCCTGGGAAGAATATGGCGCATCTTGTCGGGGCTGAGGGCCTCCATCTCGAGTATCCGACGAAGGTCGTCTTCGACTCGATCTCGCTGGGGGTGAACGAGGGCGATCGGATCGGGATCGTCGGCCGCAACGGCGACGGCAAGTCGAGCCTGCTCGCGATGCTCGCCGGCCGCCGCGAGCCCGACGCAGGACGCGTCACACGACGCGGCGGCGTGACGACCGGCGTGCTCGACCAGGCCGACACACTCGATGACGACGAGACCATCGGCAGCGCGGTCGTCGGTGACACCCCCGAGCACGAATGGGCGGGCGATCCGCGCATCCGCGATGTGATCTCCGGTCTGCTCGACGACCTCGATTGGCATGCCAGGCTCGGCACCCTCTCCGGCGGCCAGCGCCGCCGCGTGGCCCTCGCCCGACTGCTGGTCGGCGAGCACGACATTCTGGCGCTGGATGAGCCCACGAACCATCTCGACATCGAGGCGATCACCTGGCTGGCTGAGCATTTGAAGCGTCGCTGGTCGGCCAATGCGGGTGGCCTGCTGATGGTCACCCACGACCGGTGGATTCTCGATGAGGTGTGCACCGCGACGTGGGAGGTGCACGACCGGATCGTGGAGCCGTTCGAGGGCGGTTATGCCGCCTACATCCTGCAGCGCGTGGAACGCGACCGGCAGGCTGCGGCGATCGAGCAGCGACGACAGAACCTGGCCCGCAAGGAGCTCGCCTGGCTCCGACGTGGTGCGCCCGCCCGCACATCGAAGCCGAAGTTCCGTATCGATGCGGCCAATCAGCTGATCGAGGACGTGCCCGAGATCCGCGACAAGACCGAGCTGCAGTCGCTGGCCGTCTCACGCCTCGGCAAGGACGTCGTCGACCTGCTCGACGCGTCGGTCAGCTATGGCGACAAGCAGGTGCTGCGGGGCGTCGAGTGGCGCCTCGCCCCCGGTGAGCGCACGGGCATCCTGGGAGTCAACGGCGCCGGCAAGTCGACGCTGTTGGGTTTGATCGCCGGTTCGCTCGAGCCGACCGCGGGTCGCGTGAAGCGCGGCAAGACCGTGAAGGTCGCCACACTCACGCAGCGTCTCGACGAGCTCGACGAGCATCTGAACGACCCGGTCCGTGTGGTGATCTCGCGGCTGCGCACGACATACACGTTCGGTTCCGGGTCCAAGGCGACCGATCTCACCCCGGGCCAGCTGCTCGATCGGATGGGCTTTTCGAGTGCGCAGCTGTCGACACCCGTGAAGGATCTCTCGGGCGGACAGAAGCGGCGTCTGCAGCTGCTGCTGATCCTGCTCGACCAGCCCAATGTGCTGATCCTCGACGAGCCGACCAACGACCTCGACACCGACATGCTCGCCGCAATGGAGGACCTGCTCGACTCGTGGCCGGGAACACTCATCGTCGTCTCGCACGACCGGTACTTCCTCGAGCGCGTCACCGACCAGCAGTACGCGATCCTCGGCGGCCGACTCCGGCATCTGCCGGGCGGGGTGGACGACTATCTGCGACTGCGGCAGCTCGAGCAGAAGGGACCGGCTCCGCAGCAGGCTGCACAGGCGGTGGCCGCAGACCCCGGGCTCAGCGGCGCCGAGTTGCGCGCCGCCCAGAAGGAGGTCGCGGCGCTCGAGCGCCGCATCGCGAAGCTCACCGAGCACGTCGGCGCCGCACGCACCGCGCTGGCCGAGCACGACCAATCCGACTACGAGGGCCTGGGCCGCGAGATGGCGGCGATCACCGCGCTCGATCAGGAGATCTCCACGCTCGAGGAGCGCTGGTTCGAACTCAGCGAGCACGTCTAGAGACTCGGGCGTCTGCGCTGATGCCTGCTCCTATCTGCTCGGTATGGATCGGTCACCGTTACGTGGTTTCGAGCGAGAACAGTCGAACGGGTTGACGAGAGGAGGTGACGTGGCTGGACACGGTTCCCATCCGGCGCGATCGTTGCGGTGGGAGGATCTGTCGGCTCGTGCCGGGCGCAACGACAAGCCCGCGCTTCTGCTGACGGCGATCGCGATGGACGGCTGACGGATCCGCAGCAGATCCGGATCGGCCTGGAGGATCAGCTAGGTCCTCTCCTGCCCTCCGTTCGCGGTCTCGTGTCGTAGAGCGCGACGACGTCCCAGTCGCCGGCGTGCAGCCGCGCGAACGCGACCCGGCGGCGCTGGCCACCGGAGAGCGTGCCGAGCACGGCTTCGTCGGGTATTCGAGGTGCAGGGCCTCGGCCCCCAGTAGATGCGCCATGTCCCCCTCAGGAGTAGGCGGACAGCGCCGATCCGACGTCGACGCCCGGCGCGGGCATCCCGGGTATGGTCGTGCTCATGCAATGCCGGTGATCCGCCTTCTCTCACAACCGTGCGCCGTCCCCGGCACGTTCGAAGGGTTCGCTCATGCATGCAGACCTCCCGTTGAGCGGAAGAACCGCTCTCATCACCGGCGTCTCCCGTCGTCGCGGAATCGGCTTCGCCGTCGCCGTCAAGCTCGCTTCCCTCGGCGCGAACATCGTCATCCATCACCACCGCGAACACGACCTCGCCCAGCCATGGGGCGGCGACGATCTTCACGCCGTGCGTCACGGAGTCCGGGCCCATCTCGTCCGGGGTGCGCTCGCGGACGACATCGGCGCGGACCTTGCCACCGCGTCAGCGATCGGCACCGTCATCGAGACGGCCGCCGCCCTCACCGGCTCCGTGGGCATACTCGTCTGCAACCATGCGAAGAGCGGCGACGACGGCAGCATCCTCGACATGACGCCCGAGCGGCTCGACACGTTCTGGGACGTGAACACTCGATCGACGCTCCTGCTCACCGCGGAGTTCGCCCGTCGCAAGGCTCCTGCGCACAAGAAGGCACGTCAACCTGGAGAACGAATCGCAGGGCCGAAGCCGTTCGCCGAGCCTCGAGGCCATGTGTTCTGGATGACGTCCGGACAGGTGCACGGCCCGATGCGCGGTGAGATCGCCTACGCCGCCAGCAAAGCAGCGCTGGCGGGGCTGACCGCGTCGGTCGCCGCGGAGCTTCTCGAGCTCGGCATCGTCCTGAACACCGTGAACCCCGGACCGGTGAACACGGGATACCTGGATGCGGAGAGCACCGACGGACCGCTGCAGGAGCTCGACGAGTACCTGGCGTCGACGCCGTTCGGCAGGTTCGGCGTGCCCTCGGACCCGGCGGAGCTCATCGGCTGGCTCTCGACCCCTGCCGGAAGCTGGATCGTGGGTCAGGTGCTCACCAGCGACGGAGGCTTCAGCCTCGGCTGAGTTCACGCGTGCCCTGCGGAGCGCGGAGCGGTCCCTTCATGCCACCGTCGCCGGGGTCGCCTTCCTCGCAGTCGTGGGGACGCAAGCCCGTGCTCACCGCGGCGCTCGCCCTCGCCACCGTGACGATGGCCCTGTTCGCCGGGATCGCAGGCCCGGCATGAGCGGGGTGGTGACCGGCGCGACGAGCAGGGCGGCCTGGCCTGCCTCATCGGCGCGACGAACCGGCAGACGTGCGCCGGCGCGCCGCCGACGGACGAACACGGGTGAGGCCCCCGACGCCGCAACGACGGGGGGCCTCACCCGGGCGGTGCGATCAGCCGAGGTCGTTGTCGGCCAGCCACTGCTCGGCGATGTCGGCGGGCGAGAGCCGGTCGACGGTCGACTGGACGTTGAGGTCCACGAGCCCCTCGGGAGTCAGCACGGCGCTCACCGCGTTGATGACGTCTGCGACCTCGGCGACGACGGCCGAGTTCACGACCGGCACCACGTTCGAGGCGAGGAACAGACCCTCCGGATCCTCGAGGACGACGAGGTCCTCCGTCTGGATTCGAGGGTCGGCGGTGTAGACGTTCGCGATGTTGACCGTGCCGGCGACGAGGTCCTCGACCGTGGTGTCCCCGGTGGGCGAGAAGCCGACGTCGACGCCGTACGTCGCCGCGAGACCCTCCGGGCCATAGGGACGCTCGGCGAGCTCAGCCGGACCCCCGAGCGTCAGGGGCACGTCGACGTTCACGAGGTCCGCGATCGTGGTCAGGTCGTACTGCTGCGCGAACGCAGCGGTCACGGTGTACGAGTCCTGGTCGCTCGCCGTCGACTGGTCGAGCACCTCGAGGCCCTCCGGCAGAGCCGCTGGGAGCGCCGCGTAGACGTCATCGGACGTGCGGGCCTCGGTGTCCTCGTCGAAGAACTGCAGCAGGTTGCCGGAGTACTCGGGGAACAGGCTCACCTCGCCGCTCTCGAGCAGCGGGATGTAGGCGTCGCGCTGGCCGATGTTGAACTGGCGTTCGACCGTGACGCCGGCGCCCTCGAGTGCCTGGGCGTAGATCTCGGCGATGATCTCGTTGGAGTAGTACGCCTGCGAGCCGATGACGACGGTGCCGTCCGATCCGCCGGTGCCGGTGGTCTCGCCGTCGTCGAGCGGGTTGCTCGAGGCGCAGCCCGCGAGCGCGAGCGCTGCGAGCGCCACGCCGGTGACGCCGACGAGGCCCTTCCTGGTGCGTGCTGTGGACATGTCTTCCTCTTTCTCGGTGGGGTCTGCGTGCTTCTCGGTCGGGACCGCGCGCCGGATCAGCCCGGAACGTTCTCCCGGGCGGGGGTGGCGGCGTCGGCCCGGGAGCGCGCCCGCCGCCCTGCGGTGTGAGATGCGGCGGCGGTCGCACGGACACCCCTGGGCACCGCCGCGTGCTGGAGGAGGGCGAACAGCCCGTCGAGGACGAGCGCGAGCAGGGCGACGAGGATCGCGCCGCCGATGATCACCGGGAGACGCTGCAGCGCCAGGCCCGTGATGATGTACTGCCCGAGTCCTCCGAGACCGATGTAGGCGGCGATCGTCACCGTGGCGACCACCTGCAGCGTCGCCGCGCGGAATCCTCCGACGAGCAGGGGCAGCCCCAGCGGCACCTCGATGCGCCACAGGATCTGCCATTCGGTCATGCCCATCGCACGTCCTGCGTCGACGACCCGGCGGTCGACCGCCTCGAAGCCGGTGTACGCCCCCGCGAGGAGCGAGGGGATGGCGAGCACGACGAATGTGATGACGGCCGCCTCGGGCTTGTGGAGCACGCCGAGCAGGAGCGTGAGCAGGATGAGCAGCCCGAAGGACGGGATCGCGCGGGCGGCGCCCGACACGGCGATCGCGAGCTCGCGACCCTTGCCGGTATGGCCGATGTACCAGCCGAGCGGCACGGCGATCACCGCGGCGACGGCGACCGCGACCGCCGTGTACGCCAGCTGCTGCAGTGTCGCGACCGGGATCGAGGCCAGGCCGCGACCCGGCTCGCCCGAGAGGATCCACGCGATCGCGTCCGTCAGCAGGTTCATGCGTCCGCTCCCACCGGGAGGGTCGGCGATCGGCGGATGCGCGGGCGGGGGATCCGTCGCGTCCAGGGCATGAGCCACCGGCCGGCGAGGACGAGGAGGAGGTCGACGACGAGCGCGAGGAGCACGACCGCGACCACCCCGGCGAGCACCTCCGGGATGATGCGGCGCTGCAGGCCGTTCGTGAACAGGTAGCCGAGGTTCGTGATGCCGACCAGGATGCCGACCGTCGCGAGCGAGATGGTGCTCGCGGCGGTCACGCGCAGGCCCGCGAGGATGACCGGGCCGGCGAGCGGGAGATCCACCGCCCAGAACCGGCGGAACGAGCCGTAGCCGATGGCCGTCGACGCCTGGCGGACCCCGGGATCGACCGAGTCGAGTCCGTCGGCGACGGATCGCACGAGGATCGCCACGGCGTAGATCGCGAGCGCGACGATCAGGTTCGTCTCGCTGACGAACGAGTACCATCCCGTCACGCTCGGCAGCAGGATGAGGAGCGCGAGCGAGGGGATCGTGTAGAGGAGCCCCGTGATCGTGATCACGCCGCTGCGGACGAGACGGTAGCGCCAGGCCACCCACCCGAGCGGGACGGCGATCACGAAGCCGACCACGAGCGCGACGACGCTCTGACGCAGATGGACGAGCGCCAGCTCCCCGATCAGCCCGAGGTTGCCGAGGACCCAGTTCACGTCGGGGTCTCGTCCACGAGCGCGCCCTGGGTGCGCCCCTCGGCGTCGACGACGACCGTGCGCCCGCCCACGTCTCGCAGGTGGAGCGCACGCTTGCCCTTGTCGGCGCCGATGAAGGCCGAGACGAAGTCGTTCGCCGGGTGCTCGGTGATCTCGCTGGGGGTCCCCGCCTGGAGCTTCTGCGCTCCCGCGGCGAGGATGACGACCTGGTCGCCGAGGAGGAACGCCTCGTCGATGTCGTGGGTCACGAAGACGACGGTCTTGTCGAGCTCGCGCTGCAGCCGGATCAGCTCCTCCTGCAGCTCGGCGCGGACGATGGGATCGACGGCGCCGAACGGCTCGTCCATGAGCAGGATGTTGGGATCCGCGGCGAGACCGCGCGCCACCCCGACCCGCTGCTGCTGGCCCCCGGAGAGCTGGCTCGGGTAGCGATCGGCCATCTTCGGGTCGAGACCCACCACGTCCATCAGCTCGAGCGCGCGTCTGCGCGCATCCCCGCGCGACGTGCCGGTGAGCACCGGCACCGTCGCGATGTTGTCGGCGACGGTGAAGTGGGGCAGCAGACCCGCGTTCTGCATCACGTATCCGATCCGGCGTCGCAGCTCCACGGGCGAACCCGACAAGACGTCCTCGCCGTCGATCTCGATGACCCCGCCGGTGGGCTCCACCATCCGGTTGATCATGCGCAGCAGGGTGGTCTTTCCGCATCCGGACGATCCGACGAACACCGTCGTCCTGTGGGAGGGGATGATCAGGTCGAAGTCCCGGACGGCCTTCGTGCCGTCGGGAAACTCCTTGGTGACGCCGCGGAACTCGATCATGCGGGGGCCTTCCCGGCGCTCAGGGCGAGACCTCGACGCTCGGCGCGAACGCGACGTAGCCCGAGAAGTCGGTGCCGACCCGCTCGAGCGCAGCCGGGTACGGATGCGGATACGACCACGCGAGGTCGGCGTTCTCCCGGCCCTCGGCCACGACGTTGAAGTACTGGGCGTCGCCCTTCCAGGCGCACGTGTAAGGGGTGGGGCTCTCGGTCAGTGCGCCGTCCACGACGGATGCGGGCGGGAAGTACCAGTTCCCCTCGATCCGGACGAGGTCCTCGTCCGCGGCATCGGCGATGACCACGTCGCCCAGTCGTGCCTTCATGGCTGCCTCCCGGCGCACAGTCGTCGTCCCGGCGGGTCGCGGGATCCGTCACACGCTACCGTCGCCTCCCCCTCGGGTGATCGGGGATTGCGTTGCGTGACTCCATGTGCAAAACGCCGCCCGGAGGCGGCTTCTCCGGGCCTTGCGGAGCGCCCCGTCGAGTGCGAAGGTCCGGTCTCGGCTCTTCGTCCCGGAGCGTTGCTCCTCGCTCAGGGACCGAGAGCGGAGACTTTCGGGTCAGTACCAGTAGCTGAGGCGCGCCGGGCGACTCCAGCCGAAGGTGCGTGCGAGCGCGGCCGGATCCTGGCTCTCCAGCCGGCCGGCGGCCGCGAGAGTGACCGCCGAGACCTGGCCGAGCAGCAGCGCGGAGAACTCGGCGACACCGAGACGCACCGGCACGGCATCCACATCCGCATCCGCCGTCACGGTCGCCGCGCCGCGCGCGTCGACCGTGAGCACGACCCGGCCGCCGGTGAGGCCGAGGGGGTCGTGGACGTCGAGGGCGAAGCGCCCGGGTGCGCTGTACGAGCGAGCGGCGAGCGCCGCCGGGACGTCGAGCACCCGCACGTAGTGGTGGTCGACGAGCGTCACCGTCGCCGCGCGTCGGTCCGAGATCATCCACAGCAGCGGCTCGTCGACCGACAGCTCGCTCGCGCGAACCTCACCGACGAGGTCGAGCTCGACGAAGTAGCGCCAGAGACCCGCGTATGCGTCGTCGCCGTCGGCGAGGAGGTACCCGATCTCGACCGTGGACTTCGTGAAGTCGTCATGGTTCTCCTGGACCTTGTACACCGCGAGCCCGCGCACGTCGCCGCCCGCGTCGGCATACTGGACGGCGCGGATGGCGCCGGGTCTCTCCGCGCCCGGCTCGGTGCCGGCGAACCGATCCCAGTGTCCGTCGGGCATCTCGAACTCGCCGGCGCGCGTCGCGCGGACCCGCTCGAACAGCTCCGGCGCGAGCTCCCGCCAGCGTTCCCGGGAGACGAAGTCCACGCGTCCGGACGGCACCGGGCCGATCCAGTCCGCCCGCTTCACCTCGAGACGGAGGGTCGCCGCCTCGGCTGCGGGGGCGAACCCGTAGCGGCCGTAGAGGGTCGACTCGCTCACGGTCAGCGACGCGATCGGCAGCCCATGCGCGGCCGCGGTGCGCAGCTCGCCCTCCATCATCGCCCGGGCGAGCCCGCGTCGACGATGGGTCGGGGAGACCGTCACCGAGCTGATGGCGCACGAGGGCATCTCTCCCCCGGGCACCGAGAGCCGCCCGACCCATGACGCGAAGGTGGCGACCGGCACCTCCGGCTCGGGCGCCGCGGGATCGAGCACGGCGATCAGGCGCCGGTACCCCAGCCGGTCGAACGCGGCATCGCGCTGGATGTCGGTCGGCTCCGCGTCGAGGAAGCCGCGCGCGACCGCGCGGTGCCACGCCGTGAACTCGTCGCGATCGTCGCCTCGCAGCCGCCGCAGCGACAGGCCGCCCACGGCGACCCGTTCCGCGGATGCGGCGTCCACCGGCAGGGCATGGTGCGCGCTCACGAGCGTCTCTTCCATCGGTCGTCTCCTTCGCGTGCAGCCTCCCGGCCGCTCACTCCACGATGCGTGCGCCGGGCACCGGCCCGTGCACATGATGCGCGATGTGTCCGCTCGCGCTCAGCATGATCTGCAGATCGATCGCCGCCTCGGCGTCGTGCGCGAGGAACGCGAGGGTCGGACCGGAACCGGACACGATACCGGTGAGCGCGCCCGCGCGCTCGCCCTCCTCCAGCACCGATGCGAGGTCCGGCCGCAGCCGGAGCGCGGCCACCTGCAAGTCGTTGCGCGCGCACGCGGCGAGCCAGGCTGCATCCCCCGCCCGCAGCGCGTGCAGCACGTCCAGGTCGACCGACGGCGTCCGCGCCGCCGGGCCGATGTCGACCGCATGCTGCTCGCGGTGCTCGTCGAGCGCCCGGTAGACCTCCGGCGTCGACAGCCCGCGCTCGTTCGTCACGATGACCCAGTCGAAACGGCCGCGAGCGAGCGCCGGGCTCAGCTCGTCGCCGCGACCGGTGCCGACCGCGGTTCCACCCATCAGCGAGAAGGGCACGTCTGCTCCGAGACGCGCGGCGAGCGCGTGCAGTTCGGCGTGCGAGAGAGCGGCGCCCCACAGCGCGTCGCAGGCGAGCAGGGTCGCCGCGGCATCCGCGGAACCACCGCCCATCCCGCCCGCCACCGGCACGCCCTTGCGCACCTCGAGATGCACGCCGCCGCGGTGTCCGATCTCGGTCGCGAGCAGGCGCGCCGCGCGCACGGCGAGGTTGCGGTCGTCGAGCGGCACGTCGACCACATCCATCGTGCCGGTCACGGCCACCGCGATGTCGTCGGCGGGCGTCGCCCAGACGTCCTCGAACGCCGATACCGCCTGATAGGCGGACGCCACGTCGTGGTAGCCGTCGGGCTGGAGCTCGCCGACCTCGAGGAAGACGTTGATCTTCCCCGGGGCGCGTGCGTGCACACGCCGGAGCCCACGGGACGCGTTCACAGCTTCGAGGACTGCGCCCAGATGTCGACGTCGATGCCTTCGGCGAGGGCGTCGATGCGCTCGAGCTCGTCGATGTCGAACGCGGGGCCGTCCAGTGCCGCGAGGTTCTCGTCGATCTGCTCGATGCTCGAGGCGCCGATCAACGCCGAGCACACGGTGGGCTCGCGCAGAACCCACTGGATCGCCATCTGTGCCAGCGTCTGCCCGCGTTCCTTCGCGATCGTGTTGAGGCTGCGCAGCGCCGCGATGGTGGAGTGCGAGAGCGGCTTCTCCGGCAGCGACGCACGCTTCTGCGAGCGCTGGCCACGACCGTCGCCGAGGTACTTGCCGGTGAGCAGGCCCTGCGCGAGCGGGGTGAACGCGATGGCGGCCATCTGCTCCTGGCGGAGCACCCCGGTCAGACCGTCCTCGATCCAGCGGTTCAGGATCGAGTACGCGGGCTGGTGGATGATCAGCGGAGTGCCCATGCTGTGTGCGACCGCGGCGGCGATCGCGGTGCGCTCTGCGCTGTAGGACGAGATGCCGACGTACAGCGCCTTGCCCTGCTGCACCAGCTGGTGCAGCGCGCCGATGGTCTCCTCGATCGGGGTCACCGGATCGACGCGGTGGGAGTAGAAGATGTCGACGTAGTCGACGCTCATGCGGGTGAGCGACTGCTCCGCGCTCGCGAGGATGTACTTGCGCGACCCGAGGTCGCCGTACGGGCCGGGCCACATGTCCCAGCCCGCCTTCGACGAGATCACGAGCTCGTCGCGGTACCGGCCGAAGTCCTCGCGCATCATCCGGCCGAAGTTCGTCTCGGCCGAGCCATAGGGCGGCCCGTAGTTGTTGGCCAGATCGAAGTGCGTGATGCCGTTGTCGAACGAGTGGCGAAGGACGGCCCGCTGCTGATCGAACGGCACGTTGTCGCCGAAGTTCCACCACAGGCCGAGCGAGATCGGCGGGAGATACAGCCCCGACGCGCCGACCTGGCGGTACTCGAATCGGCCGTAGCGGTCGTCGGCCGCCGTGTACGGACGGTGGATCTCGGGGGCGTCGGAACGGAACCGTGGTGCAGTCACCCTTGAAGCCTAGCGAGGAGAGGTGGCCCGCGCCGCACCCGAATCCGGGATGCGGAAACCCACGCGTAACGCAGGTGACCTACGCTGACGAGATGGTCACGTTGTCCGCACTCCCCACCGACCCGCACCCGTGGTCGTCGCTCCTCGCCCGCGAGGACGTCGTGCTCGATCACGGCATGCTGCACGTGCGACACGACCACCTCTCGCCCGAGGACGCCCACCGTGCGGACCTGCTCGCCATCGCCGATGCGCTGAGCGCGGTCGAGGTACCCGTGCTGCTCGTTCGTCACGGCAGGCGCGAGCCCGCGATCGTGATCGATCTGGTCGATCAGGACCGGGCGTGGGCCGCGCTCGTCGGGCTCTGCCGCACCGAGCCGTTCTACGCGAAGCCCAAGGGGCTCACCGCCGTCCCCGTGCCGGATCTGGGCGCTGCGCGACCCGTGCCCTCCTCGCTCCGGGTGTTCCGGCCGCGGATCACCGGGGCAGGGGGGCTCCGGTACGGCGCGGGGCACGGGGTACGCGTCGAGTTCTGGCGGTTCGGCGCCGAGACCGTCGAGGCGCCGCACGCCAACGCGCTCACGCGGCGCGTGATGGCCACGGCCGACGTCGCCCTCGCCGAGACCGAGCGGTACGGCCGCACATGGCGCACCCTCGCCGGCATGTTCGACCCGCATCCGAACGAGTTCACCGAGGACGTCGACATCGTCTTCTCCTGGGTCGACGGCTCGTCCACCGAGTTCCAGCGTCAGCGTGCGGCACAGATGGCCGGGTACGTCGTGGGCGAGGGCGACGAGGGCGCGGCGCGCTACCGGCACGTCGACGAGCTGCGGTACGCGCTCCGGAGCGTGTACATGTACGCCCCGTGGGTGCGGCGCATCTTCATCGCGACCGACTCCCCGCGTCCGGCGTGGCTGTCCGACCATCCCCGGGTCACCATCGTGCGGAGCGAGGAGTTCTTCGCCGACACCTCGACGCTCCCCGTCCACAACTCGCACGCCGTCGAGTCGCAGCTGCACCGGATCGACGGGCTCGCCGAGCACTTCCTGTACTCCAACGACGACATGTTCTTCGGCCGTCCGATCGAACCGGAGATGTTCTTCTCCCCCGCCGGCATCAGCCAGTTCGTCGAGTGCGACATCCGCATCGGCACCGGCTCGCGGGCCGCGCACCGCAGCGGTCACGACAATGCGCTCCGTGTGAACCGCGAGCTGCTGTCGGCCCGATTCGGCCGCACGATCACGCACGACCTGGAGCACTGCGCGACACCCCTGCGGCGCAGTGTCATGGCCGAGCTCGAGAAGACGTTCGCCGAGGACTTCGCGCGGACCGCCGCATCCCGGTTCCGCTCCGCGACCGACATCTCGGTCACCAACAGCCTCTACCACTACTACGCGCTGTTCACCGGCCGCGCGATCGCGACGACCGCCCCGCGCACGCGCTACTTCCAGACGACGATGGCCGACTCGCTGCGGCGCATGGCACGGCTCGCGGAGCGACGCGACGTCGACATGTTCTGCCTGAACGACGGCGGCTCGGGCGTCGAGGTGCCCGAGGAGGTGCGCGTGCGGGTGGTCACCGAGCTGCTCGAGCGGGTGTTCCCCGTGCGCGCGCCGTGGGAGAGGTCCGCGGTCAGCGCAGAATCGGCAGAGGAGCGGTCGGAGGCGTCCGCGTCGCACTGATCTCCTGTGCGACTCCGGCGATCTCGAGGCGGCGCCGCGCCTCGGCGGCGTCGATGTGCTCGAGCGGATGCGGCGCCTCGATCGCGACCACGGAATGCACGACCGTGTCGTCGAAGACGTGGACGAGGTTGTATGACTGCGAGCCGTCCTGCGGCCGCGTGCCGCCCACCGGCACCGTGAGGTCCTGGGCGTAGCAGGTCGACGACGCCACCGAGACCGGGATGCCCGCGAAGGTCGCGAACGTCGAGTAGTGCAGGTGACCCGCGATCACGGCCCGCACGTCGCTGCCGCGGAGCACGTCGGCCAGGGCGCGCTGGTCGCGCAGCTCGACGCTCGCCGCCAGCGGCAGCACGCTCGGGACGGGCGGATGGTGCATGGCGAGGATCGTGCCCAGCGGTGCCGGCTCGGCGAGCTGCTCGGCCAGCCACTCCAGCTGGGCGGGGCGGAGCTCGCCGTGGTGGTGGCCGGGAACGCTCGTGTCGAGCGTGATGAGGCGGAGGCCGTCGAGCTCGTCGACGCGGTCGAACGGGGTCGTGTCGGGAGCCGCATCGTACAGCTGCTGCCGGAACGCCCCGCGGTCGTCGTGGTTGCCCATCACCCAGAACACCGGCGCGCCGAGGCGCTCGGCGAAGGGCTCGACGAGCGAGCGGAGCGCGGCGTAGGCGTCTGCCTCACCCAGGTCGACGAGGTCGCCCGTGAAGACGATCCCGTCGGGTCTGATGCCGCTGGCGGCGATGCCGTCGAGCGCCCGCTCGAGGCGGCGGGCGCCGTCGATGCGATCGAACAGCATCCGTCCCGGTGCCCGGAGGTGGGTGTCGCTCAGGTGCAGCAGCACCCGCTCGGCCGCGGGATGCTCCCCAGCGCGCATGGCCTGTCTCCTCGCCCGCGCCCCGTCGGTCGAGGCACTCGCACGCAAATGTTACCGGCATGTTTCCGACCTGCCTGAGAACACGCGATGAACACCCGAGGAAATCCCTCCCCCTCCCCCCCGTCCCTTATACACAACCCCGCGCCCACGAGACGCAGAGGGAGCGC
>NZ_CACSKB010000052.1 GCF_902706225.1 Microbacterium sp. 18062
GCCCACGTTCGCGAAGAAGCGTCCCCCCGCCTCCCCCTTGCTCCCGGCGACGAAGCCGCCGCCGTGCACGAAGAGGATCACCGGTCGGTGGCAGGGCCGCGGCGATTCCGGCTGGTAGACATCCAGCACATGCCGCTCGTGGTCGCCGTACGCCAGGTCGGAGGTCACCCGCACGCCCTCGCCCAGGTCGTCGGGCAGGGCGTCCGCGCAGAGGCGCAGCGTGCCCTGGATCATCTCGGGGGTCAGCTCGCTCCCGAGATCGCGCACCGCCGTCCGGCGCTGGCGCCGTGCGGCGACTCGATCAGAGACCTTCGTCGCGCCCATCCGCGCACCTCCATCGTCCGTGGACATGCGATGAACGCTAGACCGGCTCGTCCACGCGCGGATGGGGCCGAGCGCCAGGATGTGCGAGCCTACGCTGCCGCCCGCGCCAGGTCGCTCGCGAGACCGCATCGGCGGCATAGGATGTCGCGGGCGCGGCTTCGCCGTCGGGGTCGGCGAGGCGCGCAGGCGCATGGCCGCCGCCCCGGATGCGATCGCGCTCCGCCGGTCGCGCGGGGATCAGGCGACCGAGGCCACGGAGTCCGGCGTGGGAGCCGCATCCGCCATGCCGGACTCGTCGCGGCACGTGAAGCGCGCCCGATACGCCGTGGGGGTCGTTCCCAGCGCCCGCGCGAAGTTCTGCCGCATCACGGCCGCCGAGCCGAACCCGCAATCGTACGCGATGCGGTCGAGGCCGAGGTCGGTCTGCTCCAGCATGCGCTGGGCGTGCACCACCCGCTGCCGACCGAGCCAGGCCGCCGGCGTCGCCCCGAGGTCGGCCTTGAACCTCCGGGCGAAGGTGCGCGGCGACATGTGCGCCTTGGCCGCGAGCTGCTCGACCGTGAGATCGAGCCTGAGGTTCTCCAGCATCCAGTCGGTCACCGGAGCGAGCGAGAGCGAGGTGGTCGCCGGGATCGGCCGATCGACGAACTGTGCCTGGCCGCCCTCGCGCTGGGGCGCGACCACCATCCGCCGTGCGATCGTGTTCGCCACCTCCGCGCCGAGCTCCTGCCGCAGCAGGTGCAGGCAGGCGTCGAGCCCCGCGGCGGTGCCCGCGCTCGTGAGGATCTTGCCGTCCTGCACGTAGAGTACGTCGGGATCGATCTCGATCGCAGGGTACATCTGCGCCATCCGGTGCGCGTACTTCCAGTGCGTCGTCGCCCGGCGGCCGTCGAGCACCCCGGACTCGGCGAGCACGAAGGAGCCGCTGCACACGCTCATCACCCAGGCGTTGCGGGCGACCGCGCGCTGCAGCACGCCGGCGATGCGCTCATCGACCTCGCCCCACTGCGGCCGCGGGATCGGTGTCACCACGACGAGGTCCGCCTCATCCGCAAACGACAGATCGTGCTCGACGTTGATGGAGAAGCCGATGTTCGAGGGGACGACACCGGGCTCGAGCGCGCACACGCGGAAGTCGAACTTCTCGATGCCGTCGTCCGACCGGTCGAGCCCGAAGGCCTCGCAGGCGAGCCCGAACTCGAACGGGGCGAACCCCGGCTGCACGATCACGGCGACGGTCTTCATGGCTCTCCGATCCCGGAAGGGTTGATTGGCAGAATACGGGCGATTCATGTCCATCCTGCCACTCGTGGCGGTATCGCGCTATGCGTAGTTTTTCCGCCATGGCATTCTTCATCGTTCTCGGCGTCCTGGCTCTCCTGGGCGTCATCGGCACGATCGTCGCCCTGCGGTCCGACGGCTACGGTCCCGTGCGCACCGACTGGACCCGACTGCCCGACCGCCCCTCCACGCCGGCGACTCCGGATGCGGCTCAGGCTGCGGCCGCAGCTCCGGCGCAGAACACGGACACGGCTCGGGCTCAGAACGCGGGTGCGGCGGCCCTCGCACCGAATACCGCCTCCCCGCTCCCCCACGAACCCCGCACGGGCTGGAACCTCCTCCCTGCGACGCGTCGAGCCCGTTGAGCGTTCCCAGCGAAAAGTGCGGTTCACCTGTCGCGTCCGGTCGGTGAAACCGGCGGGACGCGACAGGTGAGCCGGGGAGAGCCCCCGTGCACGCGTGTGCCGAGCTCATGACATCCGATGACGGTGGTCGGACGCGACCGCGGGATCCCGGGCCGCGCCCGCGGTGCTCGCCCGAGATGTCATGAGTTGTGCACGGATCGGCGACCTCACGTGGCAGGGGCACCGCGCCCCTTCGTCTCGTCGCTTCGCTCCTCGCTCAGGGACCGACAGGGGTCGCTCCTCGCTCAGGGACCGAGAAGACGAGACTCTCGCATCAGCGGCCCCCGGGGGATGACCGCCCAGGCGGCCTCGGAGCGAGCTCGCGGACCGCATCGAGCAGGGTCTGGGCCGATGCCCGCCAACGAAAGCGGGAGACGTGCGCGACGCCCTCGGCGATCAGAGCCTCGCGTTCCGCGTCGTCGTCGAGCGAGCGCACGGCGTCGGCCACGGCCGCGGGATCCATCGGATCGACGTAACGCGCACCGGCACCGGCCACCTCGTGGAAGATCTCCAGGTCGCTGACGACCACGGGCACGCCCAGGGCGAGCGCCTCGGCGAGAGGCAGGCCGTAGCCCTCGTCGAGACTGGTGCTCGCCAGCACCGCGTCATCGGCGAGCAGCGCGGCGTACTCCGCATCCGAGACGCCGTCGTGGAAGACGACGTCCGCCCCCTCCGGCACGAGCGCGGACAGCTCTGCGCGCCGCGCCGGCGAGATGCGGCTGAGCAGGTGCAGGGTGCGCCCGGGCAGCATTCCCATCGCGCGCACCAGGGTCTCG
This sequence comes from Microbacterium sp. 18062, assembly GCF_902706225.1. Taxonomy (GTDB): domain Bacteria; phylum Actinomycetota; class Actinomycetes; order Actinomycetales; family Microbacteriaceae; genus Microbacterium. Next base: position 2,786 of record NZ_CACSKB010000052.1, read on the forward strand.
ACGTTCTTGTAGCCCATGAACGAGCCCATGTACACGACGTTGCGCGGGGGGCCGCCGGGCACCGGAGCATCCGCCGGCAGCAGATCGGCGAGGCGCTGCGGAGCGTTCGGCACGACCACGATCGGGCGCTTCGTCAGACGCACCGCACGGAACTGACGCCGGCTCGTCTCGCTCACCGTGGCCACGACGTCGGCGCCGTCGAGCGTCAGCCGCTGCGGCACATAGCTCAGGTGGAACAGACGCCACAGCGCCCGCACCCCGGCGCCGAGGTTCCGCGGCGGCGTGCGGTGCCGGTAGTAGATCATGTCGTGCAGCGTCAGGATCAGCCGGTACCTGCGACCGAGCGATCCCATCGTCTGCAGCGGCGAGAAGACGACGTCCGGCTCGTAGCGGTTCAGCACGAACGGCGTGAAGGGCTCCTTCGCCGAGGTCGGCGCGTGGATGCCCAGGTGCACCGCATCCGCGGGGAGACGCGCGATCTGCGCGGTGTCGTGGATGACGAAGACGAGGTCGATCCCCGCCTCGGCGGCGAGCGGCGCGAGCGCGTGGGCGAGCTCCTGCGAGTATCGGCTGATGCCGTCGTGGAAGTCGGTGCGGATGTACCGCGCGTCGAAGAACAGGCGCACGCGCCTCACTCCCCGACGGGCTCTCCGCGGTAGAGCGCCTCGAACGTCGACAGCGTGCGGGCGATGTCATGGATGCGGACGCCCTCGAGCGAGGCCCGCTGCAGCGCGGAGTAGTCCTCGGGGGATGCGGTGAGCACGCGGCGCAGCTTCTCGGCGAGGTCGTCGGCGCTCTCCGGGTCGAAGAGCCATCCGTTCTCGCCGTCGTGCACGAGGTGCGGCAGCGCCATGGCGTTCGCGGCGACGATCGGCAGTCCCGAGGCCATGGCCTCCATCGTGGCGATGGACTGCAGCTCGGCGATGGAGGGCATCGCGAACACGGTCGCCTGCGTGTACAGGCGACGCAGCTCCTCGTCGTCGACACGGCCGTGGAACACGACGCGGTCGCCGAGGCCCAGCTTCGCGGTCTGCGCCTTGAGGTCGCTCTCGCGATCACCGCCGCCGACGATGTCGACGCCGTCGTACTCGGTCGGATCGAGCTTCGCGACGGCCTCGAGCAGCACGTGCAGGTGCTTCTCGAGCGTGATCCGCCCGACGAACAGGATGCGGCGGGTCGTGCGGGGCGCGAGGTCGGGGGTGTAGTGCGATGCGTCGATGCCGCAGCTGACCGGCAGCACGGGACGGGTGTGCGTGTTCCCCTCCAGGAACTCCGCCGCCTTCCGGGTCGGCGTCGTGACCGCCGAGGCGCGGTCGAAGGCTCGCTCGGCCGCCTTCCACTGCGTCCGCACGAGGATGCGGTTGACCCATGCGGGCATCTTCGTGAAGTCCACGATGTTCTCGGGCATCGTGTGGTTCGTCGCGACGATCCGGATGCCGCGCTTCTCGGCCTCGATAGAGAGTCCCCGGCCGATCACGATGTGCGACTGGAAGTGCACGACGTCGGGCTGCACAGCGTCGAGCGTGCGGCGGGCGTAGTGCCGCGAACGCCACGGCAGCACGAACCGCAGCCAGTCGTGCGCGTACCAGCGCCAGCTGCGGGCGCGGTGCACCGTCATCGGAACGCCCTCGATCTCCTCGACGAAGGTGCCGACGCGGTGATGGTCGGCGGCGGGCGCGAGGATGTGCAGCTCGTGCCCGCGCTCGACGAGTCCCGCCGCGAGGCGCTCGGCGAACCGTGCGGCGCCGTTGACGTCGGGGGCGAACGTGTCGGCGCCGATCAGGACGGTCAGCGGGCGCGGTCCGTCGGCCGCCCGGTCGGGAACGTCGGGTCTCGAGGGGGTAGTCACGAGGGTGGTGGCTGCCAATCTCTGCGTCGCGTGCGGGGTCTGCACAGGCTCCCCTACTGTACCCGAGGGCCTGCGAAGGCCTCCGGAGGCTCCCCGGCCCGTCCCCATCCGTGCCCTCACCCGCGGCCGGCCCCGACCCCGGCCCGGCCGACTCTCGTTGGTCGCCGTGCACAGCGGCCGAGATCGTGCCGGACACTCCGGCGGGATGCGGCGGGCCGCGGCGCGGCGCGGCGGATCCCCGCCGTTGTGCTCGCAGGCACGCCCTCTACCCTGGAGCCATGCTCAGACTGCAGGCCGACGCATCCGCCGACCGCTGGGTGCCCGTCACGGAGTCCCTCGGGTTCCGCGGACGCCGGCACCGCAAGAAGGCGATCGGGATGCTGCTCGGCCAGGCGAACGCCCAGGCCGGCGCCCAGCCGCGTCCGGGCGGCGGACTGACGGCCTGGGCGATGAGCCAGGCGACCCCGTTCCTCATGCGCAAGGCCGCCGGCCGCGTGCTCGCCTGGATGTGGAAGGACGACCCCGAGCTCGTCGTCGTGCTCGCGCAGGTACAGGAGCTCACCCCCCAGCTGCGCACGGCCCGCGCGATGATGCCGATCGAGTACGACGACACCGAGGAGTTCCGGAACCCGCACCTCGGCGTCGGCGAGCGCCTCGTCATGGATCTGCCGCCGAACCCGCAGACCCCTCCCTTCGCCACCTACACGTGGGACACCGGCACGCACCTCGTGACGCTCAGCGCCATGGGCCGGGACCGCGAGCGGTTCGGCATCGCCCTGGGCGAGGTGGACGCCCTCGCCCGCACCCTGCGGGTCGTCGAGGACCTGCCCCTCGGCGAGGCGGGCGACGTCCTCCGGATCGATCCCGCCTGAAGCGAACCCGAAAGTCTCCCCTCTCTCCGTGTCTCACTCGTGCAGGTGCGGGGCGGCATCGGGCTGCACGACTGAGACATGGAGCATGCGGAGGATGTGCCCCGCCGGAGCCGCCCGAGGCTCCGTCGCCCGGGCGAGCCTCAGCCCGCCGGGGTGGCCGAACCCCCGGGCGCCGCAATACCCCCGGACGTGACCGGACCCCCGGGGGCGACCGGCGCTCCGGGCGCGACCGGACCGCCCGGGAGGACTCCCCCGCCGGCCTCCTCGGGCACGGACGAGGCTTCGGCGAGGAGCTCCGCATCGGCATCCGCGACCGCCTGCTCGAACTGCGACTGGTACAGGCGCCAATACGCGCCCTCGGCCGCGATGAGCTCGTCGTGGGTGCCCTTCTCGACGATGTCGCCGTGCTCCATCACCAGGATGAGGTCGGCGTCGCGGATCGTCGAGAGGCGGTGCGCGATGACGAACGATGTGCGTCCCTCGCGCAGGGCCGCCATCGCGTGCTGCAACAGCAGCTCGGTGCGCGTGTCGACCGACGAGGTGGCCTCGTCGAGGATCAGCACGGTCGGCTGGGCGACGAACGCCCGCGCGATGGTGATCAGCTGCTTCTCGCCCGCCGACACGTTCGAGGCGTCCTCGTCGAGCACGGTGTCGTACCCGTCGGGAAGCGATCGCACGAAGCGGTCGACCCGAGTCGCGACGGCCGCCTCGACGATCTCGTCCTCGGTCGCGGACTCGCGGCCGTACCGGATGTTGTCGCGGATGGCGCCGGCGAACAGCCACGGGTCCTGCAGCACCATGCCCGTGCGCGAACGCACGTCGTCGCGGGAGAACTCCGCGATGTCCTGGCCGTCGAGCAGGATGCGTCCGCCGTCGAGCTCGTAGAAGCGCATGATGAGATTCACCAGGGTGGTCTTGCCCGCGCCCGTGGGTCCCACGATCGCGACCGTCTGCCCGGGCTCCACCCGGAACGACAGGTCGGTGATCAGCGGCCGGTCGGGGGTGTAGGAGAAACGGACGTGGTCGAACTCGATGACGCCCTCGCCCTCCGTCGGCCGCGGCGCGTTGGGGTCGTCCGGCTCCTGCTCCTCGGCGTCGAGCAGGTCGAACACCCGCTCGGCAGAGGCGGTGCCGGACTGGATGACAGCCGCCATCCCGCCGAGCTCGGAGAGCGGCTGGGTGAACTGCTGCGAGTACTGGATGAACGCCTGCACGTCGCCGAGTCGCAGCTGACCGCTCGCCACCATCAGGCCGCCGAGCACCGCGATGCCGACGTAGGTGAGGTTTCCGACGAACATCATGCCCGGCATGATGATGCCCGACAGGAACTGGGCTCGGAAGCTCGCCTGGAAGAGCTCCTCGTTCTCCGCTTGGAACTTCTCGCGCGCGTCGACCTCGCGGCCGTAGACCTTCATCAGCGCGTGGCCGGAGAAGGACTCCTCGACACGCGCGTTCAGCCGGCCGACCTTTCGCCACTGCATCCCGAACGCCTTCTGCGAGCGCGGACCGATCACCCCGAAGATGACGGCCATCAGCGGCAGCGAGACCAGGGCGACGATCGCGAGCTGCCACGAGATGGAGAACATCATGATCAGCACGCCGACGACGGTCAGCACCGAGGTCACCACGGTCGACAGCGACTGCTGCATGGTCTGCGTGATGTTGTCGATGTCGTTGGTGACCCGCGAGATCAGCTCGCCGCGCTGCACGCGGTCGAAGTACGACAGCGGCAGGCGATTGATCTTCGCCTCGACCGACTCGCGCAGGCGCCACATCGTGCGCACCATGATCAGGTTGATGACGAAGCCCTGGATCCACGTGAGGAACGCGGACGCGATGTAGATGGCGAGCGCCGCCATCGTCACGAGGCGGAGGCGATCGAAGTCGACGCCCGTGCCGACCGCGAAGTCCGGCATGGCGCCGACCATGTTCGCGAGGTCGGTCTGCCCCGCCGCCTGCAGCGCGGCGATGACATCGGCCTGCGACGTGCCCACGGGGAACTGCGCGCCGAGCGAGGCCGAGACGACGCCCTCGTAGACGATGTTCGTCGCGTCGCCGAGCACGCGGGGCGCGATGACGGCGAGCACGACGCCGAGTGCGCCGAGGAACGAGACGAAGACGAACGCGACCGCGTGCGGTCTCAGCAGGCCGATCAGCCGGCCGAAGGAGCGACCGAAGTTCGCCGCCTTGCCGGGAGCGACCGAGTCCCAGTCGCCCGAGGCCTGACGGGCCTGTTCGGCCAGTTCGAGCTCGAGGCGTTCCTCCTCGGTCAGGGTGTCGGGAGTGCTCATGCCTCCACCCCCAGCTGCGAGTCGACGATCTCGCGGTAGGTGTCGTTGGCCGCGAGCAGCTCGTCGTGCGTGCCGAGGCCGACCATGCGCCCGCCGTCGAGCACCAGGATGCGGTCGGCTCCGGTGACCGTCGAGACGCGCTGGGCGACGACCACCTTCGTCACCTCCGGCAGCTCACGCCACAACGCCTGTCTCAGTCGGGCGTCGGTGCGCAGGTCCAGCGCCGAGAACGAGTCGTCGAACACCAGGATGTCGGGCTGGTGCACGATCGCCCTGGCGATCGCGAGACGCTGCCGCTGCCCGCCCGACACGTTCGTGCCGCCCTGTGAGATGCGGGCCTCGAGCCGGCCGTCCATCTCCTCGACGAAGTCCCGGCCCTGCGCGATCTCGAGCGCCGCCCAGAGCTCGTCGTCGGTGGCGTCCTCCCGGCCGAACCGCAGGTTCGAGGCGACCGTCCCGGTGAACAGGAACGGTCGCTGCGGCACGAGCCCGATGCCCTGCCACAGCAGATCGAGGTCGGCCTGACGCACGTCGACGCCCCCGACGCGCACCGCTCCGCCCGTCACGTCGAACAGGCGCGGGATGAGCGAGACGAGGGTCGTCTTGCCCGACCCGGTCGACCCGACGATGGCGAGCGTCTCGCCGCGACGGGCCTCGAAGGTGATGCCCTGCAGCACGGGCGACTCGGCGCCCGGATAGGTGAACTCGACGTCGTCGAACGCGACGCCGCCCGGCGTCGGGAAGTCGCGGACTGGCCTCTCCGGGCGTGCGAGCGTGGACTGCGAGGCGAGCACCTCGCCGATGCGCTCGGCGGAGACGGCGGCGCGGGGGATCATGATCGTCATGAAGCTCGCCATCAGCACGCCCATCAGGATCTGACCGACGTACTGCATGAAGGCGAAGAGCGTGCCGATCTCGACGTTGCCGGCGTCGACCTGGATGCCGCCGAACCAGATGACGCCGACCACCGTCACGTTCAGCACCAGCATCGCGAGCGGGAAGAGCAGCACGAAGAGCGATCCGACCTTGCGCCCGACCACGCGGATGTCGTCGTTGGCGCCGCGGAAGCGTTCCTCCTCGATGTCCTCGCGGACGAACGCGCGGACGACGCGCACGCCGGTGAGCTGCTCCCGCATGATGCGGTTGACGGCGTCGAGCTTCGTCTGGAAGCGGCGGAACAGGGGCACCATCCGGCTGATCACGAGACCCGCGATCACCAGCAGCGTCGGCACGGAGACGGCGATGAGCCAGCTCAGCCCGACGTCCTGCTGCACCGCCATCACGACGCCGCCGATGGCGAGCAGGGGAGCGGTGACCAGCATGGTCGCGCCCATCATCGCGAGCATCTGCACCTGCTGCACGTCGTTCGTGTTGCGGGTGATCAGCGATCCGGGGCCGAACTGCGAGACCTCCCGCTCGGAGAAGCCGCTGACCTTCTCGAACACGTCGCGGCGGATGTCGCGGCCCGCCGACATGGCCGCACGCGCGGCGAAGTAGGTCGCGATGACCGATGCGGTGATCTGGCCGAGCGAGATCGCGAGCATGAGCGTGCCCGTCGACCAGATGTAGGCCGTGTCGCCCCGCGCGACGCCCTGGTCGATGATGTTCGCGTTCAGGCGCGGCAGGTAGAGCGAGGCCATCGCCGAGGCGAACTGGAACAGCAGCACCGCCAGCAGGAGCCAGCGATACGTCTTGAGGTAGCGGAAGAGAAGTTTTACGAGCATGGACACTCCGTAGCCGGGGAGCGCGTCGACCCGTGGGGATCTCGATCCGCACGCGCGCGTCGCCTACAGACTAGGTCCCGCCTCCGACATCCGGCGCGCTCGGAGCGCTTCGGCGGCGTACCGCTCGCGCAGCGCGAGCTCCTCCTTCAACGAGGGCAGCCCGAACCAGATGACGACGCCGACGAGGATGGCGATGGCCCCGACCAGGTAGGCGCCGAGCGAGCCGGCCAGCAGGCTCTCCCGTGCGGCCTGGAGGATCTGGTCGGAGAACTGGGCGTACTCGGGCTGCTGCGCGACGTTCGCGGCGGAGGCGAACGAGGCCTCGCCCGGTCGCGGTCGCGGTCATCGCGGGCGATTCTGCGAGCCCTCCGCCAACCGCTGCTCGAGCGCGCTGATGTCGGCCCGGGTCGCGGGCAACTGGTCGTCGTGGCCGCGGGCGGCGCGTTCGGTCACCCACGAGGAGAAGGTGGCCACGATGAGGCCGACGAGCACCACGCCGCCGACCATCAGGAAGACCGCGACGGCACGGCCCGGGACGGTCACCGGCGTGTAGTCGCCGTATCCCACGGTCGTGACCGTGCAGAACGCCCACCAGACCGCGTCGCCGAAGTCGGTGATGTTCGCGCCCGACGCGTGCCGCTCCACCTGCAGCACGGTGAGCGAAGCGTCCCAGATGAGCAGCAGCGCCGCCCCGATGCCGTAGATCAGCAGGCTGCTGCGCAGCGTGCTGGCCGCCGTGCGCGTGAACGCGGCGATCCGGGTGAGAGCGCCGAGCAGCCGGACCGGGCGCAGCACCGGGATGAGCACCACGGCGAGGTCGAACAGGTGCGTGCGGACCCAGCGGCCGCGCGGGCGCGCCAGCGAGAACCGCACGACGTAGTCGAGGACGAACATCGCCCAGGTGAGCGAGATCACCGACGAGGTGACGATCGCGAGCGAGCCCGTCACGTCGCCGACCACGTGCAGCGTGTAGACGACGAGGAACAGCAACGCGGCCACCGTCAGCGGCCAGTACGTCACGGCCTCCCAGCGCTTCATCGCCCCGGTCTCGCCCCGCGGGTGCGCCGCCCGTGTCGCCTCGCCCCTGTCCCGACTCACACCTGCACTCTAGGCCGTGCGCCCCGAGCGGGACTCAGTCCGCGGAGCCCTCGTCGCCGCGGGGAAGCTCGCGCCGCGGGCGCCACACCACGACGTCCGTCGCGCGACGCACGCGCGTGCCGGACCGGATGGTGACGACCGCGCCTGTCGCGCCGGCGGCGAACACCCGGGCGCCGGGCCGCTTGTCGAGCTCCTCCCGCATCCGCGACTCGAGATCGCGCACGCGCAGATGCAGATCGCGCACCCGGTTCTCGAGCTCGATGATGCGGGCGATCGCGGGAAGGCTCATCCCGTCGGCCGACAGTCTGGCGACCTCGCGCAGCTGTTCGACGTGCCGCACCGAGTAGCGCCGCGAGCCGCCCTTGGTGCGGTCGGGCACGACGAGGCCCAGCCGGTCGTACTGTCGCAGGGTCTGCGGGTGCATGCCGGCGAGGTCCGCGGCGGTCGCGATAGCGAAGACCGGGGTCTCCTCGTCGATCTCGTCATCCGACATCCGTTGTCACCCCTCCTCTTCGATGCGCGGCCTTCTGGTCGCGGCGTCGCGGCGGGGACCGAACGCCGCGCATCCGTCTCCGGATGCGGGCGCCGGTCCCTGCCGCGGCGTGTCCACGAGGTCAGGCCCGTGCCTTGGCCATGAGGTCCGCCCGCGGGTTCTCCTTGGGCTCGAGCTCCTGGAACCGCTCGAGCGCCTCGCGCGCGGCGTCGTCGAGGTGGGTGGGAACGGCCACCTGCACCTCGGCGAGCAGATCGCCGGTGCCCTTCTGGGTCTTGACGCCGCGGCCCTTGACCCGCATCACCCGCCCGGAGGGGGTGCCCGGCGCGACGCGCAGCTTCACGGTGTCCCCGCCCAGCGTCGGCACCTCGATCGTGGCGCCCAGCACCGCCTCGGTGAAGGTGATCGGCACGGTGAGACGGAGGTTCAGTCCGTCACGGACGAACACCGGATGCGGCCGCACCGAGACCTGCACGACGATGTCGCCGTTCTCCCCGCCGTCGGGCGAGGGGCGGCCGCGGCCGCGCAGACGGATCTTCTGCCCGTCCGCGACGCCGGCCGGGATCTTGACCTTGAACGGCTTGCCGTCCTCGCCCTGCAGGCTGATCGTCTCACCGCCGGCCGCGGTGGCGAAGTCGAGCGTCGTACGGGCCGTGACATCGGCGCCCCGCGTGGGGCCGCCGTAGCCGCGGTACCCGCCGGAGGTCTGCCCGAAGCGTCCCGAGCCGAAGCCCCCGCCCTGGTTGAACATCGTGAAGAAGTCGTCGAACCCCTCGGCCGACTCGTATCGTGCGCCTCCGCGGCCGCCCTGCCCGAACCGGGAGAAGACGTCCTCGAAGCCGCCGGCGCCCTGGCCGCCCGCCGTGAAGCGCGCACCGGATCCCATCGCGCGGATCTGGTCGTACTCCTCGCGCTGCTCCTTGTCGCTCAGCACGGCGTACGCCTCGCTGACCTCCTTGAACTTCGCCTCGGCCACCGCATCCCCCTGATTGGAGTCCGGGTGGTACTTGCGGGCGAGCTTGCGATAGGTCTTCTTGAGGTCGGCGTCGGAGACGTCCTTCGAGACGCCGAGGGTGGCGTAGAAGTCCTTGTCGAACCAGTCCTGGCTGGCCACGTGCGCCTCCTAATCCGCCGGAACGGCGACGACGACCTTCGCGGGACGCAGTTCGACGGATCCGAGCCGGTACCCGACCTCGACGACGTCGATCACGGTGGTCTCGGTCGCACCCGGGGTGGGCTGCTGGAAGATGGCCTCGTGCTGCTGCGGGTCGAAGACCTCGCCGACGGCTCCGTAGGTGGCCAGCCCCATCCGCTCGGCCACGCCGCGCAGCTTCTCGGCGATCGCGGCGAAGGGGGTGCCCTCGCCGAGGTCGCCGTGCTTCTCGGCGCGGTCGAGGTCGTCGAGCACGGGCAGCAGGCCCTTCGCGACCGAGCCCTTGGCGCGCTCGATCTCGACCTCGCGCTGCTCCTCGGTGCGACGGCGGTAGTTGGCGTACTCGGCCTGGAGGCGCTTCAGATCGCCCAGCAGCGCCGACTCGTGATCGGCGAGAGGGGCGTCCTCGGCAGCGGCGTCGACGTTCTGCTCGGCCGCGAGGATGTCGTCGACCGTGAGGTCCGGCTCCGGCGAGGCGGGGCCGGAGGTCTGAGCCTCCGACCCCTCCTCGTTCGGCCGAACCTCGTCGTCGCCGCGTCCCTCGCCGGAACCGGGCGTCTCGAAGTTCTTGTCGGTCATGTCCGCCGTCTTACTTCTTGTCGTCTTCGTCGTCGACGACCTCGGCGTCGATGACGTCCTCGTCGGCGTCGGCCGATCCGGACTCATCCGCCGGGGCGTCGCCGGCCGCGGGCGCGGCCTGCTCCGCCTGCGAGGCCGAGTAGATCGCCTCGCCGAGCTTCTGCTGGCTCTGGTTCAGCTTGTCGAACGCCGTCTTCACCGCGTCGTCGTCCTCGCCGGCGAGCGCCGTCTTGAGCGCGTCGACGTCGGCCTGCACCTCGGTCTTGACGTCGTCGGGCAGCTTGTCCGCGTTCTCCGAGATGAGCTTCTCGATCGAGTACGAGAGCGTCTCGGCCTGGTTGCGGGTCTCCGCCGACTCGCGACGCTTCTTGTCCTCGGCCGCGTGCTCCTCGGCCTCGCGCACCATCCGGTCGATGTCCTCCTTGGGCAGCGACGAGCCGCCCGTGATGGTCATCGACTGCTCCTTGCCGGTGCCCTTGTCCTTGGCGGACACGTGCACGATGCCGTTCGCGTCGATGTCGAAGGTCACCTCGACCTGCGGGATGCCACGGGGCGCCGGGGCGATCCCGGTGAGCTCGAACGTGCCGAGCGGCTTGTTGTCGCGGGTGAACTCGCGCTCGCCCTGGAAGACCTGGATGGCGACCGACGGCTGGTTGTCGTCGGCGGTCGTGAAGGTCTCGCTGCGCTTGGTCGGGATGGCGGTGTTGCGCTCGATGAGCTTCGTCATGATGCCGCCCTTGGTCTCGATGCCGAGGCTCAGCGGGGTGACGTCGATGAGGAGGACGTCCTTGCGCTCGCCCTTGAGGACACCGGCCTGGAGAGCGGCGCCCACGGCGACGACCTCATCCGGGTTCACGCCCTTGTTGGGCTCCTTGCCGCCGGTGAGCTTCTTCACGAGCTCGGCGACCTGCGGCATACGGGTCGACCCGCCGACGAGCACGACGTGGTCGATGTCGTCGACCTTGATGCCGGCCTCGCGGATGACGTCCTCGAAGGGCTTCTTCGTGCGGTCGAGGAGGTCCTTGGTGAGGTCCTCGAACTTCGCGCGCGTCAGCGTCTCCGACAGCGACACGGGGCCGGAGTCGGTGAGCGACAGGTAGGGCAGGTTGATGCTGGTCGAGGTCGAGCTGGAGAGCTCCTTCTTGGCCTGCTCCGCGGCCTCCTTGAGGCGCTGCAGGGCGATCTTGTCGCCCGACACGTCGACCCCGGTGGTGTCCTTGAACTGCTTGATCAGGTAGTCGACGACGCGCTGGTCCCAGTCGTCGCCACCGAGGCGGTTGTCGCCGGCGGTCGAGCGCACCTGGATGGTCGAGAAGTCGTCGTCCTTGCCCACCTCGAGCAGGGAGACGTCGAACGTGCCGCCGCCGAGGTCGAAGACGAGGATGAGCTCGTCCTCCTTGCCGCGGTCGAGGCCGTAGGCGAGGGCGGCCGCGGTGGGCTCGTTGATGATGCGAAGGACGTTCAGGCCCGCGATCTCGCCGGCCTCCTTGGTCGCCTGGCGCTCGGCGTCGTTGAAGTACGCCGGCACGGTGATGACCGCGTCGGTCACGGTGTCGCCCAGGTACTGCTCGGCGTCGCGCTTGAGCTTCTGCAGGATGCGCGCCGAGATCTCCTGAGGCGTGTATCCCTTGCCGTCGATCGCCTGGGTCTTCCAGTCGGTGCCCATGTGGCGCTTGACGGAGGTCAGGGTGCGGTCGACGTTGGTGACGGCCTGGCGCTTCGCGGTCTCGCCGACGAGCACCTCGCCGTCCTTGGTGAACGCGACGACGGACGGGGTCGTGCGGAAGCCTTCGGCGTTCGCGATGACCTTCGGCTCGCCGCCCTCGAGGACGCTGACGACGGAGTTCGTCGTTCCGAGGTCGATTCCGACTGCACGGGGCATGTGCTTCTCCTTCTTGTGGATCTCTGTGGATCGGTCTAAATCTGAGGGCGGCTCAAAAGCTGAGCCGCGATGACTCAAGCGTAGCGACATCCCTCTCGCCCGTCAAATGAACTTGATATGAACACACTCAAGTTTTGGCCCGGGCCGTGGCGGCGTCGCGCGGAGGGATAATCTGAGCGCACGTCGCAGCGTCGCGGCATGCGCGGCCCGATCGGGCACCGCACGTTCACCGAAGGGCCCTACCGTGTCGCACATGGATTCCGAGTCGCGCCCTCCCGCTCCCGCCGAGGCGCTCTCCGCGGCCGCCGCCGGGACCCCCCGACCCTCCTCGACCCGCCCGTGGCCGGTCGTCGCCTGGGGATTCTGGGACTGGGGTTCGGCGGCCTTCAACGCGGTCGCCACGACCTTCGTGTTCACGGTCTACCTCACGAGCTCGTCGTTCGGCGACGAGACGTCGACCTCCGCAGCGCTGTCGTGGGCGCTCGCGGGCGCCGGGATCGTCGTGCTCGTCACGGCACCGGTGATCGGCCAGCGCTCCGATGCATCCGCGCACCGCAAGCGCTGGCTCGCGGTCAACACCGCCGTGGTCGTCGGCGCGCTCGCGCTCATGTTCTTCGTCCAGCCCGACCCCGCCTACCTGTGGTTCGGGCTGGGGCTCCTCGCGATCGGGACCGTGTTCTTCGAGCTCGCGAGCGTCAACTACAACGCGATGCTCGCGCAGGTCTCCACCTCGCGCTCGGTCGGCAAGGTCTCGGGATTCGGATGGGGAATGGGCTACATCGGCGGCATCGCCCTGCTGCTCATCGTCTACTTCGGCTTCATCCAGCCCGATGTCGGCTGGTTCGGCGTGACCGCCGAGGACGGCTCGGCGGTGCGCGTGTCGATGCTGATCGCGGCGCTCTGGTTCGCCCTGTCGGCGATCCCGGTCTTCTTCGCCGTCCCCGAGAACGCGCCGCTCGTCGCGCACCGCGAGCGGGTCGGCTTCTTCGGGGCGTACGGGGTGCTGTTCCGCAACATCGCGAAGCTGTGGCGCGAGAGCCGACACACGGTCTACTTCCTGCTCTCGAGCGCCGTCTTCCGCGACGGGCTGACCGGCGTCTTCACGTTCGGCGGGGTGCTCGCGGCCGGCACGTTCGGGTTCTCTCCCGGCGAGGTGATCATCTTCGCGATCGCGGCGAACATCGTCGCCGGGGTCGCGACGATCGGCTCCGGCAGCCTGGACGACCGGTTCGGACCGAAGCTGCTCATCCTCGTCTCGCTCGTCGGCCTGATCGTCAGCGGCCTGTGCGTGTTCCTCTTCCACGACGGCGGGCAGACCGTGTTCTGGATCTTCGGACTGATCCTGTGCCTGTTCGTGGGCCCCGCGCAGTCCGCATCCCGCACGTTCCTGGCGCGCCTCATCCCGCCCGGTCGCGAGGGCGAGGTGTTCGGCCTCTACGCCACGACCGGCCGCGCCGCGGTGTTCCTCTCCCCGACGGCGTTCGGTCTGTTCGTCACGATCGGCGGCGCGCAGTACTGGGGCATCCTCGGGCTCGTGCTGGTGCTGCTGGTCGGCCTCGCGCTGCTGATCCCGGTGCGCTCCGCCGGTCGCCGGGGCTGATGCGAAAGTTCGCGCCGAGCTCGGTCGGATCGGCACGAGCCACGACCGCGAGACTGCAGCGGAGCGCCGAGACCGTGGGGTTACCCCGCTGTCTCGGCGCGCTCTTGCAGTCTCGCGGGCAGGGCGGGAGCAAGGCCTCAGCGCTCGGCGCGAGCCAGGTTCGCCTCGAGCTCGGCGGCATCCTGCCGCACGACGTACGCCGGTCGGTCGCGCTCGACGCGCCAGCTGTCCGCGAGTGCGCCCACGTTGACGGTGTCGAACCCGAACTCGTCGTAGAGCGCCGTGACGAATGCCACCCCGAGCGGCGAGTCGCTCGCCGTCGCCAGTGCACGGCGGCCGGGCGTGCCGGCAGGCGATCCGTCGGTCAGGATCTCGTCCGACCGGATGTGGTTGAACGCCTTCACGACCGTCGACCCCGGCAGGTGCCGCTGCAGCAGCCCGGAGGTCGTCGCGCGCTTCTCGTCGAGCTCGGCGATGCGTCCGTCCCGCTCCCAGTAGTAGTTGTTCGTGTCGAGCACGATCTTGCCCGCGAGCGGCGCCACCGGCACATGCTCCAGCGCCTTCAGCGGCACCGTGACGATCGCCCACTCGCCCCGCTCCGCCGCATCCTGCGCCGTCGCGGCCGTCGCGCGCGGACCGAGGTCCGCGACCAGGTCGGCGAGGGTCTCCGGCCCGCGGGAGTTGCTGATGACCACCGCGTACCCGCGGTCCACGAGGCCGCGCGCCAGGGTCGATCCGATATGTCCTGCTCCGATGATTCCGACTGTCGTCATACCGGACCCAAACGAGGCGGAGGGCGCAGAATTCCCCGTTACGGCGTGTGTCGACGCATGGGTACGTGCGGGATGCCGTCCTCCTCGAAGCCGGCGCCGCTCACCACGAAGCCGAACCGGGCGTACCAGTCGGCGAGGTGCCGCTGGGCGTCCAGCACGATCGGATGCCCCGGCCACCGCTCGTCCGCCCGCGCCACCGCGCGCCGCATCAGCTCGGCGGCGACGCCACGGCCCCGCGCGGCCGTCGCGGTCGCGACCCGGCCGATGCGGGCGACGTCGCCGTCGTGCAGCACGCGCAGGGTCGCGACGACCTCGCCGTCCTCGTCGGCCCAGAGGAGCTCCGCATCCGGTTCGATGTCGCGTCCGTCGAGCTCGGGGTACGCGGCCGCCTGCTCGACGACGAACACGCCGACCCGCAGCCAGAGGATGCGGTAGAGGGTCTCGGGCGCGATCTCGCGCACCGCGGCACGCCGGTAGTCGATGGGCATCCGACCACGCTATCCCGACGTAGCGGCGACCATGCCATCCCGGCGGGAGCGGACCCGTGCGATCCCGCCGCATCCGCGAGGACATGCGCAGCCGCAGCGGGCGGGGGAGGCCTGTGCACCCTCAGTCGTCGGATCGCTGGGGCGGGAGTCGCCTATCGGGGGTTCTGTGGCAGCAAACCTCCGTCTGCTGATCCGGAAGTCTCCCCGCCCCGGTTCTGTTGAACAGGCGCATTGCCTGGACTTTCCCCACCCCACGGAGCGCCCCGCCAGGGGCGCGGAGCAGCTGACCCGAAAGTCTCGCCGGAGGGGAAGATTTCGCATCCTTCGTCGGTCGTCAGCGACCCCGGCCGCTGATCCGACGACTGGCCGCCCGGCAGATGCGGACGGCGAGGTCACTCGGGCCATGCGGCGGCGAACTTCGTGAGCAGTCGCACGAGATCGGCCTGCTCGGCCGGACTCAGCGCCGCCAGGGCCTGTTCGATCGCCGCACGGCGCTCGCCCCGGAACCCGCGTGCGATCTCCGCGCCCCGTTCGGTGAGGACGATCCGCGTGCGCCGGGCGTCGTCGGGATCCGCCTCGCGGCGCACCAGCCCGTGCTCGACCCCCTGCTGCACGAGACGAGAGGCCCGGGGCTGGTCGACGCCGATCGCGTCGCCGATCTCGCTCACCGACAGCGGGCCGGATGCGGCGACGAGCGCCTCGAGCAGCCGCAGCCGCGCGGGACCGCCGCCGGGGCGCCCGGCGGCGGTCCCCCACGGGGGCATCCGGTCATGGGCGGAGTGCCCATGGTGGTGCTGATGCCCGCCCATGGCGTGAGGACCGCCGGGCGGCGTCGGCATGCCGCGCCACGGGCCGCGACGGCCGCGCAGCCGGGAGAGCGCGGCGGCGATCGCGTCGCCCGGGTCTGAGGGGGCGCCCTGCGGGTCGGCGGTTTCCGTCATACCTCGAATTTACATGCATATTGACATGCACCGTCTTCGCATGTCACACTACATATACATGCGAGATGACAAGTATCTCCTTCTCGCTCCGCGCGAGACGACGAAAGGACTTCCCATGGAAGACGACACGAACAACCCCCGCTCCCGACCGCTCGGCTACTGGCTGCGCACGGTCGACGACCTCATCTCGGCGCGGTTCGCCGAGGCCCTCGCGACCGAAGAGATCGGCCGCCGCGAATGGATCCTGCTCACCCTGGTCTCGGGCGACGTCGATGCCCCGGGCGCGGCCGAACGCCTCGCCCGTCACGGCAAGAAGCTGCGCTCGCTCCGCGACCGCGGCTGGATCGCCGAGGTGGACGGCGCATGGACGCTGACCGACGAGGGCCGCGCCGCGAAGGACCGGCTGGCCGAGAAGATCGCGGAGGTCCGGGACGAGGTCGCCGCGGCGGTCAGTCCCGAAGACCTCGCCACGACCCTCGCCTCACTGGAGGCGATCGCCCGCAGGCTCGGCGGCGACGGCATCGACGCACGCGGCTTCGGCGGGCACGGGCGTCGCGGACGCGGACGCGGTCGAGGACATCGGCACGGTCACGACTTCGAGCGTCACGGCTTCGGGCCGGGGTTCCGAGCCGGCTTCGGGCCCGGCTTCCAGCCCGGATCCGGGCCCGGATTCCGGCCCGGCGCGGATGTCGACCCCCGGGACGCCGACGAGGCCGGATGCGGGCACGACCGGCACGGGCACGGGCACGGGCACGACCACGACGGACACGGACACGGACACCATGGTCGTCCCGCGCGCGGGTTCGGCACGGCCGACCGTCGAGCGGACGCCGACGCCCCGTCGGCCCCCGCTTCCGATCAGCGGTCGTGAGGACGCGGGAGGCATCCGGGCGTCGCGCGCGGTGCGCTCAGCGCCCGGGGGCACCCGCATCCGTCACGCCCACGTCGGTGACGTGGAAGCCGTGGAACGACCGTGATGCGGTCGGGCCCCGCTGCCCCTGGTAGCGGTTGCCGTAGACGCCCGAGCCGTACGGGTTCTCAGCGGGCGAGCTGAGGCGGAAGAAGCACAGCTGCCCGATCTTCATGCCCGGCCACAGCTTGATCGGCAGCGTCGCGACGTTCGAGAGCTCGAGGGTGACGTGCCCGGAGAATCCGGGGTCGATGAATCCGGCGGTGGAGTGGGTGAGGAGCCCGAGCCGTCCGAGCGACGACTTGCCCTCGAGGCGGGCGGCGACGTCGTCGGGCAGGGAGACGAGCTCGAAGGTGGATCCGAGCGCGAACTCCCCCGGATGCAGGATGAACGGCTCGTCGGGGGCGACCTCGATGAGCCGGGTCAGCTCGGGCTGGTCGACGGCGGGGTCGATGAACGGGTACTTGTGGTTGTCGAACAGCCGGAAGTAGCGGTCGAGCCGCACGTCGACGCTCGAGGGCTGCACCATCGACGCGTCCGAGGGCTCGAGCCCGATACGTCCGGCGGCCAGTTCCTGCTTGATGTCACGATCCGAGAGCAGCACGGCCTCAGCCTAGCGAGCGCGGAGCTTTGCTATGCTGGCCGGGCGCTGCAGGGCGCACGGGGCTGTAGTTCAATGGCAGAACATCTGCTTCCCAAGCAGATAGCGCGGGTTCGATTCCCGTCAGCCCCTCCGATGCGTGAAGGGATCCCGCTCCGCAGGAGGCTCCGCGTCCCGGCGAAGCCCGGCGGGGAGTGGCGGAGTGGACGATTCCCGAAGCCCACACAGTGATGGCGCCAGTTACCTGCGATGGCGCTCGATGTTCCTGTAGCCATCTCAGGTCGATGGCGCCGTCCGAGCAACCAGCCAGCCGGACTGGGCGGCGACACGAACCAGCGGCGGGCCGTCAGGCGTAGGCGTCGAGACGCTTCAGCGGCGGCTGCGCGCCCTCGCGGGTGACCGCATCCGCCCCCACCGCGCAGGCCGCACGCAGGGCGCGCTCCGGCTCCCACCCCGCGTGCAGGGCGAGGACGAGCGCGGCGCAGAACGCATCGCCCGCGCCGACCGAGCTGACCGCCTGCACGCGCGGCGCGGGGACGCGCGCGATCTCGTCGCCGTCGCGGATGAGGGCAGCGCCGGCCGAACCGTACGTCACCGCGACGAGCCGAGCGTCCGCGAGCTCGGGCAGCAGCGCGTACTCGGTCTCGTTGACGATCACGAGGTCCGCGCGGGAGACGAGCTCGGGGGGCAGGGGCTGCGCCGGTGCCGCGTTGACCGCGAGGTATCCGGGCGCCTCGACGAGCGCGGCGACCGTCGCGAGCGGGATCTCGAGCTGGGCGAGCACGGCCTCGTCCGCGGCGAACGCGACGCCGTCGAGGGTGGCGTCGTGGTTCGCACCGGGGCACACGACGATCTGGTTCTCGCCGGCGTCGTCGACCGTGATCAGCGCGGTCCCGGTCGGGGAGTCGCCGAGCCAGACGGCCCCGGCGTCGACGCCGGCGTCGCGCAGGTTCTGCAGCATCCCGAGTCCGTCGGTGTCGTCGCCGACCGCGCCGACCATGCGCACCCGGCCGCCGAGGCGCGCCGCCGCCACGGCCTGGTTGGCGCCCTTGCCGCCGGCGTCGCGGCGCAGGGTGCCGCCGAGCACCGTCTCGCCGGCGCCGGGCAGCCGGGCGACGGATGCGGTGATGTCGACGTTGATGCTGCCGACCACGCAGAGCGGGCCGAAGGATGCTGCCATGCCTCCCATTCCACCACGCCGCCGGCGCGGTGCCGGAGCCCGGGCGCGGAGGACCAGGTGGTGGGTCCGGCGCGACGGCCGGCCGGTCCGGTGGTGTGCCGCGCCGCGAGACTGCACGCGGAGGCCGAGACCGCGGGAAAACCCCGCTGTCTCGGCGCCACGATGCAGTCTCGCGGCACAGGACCGCCGCCGCGCGCCGCCACCGATACGCGCTCGTCACCCGGGACGCGATATAACCGAACGGTGCCCGCATCCGGGCGCGCGGACGATGCGGTCCTCCGGCCCACCCCTCGAGGAGCGACATGACCTCCCCCATCCCCGTCTACCTGGACTGCGACACCGGCGTCGACGACGCCGTCGCCCTCGCCTATCTGCTGGCCTCGCCGGCCGTCGAGATCGTCGGGATAGGCACGGTCAGCGGCAACATCTCCGCCGCGCAGGCGGCCCGCAACACGCTGGATCTGCTCACCCTCGCCGGGCGCGACGACATCCCCGTCGCCGTCGGCGCGCACGACCACCTCGACCATGCGTACGGCGGCGGGGCGGCATGGGTGCACGGTGAGAACGGGATCGGGGGCGTCGTGCTCCCCCGCGCCGAACGCGAGCCCGATCCCCGCACGGCCGCGCAGCTGCTCGTCGAGCTGTCGCACGCCCACGCCGGAACCTTGCACATCGTGGCGATCGGACCCCTGACGAATCTCGCCCATGCGCTCGAGCTCGATCCGACGCTCCCCGCCCGCGTCGACGCGGTGACCGTGATGGGGGGAGCGGCGCTCGCGCCCGGCAACATCACGCCCGCGGCGGAGGCGAACGTTTACAACGACCCGCAGGCGGCCGCGGCCCTCCTCGCCGCGGACTGGGACGTGACCCTCGTTCCCCTCGACGCGACGATGGAGCACACGATGTCGGAGGAGCAGCGCGGGATGCTGCTCGCCGACCCGCGACCCTTCGTGCACGCGGTGGGCGAGATCCTCGACCATTACTTCGACTTCTACCTGCCGACCTACGGCGAGCGCACGAGCGCGCTCCACGACCCGCTCGCGGCCGTCGTCGCCGCCGGCGGCGCGACGCCCGCGCGCGCGCCGCGCGTGCCGGTGGTGGTCGACGTCAGCCAGGGGCCCGGGCGGGGCCAGACGATCGCCGACCTCCGCGGACAGCGCCTCGGCGCGCGCGACCACGACGGCGTCCGCATCCGGGTCGTGCTGGAGGTGGCGACCCCGGTCGCGCCGCACCTGATCGAGACGATCCTCGCCCACTGACCTCCGCCCTCGAGCCGGACGCCGCCCGCCGGGCCGTCCGCACGCACGCCCGCCGAGCCGCGAGACTGCACGTGGGCGCCGAGACCGTGGGAGAAACCCGCTGTCTCGGCGCCCCGGTGCAGTCTCGCGGCCAACGGCCAGCGCACAGCGGCCAGCGGCACAACCTCCGGGGGTCAGGCGAGCGGCTCGGCGGGAGGAGGGGCTCCGGGGTCCGCCTCCCGCCGCGCGCCCGCCCGCACGGCGCCGATGCTGGCCACGATCACCAGGGCGATCCCGGCGATCTCGAGGGCGTTCAGGTGCTGCCCGAGCAGCAGGAACCCGGCGGTCGACGCGGTCGCCGGGCCGAGGCTCATCAGGATCGCGAACACGGATGCGGCCAGCCGCCGCAGCGCGACCAGCTCGAGGGCGTACGGGATGGTGGACGACAGCATCGCCACCGCGGCGCCGAGGGCGAGCAGGTCCAGACGCAGCAGCGCGGCACCCGCATCCACGATTCCGAAGGGGAGCGAGATCAGCGCGCCGACCACCATCGCGAGCGCCAGGCCGTCGAGTCGGGGGAACTCCCGCCCCACCCGGGCCGAGGCGAGGATGTAGAACGCCCAGCTCGCCGCGGCGCCGAGGGCGAAGAGCACACCCAGGAGATCCAGCCGGTCCCATCCCCCACCGCCCAGCGCCACGACGCCGACGAAGGCGAGAAGCGCCCACGCCCACGACGACGCGCGCCGAGCGGTCACGATCGACAGCACCAGCGGCCCCAGCACCTCGATCGTGACGGTCACCCCGAGCGGCAGCCGTGTGAGCGCGAGGTAGAACAGCCCGTTCATGAGCGCGAGCACGGCACCGAACCGCACGACCGCGCCCCACGCCGCCCGAGAGTGCCCGCGGAGAGTGGGCCGGGCGATCAGCATGAGCACGAGCGCGGCGAAGACCAGTCGCAGCATCACCATGCCGAGCGGACCCACCGCCGGGAACAGCAGGACGGCGACCGACGCGCCGACCTCCTGGCAGGCGAGCCCGATCAGGACGAACGCGACGGCAGGGGCCGACGCCGCCCCACGGGTCACGAGGCGGGCAGCGGGCAGACCGCGGCGGCCGCGATCGCGTCGTGGTACTGTTCCGCGGTCCAGGGCAGGCCCGCATCCGGCGCCGTCTGACCGCTCGCGGCGGGGGCCTTCGACGCGATCGAGGCGAGCTCCCACGCGAGGTAGGCGCCGACGAGGTCGGTCGCTGCGGAGTTGTTGAGCACGACGGCCACGGTCATCCCGGTCACCGGGTCGGCGAACGCGGCGGTGATGTATCCCGGCACCGAGCCGAACTGCCCGATCAGCGAACCGGCCTGGAAGGCCCCGCCGTCGGTCGTGAGCCATGACGGCAGCTCTGCGGCGACGACCTGCGGGTCGTCGAACCGGTCGATCCCCTCGGGCAGCAGGGCGCCCGTGGCGAGCGCCTGGGTGTACCGGCCGACATCCGCGATCGTGGACACGACCCCGCTGTCGGTGAAGCCGAAGCTCGCCGACAGCTCGGTGACGTCGCGCGGCTCGGCGCAGTTCAGGGCTCCGTCCTCACCGGGCAACGAGAGCAGCCCCCGCAGAACGGGGTCGCCGGCGGGCGCGGCGACGCGGCCGGGGAGGCTCGTGGCCGAGAGGCCGAGAGGTGCGAACACGTCGTCCTCGAGCAACACGGCCGCACTGGAGTTCTTCGCGTTCTGGAGCGCGGTGCCCAGCAGCACGTACCCGGTGTCCGAGTCGCGCCAGGCTGCGCCCGCGGTCGACGGGTCGTAGCCGACCGTGCCGTACGCGGCCAGCTCGTTGGGGTTCCAGGTCCGGGTGAGCAGTGCGAGTTGATCCTGCTGCAGCACCGACACGTACGAGCCCAATCCGCTCGTCCCGTCGCAGAGCATCCCCAGGGTCACGCCCTCGAGCCCGGCGACGCTCGGCACGTAGTCGCGCACGTCGTCGTCGAACGACACGACGCCCTCGTCGACCATCGAGTAGAGCACGTCGCAGATCATGGGGCGGGTGAGGTCGGCGACGCGAAAGGCGTCGTCCACGTCGGCATTCCCGACGCCCGCGACCCAGGATCCGCTCCATGGAGACCAGACGCCGACGATCGCGCCGGTGGAGCCCGTAGCCGCCATCGCGAACGCGACCGCGGCCTCGAGCTCGGCCTGCGTCTCGGCCGGGAAGCCCCCCTCGACCTGCGCCGGGACGTCGATCTCGACCTCGCGATCGGCGCTGCAGCCGGCGAGCACGAGCGCGACGACGAGCGCGCCCGCCACGGCGGCGGCAGCGCGTCTGAGGCCGGAGCGGATCGGCATACTCACCCCCGTGATCGTGCTCATGCATTCAAACACACGCACATCACAGACCCATCACGGACCCTCCGTAGGCTGGACACATGGCGCATTCCTTCGACGACGACACCCTCGCCGGGGTGCTCGGGCACATGAACTCCGACCACACCGACGACAACATCCTGATCGCACGCGCGTTCGGCGCCGATCCGGCACCCGCGGCCGCGACCATGACCGGGTTCGACGGCGACGGGGGCGACTGGGCCGTCACGGCGTCCGACGGCGCCTCGACCGCGCTGCGCGTGCCGTGGCCGGGAGGCTCGATCTCGGAGCGCCGCGAGGTGCGCCGCGAGATCGTCGCGCTGTACGACGAGGCGTGTGCGCGTCTGGGCATCGAACCGCGACCGCACTGAGCCGGTGACGGCGAGATCCTGAGCGAACTCGGAGGTAAGGTTCCGCTTAGCTGAAGGTATAGTGGGCGGCATGACCGAGCCGATCCCGTTCTCCACCGCGCTGCGTGAGCGTTCCAGCGGCGCCCATTCCGGCAGCGAAGGCGCCGGGTTCATGTCCGACCTCATCAAGGGCGACGGCACGCGCGAGGACTACATCGCCCTCGTCGCCCAGCACTGGTTCATCTACGAGGCGCTCGAGAGCGCCGCCGAGCGGATGCGGCGCGACCCCGTGGCGTCCGTGTTCATCACCGACCGGCTCACGCGTCTGCCCGCCCTCGAGGCCGACCTCGAGTTCCTCATCGGCCCGGACTGGCGCGAGCGCATCGAGCCGCTGCCGACCACGCGCCGCTACGTCGAGCGCATCAACCAGGTCGGCGCCACCTGGTCCGGCGGATTCATCGCCCATCACTACACGCGCTACCTCGGCGACCTGTCCGGGGGCCTGTTCATCGGAAAGCTCATGCAGCGCCGGTTCGGCTTCGACACGAACGGCATCGGGTTCTACATCTTCGGCGACATCGCCGACCCGAAGGCCTTCAAGGACGTCTACCGCGACCAGCTCGACGCCGCGCCGTGGGACGACGCCGAGAAGGAGCGCGTGATCGACGAGGTGCTGCTGGCGTACCAGTTCAACACCGACCTGTTCGAGGACCTCGCCCGCGCCAAGGCCGAGTCCGAAGCCGTCGCCTGAGCCGCCGCGCCACCGCGTCGGGATGTCCCGGGCGGTGCGCCGCGCGTCCTCCCCCGAACCCACACCTCCACGCCGCATCCCCCGCCGAACTCACACGTCTGCGCTGAACCCACACATCCGCGCCGAACCCACACCTTCCCACCGCCCAGAACGCATGGGTTCGGCACAAACATGTGGGTTCGGCGCGGATGTGTGGGTTCAGCGCAGACGTGTGAGT
>NZ_CACSKB010000053.1 GCF_902706225.1 Microbacterium sp. 18062
CCGCTCCGGCCGCGCCGGCCGCAGCCCCGGCAGCCGCGGTCGCCCCGGCCGCGGCCTCCCCCGCGGCGCCGCCGTCGTTCCCCGCACCGCTCCCGCCCGCACCCGCAGCCGCCGCACCCACAGCCGCACCCGCAGCCGCAGCACCGGCGCGCACAGGACAGGCGGCCGAAGAACCGGCGCCGCTGACCCGCAGGGCTCGCCGCAGTGACGACGCGGGCACCCCGACGAGCACGGGCTGGGAGCTGCTCCTCCCCTCCGGCGAGAGCGTCCCGATCGCCGCGCGCACCGTCGTGCTCGGACGCAACCCGAACCCCACCGATCCGGGCGTGCAGTACCTGGCCGTCTCGGACGAGGCGCGCACGGTCTCGAAGCACCACGCGCGCCTGCAGTGGAACGGAGGAGCCTGGACGATCACGGACCTCGGCTCGACGAACGGCGTCTCGATCATCGATGCCGCCGGCACCGAGCATCCGCTCCCGGCCGACGGCACCGCATCCGTCGTGGAGCGGTTCGTGCTCGGCGACGCGGTCGTCGTTCTGCGCCGGGCCGGCACCTGACGGCGAGATCCCCGGAACGGACGGCGGATCGTCCGTCTCCCGGCGGCCCGCCGTGCCCGGCCGGATAGGCACCGGCTCAGCGCGGGGCGGGATCGTCCCCGTACAGACCGCGCCCGACGCGCTGCGGGGTCGCGGAGTCCGCGGCGCGACGCCTCGCGATGAACACGCCGATGGCCCCGATCGCGGCGAGCAGCACCAGACCGCCCAGCCCCACCGTCAGGCCGAGGAACGTCGCCTCCGCGTCGGGCGCTGGGCGGTCGACGACCCGCACGGGCTCGGCCTCCGGCGGCGCGGCCTCGGCTCCCGTCGCATCCGTGAACGGGCTCACGGGTCCTCGGATGCCGGAGCCCGGGATCAGCGAGATGGCCTCGTACGGCTGCACCACGCCCCATCCCGCCACGTCGTCGCGCGCATCGGGATCGGCCCGCACCGCCGTCGCCTCGAGCCGGTACGCCCACTGCTCCGGCGTCTCGTCGGGGTGCGCGGCGGCGACGAGGGCCGCCGCGGCCGAGACGTACGCGGCCGCGTAGCTGGTCGCCGGCTGCTCCGCCGCGTACGTGCAGTCTCCGCCCAGGTACGAGGTGGAGACGATCTCCTGGCCGAGAGCGCTGACCGCGACGTGCGGCCCGTGGATGCTGGCGTCGGTGACGACCGCATCGAGATCCGCCGCCGCGACGCCGATCGCGCCCGGGAGCCCCGCCGGGAAGCGCTCGCCGTCCGCGTCGTTCTCCTCCACGGCCTGATCGGAGTTGCGGTTGCCGGCGCTCGCCACGACGAGGCTTCCGCGTGATGCGGCGTAGGCGACGGCGTCGCGCAGGCCCTGCTGGTCCTCCGTCGTGCTCATCGAGACGTTGATGACCTGTGCGCCCTGATCCGCCGCGTACCGGATGCCGTCGGCCAGACGCGGCGTCGACGGCCCGAAGCCCGCCTCCACCTGCTGGTTCTCCACTCCGGCGTAGACGCGCACCGAGAGGATGCGCGCCTCCGGCGCGAGCCCCTCGACCGAGGAGCCCTCGATGCGGCGTGCCGCGATCTGACCGGCGATCGCGGTGCCGTGGCCGTAGACATCGGTGAAGCCCGAGCCGTCCGTGCCGTCGCCGACGAGGTTCGCGCCCCCCGCCATCGCGTCGGCGAGGTGCGGGTTCGCCGCGTTCACGCCGGAGTCGACGACCGCGACCGTGACGCCCGCGCCGCGCGTGATGCCCCACGCGAGCTCGCTCTGCATGAGGTCGAGCACCGGCACCGGCCCCTGGATGCGGGTCGCCGCGCTGCACTCCTGCGCCGTCGCGGCCTGCACCGGCGCGGCGCCCAGCGGTGCGGTGGCCAGCGATGCTGCGGTGACGGGCGAGACGCTCAGCGCGCCGAGGGCGACGCCCGCGGCGAGCGACAGCGCGGCCAGGCCCGGGAGGCGACTCATCCGGCCGGCGTCCCCGTCGTGGGCGAGAGTCCGGCCGCCCCCTCGGTGAGAGCGGGGCCGGTGCCGAACAGGTCGATCCAGACGTCGCCCGCCCGGCCGATGTCGTCGAGCTCGTACCCGAGCCGGTTCACCGTCTCCTCGGTGGCACCCGGCAGGGCGTAGGCGGTACCGGTCGCATCGACGAGCGTGACGAGCCCCGTGCTCTGGTCGCCCCGTCCCCCGGCGCGCACGAGCGCACCCGCATCCGCGTCGACGTGCACGCCGGCGGTGACCGCGTCGGCCACCGGCTGGGTCGCGAGCACGGTGCGCACCTGGGCACCGTCGTCGGCGAGGAGGGCGCACGCGCGCTCCTCGGCGTCGATCGAGCGGAACCCGTCGACGGGCCAGTCCGCGCCCCCCGCGGGCCGCGCCGTGGTCTCGAGTCCCGCGACATCGGCCTGCGAGACCTCCTCCACGCTGCCCGACCGACCGCCGCCGAGCTGATAGAGCTGCCAGGCGAGCGGGGTGAGCGCCGCGAGGGTGCCGTCTGACTGCACCAGGAAGCGATCCGACTCCGGCGTGCCCTGCAGGTGCACGACGTCGCCGGCGAGCAGATCGGTGCCCGCCACCGCGGTTCCCGCGTCCGCCACCGCGACCGGGGCGAGCGCCGTGCCCGGCGTGAACAGGTTGAGCCAGTCCGCCGGCACCTCGACCGGGTCGAGGGCCGTGATCCCGGCGGCGCGCAGGATCGCATCGCTCCCGTCGTCCCCGACCGCGTAGCTGCGCTCGCCGTCGATCACGAAGCGGTCTCCGTCGGACTCCACCACGACCGCGTTGCCGGTCACCGCACGCGCCGGGGTCTCGCCGATCCGCACGTCGAGCGCGGCGTCGTCGGCCACGCAGGCGCTCCAGCCGGCGTTCTGCAGCCGGTCCGCCGCCGGCAGGTCGTCGGGCGCGCCCACGATGCCGAGCGTCGTGCCGAGCGAGACGCCGTCGAGGTTCGCCTGATCGGTGGAGATGACCTGGAAGTCGCTCGCCGGCAGCAGCAGCCGCGCGCTCGCCGTGTTGATGACCGGATGCAGCACGCCGTCCTGCGTGATGAACCGGGCGCCGGTGTCGGTCACGACGATGAGCTTGCCGTTGTCCCAGCCCTCGGGCAGCCCCGGCCTGATGAGCCCCCAGAAGACTCCGACGAGCACGACCGCGGCGGTCAGGGCGACCGCCGCGATGACGGCGCGCAACGGCGCCGTCGGCTCGAGCTCCTTGCCCCCGGGCGCTCCGCTGACGAACGCGGTGAGCAGGCGCCGTCGGGAGAAGGTCTGCGCCTCGATGAGGTCGTTCTTGGTCGCCATCGGGTCAGGCCAGCCCGGCCGCGATCACGCCGAGCGGCAGCAGCACCGCGACGACCACGAGCTCGGCCGTGTCGGCCAGCCGCGCGAGACGCGTGCGCGCCTTCGGTGAGAGCAGCGTGATCGTGACGACGATCACCGTCGCCACCGCGATGGCCAGCATGAGCACGAGACGCAGATCGGGCTGGGCGATCGAGACCGTGAGCCCGGAGACCGCGAGGCCGGCGGTGCCGACGGCCATGATCGCGAGCACGCTGCTGCGGGCGTAGGCCTGGCGCGACGGGAACATCATGCCGAGGAACGCGAGCGTGCACAGGGCGGCACCGACCGGGCTGCTCGCCGCGACCAGAGGGGTGGCGGCGAGCACCACGATGCCGAGCGCGATGCGCAGCGCGACGAGCGTGCGCTGCCCGCGCGCGGCGCGGCGCGCGACGTCGGCGGCGTCGATCGGCACCGGGTCGTCGAAGACCTCGGCGTCGCTCTGCGGGGAGATGACCCGGATGCGGGTGGAGCTGAGCACGAGCCAGGGCAGGGATCCGCCGAGGGTCGCGACGATGCCCACCATGAGAGCGTATGCGGCCGCGTCACCGGCGGGCAGGAACGCCGTGATCGCGGCTGTGACGCCGACGACCCCGCCGACCGAGAGGGGCACGAGCTGCACCTCCGAGCGATCGGGCATGAGCGCGAGGGCGGCTCCGCCGGCGACGAGCATCGCGAGTCCGGCGGCGGCGAGCGGCCAGCCCCAGAGCGGAAGGCCCTCGGGCACGGCGAGGTACCCGGCGAGGGCGGCGAACACCGCGGCGGCGATGCCGAGCCCCTGTCCCGCCTCGAGCTGGCCGAGGCGCCCGACCACGGCGGCGACCGTGAGAAGGGCGACCGCCCCGCCGCCGGCGATCAGCGCGCCGAGCCCGAGCGAGGGGCCGGCGGCGAGGAGCAGGATCGCGCAGATCCCGAGCAGGGTGAGGCTCACCGCCAGCGCGGTGCGGGCGTTGTCCTGGGCGCTCCAGGGCTTGTTCTGCCGCCCCGTCGCGTCGATCACGGCCTCGACGATGTCGTCGTACACGCGTGGCTGGGCCAGCAGCCCCCCGCGGGCGAGCGTCAGCACCTCGCCGTCCTCGACGCCCTGCGTCGCCGCCCCCTGGGCGACGTCGAGCACCGTGCCGTCGGCCTTCTGCAGCGCGTAGCCCGCGTAGGTCATGGTCGGGTCGAGCACGCCGAGGCTCCGGGCGAAGCCGGGCAGGAACTCGATCAACGGCACCTGGGCCGGCACGCCGATGTCGAGGCGGCGGCCCTCGCTCTGCACCGAGATGCGCAACAGCGCCCGCGGCGCGCTCATCGTCTGGGCCACAGTGCGGTCTTCCCCTCGGCGTCGTCCATGGTGCGGTCGGATTCGCGCGGTCAGTCTACTGTCCGCCGTCGGGGCGGAGACGACTCCTGTGCTCGCCCTGCGGACGCATCGCACGCCAGTGTGAGAGAAGTCTCATTCCCAGAGGGGGTCAAGAGGTTGCGCGTGGCCCTCCGGGTTGCTTAGCGTTCAGGTGGCAGGTTGTCATGTGCTTCTTCCGAATGGAGCGTGGCCGGCCGGATGCAACGCTTACCGATCAATGAAGGGGGATGTCGTGGCAGATCAGATCTCCGCTGAAGAGGGCGCGCTCAAGCGCGGTGCCCAGGCAGTGAACACGGCGAAGGCCGGAATCGACACGCAGGTCAAGAAGGTCCGCGGCGAGATCGAGCAGGTCTCCGGCTTCTGGACCGGCGCCGCGTCGGGCGCGTACACGCAGCTCATGCAGCGCTGGAACCAGGAGACCACCAAGCTCAACGACGTGCTGATCACGCTGGAGGAGGCCCTCGCGGGCACCGAGCGCGACCAGGCCGCGTCGGAGGAGTCGCACCAGCAGACCATCTCCGGTCTGTCGTCGTTGATGGGGTCCTGAGGCCTCGCGGTCCGGGAATCAGGGGAAAGGTTTCGATATGCAGTCGATGTCAGTTCGTCCGGAGCAGGTCATCGCCCTCGCTCAGCAGATCCGTGCCGGTGCCGGCGGGATCAAGTCGGAGCTCGAGCAGCTCGAGTCCGAGGTCGGCAAGCTCCGCTCCTCGTGGAACGGTGAGGCGCAGAACGCGTACGACGATGCGCAGCGCAAGTGGACGCAGTCGCTCGTCGCGCTGAACACGCTGCTGGAGCAGATCTCCTCCAAGACCGAGGAGATCTCCCAGGGCTACGTGTCCACCGACAAGTCGGCCGCGGGACGCTTCGCGCTCTGAGACACCATGCACCCGCTGCGGGCCGGCGGTCGCGATGCACCCGCATCCGGCCCCCGGCCCGCAGCCACTCCACAGACACGGGGGAACCATCATGAGCTTCGCCGGATTGATCGGCTTCCAACTCGATCAGCTCATGCAGAACATCGCACGACTGCAGGAGCAGGCGGCCGTGCTGCCGGAACGATCCGAGATCGTCCAGGTCGACGGTGCGGCCGATGAGCCCGCTCAGCGGTCCTTCCGCGGGGATCTCATCAAGGTCGCCGGGCAGCTCGCCTTGGAGACCCAGAAAGTGCGCAAGTTCGTCGAGAACAACGCGGAGGCGTTCGAGCGGGCCGCCGCCGCGATGCAGGACACGGATGGCGCGGAGTCGCTGACCGCCCGCCGGGCCGACGCCTTCGTTCAGGGCATCGTCGCGGATCCACCGACGACCGGCTCGAGCTCCTCGAGTTCCTCAAAGCCCGACGACGCATGGTGAGCGCCGGCCATCATGCGCGGATCCGCCTCACCACCCGTCTCAGTGCGACCGTCGGCGCGCTCGGCCTCGTTCTGCTCACCGCGTCGCCCGCGGTGGCGGCGACCGCGGAGGACGATGGCCAGTGGTGGTACGGCGCGTACGGGGTCGAGCAGGTGCACGCCGAGGGATGGACGGGCAAGGGCGTGAAGATCGCCGTCATCGACTCGCAGATCAACCCCGACCTGCCCGTTTTCCAGGGCGCCGACCTCACGATCGCCCCGGGCTCCGGCTGCGCGGGGAGCGAGCCCACCACAGACCAGGTCACCGACAACGCCCGGCACGGCTCGACCGTCACGGCCCTGCTGATCGGCAACGGCACCGGAGCGGGCGCCATCCGCGGCATCGTCCCGGAGGCATCGGTGACCTACTACGGACTCGGGTCGCTCTCGGACTGCACGGAGACC
Organism: Microbacterium sp. 18062; assembly: GCF_902706225.1. Classification (GTDB taxonomy): domain Bacteria; phylum Actinomycetota; class Actinomycetes; order Actinomycetales; family Microbacteriaceae; genus Microbacterium. The sequence goes on from NZ_CACSKB010000053.1 coordinate 6,483, forward strand.
GCCGAGGCCGAAGAGGCGGGGCTGTCGGCGAAAGTGTGGCTCATCAAACGCGCCCTCGACGACGGCGCCGACATCATCAGCATCTCGCAGGGCGGCGGCAACACGACCTACGAGGACGGCAGCGTCATCGCCGAGGCGATCGTGCGCAAGGTGCCGATCGTCGCCGCCGTGCAGAACGACACCGATCAAGGGGCCTTCATCCCGAGCTCCTACCGCGGGGTCGTCGCGGTGAACGGCGTCGACCGCGACCGTCAGTTCCTCACCGACAGCTGGGGCCTGCCCAACGCGCAGCTCGAGACGACCGTCGTCGCTCCTGGGATCCCGTTCTCCTCGATCGGCGCGCCCGACGGCACCTGGGACGATTCGGGCCTCAGCGGAGGCTCCTCCCTCGCCACGCCCCTGGTCGCCGGCATCCTCGTCGCCACGGCACAGAAGTACCCCGACGCGACCGGCAACCAGCTCATCCAGTCCCTGATCCACAACACCGGCACCGAGGACCACGAGCTCGAATACGACCCCGAGGACGGCTACGGCTACGGCGTCGCCTCCCTGAACCACGTCCTCAGCAAGGATCCGACCGTCTACGACGACGCCAACCCGCTGCTCGACAAGACCGTGTACCCGATTCCCGATCAGGAACAGCTCGACGCGGCGGAGGCAGCACTCGCCACCGCGACGCCCGAGCCTTCCGAGACCGTGTCCGACCCGCCGGCCGCCGATGCCGGAAGCGGGATCCTCACCGTGGTGATCGCGGTCGCCGTGGTGATCCTCATCGTCGTCGTCGCCGCGGTGGTCCTCACCATCGTGCTCGTCAGAAGAAGTCATCGTCAGAATCGAGAGGCACAGCCATGAGTGAGTGGGAGCAGCGTCTGCGCAACCTCGCGGAGGGCACCGAGTGGAAGCTTCCTGCGCTCGGCCAGGTGAAGACCTCCCTGGAGCAGCTACGCGCCCTGATGAACCAGGTGTCGAGCGACACCGGGCTCACCGGGCAGACCGACACCGCCGCGGTCGACGATATCCAGTCGGCGAAGAATCAGGTGCAGTCGCTCATCGACTACCTGGAGCACGATCTGCCCGACGCGATCACGGTGGCCAACGACAGGCGCGCCGAGGCCCAGCAGCAGCTCGCCGGCCTCGGCGCCGGCGGGTTGTCGGCGGACCAGGAGCGAGTCATCCGCACCGCGGCGGTCGGATCGACGGTGTTCCTCGGCGGCTTCTCCATCATCGCCGGCGAGGGCGCCATCGCGGGCGCGAACTGGTTCATGGGCTCACAGCGCGAGAACCAGGCGAAGCAGGCCGTGGAGACGCTCAGCACGCGACTCGACGACGACGGCAGCAACCTGCCCGGCCCGCCCAGTCTGGACTTGTCCCTGGACATTCCCACCCCGCAGCCCGGCGGTGACGACGACGGATCCGACTTCCCCACGGGCGGACGGCCCTCCGGGCCCAGCTTTCAGCAGTACCCGGACTTCAATGTGGATCCGCGGGAAGTGCCCCCACAGGAGGAGCTGGTCGGGTTCGAGCCGGACACGCCCCGGCAGCCGCCGGAGGTGTGGCGGCCGCCCATCACCTCGCCGAACGATCCGCCGCCGATCGTGTTTCCGACTCCGGACGGTCCGGTGACCATCATCCCGACTCCGGATGGCCCGATCACGGGCATCGACCGTGTCCCGGGTATCGGCACGATCCCCGGCGGCGGCGGCGGCGGAGGCGGGGGCGGCCTCGGCGGTATCGGAGGCGGAGGCGGAGGCGGCCTGACGAGCGGTCTGGTCGCGGGCGGCGGCGGCGCTGCGGCGCTGGGCGGACTCGGCCGTGCGGCCGGCGGAGGCGGTGTCGGCGGACTCGGCCGCATCGGCGGCGCCGGCGTCGGCGCAGGCGGCGCGGGCCGTACGGGCGGTCTCGCCGGCGGCCTCGGCGGAGCGGGCCGGACCGGTGGTCTGGCCGGCGGTGTCGGCGGCGGCGGAAGCGTCGCCGGCGGCGCAGGTCGGACGGCCGGCGCAGGTCGCACCGGCGGTCTCGCCGGAGGCGGGGTCGGCGGCCAGGGCGGCACGAAGGGCGGCGGCGGTCGCGGCGGCAGCAGTCTGAAGGCGAACGCGGGCGGTGCGGCGGGTCGCGGCGTCTCGGGCACCCGTGGCGGCACGGGTGCCGGCGGCGCGGGCGCGGCGAACGGAGCAGGTGCGCGCGGGGGCGGCACGGCCGCGGGCGGCGGTGCGCCACGGGGCGCGGGAGACCGGTCGGAGAAGAAGGGCCGGGGTCTCGGGGGCCCCATCGCCCCGAAGCTGGACGACGATGCCGAGTTCGGTCCCCGCTCCGAGGCCGCCGGGTCCGGGGGAAGGGACTGACATGATGCAGGAACCACGGATCATGCAAGAGGACCGGATGAAGGGGAACGTCGATGAGTGAGCAGATCTCCGCAACCGAGGGCGCGCTGCTGCGCGGCGCGGAGGCGGTGTCGGGCGCGCATCTCGACATCACCGACAGCACCCGCCGGGTGCAGGCCGAGCTCGACCAGATCCAGGCGATCTGGTCCGGAGACGCGTCCCGCTCCTACGCGGATCTGGTGAACACCTGGACCACCGGCGCCCGCCGCATCAACGACACGCTCGTGCACCTCGAAGAGGCGCTGCGCCGCACCGAGCGCGACCAGGCCGCGATCGAGGACCAGCACCGGTCCACGATCGGCGGGCTCGGCGCCCTGATGGGAGGCGAGTGACCATGGCAGACCTGAGCGTCTCCCCCGCAGCGCTGTCCGCCTCCGCCGCCGAGCTGCGCCGCGAGAGCCAGCGCATCGAAGCGGCCCTGCGCAGTCTCGAGCAGGAGGCCAACCGCCTCCGCGGCTCCTGGGACGGCGCCGCCCGCGTCGCCTACGACAACGCCCAGCGCCAGTGGTCGGCGACGTTCGAGCACATGAAGACCGTCCTGGCCAGCATCGCCACCGCCACCGCCCAGATCTCCGAGAACTACGTCGAGACCGACCGCAAGTCCGCCAAGCTCTTCCGCCGCTGAGGCCGGCGACCGACTGACGAGACGGTGTCCGCGCGCCGAGACGCCGGGGTTCTCCCCTGTCCTCGGCGCGCACGCGCCGTCTCGCGGGCGGGGCCCCGGGCGATACGCTGGGCGGACCGCGACCACATCTCCCCGGGGACGGAAACCATGACCAGCGCAGACCACCGCGCGGCGCAGCGCGCTGCCGCGCGAGACGATCGCCGACGCCCGGTCGGCGGGGGTCGCTGACCGGTGGCGGTCGAGGTCACCGAGCGCCGGCGTATCGCGATCGTCGACGGCGCCGATCGGCACGATCTGCTCATCCCTCTCGACGCGACGCTGAACGACGCGCTCCGCATCCTCGGCATCCGCCCCGAGGTCGGCCGCGACGTCCTCATGGAACGCGACGGACGCGAGGTGAGCCCGCTCGCGCGGGTCGAGGACCTCGCCGACGGCACCGTGCTCGCGGTCGTGGACCTCTCCCAGCGCATCACCGCACGCGGCCGACGGAAACGGAGAAGCGCGGAGACCGCCTCCGACGCACCCGGCGCCTGGTGGACGATCGCGGGCGTCGGCGTGGTGCTCTCGGCCGTGTCGCTGTTCGCCCCCGACGCGTTCGATCCGGGCGTCCGGGTCGCCGTCGGGCTCCTCGCGGGCCTCGGCGCCGTCCTCTCCGGCCTGCTCTTCTCGGCGCGGGCACGGTCCGCCCGCCCCGGCGGCCACCCCGCGATCATCGGCGTCCTGCTGCTCGCGTTCGCCGCGGGAGTCACCCTCGTGCCTGCCCTCCCCGCCGCGACCACCACGCTCGCGGTCTTCGTCGGGCTCGTGTCGGCGGCGGTCCTCGCCGCACTCCTGCGGCTCATCGGCCGCCCGGCGGCCCTGCACGCCGAGTTCGGCGCGAGCACCACGATCCTGCTGACGCTCGCGACCGTCTGGGCGCTCGCGCTCCTCCTCCACCTCGACGCGATCGCCCCGGCGGCCGCGACCCTCGGCCTCGTCCCCGTGGCGCTGCGCATCCTGCTCTCCAGCCTGGTCGACGTGCCGCCCGGGATGTTCGTCGACTACGAGCGCTACCAGACGACGCGCTGGAGCGTCCGGCAGACCCTGCCCGACGAGATCACCTCGATCGCCGCATCCGACGCGCGCGACCTCGTCGCCCGGTCGACCGGGCGGCTCATCGCCGGCACCTTCATCCTCTGCGTCGCCGCCGCCGTCTGCGCGCCCCTGGCGTTCCCGTCGTTCGACTCCGCCGACCCGATCGTGATGTCCGGGCGGATCGCGCTGGCGGCGACCACCGTGCTCGCGCTCCTGCTCGGCGCACGCCGGGCCTCCGTGCCGTTCCTGCGCTGGATGCCGCGGGCCGCCGCCGGGACGATCATCGCCGCCGCCGTGCTCGCGGCGGTCCGCGACACCGGGCCCCTGACGATGACGATCCTCGCCGGGATCTGCCTCGCGGTCGGCGCCGCGACCGCGTTCGCGGTGATCCCGGCCGCCCGCGGCGCGCAGTCGCTCTTCTGGTCGCGGTTCGGCGACGCGTTCGAGTGGATCGCCATCGCCCTGTCCCTTCCCGCGGGCCTGCTGGCGGCGGATGCCATCGACATCCTGCGTGGAATGATGAACTCATGAGCCTGCCGCCGCAGTTCACCGGGCAGCCCGCGAGCGTCGGAGCACGGCTGGCGGCGTTCAGCATCGACGTCGCGATCGTCGTCGCCCTCGTCGGCATCGTCTGGATCACGACGGCCTCACCGGTCTTCGGCCTCCTCGTCGGCGCCGAGGCGGTGCTGGCGCTCTGGGTCCTGCAGGCGCGCACGGGCCTCGGCCCCGGCAAGGCGCTCCTCGGCCTGCGCGTCGCGCGCATCGACGCCCCGTACTCCCCCGGCGCCGGACGCTCGTTCGTGCGCGGCTCGCTCGTCGCCCTCGGCGGTCTCGTGTTCGCCGCGGGCGCCTGGGTCGTGCAGGGCTCGGCCGCCGGCGACCGGTCCGGGCTCCGCCGGTCGTGGGCCGATCGCGCCGCGCAGACCGTCGTGATCGCGGTGCCGCGCAGGCCCGCCGCAGAGCGCGGCCGGGCCGGACGGCGGGGATCCGCATCCGACGTCATGTCGCTCCCGACACCCACGATCGTCGCCCGGCCGTGGTCGCCCGCGCCCGTGCCCGCAGCCCAGGGCCGCGGCGCCGCGCCCACGCCCGCGCCGGAGCCGCCCGCCGTTCCCGTCGCGCAGCCGTGGGGCACCCCGATGCCGGCGGCACCGGCCGCCGCACCCGCACCCGATGCGGACAGCACGGGGCAGCCGACCGGTCGCCCGACCGGTGCCGTCCCCCTCGCGTCCGACGCCGCCTCCTCGGACGACGCCCTGCCGGCGGGCGAGCTGCTGCTCGTCTTCGACACCGGGCAGCGCGCCCAGCTGCCGATCCCGGTCGCCGTGAACCTGGGCCGCAACCCCGAGCGCACCGAGGCCGCCGACGCGGTGCTGGTCGTGCGCGACCCGGACTCGAGCGTGTCGAAGACCCACCTGCGCCTCGAGCACGACCGCTCGGGCACCTGGGTCACCGACGCGGGATCGACCAACGGCACCGACCTCGTCGACGACGAGGGCGAGGCCCGCCCCCTGGCTCCGCACGCCCGTACGTACGTCGATGACGACACACGCGTGCGCATCGGCAACCGCATGTTCACCGTCAGCCGGCTGATCGGAGACCCCTCGTGAGCAAGGGCCCACGCCTGGCGCCGCCGTCCGTGCCGAGCGGACGGATCGTCGTGCAGCCGCCGCCCGAGCTCGTGCCGAACGAGGGCGGGAGCAGCATGCTCACCTCGCTCCTTCCGATGCTCGGCAGCGTCGGCGCGATCGTGATGGTGACGATCTCGAACGCGGGCCCCACCGGCTTCATCACCGGCGGCATGTTCCTGCTCTCCTCCCTCGGCTTCGTCGCGGTGAACGGATGGCGCCAGCGCGCGCAGCGCAACGCCCAGGTGCTCGGCAACCGGCGGGAATACCTCGCCTACCTCGGCGAGCTGCGCGAGACCGTGCGCACCGCCGCCCGCAAGCAGCGCCGCCACGGCGGATGGATCACGCCCGCACCGTCGTCGCTGCCCTACATCGCCGAGGAGCGCACCCGCGTCTGGGAGCGTCAGCCCGGCGACGAGAACTTCCTGCTCACCCGCATCGGCACCGCCGACCAGCCCCTGTGCATCAGCCTCGAGGCGCCGGAGCTCCCGCCCCTCGCACAGCTCGACCCGGTCGCCGCATCCGCCGCCCACCGCTTCATGCTCACGCACGAGATGCAGCCGGCCCTGCCCTTCGGCGTCGTCCTCAGCGACTACGCGAAGATCGAGATCGTCGGCTCCGACGAGGACGCCGTGCGGGCCCTCGCGCGGGCGATGGTCGTCGGCGCCGCCACCCTGCACGATCCCGAGGACCTCGTCGTCGCCATCCTCGCCGGCGACGCGCAGCAGCCCGCCTGGGAGTGGGTGAAGTGGCTGCCGCACGCGCTCTCGACCCGGGTCAGCGACAAGCTGGGCCCCGCGCGCCTCATCGCGTCCTCGCTCGACGACCTCGAGGAGCTCCTCCCGGCAGGCCTTCGCGAGCGCCCGAGGTTCGGCCGCGGCGGAGGCGCCCTCCCGCACATCTTGCTGATCGTCGACGGTGTGCGCCTGCCGATCGGCGACCCGGTCGTCGGCGGCGACGGCATGCTGGGCGTCACCGTCATCGACCTGCCGAGCCGGTGGGCCGAGCTCGAGAACCCCGACGTGCTGCGCATCGCGCTGCCGGCGGCGGATGCGGCAGAGCGTCACGCCGAGCTGATCGATCTCACCGTCGGGTCGCGCGAGTTCACGGCCGACACGACCTCGATCGCGGAGGCCGAGGCCACGGCGCGCCGTCTCATGCCGCTGCACACCAACCCGACCGCGCTCGCGGACGCCACGTCGGCCCTCCAGGGACAGCGCGAGCTCGTCGAGCTCCTCGGGCTCCCCGACGTCCGCGAGATCGACTTCGACCGCGCCTGGTCGGGACGGCTCGAACGCGACCGGCTGCGCGTGCCGATCGGCCAGGACACCGACGGGGCGCCGCTCGTGCTCGACCTCAAGGAGGCCGCGCAGCAGGGCATGGGCCCGCACGGCGTGATGATCGGCGCCACCGGGTCGGGCAAGTCCGAGGTGCTTCGCACGCTCGTGCTGGCGCTCGCGCTCACGCACTCCCCCGAACAGCTGAACTTCGTTCTCGTCGACTTCAAGGGCGGCGCGACCTTCGCGGGGATGGCGGGGATGCCGCACGTCTCCGCGATCATCACGAACCTGGGCAGCGAGCTCGCCCTCGTCGACCGATTCCAGGACGCCCTGCAGGGCGAGATCGTACGCCGGCAGGAGCTGCTGCGCGCCAGCGGCAACTTCGCGAACGTGTCGGACTATGAGAAGGCCCGCAGGGGCGGCCGCACCGACCTCGAGCCTCTGCCCGCGCTGCTGATCGTCGCCGACGAGTTCTCCGAGCTCCTGGCCGCCAAGCCCGAGTTCGTCGAGAGCTTCATCAACATCGGCCGCGTCGGCCGCTCGCTGCAGGTGCATCTCCTCCTCGCCTCGCAGCGGCTGGAGGAGGGCAAGCTCCGCGGTCTCGACACCTACCTCTCCTACCGCATCGGCCTCCGCACGTTCTCGGCGGCCGAGTCCCGCACCATCATCGGCACGCCCGACGCCTACACGCTGCCTCAGGAGCCGGGTGTCGGCTATCTGAAGGCCGACACCGACAACCTGGTGCAGTTCAAGGCCGCCTACGTGTCGGGGACGCCGAAGACGAAGATCCGCGGCGGCGGCTCCTCCAGCACGGCGGAGGCCACCGACTACACCGCCCAGATCGAGTTGTTCACGGCCGCGGCGCAGCCGCTCGAACCGGTCGAGGAGTCGTCGGAGCCGGTGCGCGGCGACGTCTCCCAGCCGAAGGAGGAGCGCTCGACGTTCCAGATCGCGGTCGAGCGGATGGCGGGGCGCGGACCGGAGGCGCACCAGGTCTGGCTGCCGCCGTTGACCGATCCCTCCCCGCTCGACGAGCTCATGCCCGATCTCGCGGAGGACCCGGCACTGGGCCTCGTCTCCGCGGGGTGGCGCGCGGCTGGCGCCCTCACCGTCCCGCTCGGCATCGTCGACGTACCGCTCGAGCAGCGCCGCGAACGCCTCGTCGTCTCGCTCGGCGGCGCGGCCGGCCACGTCGCGATCGTCGGCAGCCCCCTCAGCGGCAAATCGACAATGGCCCGCACCCTCGTCTCGGCGCTCGCCCTCACCGCGAACCCGCTCGAGCTGCAGTTCTACGTGCTCGACTTCGGCGGCGGCAGCTTCACCGGCATGCAGCGGCATCCGCACGTCGCCGGCGTCGCGACCCGCACAGAGGCCGAGGCGGTGCGTCGCACGGTCGCCGAGGTCGAGTCCATCATCGACGAGCGCGAGAGATTCTTCCGCCAGAACGGGATCGACGGGATCGACACCTACCGGCTGCGCCGCAGCCAGGGCGTCGTCGACGACGGATACGGCGACGTCTTCCTGGTGGTCGACGGCTGGGCGACGCTGCGCACCGAGTACGAGGCGCTCGAGACCCGCGTGCAGACGATCGCCGCACGGGGCCTCAGCTTCGGGGTGCACGTGATCGTCACCGCGAACCGCTGGCTCGAGATCCGCGCGAGCCTGAAGGATCTCATCCAGACCCGCCTCGAGCTGCGGCTGGGCGACCCCACCGACTCGGAGATCGACCGCAAGCAGGCCGCGAACGTGCCCGCCGGTCACCCCGGTCGCGGCCTCAGCGCGAAGCGCCTGCAGATGCTGGCGGCGCTGCCGCGCATCGACGGATCGAGCGACGCCGCCGCGCTCGTCGACGGCGTGGAGCACATGATCGCCCGCGTGACGGCGGCGTGGCAGGGCCCCGCGGGTCCGAAGCTGCGCCTGCTCCCCGAGCACATCGAGCTCGAGGCGGTCCGCGGCCAGGCCGGCGCGGCCGATCGGCGCGTCCTCCTCGGCGTCGACGAGGCGCAGCTCGCACCGTTCGGGATCGACCCGCGCAAGGAGCCGCACCTGTTCCTCTACGGCGACTCGGGCACCGGGAAGTCGTCGTTCCTGCGCGGGCTCACACAGGAGATCATGCGCCTGTACGGCCCGAGCGAGGCGAAGATCTTCGCGGTGGACTACCGGCGCTCTCTCCTCGGCGAGATCCCCTCGGAGTACCTCGGCGCCTACCTCACCTCCCACGAGCCCGCCACGAGCGGCCTGGCCGAGCTCTCGGCGTTCTTCTCGGGCCGCATCCCCGGCCCCGACGTCACGCCGGAGCAGCTTCGTGAGCGCAGCTGGTGGAAGGGCGCGGAGGGCTTCGTGATCGTCGACGACTACGACCTCGTCGCCACGAGCCAGGGGAACCCGCTCGCCGTCCTGCAGCCGCTCCTGGCTCAGGCGGGCGACGTCGGCCTGCACGTGATCATCACGCGACGCACCGGTGGCGCGAGCCGCGCCGCGTACGACCCGATCATTCAGCGCTTCACCGATCTCGGCGTCACCGGCATCCTGCTCGGCGGAAGCCCCGAGGAGGGGCCGCTCATCGGTCGTGTGAAGGCCGTGCCGTCGGCGCCCGGTCGCGCGCAGATCGTCAGCCGCGAGCACGGCCTGGTAGCGGCGCAGCTGGCGTTCTCCCCGCCGCGGATGCAGTGAGGAACACCCGATCCGCGACGCTCCTATCGTCTGTCTGGTCCGGTGGCGTGACGGTAGTCGTGAACGACGATTCTCCACCGCCTGCGAAGGTCAGGACGAAGCGCAGGCCCACCGGCGAGCCGTCAGCGGTGGCTCGGCTGGTGACACCGAGGCGGTGAGACCCTCCCGTCAGTCGATGACGGTCAGGATGCCGTCGGCGTCGTCCACGCTTCCGACGCTGTCGAACGACGTCGTCAGGATACGCCGCAGCACCGCCTCGTCCACCGCGCCGAGGTCGCTCACGTAGAGGCATCCGACCCCCGTGCTGTGGGGACCGAGCACCGCCAGGTCCGCGGCGTGCGCGTCGATGCCGTCGAGCAGGTAGAGCGTGCACGCACGCTTGCGCGGGGCGAAGCCGACGATCGGCGAGTCCCCCTCGGCACCGGTCGGGTAGCGATAATGGCATGCTCCGAACCCGATGATCCCGCCCGACCACAGCTCGGGCTCTCGGCCGGTGACGTCGGCGAGAAGCGCGGCGAGCCGTTCGGCGTCCCGCCGGCGGGCGGCGGGGGTCACCTGGGCGATGGTTGCGGCGACGTCGCCGCCCGTGCGATGCATACTGCCAGTGTGGCAGCCCGCTAGGCGTCGGCGGGACGGCGCAGGCGCAGGGACGGCGGGGCGGGCCAGGAAAGCTCGTACCGGGTCACGGGCACGTCGATCGCACCGAAGTCGTCCGTCTGCACGACGACCCGATCCGGGGTGACCTCCACGAGCTTCACGCGCAGCGGGTCCGCGCCGGGCCGATCCAGCATCCAGACGTCCGCGAGCCAGCCGATGCCCTTCGCCTCCAGCACCGCCTCGGCGGCCAGCCACTCCTGCGCCGCACCGGCGTCCCGTCCGAGCAGATCGACCGGCACCCACAGGTCTCCCACGGGCCGGATCCATCCGATGAGCTCCCGATCCGCGCGCCGGTACGGAGTCCAGTCCGCGGCCAGGGTCATGACGCACACTCTACGATGAGGCCGCGCAGTCGTGCTTCGACGAGTTGTCCACAATCTGCCGCTTTCCCGTCGCACCGGTGCCCCGGGCCCTAATCTGGGCAGGGGTGCCCGGCTCCGTGACGGACGCGGACGGAGACCCACCGCTATCGCGCGAAGGCTGCGCGCAACGCGTCGCTTGCGAGCGGAAGAGGAAGGATGCCGAGCTCATGGCAGATCTGTCGGTTTCCGGGGAGGGGCTGGAGCACCTGCGCGACTCGCTCGCCCAGGCCAGTCGTGAGATCGGCGAGGACCTCGCCACGCTCGACGAGAAGGTCTCGAACCTTCGTTCCGAATGGTCGGGCGAGGCGTCAGACGCCTACGATCGCGCCCAGCGCCAGTGGACGGCGAACCTGCAGGAGCTGAACCGCATCCTGCGCGAGTACTCGGACCGGATCGTCGACATCGACGCCCGATACCGCGAGGCCAGCCGCACGATCGAGGGGAAGATCTGGAGATGACGACGACATGTCCGGGGAGCGGGCGATGAGCGGCGACGCGCCCGACGGGCTGGCCCGGGTCGCGGACGAGGTCGCCGGGCTGCGGCACGCCCTCGCGAAGATGCGCGACGAGTGGCCCGAGGGCCGGGAGTTCGAGGGCGAGGACGCATCGGGAGCGCTCGGCGTCACGCTGTCCGCGGACGGAGACGTCGTCGACGTGCGACTCGCCTCCGACTGGAGCCGGCGCATCGAGCCGCGCGAGCTGGCCCGGGCGATCAACCAGGCGTCCGGGCAGGCCTCCCTGCGCATCGCCGAGGTGTGGTTGGAGAACGCCCAGCCGAACGAGATCGATCTCGGACCCCGGCACGTCGACCCGCCCCGGCCGACGCTCCACGAGTACCGCACCCGCTTTCCCCCGCCGGAGTCGCTGGACGACCTGACCGAGAAGTTCGACCTCGCCGCCGCCGCGCGTGCCGAGTACCGGCGGTATCGGGCGGCAGCGGACGGCCTGTCCCGGCACGACCGTTTCACCAGCCCCGGCAGGCTCTTCCAGGTCGTCCGCAGTCGGGCCAACCTGCTCGTCCTCGAGGCGGAGCCCGACGCGCTGACGTTCCGCTCCTCCGAGGAGGTCGCCCGGGACATCCTCGCCGCGCTCGACGAGGTGCGCCGACGCGACGCCGACGACCAGAGGCGGCTGTCCGAGGAGTTCCCCGCCCTGACGGAACTGCGCGAGCGGAATGCGCGGCGACTCGCCGCGTTGACCGGACGACACACAGAGGAAGGCTGATCATGAGCGACGAACTGGACTTCTCGGTCGTCCTGGACGATTTCGTCACGGATGCCGCCAAGTGGCGGGAGATCGGCACGGTCGTCGACGGCGCCCGCTCGACAGCGGCCGGCGTCGAGACCGTGCCCATGATGGTGACCGACGGGATCTCGTACGCGGCGGGCTTCCGCGAGCAGTACAACACGCTCGCGAGCTGGACGGTCGAGTACCTCAAGAGCGGGCGCGACGCGATGGAGGAGATCGCCGGCGCGCTGGAGGACACGCGCACCGAGTACCTCGCCAGCGACGAGTACGCCCAGTGGAAGTCGCAGAATCCGGGCTGATCCGGACGGCCGACGACCCCGTACAGACGAGACGAGGAGCGCGACGATGGTCAGCGAAGCGGAGTTCAACGAGAACGTCCAGGACATCGACGACAAGACGACGGAGATGAACGACGGGATCAACAAGTGCATCGACAAGTTCAACAACAACGACTGGGGCATGTGCGCCGACGATGATCTGATCGAGAAGATCGGCGGCGCGATGGACCGCATGCAGCAGGTCTTCGGCGACCTCGCCATCGAGCTGGGACAGCTCGCGTCGCCGGGCTGGCCCTTCTGGTTCCTCGAGTCGAAGGACTCGTGGCTGACCGTGAAGTCGGAGCTCTCCGGCCAGCTCGTCTACGTGCAGAGCGCATCCGCGTCGTCGTTCCCGGCCTCTCAGTCGTGGGTCGGCCGCGAGGGAGCCGTCTACCGGGACATGCCGGGCGTGCAGGCCGACGCGATCAGCGGAGTGGTCGGGTATGCGGGCTCGTTCGCGACCCATCTCGGTGACCACGGGCTGCAGATCATCGACCTCTGGGTCGATCTCGCCATGGCCTTCATCGACTACGCGCAGCTCGTCGCGACGAGCGTCGGCAACTTCCTCAGCGCCGACCCGACGAAGTGGCTGAACATCGTCGACGAGATCATCACGACCATCAGCAACCTGGTCGACTTCGTCCAGGGCATCGTCGTGCTCGTCAAGGACAAGTGGGTGCAGACGAAGAGCCAGATGTTCACGCTCGAGAACGAGCTCGCCGATCTCTCCGGCAGCGTCGCCGGCAAGTGGCCGACCATCGCCCTCCTGTCGTGAGCCGCGTTCGCGCCGTCCTGATGTGCGCCGCCGCCGTGCTCGCGGTGTCGCTGACGGCATGCGCACCGCCGGGCGGCGCAGCGGACGCCGGCGACGCCGAGGAGACGCTCACCACGTTCCTGCGCGCTCTCGCGGACGGCGAGCTGCCCACCGCGTTCTCCCTGTCGACCGCGGCGGCATCCGACTTCGCCTGCACGGGCATGATCGACCAGGAGCAGCCCGCCCCGTCGATCGCCGCCCCGGAGATCCGATCGATCGCCGTCGACGGAGATCGGGCGTCCGCCGAGGTCGCGTACCGGACTCCCGCCGAGCAGGTCGACGATGTCGACCTCGAGCGGGTCGGCGGGCAGTGGCGCGTCGTCATCCCGGATTCCTGGCGGCTCGACGTCGGCTTCGACGCCCCCGTCGTCGCCGAGCTGACCATCGACGACGACTGCCGCGTGCCGGTCGAGGACGCCCACGTCCAGGCGCTCGCCTGGCCGGGGAACTACCGCGTCGCCGTGAGCGACCCGACCGGAGTGCTGGAGCGGCCGGAGCAGTTCCTCTACGCGGTGCCCGGCGGCGGCGTCACCGGCATCGACGGCGACGCGACTGCCCTTCCGGCCGTCCCGGAGATCGCGCTCTCGACGCTGGGCGCCCGGATGGCTCCCCTGCTCGAGCAGGCGTTCGCCGCCTGCGTCGACGCCGCGTTCGCGGGATCCACCTGCCCGGCCGGGCTCACGGGCGCGGCGCCGGCCCCGGGTGCGCAGCCCTCCACCGACTACCTGTTCATCGAGCGCGTCTGGACCGACGATGCCCGGACGTGGCGGTTCGAGACGCGACCCGGCAGCGTCGAGGTCGTCCGCGACGGTCAGACCACGAGCGCGGAGTTCCGGTTCACCGGCACGCTCGGCACCGACTCCGCGGGCGCGCTCACGCTCGGGCTCGACGCGGGCTGAGCGCTAACGACGGTTCACGAGCAGATACCCGCGAACGGGATCGAAGCCGCCGATGACGAGGCCCGCTGCGAGATGCCCCTGCAGCTGCTCCCGCACGGTGTGCCGCCAGGTCGCGGCCTCCACGGGCGCCTCCCGCCGCACGGCCTCGATGTCGGCCGGCACCGCCACCACCGCGACGACCTGGTCGGGCCGCGGAGGCGCGGCGGACGCCGACGCGAGCTCCCAGGAGACCAGGATGCGGTCGGTCTCGTCTCCGCGGTTGACCCCGTCGTCCATCGGACCGTACTGGTTCACGAGGTACTCGACGGCTCTCGTGCCCAGCACCGTCAGGTTGACGTGGGCGTTGCGCGCCACGAGCGGATCGAAGGTCCAGGTGATCCGGCCCACTCCGCGCGCCAGCGCCCACTCCTGCTGATGCCGCTTCAGCAGCGTTCCGAGCCCGTGCCCGCGGAACTCGCCGAGCACGCCCGTGATGTGGGAGTGCATCGAGCGCGCGGCGGGTTCGGCGAAGAACGCCACCGAGGCGCCCACCATCCGCTCGCCGACGAAGAGCCCCGCCGTGTACTCTCCCGCGGAGGAGAGGGCGCGCAGAAGGTTCGGCGGCATCCCGGAGCGGTCCCCGTCCCACACCTGCGACAGGACGTCGGAGGCCGTGAACGCGTCGTCGACGGACTCGAGCATGCGGATGCCGGGGACGCTCATGCGTCCAGTCTCGCACCGCAGCTGCCCGCCGCGCCGGGTCACGGCGAGAGGATGACGCGCGACGGCTCAGGAGTCCTTGCGGCGGGTCTCGACCTTCTTCTTGACGAACAGCATCGGCAGCAGCAGCGTCGCGAGCGCGGTGACGAGCCACACGATCACGGGCGCGAGGATCCACGTGAGCACGACGGGCGCACCGATCGTGATGCCGATGCCGGGGATCGCCGCGACGACGATCAGCGCGATGAGGGTCGCGAAGATCCCGATCCCGCCCAGCAGCGCCGGTGCGTTGCGGCGCGCGACGGAGGCGATCCAGGGGGACAGAATGCTCTGGATGACGGCGAAGATGACGATCGTGAGGAGGAACCCCCACCATCTGCTCCAGTCGATCCGGAAGCCGGGAAGCAGGAGCGCCGCGGCGATCAGCCCGACCGCTGCCGACGCGAGGAAGATGAGCGTCCGCTGGAGGAACATGATCATGCGGCGAGCATAGCGGCGCCGTCCAAGCCCGCGATCATGCCCGTCCTCCGTCGTCACCCCCTTCGGGATGATGACGACGATGCGCGTGAGCGCGGCGGTAACAGGGCGGCGTGCATGAAGCGAGCACACGCGCGATCTCGACGGCGCTGAGCGCGGTTCTCCGGGCAGGAAAGGCCCGCACGGGTCGCTTCGGGTCGTGGCTCGGCCGTGACATCGCGGTGCTCCGGATCTCGGTCGCGGCGGCCGCGGCCGCGATCGGTGCAGCATGCGCCATCCGGCGTTCAGCCGCGGGTGGTGACGTGCTCGGCGAACAGGCCCGGCCACGCCATGACGCCGTAGGGGCTGCGCGCCACGACGAGGCGTCCGGCGGGGATGAGCTCGCGGAGCGTCCGCGCGGTCTTCAGCGGATGCGTGCGGTCGCCGGTCCAGGCGAGCACGAGCGTCGGCACATCGATGCGGGAGATCCTCTTGGGCTTCGGCAGATCGGTGCCGGCGGCGCCGCGCAGCACGGTGGGAAGCAGCTCGGGCGGCACGGCGGGGCGGGTCTCCGGAGCGTCGGCGAGCGCGGGCGGCACCGGGGCGGTGTCGCCGAGCTCGAGGAGTGCGGCGATCCCGCCCCGCTCGACCAGGTCGGCGTTCGCGCGATACAGATCCCCCTGAGCGCGCCGACGCTTCCACGCGGTCGGCGGCGTGACGAGGGTGAGGGTCGCGAACCGACGCGCGTCGGCGACGGCGGCGTGCAGAAGCGTGCCGGTTCCCATCGAGGGCCCGACGCCGTGCACGCTCTCGCCGGGGGCGACCCGGTCCAGGAGCGCGAGCAGGTCCTCGGCGAGGGCGCCCCAGCCGTAGTCCTTCTCGCGGTCGGTGCCGGTGGAGCGTCCGTGCGCCCGCGCGTCGTAGCGCAGCACGCGGTGTCCGCGCAGGGCCCGTCCGAGGTCGAGCCCGAGCTGCGCGTCGCGCGCACGGCTCGAGGTGAGACCGTGCAGCTGCACCACGAGCGGGCCGTCGTCCCCGGTGATGTCGTAGTCGAGGGTCGCGCCGCGCACCTGCAAGCCGGGCATCGCCCCTCCCCGTCCTCATCGCGACATCTGCGCCCCCTAGACTACGACGCCATGCGCTTGACGAACGTCGCCCGCCTGTCCCTGCCGTCGGGGCGACTGCACAGCTACGCCGTGGACGTCCGGCGCACCGACCGTCCGCTGCCGGTCTCGTTCGACCAGGGGCGGCACGTGGGCCAGGGGGATCGGGCCGGATCGTGGATGGCGATCTCGTTCCGGGTGCCGGGGGCCGCGCACGACGAGGTGGCGGCCGCCTGGGACGCCGTCGTCGCCCGGCATGGCACGCTTCGCACCGTCTTCGTCGAGGACGACGGCGTACGGCTCTACGAGGGCGACGCGTCGCCCGGTCGCTGGCGGCAGCATCCGGTGGGCGACACGGTCGCGGCCGCGGTGCGCGAGGTCTTCGACGCGGAGTGCCGGCCGTACTCGCCGGGGTCGTACCGGCTGTGCGTCGTCGACCCCGACGAGGGCGAGCCGGTCGTGCTGATCGGCGCCGACCACGCGCACGTCGACATGTGGTCGCTGCTCGTGCTCGGCCGCGACCTCGGCACCGCGATCGCACAGGTGCGGGACGGCACGACACCCGCCCTGGCGCCGGCCGAGCCGTTCGCCGCGCACACCGCCCTGCTCGAACGGATGCCGCCGGCACCGTCCGAGGTCGGCGCGACCTGGGAGCGCCTGCTCGCCGCGGAGGGCGGCGTCATGCCGCGGTTCCCCCTGCCGCTCGGGGATGTCTCGGAGCCTCGGCCGGAGGTGGTCGAGGTGCGCGACGTGCTCGACGCCGAGGGCGTCGTGCATCTCACCCGGGTCGCGGAGGCCGCCGGCGTCCGGGTGACCGCCGTGGCTCTCGGCGTGCTCACCGACGTGTCGCTGCGGCTCGCCGGCGCCCCCCTCCGGGCGGTCTTCCCCGTGCACAGCCGGGACGACAAGCGCTGGTGGGACGCGGTGGGATGGTTCATCACCAACGCCGTGATCGAATGCACCGACCCCGATCCCCGTGCCTGTGCGGCCGACGTCAAGCGGGCGCTGCAGCTCGGGTCGTTCCCGCTCGCGCCGATCTTCGCGCCCTACGGCGGCATGCCCGACGCGCCCGGCATGTTCGCCGTGTCGTGGCTCGACACCCGGCGGCTGCCGGTGGAGGTTCCGGCGGACGCGGACCCGCACTGGATCTCGGCGGTGATCCGCACCGACGGCGTCATGATCTGGTTCGTGGTGAACGACACCGGTCTGCACCTGCGCTGCCGGTATCCGGACACCCCCGAGGCGCGCGCCTCGGTCGGCACCTGGCTCACCGCCGTGCACGACGGCCTGCGCGCCGCCGCCACCCCTCCTCCGCGGTGACGCGGAGGTCCCCCAGGAGGGGTCCCCGCGCACTCCTGGACGGTGCGCGCCCGACGGCCGCTGACGCCGATAGCCTGAACCGATGGGCAATCGCGACGAGGACAGACGCAGGCGACTCACGCGAATGCCCTCGCAGGGCGCGATCGTCGCCGTGCTGGCGGTCGCGGGGCTGGCCGCGTCGTTCATGTTCACGCTCGTCGTGCCGATCCAGGCGAAGCTGCCCGAGCTGCTGAACGCGAGCCGGGACGACACGGCGTGGGTGATCACCGCCACACTCCTCGCCTCGGCCGTCGTCACCCCCATCGCCGGCCGGCTCGGCGACATGTACGGCAAGCGCCGGATCGTCCTGGTGCTGCTCGCGGTGCTCGTGCTCGGCTCGGTCGTCTCGGCACTGTCGCAGGACATCGTCACGCTCATCGTCGGCCGCGCGCTGCAGGGAGCGGTCGCCGGCGTCATCCCGCTCGGGATCTCCATCCTGCGCGACGTCCTGCACGAGAAACGCGTGGATTCGGCGATCGCGCTGATCAGCGCGACGCTCGGTGTCGGAGGCGCGCTGGGGTTGCCGATCAGCGCGCTCGTGACCGAGAACGCCGACTGGCACATGCTGTTCTGGTTCGCCGCGGGACTGGGCACGATCGTCTTCGTGCTGGTGCTGTGGATCGTGCCGGTGAGCGTGCTGCGCACCGCCGGTCGCTTCGACTACATCGGGGCCGCGGGCCTCGCCGTGGGGCTCGTCGGCGTGCTGCTGGCGGTGTCCCGCGGAAACGAGTGGGGGTGGACCTCGCCCGCCGTGCTCGTCTGCGGTCTCGGCGGCCTCGGTGTGCTCGGCCTCTGGGGCTGGTACGAGCTGCGCGCGTCGAACCCGCTGCTCGATCTGCGCATCGCCGCGCGGCCCGCCGTGCTCCTCACCAACATCGCGTCGGTGGCGATGGGGTTCGGCCTGTTCGCCTCGAACGTCGTCTACCCGCAGATCCTCGAGCTGCCCGCCGCCACCGGCGCGGGGTTCGGGCTGTCGCTGGTGTCCGCATCCCTCATCGTCATGCCCTCGGGGCTCGTGATGATGGTGCTCTCACCGTTCTCCGGAAGACTGGCGCAGACCGTGGGACCGAAGCTGCTGCTCGTCTTCGGCGCGAGCGCGCTGATCCTCGCGTACGGGTTCACCCTGCTGTTCTCCAGCGAGGTGTGGCACATCCTCATCGCGAACATCCTCATCGGCGCGGGCATCGGCTTCGGCTACGCCGCGATGCCGATGCTCATCATGCGCTCGGTGCCGCAATCCGAGACCGGCGCCTCGAACGGGCTCAACGCGCTCTGCCGCTCCCTCGGCACATCGACGGCCGCCGCCGTGATCGGCGCGGTGCTCGCCTCGCACACGAGCCTGCACGAAGGGGTGCCGACCCCGACCGGCGAGGCGTTCACGATCTCGTTCGTGCTGGGCGGGGCGGTCGCGGTCGCCGCCCTCGCCGTGGCCCTGTGCATCCCGAGCCGCCGCGACCCGCACGAGGCGCATCCATCGCTGCCCGACTGAGACCCGGCCGGTCTGCGCCCCCGCCCGAGGCCCGGCCCGAACCGCGAGACTGCACGCGGGGTGCCGGGACGGGAAGGCCGGAAAACAGCTCTTGTCAGCATTCTCCCAGGGGAGTATCGTGTGGTCTGACCACAAAGAGAACAACCAGGAGCCGACGAGGCCCCCATCCCCAGGAGGACAATCATGACCGCCACCGCGGTGCACCCCACCGCGGTGGCGGTCATGATTGTCC
>NZ_CACSKB010000054.1 GCF_902706225.1 Microbacterium sp. 18062
GTGTGCGCGGGGGAGGCGACGCCCGCGTCGCCTCCCCCGCGCACACCAGCCCGCGTCATCGCCATCCTCACGATCGTCCTCGGCGCGGCGCTTCTGCTCGGCGCCGCGTTCACCGGGGTCGTGCGGACGGTCTCCGCATCCGCCGCGGGGTCCGAGTCCCTGTCGATCGACGTCGACGGGGTCACCCGGCTCGACGTCGATGCGAGCGCGGCCGACCTCACGATCGCGTTCGCCGACGTGGACGAGGCGACGCTCGAGATCGGCGAGGGCCGCAGCGGATGGCGCTTCGAGCGCGACGGCGACACGCTGCGGGTCGCGACGCCGAACTCCGGGCCGTTCGGGTTCTGGTTCGGGGGCAACGGGCGCGCGAGCCTGCTCCTGCCCACGGATCTGGAGGGCGCGGACGCATCTCTCTCGCTCTCGGCCGGGTCGCTCCGCGTGGGCGGGTCCTTCGCCGACCTGTCGGTCGACGTGTCGGCGGGCGACCTCGCGGTCAGCGGCGATGCCCGCACCCTGTCGGCCGACGTCAGCGCGGGAAGCGCCGACCTTCGTCTCGCGGACGTCGCCGAGGCGGCGTTCGACCTCTCCGCGGGCGGCATCACCGCCGAGCTGAGCGGCCGCGCCCCGCGCGATGTGCGGATCGACGTCAGCGCCGGCTCGCTCGAGCTCGTGCTGCCTCCGGGCGCGTACGACGTGCACTCGGACGTCAGCGCCGGTGACCTCGACAACCGTCTCGAGCGCGGCGACGGCGGCTCCGGCGTCGTGGACGTGCAGCTGTCCGCCGGCGACGTGACGCTTCTCTCCGGCCGCTGAGCCCCGTCCCGTGCACTCGCACTCGATCCCTGATGGAGTGGGAACCCTCCGGATGGAGTGAGACGATCTCCGGATCCGTGAGATTTTTCGGATGGAGTGAGACCCGACAACGGGACATGAAGATTACGAAATGATAACGAGACCTCTTCCCTTCCGTTACCCGTTCGTTATAGAGTGCTCGCACGGACGTTGTTTGCTGTGGCAATGTCCGCATGTGATTGCAGGACTCTCTTGGTGCAAAGGGACAAGGGCCGGTCGGAAGCCTCTCCGACCGGCCCTTCACCGTTCCTGCGCCGACCGCGATGATCCGCGGCCACGCCGCCCGCTACGTGAGCGCGACCTCGAAGCCCAACGCCGTCGCGACCGAGGAGTTGAACAGCCGCCCGCCGGTCGCGTTGAGCCCCTTCGCGAGGGACTGGTCGGTCTGCACCGCGGCCTCCCAGCCGAGATCGGCCAGCCGCAGCACGTACGGAAGCGTGGCGTTGGTCAGCGCGGGCGTCGAGGTGACGGGCACCGCGCCCGGGATGTTCGCGACGGCGTAGAGCACCGACTGGTGCAGGCGAAAGGTCGGCTCGGCGTGGGTCGTCGGTCGCGAGCCCTCGATGCTGCCGCCCTGGTCGATCGCGATGTCGACGAAGACACTGCCCGGCTTGGCGTAGCGGATGTGCTCATCGGTCACGACCTTCGGTGCGGCCCCGCCGGGCACGAGCACGGCGCCGATCACGAGATCGGCGTCGCGCACCTGGCGTGCGATCTCATACTCGCTCGAGGCGAGAGTGCGGATCGCGCCCCCGTACCGTGCGTCCAGCTCGCGCAGGCGCGGCAGCGAGATGTCGAGGACCGTGACATCGGCGCCGAGCCCGAGAGCCGACACCGCGGCCTGCTCCCCGGCCACTCCGCCCCCGATGACGACCGCCTTCGCCTTCGCCGTGCCGGGGACGCCGGCGAGCAGGATGCCTCGTCCTCCATGCGTCGCGTGCAGATGCAGCGCTCCGACCTGCGGCGCGATGCGGCCGGCGACCTCGCTCATCGGCGTCAGCAGCGGCAGCGACCCATCGGGCAGCTGCACCGTCTCGTAGGCGATCGCGGTGACACCGGAATCCAGGATCGCGCGGGTCAGCGGCTCGTCGGCGGCGAGGTGGAGATACGTGAACAGCACGAGGTCACTGCGGAGCCGTCGGTACTCCGAGGCGATCGGCTCCTTGACCTTCAGGACGAGCTCGACCTCCCACGCCTCGTCGATGCTTCCGACGCGTGCGCCGACGTCACGGTAGTCGTCGTCCTCGAAGCCGGCGCCGACACCGGCGCCGGCCTGCACGACGACCTCGTGTCCGCGACGGGTCAGGGCGTCGACGCCCGCGGGGGTCACCGCGACACGGAACTCGTTGTTCTTGATCTCTGCGGGTATTCCGATCAGCATGATGTCCTCCTTGGGGCGCCCGCGGGCGGGCGCGGTCGATGAGCGGCGGGGATGCCGTCGTGACCAGGGGCGGTATCCCCCGGGCGCGGCGGTCAGGCGAGCGCGGTGAGCGCGGCGTCGATGGATCCGACGATCGTGCGCGCCTCGTCCGCGGTGAGGGTGAGAGGCGGGGAGATGATGAGCTTCGTGCCCGCGGCACGCACGACGACGCCATGCCGTCGCGCCTCCGCGCTGATGCGCGCGGCGACCCCGCTGCCGGGGTCGATCGGCTCCCGCGTGGCCTTGTCGGCGACGAGGTCCACCGCTGCCATGAGCCCCTTGCCGCGCGTCTCGCCGACGAGGTCGTAGTGCTCGAGCGCCTTCAGCTCCTGCTGCAGCACCGCGCCGACCCTCGCGGCGTTGCCGGGAAGGTCCTCCGCCTCGACGATGTCGAGCACGGCGAGCGCCGCGGCGGCGCCCAGCGGGTGTCCGCTGTAGGTGTACCCGTGCATCACCACGTTCGAGAAGCCGGGGCCGCTCTCGATCGCGTCCGCGACACGCGAGTTGAACACCGTCGCGGCGAGCGGGATGTAGCCGGCCGTGATGCCCTTCGCGAAAGCCATGATGTCCGCGGCGACGCCCCATCCGCGACTGCCGAGCATGTTGCCCGTGCGCCCGAACCCCGTCACCACCTCGTCAGCGATCATGAGGATGCCGTAGCGGTCGAGCACGTCGCGCACCCGCCGCCAGTAGCCGTCCGGGGGGACGATGACGCCGCCCGCTCCGAGCACGGGCTCGGCGAAGAACGCGGCGATCGTCTGCGGGCCGTGGGCGAGGATCCGCTCCTCCAGCTGCCGGATGAGCCGGTCGGTCAGCTCCTCGGGATCGCTCGTGTCCCACGGGTTGCGGTACAGCCACGGCGCGTCGAGCAGGGTGACGTCATCGAGCAGCGGTCCATGGTTGTAGTGGTATGCAGGGATGCCGCCGATCGAGGTGCCGCCGACATGCACGCCGTGGTAGCTGTTGCGCAGCGACAGGAAGCGGATGCGGCCGGGCTCGCCCGCGGCGATCCAGTACTGGCGCGCGAGCTTGATCGCCGTCTCGATCGCATCGGAGCCGTTGGAGCTGAACGCGACGCGTTTCGCGTCCTCCTGCGCGAACAACGCGACGAGGCGATCGGAGAGGTCGTAGACGCCGGGGTGGGCGACGCCGTCGAAGGTCTGATAGTACGAGAGCGTGTCCATCTGCGCGGTGATGGCGGCCTTGACCTCCGGGCGGTTGTGCCCGACGTTCACGTTCCACAGGCCGCCGACGCCGTCGAGCAGGCGGTTGCCCTCGATGTCGGTCACATAGTTGCCGTCGCCCGAGACGATGATCAGCGTCGGGCGGTCCGGGTCGGGGGCCGCCGACGTCATCGGATGCCAGAAATGCTTCTCCGCCGTGCGGTAGTCCCGTTCCGTGACGATGGGAGCGCTGGTGAGTGACATGGGATCTTCCTTCCTCGTCAGGCGCCGTAGTGGAGCCAGACGCCCTTCGTGCGGGTGTACGCGTCGATCGCGTAGGGACCCATCTCGTTGCCCCACCCAGAGGCCTTGAACCCGCCCCACGGAGCGTTGCTCTCGGGAATGGGCAGCTGGTTGACGAACACGGCCCCGGCCTCGAGGCCGTCGACGAGACGGTGGGCCGTGCCGATGTCGCGTGTCCACACCGACGCGGCGAGGCCGTACTCGCTGTCGTTCGCGCGATCGAGGAGCGCCGACAGCTGGTCGGCGTCATCGTAGGTCAGGATCGACAGCACGGGGCCGAAGACCTCCTCACGGGCGATCGTCATCTCGTCGGTGACGCCCGCGAGCACGGTCGGGCGGTAGAAGTAACCGCGCTCACCGGCCCGCTGCCCGCCCGTGACGAGCTCCGCGCCCTCGCGAACGCCCGTCTGCACGAGCGAGCTCACGTGGTCGAGGTGCCGCTGGGACACGAGCGGGCCGAGCTGGGTGCGCTCGTCGGTGCCGTCGCCGATCACGAGGGCGGATGCCGCCGCGGCGGCCTTGTCCACGAACTCCTGCGCGCGCCGGGAGTCGACGAAGAAACGCGTGTACGCGGCACAGACCTGGCCCGAGTTGAGCGTTCCGCCCGTGACGTTGCCCGCGACCGCGGCGTCGATGTCGGCGTCCGCGGCGATGATGGATGGCGCCTTGCCGCCGAGCTCCAGGATGACGCGCTTCAGATTCGAGGTGGCGGCGGAGACCGCGACCTGACGCCCGACCGGGGTCGATCCCGTGAACGAGACGAGGTCTATGCCGGGGTGCTCGGCGATCGCGCGTCCCGTCACGGCGTCGCCCGTGACGAGGTTCACGACGCCCCGGGGGAAGCCGGCCCGCTCGACGAGCTCGACGAGGCGGATCGCCGTGAGCGGGGTCTGCTCGGCGGGCTTGATGAGAACCGTGTTTCCCGTTGCGAGCGCCGGCGCGAGCTTCCAGACGAGGATGATGAGCGGCGCGTTCCACGGCACGATGAGCCCGGCGACGCCGACGGGCTCCCGGCGCGTGTAGTGGAACGTCGTGGCGTCCTGCACCCGCGCCGTGCGCCCCTCGATCTTGGTGGCCCAGCCCGCGTAGTAGCGGAGATGCTCGGCGGAGCCGCGCACGGACATGAATCGCGAGGCGAACAGCGGCTGACCCTGATCGGCCGTCTCGAGCTGCGCGAGCTCTTCGCCGTGCTCCTCGACGAGGTCGGCGAGGCGGAACAGCAGACGCGCACGGTCGCCCGCGGCGAGGTCGCGCCACGCCGGGTCGCGCAGCGCGCCTCGGGCCGCGGCGACCGCGGCGTCCACGTCCACCGAGGAGGCGGATGCCACATCGTCGAGGATCTCTTCCGTGGCCGGGTTCAGGGTCGGGATGGCGGTGCCGCCGCCGGCGACCCAGTCGCCGTCGATGAACAGTCGAGTAGTCATGTCGGTGTGCCTTCTGTACGGGGGCGGGCGGGGAGTCGTGTCAGGGCAGATCGTCGGGGCCGGGCTCCTGACGCCGGACAGCCCGCGTGGCCTGCCGCGCCGAAACCGTGCGCACCGTCTCGGTCGGGGCGAGCCCGGTGCGCACGGAAGCCGCGGCCGTCTCCGTCCTCATCGCCACGATCCAGCCGGCGACGAACACGGTCGGCACCGCGCCGAGCAGCAGCACGGAGGTGAGCACGTCGCCGCCGCTGAGCACCGAGAAGTTCGACACGATGAGGCCCAGCTGCCCGAGCAGCAGCACGACGGCGAGGACCGGTGCGACCAGAGTGTTCCAGAGCCGGCGGTCTGCACGCGTGCGCCGGAAGTACACGATGACGGCGAGCGAGGTGACCACGTAGAGCGCGATCAGCGCCGCGACGGCGAGACCCGAGAACCATCCGAAGAGCGTGACGATCGGGTCGAGGCCGAGCAGCGCGAACGGAGCGATCACCAGCACGGCCAGCAGGGTCTGCACACGACCGGCCGTCGCGGGGGCGTGGTGCCTGTTCGTGCGCTGCAGCCCGACGGGCAGGAAACCCCGCGCCGACGACGCGTGCAGGTACCGGTTGATGACGTTGTGGAACGCGAGGAGCGCGGCGAGCAGCGACGTGAGCAGCAGGACTCCCGCGGTGGCGCCGGCCCACGGACCGAGGATGTCATCGAGCGCGTCCGTGACGAACAGGGCCGAGTCGCCGCTCTCGATCGCGGCGATCGCCGCCGCCTGCACCTGGGAGGGTCCGTAGTAGAGGATGAGCGACCAGATCGCCAGCGCGAGGAACCCCGCGATGATGACGACCGCCGCGTAGGTGGCCCGCGGCACCGTGCGCGCGGGGTTCTTCGCCTCGCTCGCGTAGATCGTGGTCGATTCGAAGCCGAACATGCAGGCGACGGCGAACATGATCGCGATGCCGGGGGCGCCCTGGACGACGGCGGCCGGGCTGAAGCTCGCCGCGACGTCGATGCCTTCTGCCGTGTGTCCGCCGAAGATGACCACGAGGGCGAAGAGCAGGAGGATCAAGAACTCGCCGGCGACGAGCACGGCGAGCACGCGTGCGCCGAGCTCCACATTGCGGGCCCCCAGGAGGAGGACGAACACGACCGCGGCGAGGGAGAGCGCCCACCAGGGGATCGAGATCCCGACGTAGGCCGCGACCAGACCGGAGGTCGCCGCCCCGAACAGGCCGTAGAGCGCGGCCTGGATGACGCTGTAGCTCAGCAGGGCGAGGAACGCCGCGCCGACTCCCGCGCGACGGCCCAGACCCGCGTCCACCAGCACGGAGAACCCGCCGTGGTTGCTCACGTGGCGGGTGATCGTCGTGAAGCCGACGGCGAAGACCAGCATGACGGCGCCCACGACGAGGTACGCCGAGGGGAACCCCGGGCCGTTGCCGAGCATGATCGCGACCGCGCCGACTCCGACCACGCTGGTCAGAGGGGCTTGTGCAGAGAGGACGAAGAACAGGATGCCGACGACGCCGATCGCGTCCTTCTTCAACGCGGTGGAGGAGCCGGGTCGGACGTCGGGGTTCGTGGAGACCATCTGAGGGCCTTTCTGCTGAGCGACGCTGCTAGCGGGAGACACGGAGCCGAGGCGATCACCGCGTTCCGACAATTGTGCATGTGCAAAGTACGATCGTCAAGGCAAACTTGCAACTTGCGATTTGATCAGATTCGTGCGTAAAGTGCGGGCGACCACAATAAATCAGGAGGCCCGTCGTGAGCATCGCCGAAGAGATATTCGAGCTCTCGCCCGATCGCGGGGCCTCGATGCGCCGCACCCTCGCCGAGCAGGTCGCCGCCGAGCTCCACCGCGCGGTGCTGCAGGGCGAGTACCCTTCGGGCAGCTGGCTGCGCGTGCAGGACATCGCGCGACAGTTCCAGACGAGCACGATGCCCGTCCGCGAGGCCTTGCGCCGCCTCGAGGCGCTCGGGCTGGTCGAGATCTCCCCCCACCGCGGCGCCCGCATCGCGGACCTGTCGATCACCGATCTGGAGGACACGCACCGTACGCGGGCACTGCTCGAGGTCGAGCTGATCCGACTCGCCGCCGCGGCCTTCAGCCCCGACGACGCCGAGCGCTGTCGGGCAGCGCTCGCACGCCATGAGGCCTTCCTGGAGGCGGGCGACCTGGACAACGCCCGCCGAGCGCACTCGGAGTTCCATTTCCTCATGTACCGCGCGGCGTCGTCCCGGTGGCTGCTGCGTTCGGTCGAACCCGCGTGGCAGAACAGCGAGCGCTACCGCTTCGCGTCGCCGGCGGATGCGGGAGCCCGCCAACGTGCGCATGCGGAGCACATCGGCATCCTCGTCGCGTGCGAGGCCAACGACCCCTCCGCCGCGGCGGAGGCTCTCCGCAGCCACCTCGAGGGCGCCCTCGACCGCATCCGGGCCGCGATGTCGGCGCGCACCGCAGACCAGGGGGTCACCGCATGAAGGCCGGCTTCGACGCGACCGGAGACGTCGTGGTCGTCACGGGCGGCGCCCGCGGCATCGGCGCCGCGCTCGCGCGCGCCGTCGGCTCCCTCGGCGGCACCGCCGTGGTCCTCGACGTCGCCCCCTCCCCCGACCTCGACGACGCGCCCGGCGTCGTGCAGCTCACGGTCGACGTCTCCGATCGCGCCGCCGTGTCCGACGTCGTCGCCGCCGCCGTCGACGCGCACGGTCCCGTCACCGGGCTCGTCGCAGGCGCGGCCATCCAGCCGCGCACCCCCGCCTCCGAGGTGTCTGCCGACGAATGGCACCGCGTGCTCGGGGTCAACCTGGACGGCGTCGTCTGGAGCTGCCAGGCGGTGCTCCCGTCGATGCTCGCCCAACGCCGCGGCTCCATCGTGCTGTTCACCTCCGGCCTCGCGACCGTCGGTCACGCGGGTGCCGCCGCGTACGCCGCCAGCAAAGGCGCCATGATCCCGTTCGCCAAGTCCCTCGCCGCCGAGGTCGCGGAGTCCCGCGTGCGGGTCAACGTGCTGGCACCCGGCGTCATCGACACCCCCCAGTTCCAGGCGGCCAATCCCGAGGGACCCGAGCGCGCGCACTGGGAGCGCACGACCGGGATCGGCCGGCCCGCCGACGTCGTCGGCCCCCTCCTCTTCCTCCTCTCCGACGCCGCGAGCCTCACCGGCTCGACCCTGACACGCGATCGCGCCTTCTCGGCCGACGCCCGCTAGCGCGCTCCCCGCGACACCGATCGAAAGCGAGCCATGACCCTTCGCATCCCTCCCGTGCGCCTGCGCACCTTCGTCGCCTCGCTGTTCGAGGCCGCCGGCTTCTCCGCGGGCGCAGCCGCAAGCGTCGCCGACTCACTCGTCGAGGCCGACGCCCGCGGCATCCCCTCGCACGGGACGATGCTCGCACCGCTCTATCTCGAACGCATCGACCGGCTCTCCGTCTCACGGGAGGAGACACCTCTGACGGTGCACGACGCGGGCGCGCTGATCGCGCTCGATGCCCGCGACATGCTCGGCCAGCTGTCGTCGGACGCCGCCGCGTCGATCGCGATCGAGCGCGCACGGCAGTTCGGGATCGCCATCGTCACGGTGCGCCACGCGTTCCACTTCGGCGGCGCGTTCCGCTACACCGAGGCCATCGCCCAAGCGGGTCTCATCGGCGTCGCGGCATCGAACACGAGGCCGCTGATGCCCGCGATCGGCGGAGCGCAGGCCGTCGTCGGGAACAACCCGATCGCGGTCAGCGTGCCGGGCGCGGATGCCGTCGCCTTCACGCTGGACATGGCCCTCTCCGAAGCGGCGATGGGCAAGATCCGTCTCGCGGAGGCGGAGGGACGCCGCATCCCGCCGACCTGGGCCACGGACGCCGACGGCGTACCCACGGAGGACCCGACGGCGGCGATCGCGGGGCTCCTGCTTCCCGCGGGAGGGCCCAAGGGCTTCGGCCTCGCGCTGGTCGTGGACGTGCTGACGGGCGTGCTCTCGGGCGGCGCCTTCGGCTCGCAGGTGAAGGGCCTCTATGGCGACACGAGCGTGCCCTACGACTGCGCGCACGTCTTCATCGCGATCGACCCGTCGCACATCGACGGCTTCGAGGAGCGGGTCGCGGACCTCGCTGCGGCCGTCACCGGATCTCGCCGGCGCCCGGGCGTCGAGCGCCTGTACCTGCCGGGCGAGATCCAGGCCGGAACGGCCGCCGTCGCGGCCCGCGAGGGAATCGCGCTGGAGGGCTCCACCGTGACCGCACTCGATCACGTCGCGCGCCGTCTGGGCGTGGCGACGCTCACCGCCGAGGAGGATGGCGAATGACCCCGCAGAACAGTACTCAGGGAAGGCTGTCGCGCGGCGTCGTCGTCGTGGGCGCCGGGCCCGTCGGCCTCATCGCCGCGCTCGGGCTCGTTCGCTACGGGGTGCCGGTGACGGTGCTCGAAGCCGACGAGGCGCTGTCCACGGAGACGAAGGCGGGCACGGTCCTCACCCGCACGCTCGAGGTGCTCGACCGATACGACGCCCTCGACGGCGTGCTCGCCCACGCGCTGCGCCTCGACGAGATCGGCGAGATCGAGCGCGCCACCAACCGGGTCACGCAGTCCGTGCGCACCGACCTGCTCACCGAGGACACGCGGTTCCCCTTCGTGATCAACATCCCGCAGAACGACCTGGAGGCACAGCTCGCGGCGGCCCTCGACGCGAAGGCGACCGGAACCGTGCGCTTCGGGGTGCGCGTGACGGGCATCGAGCAGGACGACGACGGCGTTCGCCTCACCGCCGCCGGACCGGACG
The DNA here is from genome assembly GCF_902706225.1 of Microbacterium sp. 18062. Taxonomy (GTDB): domain Bacteria; phylum Actinomycetota; class Actinomycetes; order Actinomycetales; family Microbacteriaceae; genus Microbacterium. Next base: position 9,929 of record NZ_CACSKB010000054.1, read on the forward strand.
GCACCGAGGTCGTCGAGGCGGACATCGTGCTCGGCGCCGACGGGGGACGCTCGACGATCCGCGAGCTGCTCGGCGCCGTCGTCGAGGGCTTCACGCTGGAGGACCGCTACATGCTCGTCGACCTCAAGGTCGACCTGGACCTGGCGAACCCGCGCGAGTACCCGTATCTCGCCTACTTCACCGATCCCGACGAGTGGATGATCCTCGTGCGGCAGCCGCACTGCTGGCGCTTCCTCTATCGGCTGCCGCAGGGCGCCCCCGCGCCCTCACGAGACGAGCTGCGCGAGAAGGCGCTGCGCTTCATCGGCGACGTCACCGATCTCGAGGTGATCGGCACCAACGTCTACACGGTGCACCACCGCGTGGCCGACCACTGGCAGGACGGCCGCGTCTTCCTCCTCGGCGACGCCGCACACCTCATCACGCCCATGTGGGCGCTCGGACTCAACACGGGCGCGCTGGACGCCTCGAACCTGCCGTGGCGCCTCGCCTGGTTCGATCGCGGCTGGGCGGATGCCGCCCTCCTCGAGGGATACGAGCGCGAGCAGTCGCCCGTCGCGATCGAGGGGTCGGGCCAGATCGCGGAGGAGGCCCGCAAGGCGATGGGGCGCGCTCCCGCCGAGAACGCCGATCAGGCGGGGCCGCCGGTCGTGTGGGGCGAGGCGTTCACGCGCACGCTCCTCGGCGTGCGGCTCGATGTCACCGGCGAGGGCGACTGGTCGATGGTGTACACCGACCCGGGCCCGGTCGCGATCCGGGTCGGCGACCGCGCGGCCGACCTCCCCCTCTACGGTCCGGACGGACGCACCGTCTGGCTGCACCAGCTCGCGGCGGACTCGTTCCTCGCCGTCCACTTCGCCGACACCCGCCGTCGGCCGGTGCCCGAGCAGTCCCGGGTCCCGGGTCTGCGCCACATCGTCGTCTCGCGCTGGGACTCGCCGCTGGACACGCCCGCGCGCGCCTGGAGCTACTTCGATCCGGGCGACCGCGTGCGCGCCCGCTTCGGCGCCGAGGAGGGCACCGCCGTGCTGCTGCGCCCGGACGGCCATGTGGTGGCCATCACCTCCGGCGCCGACCGCGTCGCCGAGCTCACGACGGCGTACGAACAGATCGTGCGACCCACGACCGACGCAAGAGGGGCCGGGCGATGAGTCGCGGCCAGATCGTCGTCGCGCCCGACGGCACGGAGGTCTCGCTGGTCGACATCGGCACGACCGAGCTGCTCGACACGGCGGATGTGCGGGTCTGGGACGTCTCGCTCGTACCTGCCCAGCTGCACCCGTGGCACCTCCACCACAATCCCTACGTCGTCCTGTCCATCGCGGGCGGCCACGGGCGCATGGACTGGCTCGACGGGCGGGAGCCCCGTCATGTGGTCGAGTACACGGGCGGCGCCGTGTTCCGCCCGGTCTCGCCCGTGCACCGGCTCACCAACCTCAGCGAGGGCGACTACCGCAATCGACTCGTCGAGCTGAAGGCACTCGGCGAGCTGCGCCCCGACGGGCCCTTCGACGTCGGCGCCGGGGACCGCTCGTCCCCCGACGACGCGCCCCGTGACCCCGGCCCCGACGGACGTCGCGTCGTGCTCGAGACGTCCTTCGTCACGATCTGGAGCGTGACGGTGCCGGCCGGCGAGTCCGTCTCCCTCGATCTGGCCGAGGTTCCCCATGTGCTCGCGCAGCTCGACGCCGGGCTCGAAGGACCGGAGCTCGCCGAGTCGGTGCGCGAGGTGCCCCCCGGCACGCACGTGCTCGTCGGGTCCGACACGGACCAGGTCTGGTTCGTCGTCGGTCTCACCTATCTCGCCGACCCCCCGCACGCCACGACCGGACGGAGAACGACCGATGACTGATGCCGCCGCGACACCCGGGCTCGTCCCCGCACCGCCACGCCCGGAGGGGATCGACGAGGCCGAGTGGGCGTCGAACCTGTCCGACCCCGCACGCTACGGAGGCGTCGCCGCCGACCGTTCCCGCGAAGCCGCCGGCGGCACGCTCGACGGCGAGGCGGCCTTCCGGTTCCGCGAGATCCTCGTGCACACGGGAGATCTCGAGTGGATCGACAAGACCCTCGCCGGCCTCACCCACAAGGCGCTGTGGCGCAACGACGAGACCGGGGCGTCCATCTCGCTCGTGCGCTTCGCCGCGGGCTCGGGGATTCCGCTCCGGCACTCGCACGCCTCGAACCAGTTCATGTTCTGCCTGTCGGGCCGCTACACCTACGTGCCGACCGGCCTGACACTCGAGCCGGGCTCGTTCTACTGGAACCCGAAGGGATGTCTGCACGGACCCACCCGCGCCGACGCCGACACCGTGCTCCTGGAGATCTACGACGGCCCCCACTACCCGACCCAGCCGGAGTGGTACTCCGACCCGACCGACGCCCACTGACCTCGACCCCAGCAAGGAGCCCCTCATGAGCAAGACAGAGATCCGCAGCGCCGAGCTCGCCTCGCCGAACGGCCACTTCTCGCACGCGACCGCGATCGAGGCGAGCGGCACGCTCGTGTTCATCTCCGGCCTGACCGCCCGCAACGCCGCGGGCGAGGTGGTGGGCGTCGGAGACGTCACCGCGCAGACCCACCAGGTGTGCAAGAACCTCCGGGCTGCCGTCGCCGAGGCGGGCGGGACCCTCGAGGACATCGTCCGCGTCGACGTGTACGTGCGCAACATCCGGGACTTCGACGAGATCCACGCGGTGCGCCGTCAGTACTTCACCGGCATCGCGCCGGCCTCCACCCTGGTGGAGGTGGCCCAGATGGTCAACAAGGACTACCTCATCGAGATCAGCGCGATCGCCGTCGTCCCGAAGGCCGACCGATGAGAATCGGCGCCGCCGAGGTGGACGGCGCCCGCCGGACGGTGCTGATCGAGCGCGAGAGCTCGCTCGTGCTGCCCGCCGGCGCACCGGACGCCGACGACTACGTCCGCGACCAGGCGGTGGGCACGGTCCTCGCGGCGGCCGACGGGGCCGTGCGGGTGCCGACGGCGGACCTGCGGCTGCGGGCACCGCTTCGCCGCGTCAACCGCGACGTGCTGTGCACCGGCTGGAACTACTGGAGCCATTTCGAGGAGTCGGCGGGCAAGCGCGAGGGGCAGGACCCCGCCGAGCGTCCGACGCACCCCACCTTCTTCACGAAGGGACCGGGAACCATCGCGGGACCGTACGACGACATCGTGCTCGACCCGGAGCTGTCGACGAAGTGGGACTACGAGGTCGAGCTCGCCCTGGTCATCGGCCGCGGAGGCCGCTCGATCCCGGCCGAGCGTGCGGCGGACCACATCGCCGGCTATCTCATCGCCAACGACGTGTCGCAGCGCGACCTGCAGCGCGCCCACGGCGGGCAGTGGCTCAAGGGGAAGAGCATCGACGGGTCGCTCCCGCTCGGCCCCTGGCTGACGACCATCGACGAGGTCGCCGACGCCTCGGGCCTGCGCCTGGAGTTCGAGCTCAACGGTCGGCTCCTGCAGGACGCCGGGGTCGCGCAGATGGCCTTCGACATCCCGACGCTCATCGCCGAGCTGAGCCGCGGCATGACGCTGCAGGCGGGCGACGTGCTGCTGACGGGCACCCCGGCGGGGATCGGCAACGCGCGTGAGCCGCAGGTGTTCCTCAAGCCCGGCGACATGCTCGTGAGTCGCGTCTCCGGCCTCGGCGAGCTGCGCAACACCGTGGTCGCCGGCTCCCTCACCGACTACCTCCCGCTGTGACCACCGTGGCCGCGATCGACATCCATGCGCACCTCGTGCCGGCGCTCACGGCCGACGAGGTGGCCGGCACGGGCATCCGCGTCGTCGACGGCGAGGTGCAGGATGCGGCGGGCCACCGTCTCGGCCCGCCGCAGATCTCCCGCGTCGAGGCGCTCGTCGCATGGCTCGACGAGGCGGGGCTCGCGGGCGCGGCCGTCTCGATTCCCCCGCCGCTGTATCGGCAGCGCCTGGACGCGGATGCCGCGGCCCGCTGGGTGCGCGCCGTCAACACCGCGCTCGTGCGCGACCTGACGCCGCAGCCCCGGCTCGTGCCGCTGGGCTACCTGCCTCTCGAGCATCCCGACATCGCCATCGCCGAGGCGGCACGGCTCGCCGACGATCCGCGGGTCGTCGGCGTCACCGCGGCGGCGGGCGCACGCTCGGCGGCGCTCGACGATCCGGCCCTCGGCCCGCTCTGGCACGCCCTGGCCGAGGCCGACCTGGCGCTGCTGCTGCACCCGGGCCAGAGTCCCGACGACCGGCTCGAGGCCCACTACCTGCACAACCTCCTCGGCAATCCCGTCGAGTCCGGCGTGGCGGCCGGCCAGCTGCTCTTCGGCGGCGTGTTCGACCGGGTCCCGGGTCTGCGGGTCGGACTCGTGCACTGCGGCGGCGTCCTCCCCGCCGTCGCGGGACGCTGGCGCCACGGCGTGCGCACGCAACGACCGGGCGTCGCGATCGACGCCGACGCGCTGGAGCGCGGCATCCGTTCTCTGTGGATCGACACGCTCGGGCACGACCCGGTCGTGCTCGGCCACGCGGCGGGCATCGTCGGCGCCGACCACGTGATGCTCGGGTCGGACTGGCCGTTCCCGATGGGCTCGGTCGATCCGCTCGCCGATGTGGCCGGGCTTCCTCCCGCGGCCGCCGAGGCCGCCGCCGCCGGCGCGGCACGGTTCCTCGGCTCGCGTCTGAGGCCGGACCCGTCGCGCCGACCGGGCTGACCGCCTGAGCCCACGCTCTAGCCGTGCCGCTCGGCCGCGTGCTCGGCGAGGAGGTCGCCGACCAGTCCCACCCGGGCGCTGCGCGTCGTGGGACGCGTGAGGATCCCGAGGGCGAGCGGCTCGACCGGGTCGGCGATCTCGATCGTCACGACCACCGCGCCGTCCGAGGTGACCTCCGTCCCCCACCGCTGATTGAGGATCGCGAAGCCCGCGCCGCCCGCGACGAGGGCGCGGACGGTCTCGACGCTGGTGGCGCGGATCTCGCGCGGTGCGTCGAGCCCCAGATCGGCGAACAACCGCCGCGTGCGCGCGGTCGTGAACGGGAGGTCGTACGAGACCATCCTCTCGCCGGCGAGCTCGGCGAGGTGCACCCGCCCACGCGACGCGAACGGACTGTCCGCGGCCACGATGACGTACGGGCTCACCCACGCGATCCGCCGGAACGAGAGGCCCGGCGGCAGCCCCTGGCCGTAGACGAGGGCGAGGTCGAGGTCGGCATCCGCCACGAGCCGATGCAGCACGTCCATCGGGGCCTCCTCGATGGACGTCTCCACACCGGGCGCGCGCGTGTGCAGGGCTCGCAGCAGGGCGGGGACGTAGAACGACGTCAGCGGGAGGAAGCATCCCATCCGGACCTCGCCCGCTGCGGCCTCCCGGTCGACACGGCTCCACTCCTCCAGCTCCCGCGCCTGCTGCAGGATCGTCCGGGCGCGCGCGGCGGCCTCCAGCCCGGCCGCGGTCGGCACGACCCCGCGCGAGCGATGCCGCACGAGCAGTTCCGCCCCCAGCTGCCGTTCGAGCTTGGCCAGGGCGACGGAGAGGTTGGACTGCGTCGTGTGGAGGCGCGATGCCGCGGCCGTGATGTTGCCGGCGTCCACCGCCGCGACGAGGGCCTCCAACTGCGACAGCGTCGTCGAGACGCGCGTCGTGCTCACGACAATGCATCGCTTTCATTCATGCCTTTCAGAGTATCTATGCGTTTGAACGATGCGCAAGGCGCTCTCAGACTGAGGGGAATCCACCGGGAGGCCCGCTCCCGGTGCACAAGGGAGTGGACAGTGGTCACCGAGTCTTTCGATCCCGTCCGGCTGAGCCTCACGCCGTCGACGGACGCCGAGCTGCGCCGGCGTTTCATCGCGGGCATGGGGCGCACCACCGGCGCCGTGACGGTCATCACCACGGACGGCACGGCCGGCCGCTTCGGCCAGACCGTGACGGCGATGATGTCGGTGAGCGCCGATCCGCCCGCCCTCGTCATCGGCCTCTTCCGAGGCGCTCCCGTCGCCGACGCCGTGCGCACCAACCGGTGCTTCGCCGTCAACGTCCTCGGAGTCGACCACCTCGACATCGCCCAGGCCTTCGCGGGCCAGGGCGGTCCCTCGTCGCGCTACCGGTTCGGCGAGGAGTGGACGTCGCTGCGCACCGCGTCGCCGATCCTCACCACCGCGCCGGCGGCGTTCGACTGCCACGCCGAGCAGTTCCTCGTCGCCGGCACCCATCTGCTCATCGTCGGCCGCGTCGTCGAGGCGCACGCGACCGACACCACGGGTCTCACATACGTCAGCCGTGCCTACGGCCACCACTCGCCGCTGCCGGCCTGACCCGGGATCGCACGACCACATCCATCGAGGGCGGGCGGAGCCGCCCCACCCCAAGGAGAAGGAACCATGAAACAGCTGCTCACCGCACGACAGAAGCGCTTCCTCGCGCTCGCCGACGGGGTCGTCGAGACGTTCCGCGACCGTGCCGCCGCCCACGACGCCACCAACTCGTTCCCCTTCGAGAACTACGACGATCTGCGCGCCACCGGCCTGCTCAACCTCTCCATCCCCGAGGCGCTCGGCGGTCTCGGTGCGACGCAGGCGGAGGTCATCCCGGTCCTCGAGCGTCTCGCGAGCGGCGACGGCGCCACGGCGCTGGCCGTGAACATGCACATCACGCCGCTCGGCCAGTGGGCGGGCGTCTGGCGACGCACCGGCAACCCGCGTCTCGAGCACCTCCTGCGCGAGGCCGCCGCGGGGAACCTCATCTGGGCCGCCGTGACGAGCGAGTACGGCTCGCCGAACCTCATGTCGGACGCTCGCACGAAGGCCGAGCGCGTCGAGGGGGGCTTCCGCATCACGGGGCGCAAGAACTTCGGCACCAACACGGCGATCGCGACCCACGCGTCGACGACCGCGCGCTACGAGGACCCGGAGAAGGGGCCGCAGCTGCTCATGCTGCGGATCTCGCTCAAGGATCCCCGCGTCACGATCCACCAGACCTGGAACATGCTCGGCATGCGCGCCACGCAGAGCAACGACCTGGAGTTCTCGGAGCTGTTCGTCCCCGATGAGGACGTCGTGCACTCCTTCCCCGTCGGACACCTCGACGCGACCGTGACCGAGACCGTCTTCGGCTGGTCGCAGCCGGCCTTCGCGGCCGTCTACCTCGGCATCGCCGTCGGCGCGCTCGACTGGGCGAAGCAGCAGGTGCGCCGTCGCGGGCTCGTCGAGGACCCGCGCGCGCAGGACGCGATCGCGGATGCCGAGATCCTCATCGAGACCGCGCGCGCTCTGCTCCACCGGCACGCGGCGCAGTTCGGGACCGACCAGATGTACGAGGAGTTCGGCCTCCAGGAGATCGTCGCGCAGAGCGCTCTGGTCAAGCACGTGGCCACCAAGAACGCCGTCGCCGTCTTCACCCGCCTCGTCGACGTGGTCGGCGGCGCCGCCTACGTGCGCTCACTCCCGTTCGAACGCACGTGGCGAGACGTGCAGGCGGGGCTGTTCATGCCGGTCTCCGACTTCGCCGCCCACGAGTTCATCGCCGCCAGCTCGCTGGGGCTCACCCTCGCTCCGACCCACGGCAGCCTGCGCCGCGAGCCCGTCGCAGAGGAGGTGACCGCATGAGCGAGGCCGCCGCCGGGCTCCGTGCCCTGATCTGCATCGGCGTGACCGAACGCTTCTTCGCGGGAGACGCCGCAGAACGTCAGCTCGTGTTCGAGGCGACGAAGTCCGCGTTCGCCAGCCTCTCCACGCGCTTCGGCGTGGACGTGCTCGGCACCTTCGACGACGACACGCTGCAGATCGGCGCCTCCGGCTCGTTCCCCTGGACCTGCTACCTGCTGATCGAGGCGCCCGACTACGAGACGGTCCGCGCGATCGTGAACGTGTTCCGCGAGGCGCCCGCGGGCGACTATCAGCTGTGGCGCTACTACACCGTCGAGGCACGCCTCGGCCGGGCGCTGTTCTTCGGGGAGGACTGAGGGATGCCGCGCACCGAAGCAGGACGCATCGCGCTCGTCACCGGCGCGAGCCGGGGCCTGGGCCACGCCGTCGCGCGTCGACTGCACGCCGATGGCTTCCGCGTCGCGCTCGGCGACCGCAACGTCGAGGCCGCCGCAGCCGTGGCCCGCTCGCTCGATGCCACCGGCGCCACGGCTCGCGTGGCCGTCATGGACCTCTCCGATCCCCCGTCGATCGAGGCGGGCTACACCGGGCTCGTCTCGGAGTGGGGCGCGCCCGAGGTTCTCGTCAACAATGCCGGGATCACCGCGAAGCGCTCGCTGTGGGACATCGAGCTCGACGAGTGGGACACCGTGCTGAACACCAACCTGCGCGGCACCTTCGTGCTGAGCCGGCTGGCGGCGCGGCCCATGCGCGAGCGCGGCTGGGGCCGCATCGTCAACATGTCCTCGTACGCCGGTCAGCAAGGCGGTCTCGTCGCCGGAGCCCACTACGCATCCTCGAAGGCCGGACAGCTCGTGCTCACGAAGATCTTCGCGCGCGAGCTCGCCGGCGACGGCGTCACGGTCAACGCGATCGCCCCCGCCGCCGTGCTGACGCCCGCCATGGGCGAGCCCGACGGCGAAGAGGCCGTCCGCCTCGCCGGCACGATCCCGATCGGCCGCGTCGGCGACCCGGACGAGGTCGCCGCGGCGGTCGCGTACCTCGTGGGGCCCGACAGCGGGTTCGTCACGGGAGCGACGATCGACCTCAACGGCGGGATGTTCATGCGATGAGCGGCTACGGCATCTCCCGGCATCCGTGGCGGGCCTGGCCTGCGGAGAAACGGACCGTGCGACACATCCTCACCGAGAGCGCCCGGATGAGAGGCGACGACATCGTGCTCACGATCGGCGAGACGAGATCGACCGCGCGCGAGCTCACCGACCGCGCCGCCCGGACGGCGGCGGCCCTCCGTGCTCTCGGCGCAGGCCCGGGTGATCGGGTGGTCGTGGTCAGCCCCAACCGGCGCGAGCTCGTCGACCTGTTCTACGGATCGGCCTGGAACGGGAGCGTCTTCGTGCCGCTCAACCCCGAGCTGCGCGGCGACCCGCTGCGCCACCAGCTGCGGCTGGCGGCACCGGCCGTCGTCATCGCCGATGCCACGACCGCGAGCCAGGTCGCCGCGGCGTTCGACGTCCTCGACGGCGGCGACGCGCCCGCCCGCGTCTACATCGACACTCCGCCGCTCGATGCCGGCCGGAACGCGCCCGAGACGGATGCGGACGCCTGGGCGGGCGCTGCGGTGTTCGCACTCGCCGCCGAGGGCATCGAGCCCGAGGCCGTCGGACCGGCGCACACGGCGGCGGTCCTGTTCACGTCGGGCACGACGGGTCCCGCGAAAGGCGTCGTCATGCCCCACGGCCAGTTCTGGTGGTGGTCTGTCATCGCGAGCGAGGAGCTCGCGCTGGACGCCGACGACGTGCTGTACACCTCGCTCCCCCTCTTCCACACCAACGCGCTGACCACGCCGCTCCAGGCCTTCGCCGCGGGAGGACGCGCGGTCATCGGCCCACGCTTCTCCGTCTCGGCGTTCTGGGAGCGGCTGGAACGCGCGGAGGCGACCGTCACGTTCATCCTCGGCGCGATGAGCACGATGCTCTGGAACCGCAGGCCCGAGACGTTCGAGACCGCCCGCACGGCGCGCATCCGGCGCATCCTCGGTCCCGGCATCGACCCGGCGGTCAAGCCCGCCTTCGAGGACTTCTTCGGGGTGCGGATCGTCGAGGGGTTCGGGATGACGGAGACCGGCGTGCCCCTCTACACGCCCGTCGACGAGCGCACGGTCGGGGTCACCGGGATCCCGCACCCCGACTACGAGGTCGTGCTGCTCGGCCCCGACGACGAGGTCCTGCCGGGGCCGGCCACGGGCGAGCTCGCCCTGCGGCCCCGGCGTCCGCACCTCCTCGCCGAGGGATACCTCGGGAACGCCGAGGCGACGCTCGAGGCCCGCGGCAACCTCTGGTTCCATACCGGGGATCTCGTCGAACGCGATGCCCGCGGCTACTACCGCTGGCGCGATCGGCTGAAGGACTCGATCCGCCGCCGGGGAGAGAACATCTCGAGCTACGAGGTCGAAGCGGCCTTCCGCACCCACGCCGCCGTGGCCGACGCGGCCGCGATCGCCGTGCCGAGCCCGCTCGGCGAGGACGAGGTCATGGTGTGCCTTCAGCTGGCCGAGGGCGCCTCGTTCGACGCCGATGCGCTCCTGGTCGCCGCGTCCGAGCACCTCCCTGCCTACGCGATGCCGAGCTATCTGCGAATCGTCGACGCATTCCCGCTGACGGCCAACGGCAAGGTGTCGAAGCAGCTGCTGCGTCGCGACGGCGTCACGGCCGACACATGGACACGGGCCGACAAGGGGACGCGGGCCGGCACGGGGACACGAGGATGACGCGCTCTTCCGTGCGGACGTTCGACGGCGCCATCGTCGCGGGCTGGCACGAGCTCGCCGTCACCAAGCGCGTCGGGCGACCGGCGCGCGAACTGCTCGCGACCGCCGTCTCGGCGGCGATCGCGCACGCGGGGCTCACCCCGGCCGACATCGACGGATTCGCCGTCGGCGGCTTCACGCTCGCCCCGGACCACGCCGTCGACCTGGCCGCCCGAAGCGGCCTGCGGGTGGGATGGCTCGCCCCGCAGGATCCGGGCGGGCCCGGCGCGATCAATGCGCTCCTGCAGGCGGCATCCGCCGTGCTGCACGGCGACGCGACGGCCGTCGTGTGCGCGGCGGCCGACACCACGGATGCCGTGGCCCTCGCGACCGTCAACGCGAACTTCTCCACGACGTTCGCCGAGACGCTGACGCCCATCGGCGCCGGCGCCGCCACCGTCGTGTTCGGGCTCCTGCAGGAAGAGCATCGGGCCCGCACGGGCAGCACGCGCGACGATCTCGGCCGGATCGCGGTGGCTCAGCGCCGCAACGGCACCCGCAACGCGCACGCGCTGTTCCGCACGCCTCTGACGGTGGCCGAATACCTCGCATCGCCGCCGATCGTCGAGCCGCTGCACCTGCTCGACTGCGTCTTCCCCGGCTCGGGCGCTGCGGCGTTCGTCGTCACGACACGCGAGACGCTCGGCGCCCGCGCACGGCAGGCAGTGCGGGTGGACGCGGGTTTCACGGAGCACGGCGGGGCCCGCCCCTCACAGCTCGACTTCGGCTGGTCGCGCCACTCGGCGGCCCTGTACGACGCTGCGGGCCGAGGGCCTCGGGATCTGTCGCTGCTGGAGCTCTACGACGACTTCCCGCTCATGGTCGCCGTCCAGCTCGAGGAGCTGGGCTTCGCCGAGCGCGGCGACCTCCGGGGATTCCTCGACACACACGACCTCGACATCGCGGGGAGCCTTCCCGTCAACACCGGCGGCGGGATGCTGAGCTGCGGCCAGGCCGGAGGCGCCGGCGGCTACCTTCCGATCGTGCAGGCCCTGCGCCAGCTCGCCGCGCAGGCGGGGGACACCCAGGTGCGAGAGGCCCATTCGGCGCTCGTCACCGGGCTCGGGATGATCGACCAGGACGGCCCCCAGTCGATCGGAGCCGCGATCCTGTCCGCCGCGGCGATCGGGGGACGATGATGCCCGCGTATCCGTTGCGCTCCGGCGACGACATCCTGCTTCCGTCCTGCGCCGCGTGCGGGCGATGGCGGTGGCCAGGGGGCGAGATCTGCCGCGACTGCGGCGGCGTCACGATCGGGCCGGCGCGGTGGACGGGCCCGGCCACGGTGCTCGCCGAGGTGCGCGTGCATCGCGGCGTCCCCGCGGCGAATCTGGAGCACGGCCCGTACGAGGTCGTCGCGATCGACCTCGGAGGCCTCCGCTTCCTCACCCGCTGGGGAGAGCGTCCCGACCCGGTGCGCCGGGGACAGCGCTGCACGCTGCGCTGGGGACGAGTGGGCGACACCGACTGGCCGCTCGCGTATCCGCAGGACGCGTGACCGGCGTCGCGCACTCGAGGCGGACCCCCGGCGGTCACGTATCGTGGGGGGATGGCCTCCGACCGGAACTCACGCGGTTACGGTGACGGCTACCAGGCTCTCCTGCGCGCCACCGTCTCGGTCGTCGCACAGCGCGGTCTGCGCGGCACGACGTACCGAGCCGTCGCGGAGGAGGCCGGGGTCAAGAACACGCTCATCACCTACCACTTCGGCTCCCGGGATGCGCTCCTCGTCGAGACCGTCAGGTGGACCGTGGAGGAGTCCGTCCGGCAGACGCCGCCACGCGATCTGTGGGGTCCGGGGATGCCCTTCGTCCGCTCCCTCGTCGACATGGTGCGCCGGGACCCCGAGCTGCAGAGCTTCCACTACGAGATCCTGATCGAAGCGCGCCGCAACCCGCAGATGCGCGAGCTCGGAGTGCTCCTCGTCAACAGCTTCCTCGAGGCGATCGAGGCGGCGCTGAGCGAGCGCGGCTATCCCGAACCACGTCTGCTCGCCCGCGTCGTGCACGCGGTGATCGACGGGCTCGTGTTCCAGCAGCTCACGATGGAAGACCCGGAGACGACCGAACGCGCGCTCGCCCTCTTCGTCGAGATGCTCGAGCAGAACGCACCGGGCACGGGCGTCGCGGAGACGGCCGCGCCCTGAGCGTCGCCTATGCGTCTGCCGAGGATCACGAAAAGATAACGGCGAGCCCTTCCCTTCCGTTACCGGTTCGTTATACAGTTCAGGAACGGTAGTTGTTTTGCTGTGGCAGCTGCCGACATGTGATTGCAGGACTCTCTTGGTGCAAAGGGAAAAGGGCCGGTCGGAAGCCTCTCCGACCGGCCCTTACTGCATCCGCCCGCATCCGCGAGGCGTGCCCCGCACTCAGGGATGGGCGCGACGCCGGCGCCATGACTCCACTCCGATGCCGACGAGCCCGACCGCCCAGAGCGCGTACACGGTCGCCATCGCGCCGCGCAGCTCGCCGCGCGTGTAGGCCGCGGGGTCGGCGTGCTGCAGGTCGAGCGCGAGCCCGATCAGGTAGACGGCGACCAGCGCCGCGATGAAGCCGCCCATGTTGACCACGCCGGTCGCGGTCGACAGCCGCGCGACCGGGTTGTCTCGGCGGGCGACGTCGAACGCGACCATGGATGCGGCGCCGCCGCTCGACAGCGTGACGACCCAGACGACGAGCAGCCACATCGGCGCGGGTCCGGGCGTCAGCAGGATGCCGCCGAAGGCCGCCGCCTGCGCCAGCACCGACACGATCGCGATGGCCGGCCGCCGTGCGGGGCGCGCGCCCGAGACGAGCCCCATCACCGGTGCGAAGACCGCGCCGGAGAGCACGAAGACGACCACCACCAGGCTCGCCGCATCCGCGTCGAGACCCTCTCCGGCCGTCAGGAAGGGGATGCCCCACAGCAGAGCGAACGCCGTGCCGGCGAAGGGTGTCACGAAGTGCATCCAGAACGCCAGCCGCGTGCCGGGCTCGCGGACGGCCGCGACCAGCAGGGCGCCCTGCCGGGGGCGGGTCCGCCCCGGCACCCGGCGCGGCTCGCGCTCGCGGATCAGCGCGACGTCCAGCAGCGCGAACACCACGAAGGTCGCGGCGAGCGCCACGAACGCGATCTCCCACGATGCGGCGTGCACGAGCGCGGTCAGGACGACGACACTCAGCACCTGGCCGAGCTGGCCCGTCTGGGCGGTGACCTGCTGGATGAGAGGAACCCTCCGCGCGGGGAACCAGAGGGCGAGAAGACGCAGGACGCTGGGGAAGATCATGGCATCGCCGGCACCGGTCAGCACGCGCGCCGCGATCGCCGTGGGCGCGTCTCCCGCGAACGCCAGCCACACCGAGCCGCCCGCCATCGTCAGCATCCCGGCGGTCACGACGATCCGGGCGCCGAACCTGTCCAGCAGCAGACCCGCGGGCACCTGCAGCGCTCCGTACACCGCGAGCTGCAGCGTGGCGAACAGGGCGAGGGTCGCCGATCCCGCGTCGAACCGCACGGCCACGTCGGTGCCGAGGCCGGCGAGGGAGCTGCGGCCGACGATCGCCACCAGGTAGGTGAGCGTTCCCAGCACCCACACGATCCAGGGCAGCGCACCGCGCACCCGAGCCGGCGGGACGACCCGGATGGTGCCGGTGGACGCGGCGAAGTCCGTCACGCCGCCCGCATGCTCTCGCCCCGCAGCAGGGGCGGGGCGGGGACGTCGAACACGTCATCGACACTACTCGCGTCGGAGGACCTCAGACCCCGCCTCCGCCGCCGCCACCG
>NZ_CACSKB010000055.1 GCF_902706225.1 Microbacterium sp. 18062
ACGACCGAGGACCACGTGGACGACCGGGATGCGACGCCCGGAACTCACCCCTGCCCTCGACACATCACCGCCCGTCCATCACACCAGCCGCGCTCAGCCGAGGCTCATCGGTGGATCGGGGCTTAGCCCGCGCCTCGCCCGGCGAGTTGCGCCGGCGAGGTCGCACGCGGAGGGCACCGCATCCGATGGACCGGATGCCGTCCGCGAAGCGGTGGGACCAGAGCGAGGCCCCCGCCCGTAGGACGACGCTGGCCGCCGTCTCCTTCGAAGACGGAGCGGGTCGTATCGTACCCGCGCGTCGACCGACACCCCCTTGCCGTGCCAGGCCGCAGGAGGGATGCTGAGAGCATGTGGATCGCGATCGTCATACTCCTCGTCGTGTGGGCGATACTGTCCGTCGTCGGCTTCGTCTTCGAAGGCCTTCTCTGGTTGGCCATCATCGGCATCATCCTGTTCATCGGAACGCTCGCCGTCGGTCTCATCCAGAACGCGCGGAGGAAGTCCGCCCGCTGACGTCGTCTCCCGTCCCTGTCTGCGAAGGACAGACGGCTCCGCGGCTATGAGGCCGGTCTCCCGTCCCCTCGCCGCAGTTCGTCGGCGATGCGGCGGACGTGACGCGGATCGCGAACGTCTCGTGCATCGATTGCGATCGCCCCCTCTTCCGTCGGCGGTTCGAAGCCCGACACATGGTCGGCCATCACCTCGTCGGTCACGTCGTTGCGGACGGGTACGCACCGGTTCTGACGCAACCGCTTCTGCTGGAGCGCGGTGTCCATCTGGACCCATACGAGGGAGAACCTGGCCTTCTCCCGGCTCGCGACGTCGCGCCAATGGTCTCGCACGAACCGCGGTGACCCGGTGTCGTCGACGATGACGTCGGTGCCGGCCCGGAGCTGCGCACCCGCGCGTTCCTCGGCGATACGGAGCGTCTTGCCCCACTCCTCGCCGGGGATGCCCTGGCCCCCGTAGAGCCCTCGCTCCTCGTTGATGTCATCGAGGCTGAGCACCATGGCACGAAGCTCGTGGGCGAGCAGTCGCGCAAGAGTGCTCTTTCCGGAGAACGAAAGACCGCACATCAGTGTCAGGTTCGCGGTTCTCGACATGCGTCGACGATAGCGATGAGCGGTGCCCGGTGGACATCGGATCAGCGGGATGCGGCCGCCGTTGCGGTACTCAGCGAGCGCCAGGATCCTCACTCAGAGGATTCGTCCTTCGAGTTGGGGCAGCAGCTCGAAGCGGTCGGTCGTGCCGGAGAACTCTGCGATGCGTCCATTCGTCACGCGGTACATCGCGAACTCCGCCACGTTGGCATGTCGTCGCGTCGGTGGGATGCCGTGGAAGGTTCCGAGGTGCGTGCCGCTCGCGCGGAGGTGCGCGGCGAGACGATCCTCCTCGACGAGGAGCTGGATGCGGCGCCAACGCCAGTCGGGAAACGCGTGGAAGAGGTCGGCCATGTCGGCCACCCAGGCATCGGCGCCGCCGGGCAGGTGCGCGCGTCGAACCGAAGGATCCACGAATGAGCGGATCGCCTGGAGATCGTGTCGGTTGCATGCGTCGAGATAGTCGGCGTACCACTCACGCATCTCCCACGGCTCCACCCCCTCATTATCCGGGCCGTTCGCCGCATGGGATCGGGAGAGGAAAGACGCCTGGATCGTCTTTCTGGCCGGCGCGTGCCCTCTCGAGACGTTGGCGAGCGCATTGGAGGGGCCGCTCACGGTCGGTCGGGCGCCGTCCCCGTCGTGGCGTGGGTGCGGGCGTGCTCGATGGCGGCGTCGAGGGTGGTGAAGAGGTGCTTCTGGTGCCGCAGCGCCGAGAGCACCCCGACGGTCTGGAAGAGCTCGAGATGTCCGTCCTGGATGCCCTTGATGAGGACGGTGACGCCGCGCGCCTCGAGGCGCTGGGTGATCTCGGTGAGCGTGTGCGCTCCGGTCGCGTCGACGAGCTCCAGCTGCGACATGCGCAGGATGACGACGGTGACCCCTTGAAGACCGGTGATGGTGTCGAGGATGCGGTCCGCGGAGGCGAATAGGAGGGGGCCGTCGATGCGGAGGATCGCGATCCTGTCGTCGCCGGGCTGCCGCGGCTCCGGGAGGGGTTCCCTCCGCACCTTGGAGGTCTTCGAGAGGGAGCGGAGGGCGAAGATCCCGGCGATGACGACGCCGATCAGGATGGCGACGATCAGGTCGACGGCGACGGTGATGATCGCGGTGATGATGAAGGCGGCCGCGTCGGCGCGGGTCGAGCGCAGGATGGACCTCGCCGTGGCGAGGTGGACCATGCGGATCGCGGTGAGCATGAGGACGCCCGCCAGGGCGGCGAGCGGGATGCGGCCGGCGGGCTGGGCCGCGACGAGCACGACGAGCGCCAGCACCAGGGCATGGGTGATCGCCGCGACGCGCGTGCGCGCGCCGGATCGGACGTTGACCGCGGTGCGGGCGATCGCGCCGGTAGCGGGCATCCCGCCGAACAGTCCGGCCCCGAGAGAGGCGAGGCCCTGCCCGACGAGCTCGCGGTCGGGGTCGTACCGTCCCGTGTCCGCCATCGACGCGGCCACTCGCGCGGACAGGAGCGATTCGATCGCCGCGAGGGCCGCGATCGTCAGGGCGGGAAGGGCGAGCCCGCCGATCGTGGACAGGTCGGCGATCGGGAGCTGCGGGGCGGGGAGCCCGGTCGGGAGGTCGCCGATCTGCGCGAGCGGGTTGGGGACGACCACGCAGATCACGGTCACGACGATGATCGCGACGAGGGATCCCGGGATGGCCGGATGCAGCCGCGGCAGCAGCAGCATGCATGCGGCAACGACCACTACCGCCCCGAGTGCCCACAGCAGGTAGAGCGGGTCGGCGCCGAGCAGCGACGAGACCGCCGTGACCACGACGTTGGTGTGGGCGGCGGAGGGAGTGCCTGCGCCGGTCAGCGCAGGCACCTGCTGGAGGAAGATGATGACCGCGATGCCGAGTGTGAATCCTTCGATCACCGGCCAGGGGATGAACGCGACCGTCCGGCCCAGCCGCAGGATGCCGGCGATCATCACGATGATCCCGGCCATGACGCTGACGAGACCGAGCGCTGCGACGCCGTGGGTGGCGATGATGGGGGCGAGGACGACCACCATCGCACCGGTGGGGCCCGAGACCTGGACGTTCGACCCGCCGAACACGGCCGCGATCACTCCCGCGACGATCGCGGTGATCAGCCCCGCGGTCGCGCCGGCCCCCGACGAGATCCCGAACCCGAGCGCGAGCGGAAGAGCGACGATGCCGACGGTGACGCCGGCGAGGAGGTCGCGGCGCCAGGACCCTCGCAACCCCGCATAGTCCGTCCTGGTCGGCAGCAGTCCCGCCAGGAAGCGTCCCGCTCGTCTCATGGCCGCGGCAGCTGGGGGAGGGAGCGCAGCTCGTCCGACCGTGCGCCGTCGGCCGAGACGATACCGGCCAGGAGAGCCCTCGCAACGCTCAGGAGCTCGGCGACCTCGGGCTGGGCGATCCGGTAGTACACGTGACTGGCACGTCGACCGGATCGCACGAGACGATGGCGACGCAGCACGGTCAGATGCTGCGACAGATGGGAGGCCTCCAGCCCGGTCTCCGATTGCAGTTCCGCGACGCTGTGCTCTGCGCCGTCGGCCAGCAGCTCGAGGATCCGGATCCGCAACGGGTGGGCCAGGCCCTTGAACAGGCCCGCCTTGACCTCGTAGAGCGGGCGCTGGCCGTCACTGAATGGCATGATGAAATCATCATATCAGCCGGCTCCGCCGACGACGGGATGCGGACGCGCGCAGAGTGTCCCGCTTCGCGGACTCGGGTCGTCGACGCATCGCCTGACAGCGCCGTCATCGCCGCGCCTCGTCCGCTGTCGCGTCGACGAGTGCGCGGGTGGAGTCCCGGACGATGAGGGACGTCGCCAGGTGGATGTGCGGACTGCTGGGCCGCGTGCCGTCCATGAGCTCCAGAAGGGTTCGAGCGGCCAAGGCACCCATCTCCGAGAGCGGCTGGCGCACCGTGGTCAGCAACGGCGTCGACCAGCGCGCAGGCTGCACGTCGTCGAACCCGACGACGGAGATGTCGTCGGGACAGTCCAGCCCGAAGCCGCGGGCGCTCTCGATCACGCCGAGCGCGACGCCGTCGCTGACCGAGACGACGGCGGTCGGCGGCTCGGGCAGGCGAGCGAACCGGGCGCCTATCTGCTGACCGTGCTCGAACCCGGTGCCGCCGTATCCGATGTACTCCGGATCCAGGGCGAGCCCCGCGCGTTCGAGGCTGCTGCGATAGCCGGCGAACCGTTCGGCCGCGAAGTCGGTCGTGAGATCCATACCCGCAAACGCGATCCGTCGGTGACCGAGTTCGACGAGGTGGTTCGTCGCACTCGTCGCCCCCGCCCAGTTGGTGGCGCCGATCGTCGTCACCGTCGTGCCGACCTCGGTCTTCGGATCGATGGCGACCAGTGCGACCCCGTGCCTCTCGGCTGCGTCGATCAGTTCGCCGGGGATCGCCGCGGTGACCAGCACGGCGCCGCGCACGCCTGCGGCCGCGTGCCGCAGCACCCAGTCCTCGGCGGTCGGCGGGCGTCCGGGCGCAGGCGAGAGGTCTGCGACGGCGCGAACGCCCAATGCGACGATCTGCTCCATGAGGCCGCTGAGCACCTCGGTCGCATAGACCGTGCCGAAGCTGTCGAAGGCCACGACGACGGTCACGACACGCGGCGGCTCGGGGCGGCCGACGGGGGTGTAGTCGAGGTCGCGCAGCGCGCCTTCGACCCGCTGCCGGGTCGCGGCGCCGACATCGGCGTGCCGATGGATGACCTTCGAGACCGTCGCGACCGAGACGCCGGCCCTCTCCGCGACCTCTTTGAGGGTCGTCCTCCGGCGCGCTCGCTCATGCTGTGTCACGGGACGATGCTAGCAACCGAAGCGAAAGTGTTTCGAGTGTAAAGCTCCGGTAACGACTCGTTCGTTTTGTCCTCCTGAGGGTCTGCGGCTCTTGACGTGTGACTTTCGGCGAGGCACCTTGTCTTTAAAAGCTCAGTTCTACGAAAATCTTTCGATCTGAGTGACATCAATGGGGATGAGGAGACGATGAAGATGAGGACGACATCGCGTGCACGTCGCGGGGCGGCGATCGTGGCGACCGCAGCCGGTCTCGCACTCGTGGCCGGGTGCAGCGGCGCTCAGCCGGGCGGATCGGCGGAGGGCGACGCGACGGCGTGGCCGATCACCGGAGGCGTCCACGAGCAGCTGTGGACGTACAGCTTCGACGCGTGGAACGAGCAGAACCCGGACTCCCCGATCGACGACGAGTTCTTCGCCAACGACGCGTTCAAGGAGCGGATCCGCACCTCGATCGGAGCAGGAACCGATCCCACGCTGATCTTCAACTGGGCCGGTGGCGCCCTGCAGGACTACGTGGACGGTGGCAACGTCGTCGACATCACGGAGGGCACGAGCGATCTCATCGACCGCGTGCTGCCGTCGGTGGCGCAGGCGGGGATCATCGACGGCAAGGTCTATGCGGTGCCCAATGCGCAGAGCCAGCCCGTGATGCTGTACTACAACCAGGAGCTGTTCGACGAGGTCGGCGTCGAGCCCCCGACGAGCTGGTCCGAGCTTCTGGAGGTCGTCCAGGAGTTCAACGACGCGGGCATCGCGCCGTTCTCGGTGGCGGGGCAGTCGCGCTGGCCGTACCTGATGTGGATCCAGTACCTCACCGACCGCATCGGCGGACCCGAGGTGTTCCAGGCGGTGCTCGACGGCGAGGCGGACGCCTGGTCCGATCCGGCGATCCTCCAGGCGCTCGCCTACATCCAGGACCTGGTCGAGGCGGGCGGCTTCGTCGACGGCTACGGCTCGGTCTCGGCCGACGCGAACGCCGATCTCGCGCTGGTCTACACCGGACGCGCGGCGATGCTCCTGCAGGGCAGCTGGGTGTACTCCACGTTCACGGCGGATGCCGCGGATTGGGTCGGGGACGGCAACCTCGGCACCACGGTCTTCCCGGCCGTCGAGGGCGGGGCGGGCGATCCTGCGAACATCGTGGGAAACCCGTCGAACTACTGGGCGGTCTCGGCGAACGCCACCGAGGAGCAGAAGGAGACGGTCACGCGCTACCTGAACGAGCTCGTGTTCGACGAGGACTACACGACGTTCCTCATCGAAGGCGGAGGGGTCCCGCCCATCGCGGGGATCGAGGATCAGCTCGCCGCCCAGGACGATGCCGACTTCCTGACGCTCGCCTACGGCATGGTGCGCGACGCCCCGCATTTCCAGCTGTCCTGGGATCAGGCGCTCCCTCCGGCGGCCGCCCAGGAGCTGCTGACCAACCTGGAGCAGATCTTCCTGCTGCAGAGCTCTCCCGAGCAGTTCGTCACCGCGATGAACGCGACCCTCGCGGTCGAATGACGCAGATCACGAAGGCCGGTGCGGCTCGCCGCCGCCGCACCGGCCCCACCCTGTGGATGGCGGTGCCCTCTCTCGCTCTGTTCGCGGTGTTCGCGCTGCTGCCGCTGTTCGGGGTGATCGTGCTCAGCTTCACGAGCTGGGACGGCCTCGGGACCCCCGCCTGGACCGGCATCGACAACTGGTCGCGCGTGCTCGCCGACCCGACGACCCACAACGCGCTGTGGCTGTCGCTGATCGTGGTGGTGACCGCGTGGCTCGTCCAGACGCCCATCAGCCTGCTGCTCGGGGTGTTCATGGCGGGGCACCAGAGGTATCGCAACGTGCTGTCGATCCTCTATTTCCTGCCGCTGCTGTTCTCGTCCGCTGCGATCGCGATCGCGTTCCGCTCACTGCTCGATCCGAACTTCGGGGTGGGCGCGGCAACCGGTCTCCGGTGGCTCTCGCAGGACTGGCTCGGCAACCCTCAGCTGGCGCTCGGGGTGGTGGTGTTCGTGATCGGCTGGTCGTTCATCCCGTTCCACTCGTTGCTCTATCAGGCAGGAGTGCGGCAGATCCCGGCCACTCTGTACGAGGCCGCCAGACTCGACGGCGCGAACGCGTGGCAGGCCTTCTGGCAGATCACCGTTCCTCAGCTGCGCAACACGATCGTCACGAGCTCCACGCTGATCCTCGTCGGGTCGCTGACGTACTTCGATCTCGTATACGTCCTCACCCAGGGCGGCCCGGGGACCTCGACGCGCATCCTGCCCCTGCACATGTACCTGATGGGGTTCCGCAGCTTCGACATGGGCGGCGCCAGCGTCAGCGCCGTCATCCTCGTGCTGGTCGGCCTGTCGATCTCCTTGATCCTCAACGGCATCGCCAGATCTCATCGCATGGACTCGCAGCAGGAGGGGTTATGAGCCGCGTCGTGGGCACTCGCCCGAACATCGTCGGCGGCCTGCTCGGATGGGGATGGCTGGTGGTCGTGCTGCTGCCGATCTACTTCATCCTGGTCACCAGCATCCGCCGTCAGGCCGACTTCTACCGGGACAACCCGCTCTCGATCCCGGCCGACCCCACGCTCGAGGCATACGGACTGGTGCTCGCGAACGACTTCCTCCGATACTTCGGCAACAGTCTGATCGTGACCGCGGGGACGGTCGCGATCGTGCTGGCCGTGGCGATCATGGCCTCGTACGTCATCGTGCGCTCCCCGTCGCGGTTCGCCCGGCGCAGCTTCGACCTGTACCTCATCGGCATCGCCATCCCCCTGCAGGCGACGATCATCCCCGTCTACTACCTCATCGTGCAGCTGGGACTGTACGACACCCTGCTCGCGCTCGTCCTGCCCTCGGCCGCGTTCGCGATCCCCATCACGGTACTGATCCTGGTCAACTTCATGCGAGACGTGCCGCAGTCGCTGTTCGAATCGATGCGGATGGACGGCGCGGGCGACTGGGCGATCCTCTGGCGGCTCGTGCTGCCGCTGACCCGCCCCGCCCTGGTGACCGTCGGCATCTACAACGCCCTCACGGTGTGGAACGGGTTCCTGTTCCCGCTGGTGCTCACCCAGAGCGCCGAGAACAGGGTGCTGCCGTTGTCGCTGTGGACCTATCAGGGCGAGTTCACGACCAACATCCCCGCGGTGCTTGCCGCCGTCGTCCTGTCGGTGATCCCGCTGGTCGCCGCGTACGCCGTCGGCCGCCGTCAGCTGGTCGCGGGCCTCACCGCGGGGTTCGGAAAATGACCGCACACATCCCTCACGGAGAGAAGAGGCACGAGATGGAGAACCCGAGCGCGGTGCTGCATGCCGTCGGCGACATACGCATCGAGGACAGACCGGTGCCGCATCCGGGGCCGGGTCAGGTGCAGGTCGCGGTGCACGCGGTGGGCGTGTGCGGATCGGACGTGCACTACTACGAACACGGGCGGATCGGCACGATGGTCGTGGAGGCGCCCATGGTGCTGGGCCACGAGGCCGCCGGCGTCGTGACCGAGGTCGGGGAGGGCGTGGACGCGGCCCGGCTCGGCGAGCTCGTCGCGCTCGAGCCCGGCCTCCCGTGCCGGCACTGCGTCGAGTGCAGGTCAGGGCGGTACAACCTCTGTCCCGACGTGCGGTTCTTCGCCACACCGCCCGTCGACGGCGCGTTCGCCCGCTACGTCGTCACCGACGCGGACTTCGCGTACCACGCGCCCGCAGGGCTGGACGCCGCCGCCGCCGCGATGGCGGAGCCCGTGTCAGTCGGGGTCTGGTCGGCCCGAAAGGGAGCGGTCGCACCCGGGTCGCGGGTGCTGGTCACAGGTGCGGGGCCCATCGGCCTCATCTGCGCTCAAGTCGCCCGTGCCTTCGGCGCTGCGAGCGTCGAGATCAGCGACGTCAACGAGCACCGGCTCGCCGTCGCCGCCGCCCTCGGCCTCGACGCGACGGATGCCCGGTCCGGGCGTTCCGACGAGGTCGACGTGCTCATCGAGTGCTCGGGCTCGGCGGCTGCCCTCACAGCGGCCGTGCCGCGGATGGCGCGCGCCGGCCGCATCGTCGTGGTCGGAATGGGGGCCGAGGCGGTCGCGATCGACCTCGGACTGCTGCAGAGCCGTGAGCTGTGGGTGACCGGCACCTTCCGCTACGCGAACACCTATCCGACGGCGCTCGAGCTGATCGCGAGCGGCGCCGTCGCGCTCGAGCCGCTCCTGACCGGGCGCTACCCGCTCGCCGAAGCCGAGCGGGCGCTGCGCGCCGCGCACGAGGACCCACGTGCGCTCAAGGCGATCGTCCTGCCCTGGGCATGACGACGCCGTGCTCCGCGGCCGAGGCCGCATCCCCTCCCCTCCACGCAGAAGGACCTCTCATCGCATGACCGCCGTCATCCATGTCGCCACGACCGGCTCCGACACCGCCGACGGCTCGGAGAGCCGCCCGTTCCGCACGATCGACCACGCCGCCCAGATGGCT
Source organism: Microbacterium sp. 18062 (assembly GCF_902706225.1). Taxonomy (GTDB): domain Bacteria; phylum Actinomycetota; class Actinomycetes; order Actinomycetales; family Microbacteriaceae; genus Microbacterium. The sequence goes on from NZ_CACSKB010000055.1 coordinate 9,330, forward strand.
CTGCCCGGCGACACCGTGCGCGTGCACGCCGGCGTCTACCGCGAATGGGTCGTGCCGAGGCGCGGCGGCATCAGCGATGCGCGACGCATCGTCTACGAGGCGGCGCCGGGGGAGCAGGTGGTCATCAAGGGCTCGGAGAGGGTGACCGGGTGGGAGCCGGTGGCGGGCACCGTGTGGCGGGCGGTGATCCCTCGCGCGGTCTTCGGCGGGTTCAATCCCTTCGCGGAGGAGGTCGCCGGCGACTGGGTCGTCTACCGTTCCGGCGCGCCCGTCAAGCACCTCGGCGACGTGTATCTGAACGGGCGCAGCTTCTATGAGGCCTCGAGCGTGGCGGAGGTGTCCGATCCGGTGCGGCGCACCGAGGCCGTCGACGACTGGACGGGCTCGGTCGACCGGGTGCGCGACCCCGACCAGACCCGCTACAGGTGGTACGCCGAGGTCGACGAGGAGCAGACGACGGTGTGGGCGAACTTTCAGGGCGCCGACCCGAACGCCGAGCTCGTCGAGGTCAATGTGCGCCGGTCGGTGTTCTTCCCCGCCCAGCACCACCTCGACTACATCACCGTGCGCGGTTTCGAGCTCGCCCAGGCGGCGAGCCCCTGGGCCCCGCCGACGGCCGACCAGCCTGGCCTCATCGGACCCAACTGGGCCAAGGGGTGGATCATCGAGGACAACATCATCCACGACGCGAAATGCTCGGGCATCTCGCTGGGCAAGGAGGCGTCCACCGGGCATAATCTCTCGACGCTCCGCGATGACAAGCCCGGCTACCAGTACCAGCTCGAGTCGGTCTTCGCCGCCCGCCGGATCGGGTGGGACCGTGAGCACATCGGCTCCCACATCGTGCGACGGAACACGATCTTCGACTGCGGGCAGAACGGCATCGTCGGACATCTCGGCTGCGTGTTCTCTACCATCGAGGACAACCACATCCATGACATCGCGGTCAAGCGCGAGTTCTACGGCTACGAGATCGCAGGCATCAAGCTCCACGCCGCCATCGACGTGGAGATCCGGCGCAATCGGATCCAGGACTGCACGCTCGGCATCTGGCTCGACTGGCAGACGCAGGGCACCCGGCTCAGCCGCAACGTCCTCTTCGAGAACAGCCGCGACCTGTTCGTGGAAGTCAGCCACGGCCCTTACCTTGCCGATCACAACGTGTTCGCCTCGAGAGCCTCGCTCGAGCTGTTCAGCCAGGGCGGCGCCTTCGTCAACAACCTGATCTGCGGCACCGTGCGCATCGAGTCCGTGCTCGACCGGGCCACGCCCTACCACCTGCCGCACAGCACCCAGGTGGCCGGGTACGCGCTCATCCACGGCGGCGACGACCGGTTCATCGGCAACGTCTTCCTCGGCGGCGATGTCGCCCGCGCCTACGGGCCGGACGCCGAGGCCGTCGCCGCGCCCGGGTACGGCACGGCCGGATACGACGGCCATCCGTCCTCGTTCGGCGCGTACCTCGCCGAGCTCGCCGCGCAGCCGGCCGGGGACCACCAGCGCTACTTCGGCGTGCCGCAGGCCGTCTACATCCGCGACAACGTCTACGCCAACGGCGCTGTGCCGTTCGGCGCCGAGAGCGGATCGGTCATCGTGGACGAGCCGGTAGAGGTGAGCACGATCGAGGAGGGCGGGACGCTCCACCTCGAGCTGACGATCCCCGCGGCGCTCGCGCGCGCCGTCGGCGAGCGCGTGGAAGGACGCGATCTCGAACGCGTGCGCTTCGTCGATGCCGATTTCGAGGAGCCCGACGGCTCGCCGGTGAGGATCGACATCGACCTGGCGGGTGTGCGAAAGGAGCCCGGAACCGCGTATCCGGCGGGGCCGCTCGCCGACCTCGCGCCGGGACGGAGCCGGATTCGCGTGTGGTGAGCGAGGCGACGTCTCTCGCTGTGCGAGGCGTGGGGCGGCCGTCGCGTCAGGGGAGAAGACCCGCCCGGCGTGCCTTCGCGACCGCCGCGTGCCTGGTCGAGGCGTCGAGCTTGGCCATCGCCGCGGCGAGATACGACTTGACGGTCGTCTCCTTCAGCGCGAGATCCACGGCGATCTCCGCGTTGGTCGAGCCCAGCGCCGCGCAGGCGAGCACGTCGACCTCGCGAGGGGACAGCTGCACGTCGACGTCCTCGGGCGCCGCCGCGCCGCGTGCGACCGCGGCCAGCCGCTCCTCGACGTGTGCCAGGCGCGCGCGTAGCTCCGCGTCCGCGACGGACGCGGCGATGCTGCGCAGCTCCGCGAAGCTCTCCCGCACCTCCTCCCGAGCGGCGGCGTCCAGCCCCGGGTCCTGCGTCACGGGTTCCGCGAGTGCGACGCGACGCGCCACCTCCTCGCGGATCCGGAGCTCCGCGGACAGCTGCTCCGCGATCCGCAGTGCGGGCCGTGCGACCGCATCGTCCACTGCCGACTCCGACCACGACCCGCAGTAGACCATGGCCAGTGTCCGGCCCGCGGCCACCACCGGAACGGCGAAGAGGGTCGCGATGCCCTCGCCGAGGATCGCACGGTCGTAGTCGTGGGTGATCCCGCGCGCCGTGCGGTAGTCGAGGGCGAGCCGCGGGCGCCGCTCCAGCAGCGCGCGGCCGCCGAGCCCCCGCTGCTCCCGTACGACCAGACCCTCGATGCTACGGCTGCGTGCGCCGACGATCGAGGTGACCCGCACCGAGTGGTCCTCCACGAGTCCGCCGAACGCGACGGGGAAGCGAGTGCGCCGGGTGAGCTCCTGCACGGCGCGCGACACGAGCTGCTGCTCGTTCGTCAGTCCGGGGTGCACCACGGCGCGCTACCTACTTCCGGGGGTGTCGGCATCGTCGCCGACTTTCGTAGCGTCGACCCTACCATCGGCACCGACCGGGTGACGATGGCGCCGGCGCAAAGATGCGCCACCGGCATGAGGCAGGGAGGCCACATGACTGACGTGCACGATCGTTCCGCTCCGAACAGCGGGATCGACTACATCGCGGTGGAGGAGTCCGCACCGTTCCAGAAGCTCAAACGGAGCCAACGCAGCTTCGTCTTTCCTCTCGCGATCGCGTTCCTGGTCTGGTACTTCGCGTACGTGCTGCTCTCATCGTTCGCGGTGGAGTTCATGTCGCAGCGGGTCTGGGGCGACATCACGGTCGGGCTCCTGCTCGGCCTCGGGCAGTTCGTGACGACGTTCGCCATCACGATGGGCTACGTCTCGTATGCCAACCGCCGGCTCGACCCGCAGTCGCGGGCGATCCGCGAGGAGCTCGAGCGCCGCGAGGGAGGGAACGCATGAACGAGGTCTTCGGCGCCATCCACGCCGCGGTGCAGACGGTCGAGAACAACCCCATCCTCAACATCTCGATCTTCGGCGCCTTCGTCGCGGTCACCCTGTTCATCGTCATCCGCGCCTCGCGCAACAACAAGACGGCCGCGGACTACTACGCCGCCGGCCGTTCGTTCACGGGGCCGCAGAACGGCTTCGCCATCGCGGGCGACTATCTGTCGGCAGCGTCGTTCCTCGGCATCTGCGGCGCGATCGCGATCAACGGATACGACGGGTTCCTGTATTCGATCGGCTTCCTCGTCGCGTGGCTCGTCGCCCTGCTGCTCGTGGCGGAGCTGATGCGCAACACGGGGCGCTTCACCATGGCCGACGTGCTGTCGTTCCGGCTCAAGGAACGGCCCGTGCGGATGGCGGCGGCGATCACGACGCTCGCGGTGTGCTTCTTCTATCTGCTCGCGCAGATGGCGGGCGCCGGCGGACTCGTGTCGCTGCTGCTGGGCATCGGCGACCAGATCGGCCAGTCGATCGTCGTGGCGGTCGTGGGTCTGCTCATGATCGTCTACGTGCTCATCGGAGGGATGAAGGGGACGACCTGGGTGCAGATCGTCAAGGCTTTCCTGCTCATCGGCGGTGCTCTCGTGATGACGGTGTGGGTGCTCGCGATCAACGGCTTCAACCTCAACACGCTGCTCGAGAGCGCGGTCGCCGCATCCGCCAGCGATCCGCAGGACGCGATCCTCGGACCGGGGCTGCAGTACGGCCAGAACCCGTGGGACTTCATCTCGCTGGCGATCGCCCTGGTGCTCGGCACCGCCGGGCTCCCGCACGTGCTGATGCGCTTCTACACGGTGCCGACGGCCAAGGAGGCGCGTCGCTCGGTGGTCTGGGCGATCTGGCTCATCGGCCTCTTCTACCTGCTCACCCTCGTGCTCGGCTACGGAGCGGGCGCGATGGTCGGCCCCGAGGTCATCGCGGCGGCACCCGGCGGTGTCAACTCGGCCGCCCCGCTCCTGGCGCTGTACCTCGGCGGACCGCTGCTGCTCGGCTTCATCTCCGCGGTGGCGTTCGCGACCATCCTCGCGGTCGTGGCAGGTCTCACGATCACCGCGGCGGCATCGTTCGCGCACGACATCTACGCGAGCGTGGTGAAGAAGGGCAAGGTCCCGCCGGACGGCGAGGTCAAGGTCGCCCGTCGCACGGTCGTCGTCATCGGGATCCTCGCGATCGTCGGCGGGATCGGGGTGCAGGGGCAGAACGTCGCGTTCCTCGTCGCCCTGGCCTTCGCCGTCGCGGCGTCGGCGAACCTGCCGACGATCCTCTACTCGCTGTTCTGGCGACGGTTCACGACGCGCGGCGCGGTGTGGAGCATGTACGGGGGACTCGGTGCGGCGATCATCCTCATCGTGCTCTCGCCGGTGTTCTGGGGCACGGAGACGAGCGTCTTCAAGAACGTCGGCGTGGCGATCTGGCCGCTCAACAACCCGGGCATCGTCTCCATCCCGCTCGGGTTCTTCCTGGGCTGGCTCGGGTCGGTCACCTCGCGCCGTGCGGAGGACCGCCGCAAGGCCGCGGAGATGGAGGTGCGCTCGCTCACGGGCTTCGGCGCGGAGAAGGCGACCTCGCACTGATCCCACGGAGACGAACCGTCCGGCGGGCGGCCTACACGCCGGCCGGACGGTTCGAGCGTTCGAGATCGAGCAGGAACCGCTTGATGTCGGGACGTCCGCCGTACTCGCCGATCGACCCGTCCGCGCGCACCACGCGATGGACCGGGACGACGAGCGAGAGAGGGGTCAGCCGGCAGGCGGTGCCGACGGCGCGGTGCGCACGCGCGGTGCCCGCGGCGATCGCGACCTCGCCGTAGCTGGCCGTCTCGCCGTAGGGGATCCGCGTGATCGCCTCCAACGCCGCTCGCGTGAAGCCGGTCACCAACGACAGGTCGAGAGGCACGTCGAACCGCCGGCGCTTCCCGTCGAAGTACTCGTCCAGCTGGTCCGCGACGTCTGCGTTCGACGCCTCGTCGTGCTCCGGCACCGCGTGCAGCGCGCGCACCCACGGCTCGAGAGCCGCTCCCAACGGGGCGTCGAGGATCTCGAGCCCGAGCAGTCCTTCCACCGAGCGCAGGAGCAGGGCGTCGCCGATGGGGGTCGGATGGATGCGGAAGGTCGCGGTCGTCATGGAACCATCATCGTCCGGGGCCTCCGTCGCGGGTCCGGCGAGCGGCGGACGGGGGATGAACGGGCCGCTTCCCGGGGTGGGGAGGAGCGTTCGGGGGAAGGGCAGGAACGGCCGATCAGCCCGGCGTGTCGTCGATTCGCGCGAAACCCGCGCGGAATGAGCGATCCCGGGGCCACGCGCGCCTAAGGTGACACGTGTGTGGCGTGGAGAAGGAACGGCGACAGCCGGTGAGGACGACGTCGAGGCGACGAACCCCGTGCGCCCCGGCGATCTCGGCGTCGCCGAGCCCGGAGTCGCCGTGACGCACGTCGCCGAACCCGAACGGACGCGGATCCGCGCGCAGGCCGCCCTCCTCGGCGGCCGCTCGACGCTCCTCTTCTACGAGGACACCGTCGAGCACGGCGTCGACATCAACAAGGCCCATCCGGGGAGCCTCCCGCAGTTCCTCACCGGTCGCTCGACCCTCCTGTCGAATCTCTACCGGGACGAGGTGGCGCTGCGCACCGCCCGTCTCGCGGCCGAGCGGATCACCGCGAAGAACGTCGAGCTGCGCACCGCCCGTGGGCTCAAGAGCGTCGCGCTCGCCGTCGGCATGGCATCCTGGCGCATCGGAGGCATCGTCTGCACGGCGCCCGTTCTGCTCCGGCCCCTCGCGATCCGTCGCCACCACACCGATTTCGAGCTGAAGCTGCGCGGCGCGTTCACGGTGAACCCCGAGCTCGTCCGCGCCCTCGGCACGCACTTCGGCATCCACCTGGACTCGGTGGCGCTCGCCTCGCTCGCCCACGACGGCAACGTCTTCCGTCCCCAGCCGGTGATCGACCACCTCCGAGCCCTGACGACCCATATCCCGACCTTCACCGTGACGCCGCGGCTGGTCGTCTCGAACTTCGCGGACGTCGGGTCCGGGATGGCGCGCGACACCGCGGATCTCGACCATCCGGTGCTGAACGCGCTCGCCGGACACCCGGCCGATCGTGAACGACTCGCGTTGCGCCCGGCCCTGCCGACCGTCACGAGCCCCGACGATCGCACCCCCGCCGCCGACACGCTGCTGCTCGACGCCGACGAGGAGCAGGAAGCGGTGCTCGCCCGGATCGCGGCGGGACACTCCCTCGCCGTGCACACCCTGCCCGGCACGGGCGGCACCCAGACCGTGATCAACGCGGTGGGCGCGCTCGTGCAGAGCGGAAAGCGGGTGCTCGTCGTGAGCGCCCGCCGCTCCACGCTCGACGGCGTGCGGCACCGCATGGCCGGAATCGGCCTCGACGGTCTCGCGGTCACGCCGCGCCAGCTGCACCGAGATCTCATCCGCGCGATCGGCCGCAACGAGAAGGCCGAGCAGCCCAAGGTCTCCGAGATCGACGACGCGCTCGTGCGGCTACGCACGGTGCTGCGCGACTACCGCTCGGCGCTGACCGTGCAGCACCCGAGTCTCGGAGCGTCGGCGCTCGACGTGGTGCGACGCCTCACCGAGCTCGCGACCCTCTCGCCGTCACCGTCGACGACCGCCCGGTTCGACGTGGCGACGCTCCAGGACCTCCGCGACGGGCGGCAGCACGCCGCGGCCAAGCTGGTCGCCGCCGCGAAGCTGGGCGAGTTCCGCTTCGGCCCCGACGACTCGCCCTGGTACGGGGTCACATTCGAGACGACGGCGGACGCCCGCGCCGCCCACGCGGCGGCGGGCAGGCTCAGCGGCCAGGACGTGCCGCACCTGCTCGAGCGCGGGTACGAGCTGATCGCGCAGACGCGGATGCGGCCGTTCCGCACCGTCGACGAGCTGGGGGAGTACCTGCGACTGCTGCAGGGGATCCGCGAGACGCTCGACAAGTTCTCGCCGACGGTCTTCGAGCGGCCGCTGATCGAGCTCATCCAGGCGCACGCGCCCAAGCGCGACGCCCCGAACATGAGCAGCGCGAACCGCCGGCGTCTGAAGCGGCTCTCCCGCGAGTACGTGCGAGCCGGGGTGCACGTGGGCGACATGTACGAGGCCCTGGTGCGCATCCAGCAGCAGCGCGCCGAGTGGCAGCGGATCGTCGATGCCGGTGTCATGCCCGAGGTTCCGACGGGGCTCGCGGACGTGCACGTCGCCTGGCAGCGGGTGCACGCCCAGCTCGGCGAGCTCGACGAGACCCTGCGCCGACGCGAGTCCGCACGCCTCGCCTCGCTTCCGGTCGCACATCTCGTGCGGACGCTCGCGGGGCTCGCGGCCGAGTCGGCGTACTTCGAGAACCTCGTGGAGCGGGCGACCCTCCGTGGCGAGCTCGACCGGATGGGGCTCGCCCCGCTGCTGACCGAGCTCTCGGTCCGGCACGCCCCGGAGGAGCAGGTCGCGGCCGAGCTCGAGTTCGCGTGGTGGCAGTCGGCGCTCGAGCACCTGCTGCGCGCGGATCGGGCGCTGCTGGGCGCGAACACGGCGGTGCTCGACCGTCTGGAACGCGACTTCCGTCTGGTCGACGAGGCGCACGCCGCCGCATCCGGCCCGTTGCTCGCGGCGCAGCTGGCGACGCAGTGGAAGATCGGGCTCGTCGACTACTCCGGCGAGGCCGCCGCGCTCAAGCTGGCGCTGAAGAACGGGATCGGCGATCCCGAGCAGCTCGCCCGCACCGCGCCGAGCCTTCTCCGGGTCCTCGCGCCGGTCTGGCTGGCGTCCCCGTACGAAGTTCCGGACATCCCGGACGCCCCGGCGTTCGACGTGGTCATCATCGCGGATGCGGCGGCCCTCTGCCTCGCCGAGGCGGCCCCCGCCCTTCGTCGCGCGCGCCAGGTCGTGCTCTTCGGCGACCCGGTCACCCAGAAGCCGACCCCGTTCGCGGTGGGCGCCGGAGCCCGTGCCGAGGTCGACGAGTTCGACGAGCCGTTCGACGAGACCTCCGTGTTCGAGCGGCTCGCCGGCCTGATCGACGTCGCCACCCTCACCCGCAGCTACCGCGCCGGGGGCGAGGACCTCGCCGAGCTCGTGAACGACGCGTTCTACGGAGGCGAGATCGTCTCCCTGCCGTGGGCGGGGTCGTACCTCGGCCGCGGGAGCCTGAGCATCGACTACGTCGAGGGCGGAACGGGCACGCCCGACCCGCTGTCGGGGGCGGTGGAGAGCCCGGATGCCGAGGTCTCCCGCATCGTGACGCTGGTGATCGAGCACGCGGTCAACCGCGGCGCCGAGTCGCTCATGGTCGTCACCGCAAGCAGGCGGCATGCGGAACGCATCCGGGCCGCGGTGGACGCCGCGTTCGCCGGGCGCTCCGACGTCGCCGACTTCGTCTCGCGCGAGACGGCCGAGCCGTTCGCCGTGCTGACCCTCGAGGAGTCGGTCGCGGAGAGTCGCGACCGCGTCATCCTCTCCCTCGGTTTCGGCCTCACCAAGCACGGGCGCGTTCTGAGCGACTTCGGCGATCTGTCGACGCCCGACGGCGAACGACTGCTCACGGTCGGCATGACCCGCGCGCGTCGCTCGATGGTCGTGGTCTCCTCGATCCGGCCGACCGCCTTCGAGGACGGTCGCCTCGAGCACGGTGCCGCGACGCTGATGAACATCCTGGGCGGGGTGGCCGCGCGCCAGCGGGAGCATCGGCTCGAGGACCTCGCCGATCCGATGACCCGCGTGCTGGCACGGGAGCTCCGCGCACGCGGCGTCACCGTCGACCTCCAGTACCGGGGCCTGCTGCCGCTGGTCGCGCGGCACGGGGGCAAGGCGGTCGTCGTCGAGTGCGATCCCGAGACCCGTGCCGAGTCGCTGCGTGAGTCCCTGCGCCTGCGTCCTCAGATCCTGCGCCGGCTCGGCTGGCACTACGTGCGCGTGCACGCGTTCGACCTCTACAGCGACCCGGCGTCCGTCGCAGCGCGTGTCGCCGGGCTCCTCGGTGCCTCGGCCGACGCGGGCTCGTCCCAGGCGTCGACGCAGCCGCTCGATGTCATCGAGTGAGCCGCGCCAGCGGGTCGAGCGGGTGGCCGGCTCGCGCCGGGCGAGGCTGACCGCTGCCCCCGGCGCGACCGACGAGCCCGCCGACGCCGTGCACGACGACGCCGCATCCGCGTCGTCCGATGGAGGCCCGAACGACGAGCGGATGCGGCGCGAGGTGCCGCCGCACTACTGACCGCGCGGCGTGCCCGGTCGGCGGACGGCGCTCAGATCCGCGTCTTGTCCTGCTTCTCGAGCAGATCGCGGATCTGGATGAGGAGCTCCTGCTCGGTCGGCAGCTTCTCCTCCTCCTGCTCGGTGACACCGGCCTTGGCTGCCTGGCGCTCCTTCCAGGTGTTCATCGGCAGGACGAACACGAAGTAGACGACGACCGCGACCGCGAGGAAGCTGATGACCGCGTTGATCAGGTCGCCCACCGGGAAGGTGACGGTGCCCCCGTAGAGGTCGGGGATGGGGAAGCCGACGGTGCCGGTGTCATCCGCCTTCCAGAAGATCTCGATGAGCGGGGTGATGACGCTCGCGACGACCGCATTGACGACCGCGGTGAACGCGGCGCCGATGACGACCGCGACCGCGAGATCGATGACGTTGCCGCGCATGATGAAGTCTTTGAAACCTTTGAGCATGTGCCGCTCCTTCCTCTCGTGCATGCCCGGTCAGGATGTGGCCGGGCTCTTCGCCTCCGGCTTCGATGATGTCGGAGTCGGGGCGGAGTCTCCAGACGACGAGCCGGTGGAGGCCGTGGCCGACTCGCTCTTCTTCTCTCCGCTCTTGTCGCCGCCGGCGGCTGCGCCGCCCGCGCGGGAGTCCGTGCGGTAGAAGCCGGAGCCGTTGAACGTCACGCCGATCGAGCCGTACTCCTTGCGCAGGACGCCGCCGCACTCGGGGCACTCGGTCAGCGTGGGGTCGGCGAACGACTGCACGGCGTCGAATCGATGGCCGCAGGTCTTGCAGGCATAGGCGTAGGTGGGCATGAGGCTCCTGGTGCGGGTCAGCCTGCGAGGGGCAGGTCGAGGATGCGGGTGGGGGTCACGACGCCGGTGACCGGCTGGTCATGCTTGTCCCGGGGGACGTCGTCGAGCAACTCGGTGTCGAAGACGATCGCGTAGACCGGCGGGCAGCCCTCCATCGAACCGATCGTCTTGTCGAAGTAACCGCGTCCCCAGCCCAGGCGCATGCCGGAGCGGTCGACGGCGGCGGCGGGGATGATCATGAGGTCGACGTCGTTCACCGCGATCGGCCCGAGCAGCTCGCCGACGGGCTCGGGAAGGCCGAAGAGCCCCTCCGCGATCTCGCCGTCGGCCGTGGCGACCGTCCAGTCGAGGAGCCCGTCGACGCGGGTGATCGGAAGGAGCACGCGGATGCCGCGTGACACCGCCTCGCGGACGAATCGGCGGGTGTCGGGCTCGGTCGTCGTCGACAGGAAGCACGACACCGACGACGCGTCGTACCGGGCGATCAGGGCGTCGAGCTGGGCGGCGATGCCGACGCTCGCGTCCTCGCGCGCGGCCGCGGCGATGATCTGGCGTCGCTCCCGCAGGTCCGCGCGGAGCGCGCGCTTGGCCTGATCTATCACGTCGGACATGGTGAAGAGTCTAGGTTCCGCCGACCGATATGATCGGCGCATGTCGCACAAGCCCTTCAAAGCCGTGATCCCCGCCGCCGGTCTCGGCACCCGTTTTCTGCCGGCGACCAAGGCCATGCCCAAGGAGATGCTGCCCGTCGTCGACAAGCCGGCGATCCAGTACGTCGTCGAAGAGGCGGTGCACGCCGGCATCGAGGACGTGCTCATCATCATCGGGCGCAACAAGAACAACATCGCGAACCACTTCGACTCGATGCCCGAGCTCGAGGAGAAGCTGCGACAGAAGGGCGACTCCGACAAGCTCGCGAAGGTCGAGCACTCGAACGATCTGGCCGACATCCACCTGGTGCGCCAGGGCGAGCCCAAGGGTCTCGGTCACGCGGTGCTGCGCGCCCGCGCCCACGTCGGGGACCACCCCTTCGCGGTGCTGCTCGGCGACGACCTGATCGACGAGCGCGACCCGCTGCTGACGACGATGCTCGCGGAGTACGACAAGCGCGGCGCGACGGTGATCGCGCTCATGGAGGTCGATCCCGACAGCATCCACCTGTACGGCGCCGCGGCGATCGAGCCGACCGAGACCGACGGGGTCGTCAGGGTGACCGGTCTCGTCGAGAAGCCGCGCAAGGAGGACGCTCCCTCAAACCTCGCCATCATCGGGCGCTATGTGCTGAGCCCCGACGTGTTCGACGTGCTCGAGCACACCGAGCCGGGCAAGGGCGGCGAGATCCAGCTGACCGATGCGCTGCAGGAGCTGGCGACGGACACGAACGCCGGTGTGTACGGTGTGGTCTTCAGCGGGCGTCGATACGACACCGGTGACCGGCTCGACTACATCAAGGCGATCGTGCAGCTCGCCTCCGACCGGGAAGACCTCGGGCCCGACCTTCGCCCGTGGCTGAAGGACTTCGCGGCCGGCCTCTGATCTCCTGGCGACGTGCTGTGGACCTGTCGGCGTCCCGCAGTCACGGACCGGTGTCGATCCGGCTCGTGCGCAACCGCGATGCCCGGGTGCTGCAGGACCATCTGATCTCGAATCGTGCGTGGCTGCGCCCGTGGGAGGCCACCAGCCCCGACGGCGCGGTCCCGCTGGACATGAAGGTCGGCATCCGCCGTCTGCTGCAGCAGCACCGCGACGGCGCGGGCGTGCCGTTCGTGATGGAGTACGACGGGCAGGTGGCGGGGCAGCTCAACGTGTGGGGGATCGCCCGCGGATCATTGTCGTCGGCGACAATCGGATACTGGGTCGCGCGGGAGTTCGCGGGGCGGGACATCACGCCGATCTCGGTCGCGATGGCGACCGATGTGTGCTTCACCGAACTGCGTCTGCACCGGATGGAGATCTGCATCCGTCCGGAGAACCGGGCCAGTCTCCGGGTCGTCGAGAAGCTGGGCTTCCGATACGAGGGTCTGCGGCGTCGCTACATCCACATCGACGGCGACTGGCGGGACCACTTCGCCTTCGCGCTCGTGCGCGAGGAGGTGCCGGAGGGAGTACTCGACAGGTGGGCGTCGGGACAGGTGCCGCGTGGCGCGGCCGACATCCCGCCCGCCGACCGCGCCGCCGCGGAGGGGTGACCGGCGCGACACGCGCGGGGGTGCCGCACAAGCACGCTCGCGTCACCTACCGTTGACCGCATGGGTGGACAGGTACTGGGCGGCGGGGTGATCGTCCTCGTCGCGGTCGCCCTCTGGATGCTCTATCTGCTGCCCAGCTGGCACAGCCGGCATCAGTACAACGCGGCCGAGCGGAATGCCGTGCGGCTGAGTCAGGCCCTCCGCGTGCTCGCCGAGACGAGCGAGACGCCCGAGGAGGTGCGCCTGGAGCTGTCGGCCCGTACGGCGGCCGCGCAGCAGAAGCTCGCTCGGCAGGCGCTTGCGGAGAAGGAGCGGACCGAGCTCGCACAGGCGCGTGCCGAGCTGGAGACCGCGCGCTCGGAGGCCCGGTCTGCCCGCGCGGAACCGGGTGTGCGTCGGGCGCGTGCTCGTCGTCGGACGCGATTCGCGGCGACGACGGCGGGGCTCCTCTCCGCTGCCGCTGCCGGCGTCGGAGTATGGACGCTGCTCGCCTTCGCCTCGTCCGCGTTGTTGTGGGTCGGGGGCGTCGGAACGCTGCTCAGCGTGATGACGTTGCACCGCATGTCCAAGGTGGCCACCCGCGCGGTGCGCCGCACGGCGGAGGCGGCATCCGTGACCCGCGCCGTGGAGGTGCAGGACGTCGCGCTTCCCGCCGAGAGCCGATCGACCTGGCAGCCCCGCACGCTTCCCCGGCCGCTGTCGTCGTCGGCGGGTTCGACGGCGGCGGCGGTACGAGACGCCGCGGACGCGCGCGAAGCCCTTCGCCGCGCCGCACTCGACGAGGCCAAGCGCGAGCGTGCTGCGGCGCAGGCGCCGACGCCGATCGAGGTCGCTCGTGTGGCCGATCAGCCCGCTGCGGCCTCCGCGTTCTCGCGGATGGGCTACGTCGATGACGCCGAGATCGAGGCGCACGTGCGCAAGCTCCTGCAGGACCGCGTCGCCGGCTGACCGGCGTCGCAGGGGAGGGGCTCGTGCGTGATAATGTAACTGAGGTTCTTGGGCCTGTGGCGCAGTTGGTAGCGCGCTTCGTTCGCAATGAAGAGGTCAGGGGTTCGAATCCCCTCAGGTCCACCATGTGTTGAGTCGGGACAGGGACATCTGAGTCGTGACATAGTCGACGTCGTCGGTTGCGCCAGTAGGTCTCGTCGGGATTGATGGTTCCCGCGCCCGTACGCTCTCGGACGCCGATCAGCGACGGGATGGCTCGAATCCCGCGAAGACGGCGCCGCGGATCCGCGCCCAGTCCTGCCAGTAGTCGGGAACGACCTCGGAGCGCAGCCAGATGCCGAAGTCCATCGCTGACGGCTCTGAGCACGGTGATCACCGTGTCCGGCTCCGTGTACTCGCCACGGCGGGACGGAGCGGACGTTCGACCTGGTGCAGGTAGTAGTCGTGGGCCGGATGACCGGGCAGAGCCACGGCCTCGATCTCGAGGGCGTCGAAGTTCCGTGTCTCGGTCGAGTTCCTCTCGATGTGTCGGACGAGCGCGTCTGCGAAGTCGAGGAGTGTTCCGTCCGCGCCGAGACTGTCGACGAAGGAGCTCACGGCGGCGAGTTCCTCCGCGTCGCGCTGTGCGAGCAGCTCCCCCAGCAGGGGCCTCAGCCCCGCAGGTGGTGCAGCAGCCCAGCGGGCCCAGGGCTGAGCCCGGGCCCCCGGGTGGAGATCAGATCACGAGTGCGCTGGAGGATCTCGGCTCTGCGAGCCTCCGGGGTGAGGCGTCGTGCCAGGCCACTCCCTGCTCGGTTCGCATCGCGACCGCTATCGATCGTGTCGGCCTCTGGCCACATCGGAACAGGGGATACCGCCGGCGTCGTCCCCGCCTGCGAACGAGGGTGTCGTCCGGAGGCGAGCGCCGCAGCTCACCGCCCGAGTCCGCGGGTACCCGAGTCGTATCCGGCGCAGTCGGGCGCGCTCCCGTCCGAGGTGCTCACTGCCGCGCGGCGCGGGCGGGGATCGTCCAGGGGG
>NZ_CACSKB010000056.1 GCF_902706225.1 Microbacterium sp. 18062
CTCCACGGCGAGCTCGACATGCGCACCCCGATCGAGATCGAGGACGCGTACTACGCTGACCAAGAATCCGCCGAACCAGCACCCGCTGGCCAAGGCTCCCGATAGGAACAAAAGTCAGGCCGATTCAAGGTGATGATCTCCCCCAAGGCGCTGGCCTTGGCGCCCGCGATCCGCTCGGCGAGTGCGAGCGGATCACGGGCGGCGGACAGCGCGGCGACGCCGAGGACGTCGACGTCGGGGGCATAGTCATCGGCGATCTGTCCCGCCCATAGGCTTGCGTGTCCGCCTTGCGAATGTCCCCACAGCCACGCCTGGTTCGAGGCGTGCGCATCGTCGATCCGCTGGAGCGCGCGGATTCCGTCGAGTGCGGCCCGCCCCTCGCCCTGCCCGATCAGGTAGGGGTAGCGTCCGTCGGTTCCTTGCCCGGGGTAGTCCGTCGCGACCACCGCCCAACCGCGCTCGATCGCGCGGAGGATGCCCGGGATCGCGTACTCGGTGAGCGCGTCGGCGTCTGCGCTGGGCGCACATGATCGGGCCACGCCCGTGGTGCCGTGCTGCCACGCCAGCACCGTTCTCGGCCGACCGGTGTCACCGGTCGGATAGCCGACGACGGCGCTCGCCAGCGCGGGAGTGCCGTCGGAATAGGTGGTGACGTACAGGACGCGCAGCGCCTCCGCCCCGGCGGGCACGTCACCCGTGTACGGGGCTGTCCGGAGCACCGTGCCGGGAACCGCCGGGATCTCTCCGTCCCAGGCGTAGAAGTCATCGACCTTCGCCGTGCCGGCGAGAAGCTGGACGGTGCCGAACGCAGCGGCGCTCGCGAGAAGGAGCGCGAGCGAGGTCGCCACTGCGCGCAGTGCCGGATGACGCGAGCGACCCGAGTCATCGACGCGGCGACGCAGCCGGCCACGGATCGCGCCGAGGATCAGCGCGCACCCGGCGAGGAGCACGAGGAGGGAGAACGCCACAGCGATCACGATCACCGTCGCATCCGGCCATGCCCAGGACACACCGGCGAACAGGAGGTTCGCGATCACGGAGACGGCGAGGATCGCTCGCCGTCCGAGAGATCCCGCCCGGGTCGCCGAGTACACGAGCCGCCCCGCGTTCGCGACAAGGATCACGACCAGGACGACCGGCAGCGCGCGGACGACCGCCGAGACGGACGTCACCGCCAGAGCCCCCGAGGCGAGGAGCAGAGCCGCCCCGACCCACCGCCACGGCTGCCGTGGTCCCCGCGAGACGAGCAGGACGCCGCTCCCGACGAGGGCGACGGAGATGGTCACCGCGAACACGACCAGCGCGCTGAGCGGCCGGACGAGCAGCGAGCCGCCCGCCACGACGCATCCCACGCCCACCAGCGCGGCAAGCAGACGCACTCCCGGAGCGCCGATCCAGGAACGCGGATGACCCATCGCATCCAGATGAGTGGCAGCTGCTCAGGGCGTTCCCACGGCGGACACAGCCGCCATCGCGCCGCCGGGCTCGCACGTCAGTCGATACGCCGCCCGTGGTCGTCGTCGAAACCGCCGCGCTGTGCTCGCCGCGCGCGGTCCGTAATCGCTCGGCTCGGCCGGCGCTGCTCCGGCGTGGTCGAGCGCCGGTGACGCACCCTGGCGGGGATCATCGTCACGGCCGTGACCAGCAGGGTACCGCCCACGATGAACGCGGCGATCGTGAGCCCATCGCCCTTCGCGGTTCCCCCAAGGCCGAGCGACGCGAGCAGGACTCCGAGCGCGATGATCCCGAGGCCGATGATGCCGGGCCACACCGGCGAACCAGGCGTTCTCACGGGCTCTCCTTCGATGAGGCCCTCGTCTCACACGAGGCGTCGCGCTGCTGCGGATCACGCGAGCTCCAGTCTGACATTCCCGTGGAGCTCAGGAGAACAGCCGACCCCAGAAGCCCTTGCGCTTCGTCCAGCCGTGGGCCTCGAGCCGCTGCACCACCGCGTCGTGCCATGGCCTCGAGTCGAAGCTCTGGCCGTACCCCTGCTCTCCGGCGTGCCAGCCGGAAGCGCGGGAGCGCGTACGCACCGTGCCGCTCAGCATCTTCGTCGAGGAGTAGGAGCCCGAGAGGCCTCCGAGGCCGACCTGAGCCGAAGCGGCGCTGTCGATGAACGTCAGGCGGTACTCGCCGGCGGCCTCGTCGAAGTGCACCTCGATGACGAAGGCGGCGCGGCCTCGGCCGGCTCCGCCCGAGAGCTGCGAGACATCCCGATAGCGCACCTCGACCCGCACGACGTCTCCCTCGACGGTGACCGTCGAGTCCGGCGTCGTCAGGCCTTGGAGCGCGTCGATCGCTCCGGACAGATCAGCCATCGTTCTGCCGCGACTCCACGGAGAGCTTCGGGAAGGCGAGGAAGGCCTCGTCCGGAACGGCGGCTGTGCGTGGCAAGGATGCGACCCTCTCTGCGTGTTTCGACACAGTCTAAACGGCGATGCTCCAGGTATCCGCGAGCTCACACGCGCTCCGCTCTCACGCGTCTGGCTGGCTCTCCTCTCGTTCTCGCCGTTCACGCCCGCAGGGCGACGACTGCCTCGGCGATCTCGAGGTGCCGGGCGAAGCCGGCCACGTCATGCTCCGTCGGATGCGGAAACGGCGAGGGCTCGCCGAGATGCGCGAGCGCCGCCGAGATGAAGCCGACTCCGTACCACGTGTTCGCGACGTCGGCACGCCCGTACTCGAGAAGAGACGGCACGGCACGGTCGCCGCACAGCGTGATCGCCGCGGTGGCGAGACTCGGCGAGGTCAGGTTGCCCTGTGAGGTGCGCAGGCTCTCCAGCACGGCGTCCGCCAGGGGCGGCGTCCCTCGACCGACCGCCAGCCATGCACCCGTCTTGCGCTCCCTCCACCGGTCGGTGGCGAGCATCCGCAGCACTGTGTCGTCCGAGGCCGCGCGGGCGAACTCGACGACGTCCGACGCCGACGAGGGGCCGGCCGAGGGGATCCGCATGTAGAGGCGAGGGACGACCTCGTCGAGGAACCGCTCGTGCTCATCGCGCTGCATCACGTCATGCTAGACGAAACGCCTTGGCCCGGCGCATATCGCGCACCGCGCACGCCGCCGGGGACATGATCCGGCCACGTTCTCCTGTAGGGCGGGTGGGACTTGAACCCACGATCGTCGGGTTATGAGCCCGCTGCCTTGACCAGCTTGGCCACCGCCCCCTGCGCGTGCGAGTTTATCGTGCCGAGGTCGTCCCCCCGGACTCGCCGTCGCGCCCACGACGGATCGGCAGCTCCAGACTGTCGCTCACGATCTGAGGATGGTTCCGGGTCAGTGAGAACACACCGTAGACGGCGACGGCGCCGGCGACGGCGAAACCGACGAGCGCCCATGGCCCCGCGGTCGCCGCCTCCTGCAGGATCACGAGGCCGATGACCACGGCGACGATGGGGTCGATCACCGTGAGCCCGGCGATCACGAGGTCGGGCGGCCCCGCCGAATAGGCTGTCTGCACGAAGTACGCGCCCACCGACACGGCGAGCAGCAGCCCGACGATGCACAGCACGCTCAGCCAGCCGAAGTCACCCGACTGGATGTTCTTGATGACGACCTTCGCGAGGGTCGCCACGAACGCGTAGAGGATGCCGGCGGCCGCGATGTAGAACAGCGCCTGGCCGTGCGCGCGGCGCAGCAGCAGCCACAACGTGGTGAGCACGACCAGGACGATCGCGAGCAGTCCCAGGATGATGAGCAGCTCGTGCTCGGAGATCGGCTGCTCGGTGGCGACGAACGCGGCGATCGTGACGAAGACGAGGATGCCGCCGACGCACGCGATGATCGAGCGGATCGAGGCCGCGGTCGGCTTGTGCCCGGACACGCGGGCGTTCAGGAGGGTCGTGATCACCAGGGAGATCGCGCCGAGGGGCTGGACGAGGATCAGCGGAGCGAACGCCAGGGCCGCGAGCTGGCAGGCGATCGCGAGCCCCAGCATGACCGTGCCGACGACCCACGAGGGCCGCGAGAGCAGCTGCAGAAGCTGCTTGCCGCTCAGTCCGCTCGATCCCGACGAGCCGGACATCCGCTCGACCTTCGTCACGCCGCGATGCTGGTACTGCGCGCCGAACGACATGAAGACGGCGCCGAGCACCGCCAGCGGGATGCCGAACAGGATCGCCGGGTCCCGGAACACACCGATCACATCATCGGCGACGTCGTTCAGGGTGACTTCCGTCCAGAGCACCCTACGACACTAACGGCAGGCCGCCTCGATAGGCTCGAGACGTGGCCGTACTCCCGATTCGCATCATGGGCGATCCCGTCCTGCACTCTCCCGCATCCGCCGTCGACGAGATCACCGACGAGGTCCGCGTTCTCGTCGCGGACATGTTCGAGACCATGGACCGGGCACCCGGCGTCGGTCTCGCCGCGCCCCAGGTGGGGGTCGGGCTCCGGATCTACACGTACTCCTACCAGGACGACGACGGCGCCCCCTGGCGCGGCGTGATCATCAACCCGGAGCTCTGGATGACGCCGGTGGAGCCCGGAGACCCCGATCCCGAGGAGGAGTCCGAGGGATGCCTGTCGTTCCCGGGCGAGCGCTTCCCGCTGCGCCGCTCCGACCGCGTGCGAGTCACGGGCATGGACCTCGACGGCACCCCGGTCCTGATCGAGGTCGACGGCTGGCGCGCCCGCATCATGCAGCACGAGTTCGACCACCTCGACGGCGTCCTGTACATCGACAGGTTGAACGACTCGGATTGGAAGACGACGCAGAAGATCGCGCGGAAGCGCGGCTGGGGCCGACCCGGGAGCTCATGGCTGCCCGGGGTCGACGACCTCGAGGGGTGACGCGGCCGCCCCGCGTCGTCGTTCAGAGGCTGGTGGTGGTGCCCGTCCCGCCGGCACCGGACGCCGCGTCGCCGGAGGCCGGCGCCTCGCTCGCATCGGTCGTCTGAGCGGCACGGCCACGGCGGGTCGGCGCGGAGCCGGCCGCATCCGTGCCCTCTGCGATCGCATGGCCGATCGCGCGACCCTGGATCACCTCGGCGAGATCGAGCCCGGTCGCGGCCTTGACCGCGTCGAAGGTCGCGCGAAGGCCGCCCGCGGACTCCGCCGCCAGGTGGCTGCTCGCCCCCTCGCCGCCGAGCACGGTGATCGAGCCGACCTTGTCGTATCCCTTGGCGAACTCGGTCATCATCGGCACCAGCGCCTCGAGCGCACGCTGCGCGAGCAGGGCCGCCTGGTTCTGGCTCAGCGCCTCGGCCTCGGCGCTGATCGCGCCCGCGCGGGCCTCACCGGCGACACGCACGGCGTCGGCCTCGGCCTCGGCACGGACGCGGGTCGCGGTGGCCTCCTGCTCGGCGATCTCGGCGCGCGCCTCGGCGGCCTTCACCTGGGCGTACGCGTCGGCGTCGGCACCGCGCTGCCGCTCGTAGAGGTTGGCGTCGGCGACCTTCTTGATCTCGGCGTCGAGTCGGGCCTGCGTGTTCTCGGCCTCCTGCAGCAGCACCGCCTGCTGCCGCTCGGAACGCGCGAGCGCCTCGGCCTGCTCGGCCTCGGCGTTCGCCCGGCCGACCTCGGCCTTCGCCGCGGCGGAGTTCTTGTCGAGGGCGGTCTGCTCGATCAGGTTCGCCTCATCCGTCGCGATCTGGCGGGCGCGGATCTCGCGGTCGGCGTTGATCTTGGCCACCTCGGCGTCGCGCTTCACACGCTCGACCTCGGTCGCGCCCAACGCGGCGATGTACCCGTTCGTGTCGGTGATCCCCTGGATCTGGAACGAATCCAGGATGAGACCCTGCGACGAGAGGTCGGCCTTGATGCCCTCCGCGATCTGGTCCGACAGCCGCTGTCGGTCGCGCATGAGCTCCTCGACCGTCAGAGTCGCCACGACGCCACGGAGCGCACCCTCGAGCTGCTCGGTCGTGAACTGCTCGATCGCCTTGTCCTGCGAGGCGAAGCGCTCGGCCGCGCGTCGCACCGACTCCGGGTCCGAACCGATCTTCACGAGGGCGACGCCGCTGACGTTAACCGTCACGCCGTTCGAGGACTGCGCCGTCGGCTCCATCTTGATCTGCCGCGCGCGCAACGAGATCATCTCGGCCCGCTGCGTCAGCGGGTTGACGATCGCGCCGCCGCCGGTGATCACGGTGATCCGTGAACTGTCGCCATCGCTCCGACGCTGCCGCTTTCCGACGATGACCAGGGCTTCGTCGGCCTTCGCCACCCGATACCAGGCGCGAATCAGGATCGCGACGATGATGAGCACGATGATGAGCGCGACGACGCCGATGATGACGAACAGCCCGATCGCTCCGAGTGCGGCGAACTCCATGGTCCCTCCCGGGATGGTCGAGGCTCTCCCCGTCCGGCGAGGATGGCCTCCTCCCAGCCTACCCATAGGGTCGCCCCACGCTTCGCTTGCTCACACCCCAGTCCGGGCACCCCGATGAGGCGCACGGCGGACGCGGCGGGAGACACGCTCGGGGAGAGGAGACGCACGGGGGACGGGAAAGGCCCAGGGTGGAAGCCTGGGCCTTAGGTGAGAGCCGCGTAGATGGCGCGGATCTCTCGCTCCCCGGCTTGGACTCGAACCAAGAACCTATCGGTTAACAGCCGATTGCTCTGCCAATTGAGCTACCGAGGAATACTGCGCTTCTCGCGAAGGCAACCGGACTATCGTAGCAAAACTCGGAGGCTCACGACGACACGAGGCGGCGATCCGCCTCCGAGCTCGGCGTCCACGTCATGCTCTCCACGCCGTGCCCGAAACCGACGGTGTGCCCCGCCCGAAGCGCGAGCACATCGGCATCGAAGCGGGCCACGTTCTCCGGCTCGTTCGCGACCAGCAGGAGCGACATCCCGGCATCCCGCTGCCGCCGTTCGAGCGCGGAACGGACGATCTCCCGCGCCTCCACGTCGAGATTCGCCAGCGGCTCGTCGGCGACGACGAGCCGGGGCTCGAGCATCAGGGTGCGCGCGATGGCGACGCGCTGGCGCATGCCCGCGCTGAGCTCGTAGGGGTATTTGCCGACCGCGCCCAGCGGGAGCCCGAGCTCGTCGAGCAACGTTGCGACGCGGAACGACAGCGCCCGGCCGTTCACCTTGCGCTGCCGGCTCGTCACCGGCTCCGCGACGATGTCCCCGACGGTGAGACGGGCAGGCAGCGTCGCGCCGTCGGTCTGTCCGAGGTACCCCGTCACGACCGTGAGAAGCCGCAGCCGGCGCCCGGGACGACGCACCGAGACGCCCTCCACGACGGCATCGCCGCCGACCACGCCCACCCCCGGTCCGGCGGTCCCGGCGAGGACGGTGGCGAGCGTCGACTTGCCCGACCCGGTGGCGCCGACGAGGATGAGCGCCGCCCCGCGAGCGAGGGTGAAGGACACCCCGTCGACGACGCGTTCCGGCGTTCCGCGACCGCTCGCGTGCGCGATGCTCAGGTCGCTGCAGACGATGCTGTCCGCGGATGTCTGGGACGTCATGTGTGTCATCCTGCCGTCTACAGCCGGCTGGCGCTACTGCTCGCCGCTCAGACGCTGCCGGACCGCATCGAGCTCACGCAGCCGCAACCGCACTCGACGGCCCTCCTCGGAGTCCGGTGCGAGCCGTTGGATGGCGCTCAACAGCTCGCGCTTCTCCCGGTCGACGCCACGCAGCCGGATGCGGCGCGCCAGGTCCCGGGCTGATGTCACGGCGTGCTGATCGTCGCGTGCGGGGAAGTCCCCGGTCAGCAGCTCCGCCGCCAGCGAGCGATAGGGCTCACGGACGGCGTCGACCGCCGCGACCGCCCACCCGGGCCGCGTGTGATCGGGCACCGCGGCGATGCTCGAGCGCACGGCCTCGAGCGCCGGATGCCGGAAGGGCTCGTCGAGCGCCGCCCGCAGCTCGGCCGGGTCGATCCGGTGTCCGTACTGGAGGAAGCCCATCAGGGCGTCGCGTTCGAGGGCGACGTCGGCGTCGCGCGGAAGCGAGGCGATCGACACCCGAGGAGTGGGCGCCTCGGCCGGCTCGGGGCTAGAGGGACCCGGGGACCGGGGTGGACGCGACGTCGCTCCCGCCTCGGTCGATCCCCCCTGGCGCTGGATCGCGCGCTGCCGCGCGACCTCCCGGTGCACGTCCGACAGGTCCTCGCCCAGACGCCGCGCCAGCACGTGCTCGTAGCGCCGGCGCAGCGGCTCGTCCCGGATCTCCGCGAGCAGCGGGGCCGCCGCCGTGAGCCCGGCGAGCCGGCCCTCGACCGTGCCCAGGTCGCGGCCCTTGAGCCGCTGATCGATGATGAACTCGAACATCGGGATCTTCGTGTCCATGAGGCCGCGCACCGCGCCGTCGCCGCGCGCGAGACGCAGATCGCAGGGATCGAGCCCGGTCGGCCCCACCGCGACGAAGCTCTGCGCGTTCAGCGATCGCGTCTCGGTGAACGCGCGCACCGCCGCCTTCTGTCCGGCCGCATCAGGGTCGAAGGTGAAGACCACCTCGGCTGCGGCGTCATCGCCCATGATCCTGCGGACGACCTTCATGTGGTCGGCGCCGAACGCCGTCCCGCACGTCGCCACGGCGGTGGTCAGCCCCGACAGGTGGCACGCCATCACGTCCGTGTAGCCCTCGACGACGATCACCCGTCGCGTCTCGCCGCGCGAGATGTCCCGCTTGGCGAGGTCCAGTCCGTACAGCACCTGCGATTTGTGGTAGATCGGCGTCTCCGGTGTGTTCAGGTACTTCGGACCCTGGTCGCTCTCCAGGAGTTTCCGCGCCCCGAAGCCGATCACCTGCCCCGTCACGTCGCGGATCGGCCAGACCAGACGTCCCCGGAAGCGGTCGTAGACACCGCGCTGCCCCTGCGACACGAGTCCCGCGGTCGTGAGCTCCTCGCGGGTGAACCCCTTGGTCGTGAGGGTGTCGAGCAGCGCCGACCAGCCGGACGGCGCGAAGCCGACCCCGAAGTGCGCAGCGGCGCCCGCGTCGAATCCCCGCTCGCCCAGGAACCGTCGCCCGACCTCGGCCTCGGAGCTCAACAGCTGCGCCCGGAAGAACTCAGCCGCCGCCGCGTTCGCGGCGTACAGACGTGCTCGTCCGGACGTCTCGGGAGCCGCTCCGCCCTCCTCGTAGTGCAGCGTGAAGCCGATGCGGCCGGCGAGTCGCTCCACGGCCTCGGTGAAGGAGACATGGTCGATCTGCCGCAGGAACGTGTAGACATCGCCCGACTCACCGCATCCGAAGCAGTGGTAGAACCCCACCTGGGGTCGCACGTGGAAGCTCGGGCTGCGTTCGTCGTGGAAGGGGCACAGGCCCTTCAGCGAGCCCACGCCCGCGGACTTGAGCGCGACGCGCTCCCCCACGATGTCGGCGATGTTCGTGCGAGCCTTGACCTCCTCCACATCGGCCTGAGCGATGCGGCCGGCCATCAGAGCCCCTCGAGCGGCTCGGGAAGCGCGTAGAACGAGCGGGACTCGATCCGGCCCCCGGGCATCCAGACGCCGAGCGACTCGCTGTCGATCTCGCCGACAAGGCGATGGTGCCAGCCGAGCGCCACCCGATCGGTGAGACTCGCGACCTGGTCGACGACCACACGGCGGCGCGCCGCATCCGTCTCGGCGGCGGCGAAGTCCTCCGCGTGCAGCGTGTCGAGGTTCTCCGGTGCCTCCGACAGTGCCGTCGCGAGCCGCTTCAGCACCCGCCGCTGCTCCTTGTAGAGCGTCTTGCGCCCCTCGATCGTCACCACGAACGCACCGATCGTTCCCTTGAGCACCGCCATCTCCGCCTCGATCACGCGCGGGACGACCACATGGGCACGATAGCGGGTGAGCACCGGTGCCTCGTACGCCTCACGGGTCGCCGCGGTGGCGGCGCGGGCGAACCGGCCGATCAGATCCGACGTGAGGTTCTTCAGCCGTGCGTGCGCCGCACGCGTCCCGTCGAACACCTGGATCCATTCCGGCAGGCGCATGAGCCGGAACAGGGCGTCGTCGAGCTCGTCCCGCGTGAAGTCGTAGCCGACCCAGGTCTGGATGGCGCTCAGGATCGCGGCGTGCTGGCGCGGGTCGAACAGGCGCTGCGGGTCGAGGTAGCCGTTGACGATGGCGTCCTCGAAGTCGTGCACCGAATACGCGATGTCATCGGAGAGGTCCATGACCTCGGCCTCGATACAGCGGACCCGCCCGGGAGCGCCCTCCCGCATCCAGCGGAAGGCCGGCTCGTCCTCGGGATACACGCCGAACTTCAGTCGTCCGCCCGGGTCGGGCACGGGGCTGTCGACGGTCCACGGGTACTTGCACGTCGCATCGAGGCTCGCGCGCGTGAGGTTGAGCCCGAAGCTGTCGCCGTCCGGGCCGATCACCTTCGACTCGAGGCGGGTCAGGATGCGGAGCGTCTGCGCGTTGCCCTCGAAGCCGCCGATGTCCTCCGCCCACTCGTTGAGCGCGCGCTCACCGTTGTGTCCGAACGGCGGGTGTCCCAGATCGTGGCTCAGGCACGCCGTGTCGACGACGTCGGGGGCCAGCTGCAGGGCGGTCGCCAGCTCGCGTCCGACCTGCGCGACCTCGAGCGAGTGGGTGAGACGGTTGCGGGCGAAATCGGCGGGGCTCGCCGGGCTCAGCACCTGCGTCTTCGCCGCCAGCCGCCGAAGCGACGCCGAGTGCAGCACGCGCGCGCGGTCGCGGGCGAAGTCGTCCCGCTGCGACCGGTGGTGCTCGACGAAGAAGCGCTCCGCATCGGATGCGTCGTATCCCGCGGGGCGCCCGACCGTGGTCCCCCCCGCCGCGATGCCATCAGCCGCCACTGTGATCGAGCTCCGCATCCGCCAGGGTGTCCGCTGCGTCGGCCGCGAGGTCGCGGCTGTGCAGCCAGCCCTCCGGGAGGGCGGGACGCTTCGGCGTGCCCGCGCGACCGCGTTGCCCCTCGGCTGCGGCTCCCGGATACGGGGCGTCGGCGTCGAGGGTGCCGAGCAGGTCGTCGATCTCGGCGAGCGTCGATGCCGTCGCGAGCGCCGCGCGGATGTCGCCGCCCACGGGATAGCCCTTGAAGTACCACGCCACGTGCTTGCGGATGTCGCGGCATCCGCGTCCCTCGTCCTCGAAGAACTCCACCAGGAGCTCCGCATGACGGCGGAACGCGGCGGCGACGAAACCGAGCGTGGCATCGACCGGCGCCGATCCGCCCCCGCCGCCGAAGGTGCGTGCGAGATCCCCGAACAGCCACGGACGGCCGAGACAGCCGCGACCGACCACGACGCCGTCCGCTCCCGTCTCGGCCATCATCCGCACGGCGTCGTCGGCCGACCAGATGTCGCCGTTGCCGAGCACCGGGATGCTGGTGACGGCCCGCTTGAGCGCGGCGATCGCGCTCCAGTCGGCGGCACCGGAATAGAACTGCGCGGCGGTGCGCGCGTGGAGCGCCACCGCGGCCGCGCCGGCGTCCTCGGCGAGCCGCCCTGCGTCGAGGAAGGTCAGATGGTCATCGTCGATGCCCTTGCGCATCTTGACCGTCACCGGGATGCCGCCGGCGTTCCCGACCGCGGCCTGCACGATCGCGCCGAACAGATCGGACTTCCACGGGAGCGCCGCTCCCCCGCCCTTGCGCGTCACCTTGGGGACGGGGCATCCGAAGTTCAGGTCGATGTGATCGGCACGGTCCTCGTCGGCCAGGAGTCGCGCCGCACGGCCGACCGTCACCGGGTCGACGCCGTACAGCTGGACGGAGCGCGGCACCTCGGACTCGTGGTGCCGGATCAGTCGCATGGTCGTGGCGTTGCGCTCGACGAGCGCGCGCGAGGTGATCATCTCGCTGACGTACAGACCGGCGCCGTACTCGCGGCACAGGCGACGGAACGCGGTGTTGGTGATGCCTGCCATGGGCGCGAGCACCACGGGGACGTCCACCTCGATCGGCCCGATCCGCAACGCCGGGGCGGAGGCGAGAGTCGTGGTCATCGTCTTATTCTCCCAGACCCGGACACCTCTCGGCGGCGTACTGTGGACCCATGAGCGACGACACCGCCCCGGACCTTCGCAGCATCCCCGTCACAGCCGCCGACGGACGGGAGACGACACTCGCCGAGTACGGCGACGGCGTGCTGCTGATCGTCAACGTGGCCTCGAAGTGCGGGCTCACCCCGCAGTACGAGCAGCTCGAGGAGCTGCAGCGCACCTACGGCGAACGCGGCTTCACGGTGCTCGGCTTCCCCTGCAACCAGTTCATGGGACAGGAACCGGGATCGATGGAGGAGATCCTCGACTACTGTGCCACGACCTGGGGCGTCTCGTTCCCCGTCCTCGACAAGGTCAAGGTCAACGGCGCGAACGCGGCTCCCCTCTACAAGGCGCTGAAGAAGGCCAAGGACGAAGAGGGCAAGCGCGGTCCCATCCTCTGGAACTTCGAGAAGTTCGTGCTGACGCCGAGCGGCGACGTCCACCGGTTCCGCCCGACCGTGAAGCCGGACGACCCCGCGATCGTCGCCGTCATCGAGAAGAGCCTGCCGGCCTGAGTCCTCCCGGTTCGACTGGCGCTGACTCAGTCGGCAGGCGCCGCCACGGCGCGCTCGGACCACACCTGACGGGCGATCTGCGCGAACGCCTCTGCGGGCTGCGCACCGCTCACCCCGTAGGTGCCGTCGATCACGAAGAACGGGACGCCGTTGATGCCGTAGCCTGCGGCCTGCGCCTGATCGGACCGCACGTCCGGCAGGTACCGCTCGCTCTCCAGCGCGTCGCGCACGGCGTCGCGCTCCAGCCCCACCTCGGCGGCGAGCTCGACGAGCTCGTCGATACGGCCGACGTGCTTGCCCTCGACGAAGTACGCCGACATGAGTCGCTCGGCCATCTCGGCCTGGCGGCCCTGGGCCTTCGCGGCGTGCAGCAGCTCATGCGCCTTGACGGTGTTCGTGTGCTGCAGATGCTCGAAGTGGTATTCGAGGCCCGCGTCGGCGGCGACGCTCGTCACGCGCTCGAGCATCTGCTGCACCTGGTCGCGCGGCATGCCCTTGTGCCCGGCGAGGAAGTCGATCTCGTCGCCGTCGAAGTCGACGGGGGTGTCGGGAGAGAGCTCGTAGGAGTGGAACGTGACCTCGACCTCCGGGGCGTTCTCGTCGGAGGACGTCTCCTCGAGCCCCTTCTCGAGGTTGCGCTTGCCGATGTAGCACCAGGGGCAGGCGATGTCGCTCCATACGTCGATCCGGATCGGGTCTGTCATGACGAGGAGAACCGTGCACGACGGCGCGCCTATTCCCCCGGGGGCGTGCCGGACTCGTGCGGCGTGTCGATCGCCCCGCCGAAGCGTCGATCCCGGCTGAGATACTGGTCTATCGCGTGCCACAGGTCCCGGCGCCCGAAGTCGGGCCACAGGGTGTCCAGGAAGACGAACTCGGCGTACGCCGACTCCCACAGCAGGAAGTTCGACGTGCGCTGTTCTCCGCTCGACCGGACGAAGAGGTCGACGTCGGGCATGTCCGGGATGTACATCCGGCGCGCCAGCAGCTTCTCGGAGACCGCGGACGGCTTCAGCCGGCCCGCGGCCACATCGTCGGCGATCGACCTCATCGCGTCCACGAGCTCGACCCGGCCGCCGTAGTTGACGCACATCGTCAGGGTCAGCACGTCGTTGTCGCGCGTCAGCTGCTCCGCGTACTGGAGCTCCTTGATGACCGATCCCCAGAGCCGGGGCTTGCGCCCCGCCCACCGCACCCGGACGCCCCACTCGTTGAGCTGGTCGCGGCGGCGGTGCAGCACGTCCCGGTTGAAGCCCATCAGGAAGCGGACCTCGTCCGGGGACCGCGACCAGTTCTCCGTGGAGAACGCGTAGACGGAGAGGTGACGGACACCCGCCTGGATCGCTCCGGCGACGACGTCGAGCAGAGCGGCCTCGCCCGCCTTGTGTCCCTCCACCCGGGTGAGGCCCCTACCGTTCGCCCATCGCCCGTTGCCGTCCATCACGATCGCGACGTGTCCGGGCACGGCCCCCTTCGGGTACGCGGGCGGATACTCGGCCGTCCAGTCGACCGGACGGTAGGGCACCGCGTCCCGGTGGGTGAAGGGCTTCGGCGTCATCGGGCGACCCCCACGTGCGAGAGCGATCGGATCCCTCGGTCCAGGTGCCATTGCGCGTAGGCGGCGACGAGTCCGGATGCGGCGGCGGAGGTTCCGGTGCTCGCAGCATCCACGTGGTCCCAGTCCCCGCTGAGCAGCGCGCGCAGCTGCGCGGTCGTGTTCTCGTCGACCCGGGCGGACCCGGCCGGCGCACAGTTCGCGCACACCATCCCGCCCACCTGCGCCACGAAGGAGCGATGCGGGCCCGGAGCGCTGCAGCGCGCGCAGTCCTCGAGGCCCGGCGCCCAGCCGGAGAGCGCCATCGCGCGCAGCAGGTAGGAGTCCAGGATGCTGCGGGGCGCGTGCGCGGCGAGCGACAGCGCGCGCAGGCCGCCGACCAGCAGGAGGTAGTGCGACGCGGAGGCATCCGCGTCGCCGAGGCGATCCGCGGTCTCGACCATCGCACTCGCCGCGGTGTACCGGTCGTAGTCGGCCACGATCTCGGCGCCGTAGGTGCCGAGCGACTCCGCCTGCTGCACGATGTCGAGCGATCTGCCGGCGTAGAGCTGCACATCGGCGACCATGAACGGCTCGAGACGGGAGCCCAGTTTCGAGGACGTGCGCCGCACCCCCTTCGCCACCGCACGGATCTTGCCGTGGCGACGCCCCAGCATCGTCACGATGCGGTCCGCCTCACCCAGCTTGTGGGTGCGCAGGACCACGACCTCGTCGCGATAAGTGGGCACCCCTCGATTATCCCGTGATCCGGGACAATGGAGGGGTGACCGAGCCGCTCTTCGTGATCCCGTTGTGGGCCGATCTGACCGCCGTCGCCCTCGGCGGCGTCCAAGGGGCGCTGTTCGCCTCCGGCTTCCAGGGCGAACGGCGGCTCGACATGCTCGGTGTCGCCATCATAGGGATCGTGATGGGGACGGGCGGGGGCCTCATCCGGGATCTCCTGCTCGGGGTCTCCCCCGCCACCCTGCAGAGCAACGGGTATCTGCTGACGGCGTCCGCGGCCGCGTTGATCGGGATGCTCCTGGCCGGTCTCTTCCAGCGACTGAACGGGCTGATCGTGGGCCTCGACGCACTCGTGATCGGCCTCTTCGGCGCGTTCGGCACGAGCAAGGCGCTCGCGCTGGGCCTGCCGCCGGTGCCCGCCGTCTTCGTGGGCGTCTGCGCGGCGGTGGGCGGCGGCATCCTGCGCGACATCATCATGGGACTGCCGGTCGCGATCCTGCACGTCAGCTCGCTCTACGCGGTCGCGGCGGCGGCCGGCTGCGTCGTGCTGGCGGCGCTCGACGCCTTCGGCGTCCACCTCGTGATCGCCGCGATCGTGGGCATCGCGGTGACGACCGTCATCCGCATCCTCGCGGTCGTCTTCGACGTGTCGCTGCCCGAGCAACGCATGCTCTACCGGCGCAAGGTCGCGGTCGAGACGTCCGCCATCCCGGTCGTCCGCCCCGCCGATCCCGGCCGCTGAGCCGCTCGGACGCCGAGCCCGGCCGTGCCCGGTCGAATCCCCGCGAGACTGCACGCCCGCGCCGAGACAGCGGGGTGCCCCCCGCAGTCTCGGCGGCCGCATGCAGTCTCGCGGTCCTAGGCGGTCAGACGGAGGCGAGGGTGCGCTCGCGCTCGCGCGTGCGGATGGCCCGGTTCACACCCGACACGATCGCCTTGAGGCTCGCCGTCGAGATGTCACCGTCGATGCCGACGCCCCACAGCCGCTGGCCATCGACCTGCAGCTCGACGTAGGCGGCCGCCTGCGCGTCGCCGCCGGCGCTGAGGGCGTGCTCGACGTAGTCGTAGAGCGTGACGTCGAAGCCCCGTGCGCGCACGATCTCGAGGAACGCGGCGACCGGGCCGTTGCCGGATCCGTCGGCCTCGAACCGGTCGTCGCCGTCACGCAGCGTGACGTCGAGGTGGACGTCTCCCGACAGGTCGCTCTGCGTGCGGGTGCTCAGCAGCTCGAAGCGTCCCCACCGGTGCTCGGCGACCCCGGCCGGCAGGTACTCGTCGGTGAAGACCGACCAGATCTGCTCGCTCGTGACCTCGCCGCCCTCGGCGTCGGTCTTCGCCTGCACGACGCCCGAGAACTCGATCTGCAGCTTCCGCGGCAGGTCGATCGCGTGGTCGGACTTCAGGAGATAGGCGACGCCGCCCTTGCCCGACTGGGAGTTGACCCGGATGACGGCCTCGTACGAGCGGCCGAGATCCTTCGGATCGATCGGCAGGTACGGGACAGCCCACTCCAGATCGTCCACCGAGACGCCCTCGGCGTCCGCCCGGGCCTCCATGGTCTCGAAGCCCTTCTTGATGGCGTCCTGGTGCGAGCCGCTGAACGCGGTGAAGACCAGGTCGCCCACCCAGGGGCTGCGCTCGGGCACCGGCAGCTGATTGCAGTACTCGACCGTGCGCTTGACCTGGTCGATGTCGCTGAAGTCGATCTGCGGGTCGATCCCCTGCGTCAGCAGGTTGACGCCCAGCGCGACCAGGTCGACGTTGCCGGTGCGCTCGCCGTTGCCGAAGAGGCATCCCTCGATGCGGTCCGCGCCGGCCATGTAGCCGAGCTCGGCGGCGGCGATGGCGGTGCCGCGGTCGTTGTGCGGATGCAACGACACGATGACGTTCTCACGGTGCGCCAGGTGGCGGCTCATCCACTCGATCGAGTCCGCGTAGACGTTGGGCGTGGCCATCTCGACGGTCGCCGGCAGGTTGATGATGACCTTGCGCTCGGGGGTCGGCTCGAACACCTCGAGCACCTGGTTGCAGATGTCGACGGCGAACTCGAGCTCGGTGCCGGTGTAGCTCTCGGGCGAGTACTCGTAGAACACCGCGGTCTCGGGGATGCGCTTCTCGTACTCGCGGCACAGACGCGCACCCTCGAGCGCGATGTCGGTGACGCCCTGCTTGTCGGTGCGGAACACCACATCGCGCTGCAGCACGCTCGTGGAGTTGTACAGGTGCACGATCGCGCGCTTGGCACCGGCGATCGACTCGTAGGTGCGCTCGATCAGATGCTGACGCGCCTGGGTCAGCACCTGGATGGTGACGTCGTCGGGGATCAGGCCCTCTTCGATAAGCGCGCGAACGAAGTCGAAGTCGGTCTGGCTCGCGCTCGGGAACCCGACCTCGATCTCCTTGTAGCCCAACTGCACCAGCAGCTCGAACATCACGCGCTTGCGCTCGGGGCTCATCGGGTCGATCAGCGCCTGGTTGCCGTCACGGAGGTCCACCGCGCACCAACGCGGCGCCTGGGTGATGCGCGCGTCGGGCCACGTGCGATCGGGCAGGTCGACGCGGATCTGCTCGTGGAACGGACGGTACTTGTGCGTCGGCATGCCCGACGGCTTCTGCGTGTTCTCCATGGCTGTGGCTTCTTCTCTCGTCGGAATGGCGGGCCGATGACGAGCTCCGCGACGAGAAAGGCCCTAGATCGAGGTCTCGTCGCGGCGGCTAAGGAGAAGGAGCGTGCCCGCGCGCATGGATGCAGCCTACACCCGAGGAGCCTCAGAAGCCGAGTCGGCCCAGCTGCTTCGGGTCGCGCTGCCATTCCTTGGCCACGCGCACGTGCAGCGCAAGGTACACCCGTGTGCCGAGGAGCTCCTCGATCCCCGCGCGCGCCCGGGCACCGACATCGCGCAGTCGCGCTCCCCGGCGGCCGATGATGATCGCCTTCTGGCTGTCGCGCTCGACGATGATGTCGGCGAACACGTCGGTCAGGTCCGACCCCTCACGGGGCGCGATCTCCTGCACCACGACCGCGATCGAGTGCGGCAGCTCCTCGCGGGCGTCGCCGAGGGCGGCCTCCCGGATGATCTCGGCGATCCGGTCGTCCTGCTCCTCGTCGGTGACGATGCCCTCGCCGTAGAGCGCGGGTCCCTCGGGCATGAGCTCCAGCAGTTCGTCCGCGAGCACGTCGAGCTGCTCGCCGGTCACGGCCGACAGCGGGATGACCGCCGTCCAGTCCTCGCGCAGCGCGTCGACCTCGATCAGGCGCTCGGTGATCTCCTCGCGGGTCCCGGTGTCGGTCTTCGTCACGATCGCGATCTTCTTCGCCCGGCCGTAGCCGTCGAGGGACTCGGCGATGCGACGATCGCCCGGCCCGATCCTCTCGGTGGCGGGCACGCAGAACGCGATCACGTCGACGTCGCCCAGGACGTCGCCGACGAGGTCGTTCAGGCGCTGCCCGAGAAGGGTTCGCGGGCGGTGGAGCCCCGGGGTGTCGACGACGATCAGCTGGCCGCCGGGCCGATTGACGATGCCGCGGATGGCGCGGCGCGTGGTCTGCGGCTTCTCGCTCGTGATGGCGATCTTCTCGCCCACGAGGGCGTTGGTCAGCGTCGACTTGCCGACGTTCGGCCTGCCGACGAACGTCACGAACCCGCTCCGGAACACCTCGATCATCGTTCTCCCCTCGCCGGCACGGCGATCTCGCCCGTCGTCGTCCGCTGCTCGTCGTCCTCGCCGTCGTGCGGAGCGCGCTCCACGAAGACGGTCGCGAGACCGCGACCGCGACCGCGCGATGTGCCGCCGGTGAGGATCAGCCCCTCATGCTCCGCGGCTGCGCCCGGCTGCGGCACGCGTCCGAGTGCCTTGCCGAGCAGTCCGCCGACCGAGTCGACGTCGTCGTCGTCCAGCTCGACCCCGAAGAGATCGCCCACCTCGTCGAGCCCCAGGCGCGCGCTCACTCGGTAGCGACCCGGTTCCAGCTCGACGATCTCGGTCGCCTTGGCATCGTACTCGTCCGCGATCTCACCCACGAGCTCCTCGATGAGGTCCTCGAGCGTGACGAGGCCCGCGATGCCGCCGTACTCATCGACCACCATGCACACGTGCACCGCGTCGCGCTTCATCTGCTGGAGCAGCGCCTCGGCGCGCATGGACTCCGGCACGAAGACCGGCGGCCGGGCGATCCGCGACACCGACTGCTGGCCCCATCCGCTCTCGTCGCGGAAGGAGAACTGCACGAGGTCCTTCAGGTAGAGGATGCCGGTGACGTCCTCGCCGTCCTCCGTGACGACGGGGATGCGCGACACTCCCTTGTCGAGGAAGATGCCGAGCGCCTCGCGCGCCGTGTCGGCTCCGGAGATGACGACCATGTCCGTGCGCGGCACCATGACGGCGCGCACGAACGTGCCGGTGAACTCGAAGACCGAGTGGATCAGCTCGCGATCGTCCTCTTCGATGAGGTCCTGCATCGCGGCCTCGTCGACCATGCTGAGCAGTTGTTCCTCCGAGTCGAAGGATGCGGCGCGGGCCCCGCCGGGCGTCACCCGGCTGCTCAACGCCACGAGTCCGTGCGCGAGCGGTCCGAGCAGGATCCGGACTCCGCGGATGACGGGCGCCGCTCCCCGCAGCAGACCCCAGGCGTGTCGCCGGCCGACGGCCCGCGGGCTCACGCCCACGGCGACGAAGGACATCCCGGTCATGAGCACGACGGCGGCCAGCAGCGCCCACCAGATGCTGTCGAACATGAGCATGAACGCCGCGGTGACGAGCACCGCGGCGGCGGTCTCGGACAGGACGCGGATGAAGACCACGACGTTGGCGTGCGCCTCGGGGTCGGCCGCGATCCGCGCGAGCATGCGGGAGTTCCGTCCGGATGCGGCGAGGTCGGCGAGGTCTCCCCGCGAGGTCACCCCGAAGGCGGCGTCGATCGCCGCCATGAGCGCTCCGAAGGCGATCAGCAGGATCGCGGCCAGGAGCAGCAGGACAGCGGTCATCCGCGCGACCTGCGGCGTTCGGCCACCGAGAACGCGACGATGAGATCGCGCTGCAGACCGAACATCTCGGTCGCCTCCTCGGGCTCCGCGTGGTCGAAGCCGAGCAGGTGCAGCAGACCGTGGGTCGTGAGCATGACGAGCTCGTCCGCGGTCGAGTGCGCGGGCGTGGCCTCGCGGGCCTGGGTCTCGGCCACCTGCGGGCACAGCACGATGTCCCCGAGCAGTCCCGGGGGCGTCGGCGCCTCCTCCGTGCCCGGGCGCAGCTCGTCCATCGGGAAGCTCAGCACGTCGGTCGGACCGGGCTCGTCCATCCACTGCACGTGGAGTGCCTCCATGGCGCCCTCGTCGACCAGCAGGATGGCGACATCCGCATCCGCGCTGACGTTCAGCTCCGCGAGGTTGCTCTCCATGAGACGCAGCAGCACGGTCTCGTCGATGTCGACGCCGGACTCGTTCGTGATCTCGATGGTCATGGACGCCCTCGCTTCGGTAGGTGGTCGCGGGTCCCGCCTCTGCGCTCCGCACGGCCTGCGAACTCGCTCGCCTCGTCCCGCTCGCGGCGCGCCGACAGGCGCCGCTCGTCGTACTCGCCGTAGGCGTCGACGATGCGCCCGACGAGCGTGTGCCGCACGACGTCGTCGCTCGTGAGGGTCGCGAAGTGGATGTCGTCGATGTCCTTCAGCACCCGGGTGACGAGCCGGAGCCCCGACGCGCCCTGCGGAAGGTCGACCTGGGTGATGTCGCCGGTGACGACCATGCGGGTGCCGAAGCCGAGCCGAGTGAGGAACATCTTCATCTGCTCGGGCGTCGTGTTCTGGGCCTCGTCGAGCACCACGAAAGAGTCGTTGAGCGTGCGGC
Source organism: Microbacterium sp. 18062 (assembly GCF_902706225.1). Lineage (GTDB taxonomy): Bacteria > Actinomycetota > Actinomycetes > Actinomycetales > Microbacteriaceae > Microbacterium. Next base: position 20,550 of record NZ_CACSKB010000056.1, read on the forward strand.
CGCGCATGTACGCCAGCGGCGCCACCTCGATCGTTCCCGTCGCCATGAGCTTCGGCACGATCTCGGGATCGAGCATCTCGTTGAGCGCGTCGTACAGCGGACGCAGGTACGGGTCGATCTTGTCCGTGAGCGTGCCGGGAAGGAACCCGAGGCGCTCCCCCGCCTCCACCGCAGGCCGCGTCAGGATGATGCGGCTCACCTCCTTGCGCTGCAGCGCCTGCACCGCCTTCGCCATGGCGAGGTAGGTCTTGCCCGTGCCCGCGGGACCGATGCCGAAGACGATCGTGTTCTCCTCGATCGCGTCGACGTACGCCTTCTGGCCGGGGGTCTTCGGGCGGATGACCTTGCCGCGCGTCGAGAGGATCGCCTCCCCCATCACCTCGGACGGTCGCATCCCGGCCTCCGAGCGGAGGATGCGGCTCGACGACGACACGTCGGCCGGTCCCAGGTCGTGGCCGTCGCGGGCCATCACGAGCAGCTCCTCGACGAGCGTCTTCGCGGCGGCGACCTCCGCCACCGCGCCGGAGAGGGTGATCTCGTTGCCCCGGACGTGCACGTCGACGTCGGGATGTTCGCGCTCGACGACGCGCAGCAGCCGATCCTGGGGACCCAGCAGCTGCACCATCGCGATGCCGTCGGCCAGGAGACGCTCGACGGCCTGGCCGTCTTTCGCGTCGGGAGCAGCGGCCTCCCCCTCAGGCACCGAGGCTCGCCTCTTCGAGTCCGCCGGCGAGCACGTGCGCGTGCACGTGGAAGACCGTCTGCCCGGCACCGGCACCGGTGTTGAAGACGAGCCGGAAGTCTCCGTCGGAGTGCGCCGCGGCCGCGTCGCGGGCGAGCTCGACGAGCTCGGCCAGCAGCGACGGGTCTCCGGCGGCGAGCTCGACGACGTCGCGGTAGGCCTCGGTCTTGGGGATCACGAGCAGATGCACGGGAGCCTTGGGGGCGATGTCGCGGATGACGAAGGCGCGCTCGCTCTCCGCCACGATCTCCGAAGGGATCTCGCCTCGGAGGATGCGCGTGAAGACGGAGGGCTCGCTCATACCGCCAGTCTACCGGCGGCGCCTCACCAGCGGCCGAGGCAGACCTCCACCGCGGCCAGCGCGGCGGGGCCCGCGGTGGACGTGCGCAGGACGCCGTCGCCCAGGCGCACGGCGCGGGCGCCGGCCTGCGCGAACGCCGCCAGCTCGCTCGCGTCGATGCCCCCCTCGGGGCCGACGACCAGCAGCAGGTCCGTGCCGGCGGCGGGCAGGGCGCGCAGCTCGTCGGTCAGACGCACCGCCGCGGTCGGCTCGAGCACGAAGACGACGGATGCGGCGGCACGCGCGGCAATCTGCGCGGTCGTGGCGACGCCCTCGACCTCGGGGACCCACGCCCGGTGGGCCTGCTTGGCCGCCTCGCGGACGATCCCGGCCCAGCGGATCCTGCCCTTCTCCTCCTTAGCGGCATCCTCCCCGTGTCCGGCTCGGGACGCGGGGATCCAGCGCGAGACGCTGCGCGCCGCCTGCCAGGGCACGATCGCATCGACGCCGAGCTCGGTGGCCGCCTGGATCGCCAGCTCGTCCCGGTCCCCCTTCGCGAGGGCCTGCACCAGCACCAGTCGAGGTGTGCGCGGCGGGACGTCCTGTCGTTCCGTCACGCGCACCGACACCGCGCGCGGGGACGCGCTCTCGATCACTCCGGCCAGCCACGCTCCTCGCCCGTCGCCGACGCTCACGTCCTCGCCCACGCGCACGCGGCGCACGGCCGCAGCGTGATGTGCCTCGGCGCCGGTCAGCAGCACGTGCTCGCCGACCGCCGCGTCGCCGGCCTCCTCTACGAGGAAGTGCAGCGCCACGGATCAGCCGTTCCGGAACCGGTCGCGAAGCTTCGCGAAGAGGCCCTGCTGGAACTCCGCGAGCTTGGGCGAGGGCGCCTTCGTCCTCGTCGCGAACTCCTCGATCAGGGCGCGTTCCTTGTGGTCGAGCCGGGTCGGGGTCACGACGTGCACGCCGATGCGCAGATCGCCGCGCTGGCTGCCGCGCAACGGCGTGATGCCCCGGCCCTTGATCGTCAGGATGTCGCCGCCCTGCACCCCCGCGCGCAGCTCGAGGTCGACGGGGCCGTCGAGCGAGTCGATGCGGGTCGTCGTGCCGAGGATCGCGTCGGACATCGAGACGTCGAGCGTCGCGAGGAGGTCGTCGCCGTCGCGGCTGAACACCTCGTGCGGCTCGACCGTGATCTCGAGGTAGAGGTCACCGTGGGGACCACCGGCCGGACCGACCTCGCCGGAGCCGGGCAGCTGCAGGCGCAGCCCCGTCTCGACGCCCGCGGGGATGTCCACCGAGACCGTGCGACGCGCGCGCACCCGTCCCTGTCCCTGGCAGGTCGCGCAGGGATACGGGATGGTCGTGCCGTAACCCTGGCAGGTGCCGCACGGCGCGCTCGTCACGACGTTGCCGATGAGGCTGCGAACGGTGCGCTGCACGTGGCCCGAGCCGTGGCAGATGTCGCAGGTGGCGGGGCCGGTGCCCGGCTGGCAGCCGCCGCCCTCGCACGTCTCGCAGAGCACCGCGGTGTCGACCTCGAGGTCGCGGTGGGCGCCGAAGACGACGTCGCCCAGGTCGAGGGTGACCCGCACGAGGGCGTCCTGGCCGCGCTCGGTGCGTGAACGCGGCCGCGTGCGTCCTGCGCCGCCCCCGCCCCCGCCCTGTCTCTTATACACAACTGACGCGGCCGACGAAAGCTTAGGTTTAGAGATCGGGGGGCG
>NZ_CACSKB010000057.1 GCF_902706225.1 Microbacterium sp. 18062
TCCATGCGCAAACTCATCCACACCCTCCACGACCACGCAGAACCCGCCCGTCCCGAGCTCCACCTCACCGCCTGACCCCATCCATCACAGGAACAACCGAAGTGACACCACGCCACGGGACTTGACCGAACTGGTCGAGATGAAGATCGCGGTCGCTTGCATCGAAGGGCCGAGGCCGCGCTTTCAGACCGCGCGCTGAGTGCGAAGCGCAGGCGGTCTGTCTCTTCCGCTGGGTCCGATTGGCGGGCACCTGTGACCGTGGAAGACCTGGCGGCGGCGGGCGTGTGCTGTCTCGCAGCGCCCGTCGTCCAGCCGAGCGGGAGCGACATGCCGCCGCGGTTTCGCGTGACCCGGGGAACGAGAGGCTAAGACGCCCAGCAGCCCCAGGGCCGTTTGTCGTGCCGCGTTGCCGTGGATCGTCTCAGCGCTTGCGCGTCGACGCGGGACGGCGACGCCACCTCGTGTGTCGCGGAGGTTACGCGCGCATGGCAAGACATTACGTCGGCTACAGCGGAGCTGTACGGCGATCCTTGCGCGGATTTACGCGACCAACACATTCTCGAAATCAACCTGCACCTGACACTTCGTAAATTCGAGGTCACGCATCCGAAGCAGTCTGTCGATTGCGGGCGTTCGCGCGACACGCGCACGATGAGGACGGAGCCACCGGAAGCACCCGATCCGGCGGGCTCGCCACCGCCCCAGCGCCACACGTCACCCGTCTTCGCCCGCACCCAAGGAAGTGACCATGATCCGCTCTCGAACCCCGCTCGCCCGAGCCCTCGCCGCGACGGCAGCCCTCGCCGCATCCGCCCTCGCCCTCGCCTCGTGCGCCGGCGACCCGTCCGACGGCTCCTCGGACGCCGCCGCTCTCGAACCGGTCGACTACCAGCTCAGCTGGCTCAAGATCACCCAGTTCGGCGGCTTCTTCGCCGCCGACGCCGAAGGCTTCTACGCCGACGAGGGCATCGAGCCGACCTTCACCGCGGGCGGGTCCAACATCCTCGCCTGGCAGCAGGTCGCCGGCGGTGCCGCTCTGCTCGGCGACGAGGACAACACCCTGTTCCTGCAGGCGGTCGAGAGCGGAGAGGACCTCGTCGCCATCGGCACCGTCTTCCAGAAGTCGCCCATGGCGATCATGAGCCTGTCGGACGAGCCCATCACCGAGGCGAGCGACATCGAGGGCAAGACGATCGCCTACCCTGAGAACGGCGTCGACCAGCTCACCTCCGCGCTCGAGGCGAACGGCGTCGATCTGTCCACCGTAGAGATCGTGCCCGCCGGCTCCGACCCGACGCAGCTGGTCACCGGCCAGGTCGACGGCTACGGCGGCTACGCCACCTCGCAGGGCGCCTCGCTCGAGCTGCAGGGCCTCGACATCGACTACCTCTACCTCGACGACCTCGGCGTGCCCAGCTACGGCAACATCATCGTCACCACCCGCGAGAACCTCGAGACCGACCGCGACCTCATCACGCGGTTCATGACCGCCTCGGTCAAGGGATACGAGTGGCTGAACGCCCACCCGGCCGAGGGCGCCGCGATCGTCGTCGACGACGTCAACCCCACCGGCGGCCTCGACCTCGCCACCGAGGAGAAGACGGCCGAGATCCAGGCGACCCTGATCGGCTCGCCGGCCGGCGTGCTGCGCATCGACCTCGACAAGATGCAGGAGATCATCGACTCCCTTGTCGCCGCGGGCACCCTCAGCACGCCGCTGGAGGCCGCCGACGTCGTCGACACGTCGATCCTCGACGACGTGTACGGCGACGCCACGTCGCTGCTCGACTGACCGGGCGATCGGGGCGGCCTGGGCCGCTCCGGCCACCCCGATCGTCACCCCACCCACCCGACCGACCGACCGACCGACCGGAGCACAGGATGATCATCGACGCCTACAACAACATCTGGGAGGCCTCCGGCACCTCCGACTACCTCACCGCGGAGTCCTTCACCCCCGACACGATGATCGCTCACCTGGACGAGGCCGGCGTCGACATGGCCGTCGGATGCTCCCTGGGCCAGAGCATCGACAACCCCTACATCGCCCGGGTCGTCGCCGCCCACCCCGACCGCATCATCGGCTTCGGCCAGGTGAACCCGCGGCTCCCCGGCGCCGTCGAGTCGCTGCGCGAGTGCGCGCGCCTCGGCCTCAAGGGCATCAAGCTGCACCCCACCCTGCACGGCTACCACTTCGCCGACCACGGGCTGCTCGACCCGATCTTCCGGGCGGCGAGCGACGAAGGACTGACGCTGCTGGTCAACGCGCTCGACGACCCCTGGTGCGCGCCGCTGTCGATCGAGGAAATCTCGCGGGGCTTTCCCGACGCGCCCGTGCTCATCGCGCACATGGGAACCGTGTGGAACGTGACCGAGGCGCTCATCGTCTCCGAGCGGAACCCCCACATCTACCTCGAGACCTCCAGCACGCAGCTGCTCGAGGTGCAGATGGCCTACCGGCGCGTCGGCCCGGAGAAGATCGTCATGGGCACCGACTGGCCCGGCAGCGCCTTCGTGCTCGAGCGCGCCAAGATCGCCCGCGCCATCCCCGACGAGGCCGACCGGGCACTCGTCGAAGGCGGGAACCTCGCCCGCATCCTCCGTCTGGGCCACTCGTGAGCACCGCGACAGCCGCCCCGGCGGGGGACATCGTCGTCGACGCGGTCGACAAGGAGTTCCGGGTCAAGGGCGGCGTGTACACCGCCCTCAAGGACGTCGCCTTCCGCATTCCCGCGGGCGGCTTCGCCACCCTGCTGGGGCCCTCTGGATGCGGCAAGTCGACGCTGCTGCGGATCATCGCCGACGTCATCCCGGCCACCCGCGGGACGGTCGACCTGTTCGGGCGCACCCCCGCCCAGGCACGCACCGACGCGCAGTTCGGGTTCGTGTTCCAGGACCCCGTGCTGCTGCCGTGGCGGTCCGCGCTCGCGAACGTGGAACTGCCGCTGCAGGTGCGCGGCGTGCCCCGGTCCGAGCGCCGCGAACGCGCCATGGCGATGCTGCGGCTCGTGGGTCTCGAGGGCTTCGAGGGCCACCAGCCCGCCAAGCTCTCGGGCGGCATGGCCCGCCGCGTCGCGATCGCCCGCGCTCTGATCGAGGAGCCGCGCGTGCTGTTCCTCGACGAGCCGTTCAACGGCCTCGACGAGCTGCGTCGTCGTCAGATGAACGCCGAGGTGCAGCGGATCTGGGAGGCCACCGGCACCACCGCGATCCTCGTCACGCACAACGTCGCCGAGGCGGTCTTCCTCTCCGACACGGTGTTCGTCATGGGACGCAACCCCGGGCGCATCGTCGCCACCCGCGAGATCGACCTGCCGCGCCCCCGCGCCCTCGACTCGATGCTCAGCGACGACTTCGTCGCCCACGAGCGAGCGCTCACCGACCTGCTCAGCCGGTCGTACGAGGACCTGACGGACGAATGAGAACGGCATTCCGGCCCACGACGATCGTCGTCTTCTACGTCGCCCTGATCGCGACGTGGCAGATCGCCGGTCAGGCCGTCGCGGCGCCCGGCGCCGTGCTCGTGCCGCCGTCGACCATCGTCGAGACGTTCGTCGCCCGCGGCGAGGCCATCGCCCTCGTCACCGGCATCACCCTCGTCGAGACCGGCGCCGGCTTCGCCATCGGCGCCGTCTCGGCCATCGTGCTCGCGGTCGTCGTCGACCGGTTCCGGCTCGTCGGCGACGCGCTGTACCGCCTGGCGCTGATGCTCTACGCGATCCCCGTGATCGCGATCGCCGCGCCCCTGACCGCATGGCTGGGGCTCGGGATGACCGCGAAGATCGCCGTCGCCGCGCTCGCCGCCTACTTCCCCGTGCTCGTCAACCTCACCGGTGCCCTTCGCACCCTGGACCCCCGCATCGACGAGCTCGGCCTCGTGCTGGCGATCGGCTACTGGCGCCGGCTGTGGTCGCTGCGTGCCCCCGCGGTGCTGCCCTCGCTGATCTCCTCGTTCAAGATCGCCGGGCCGGCCGCCTTCATCGGCGCCCTCATCGCCGAGTGGATGGGGGCCGAGAGCGGGCTCGGCGTGATGCTGCTGCAGGCGATGTTCAACTTCAACGTTCCACTGCTGTGGACCGTGCTGCTGGTCGCGACAGCCGTGAACGGGCTGATCGTCGTGCTCTTCGCGGCGATCGAGCGTGCCGCCGTGCCGTGGCACGACTCCGTCACGTCCGGAGCGACCGCATGAGCGTGCTCAGGGCCGTCGCGGCCCGCGGCCGCGCGCCCCGCGAGGGCGTGGCCACCACGGGGACGCGGGGCGTCGTCGTGACCGTGCTGGTGGTCGCACTCGTGCTCGTCGTCTGGCAGGTGGCGACGACCGTCGCCGGCACCTCCGGCACCGTGCTGCCCGGCCCGGTCGCCATCGTCGCCGAGGCGGACTGGATGGCGGTGCTCGCCGCCGCAGGCGTCACCGTGCTGTCGACCTTCCTCGGCTTCATCGCCGGCAACCTGCTCGGTCTCGTCCTCGCGATCGCCGTCACCTCCTCCCGTCTGCTCTCCGATCTCGTGTACCCCCTCGCCGTGTTCGTGCGCTCGATCCCGATCGTCGCCCTCGCGCCCTTCCTCATCCTGCTCTTCGGCCGCGGCGCCGCCGCATCCACCGTCGTCGCCGCGCTGATCGTCTTCTTCCCGACCCTCGTCAACGTCATTCTCGGGCTCCGCTCGGTGCCTGCCGAGGCGCTCGAGCTGACGCGCGTGATCAACGCCCCGACATGGTTCCAGTATGTTCACGTGCGGATCCCGTTCGCCCTGCCGTCGTTCGTCAGCGCACTGAAGATCTCTGCGCCGAGCGCCGTGCTCGGCGTCATGACGGCGGAGTGGATCATCGGCGGCAGCGGCCTCGGACGGCTGGTCATCCAGTCCTGGCTCACCCTGCAGGTGCCCACCATGTGGGGCGCGGTCGTGTTCTCGGCCGTCGTCGCCTGGCTCCTGTTCAGCGCGGTCGGCCTGCTCGAGCGGATGCTGCTGGGATGGGCGGTGCGCACATGAGCGCCCTGCTCATCCGCGCCGACGCGGTGCTCACCGCGCATGACGGCGAGCTCGTGCACGACGGGGGCGTGCTGGTGGAGGACGGCGTCGTCGCCGCCGTCGCGGACGCCGCATCCCTGGCCCCCCGGGCCGACGAGACCGTCGACGGCGGGCGTCTGCTCATGCCCGGGCTGATCGACGCGCACTCGCATCTTCGCGGCGTCGCCCTGCGCCACCACGGCATCTCGCCGGCCCCGCTCGAGACCTGGATCTGCACGCTCGCCGCGATGACCCCGCTGCCGCCCGGAGACGAGACGTTGATCGCGACGGCCGAGTTGCTGGAGACGGGCGTCACCGCCGTGCAGGGCATGGTGCACACCTTCGCCGAAGCGCAGGGGCTCGCCGCCGCCTGCGCAGAGGCGGACGCGGCTGCGCGGGCGGCGGGCATCCGCGCCCTGCTCGTGCTCGGCCACAGCGACCACGCCGAGCGCGCCCCCGAGCCTCCGACGGGCGAGTGGGCGCTCGTGCCGCCCGTCGAGCACGGGACGGGACTCGACGGCTTCGCACGCGTCGCGCAGCGCCTGCTGCGCTCTCACAACGACGGCACCGGACTCGTGCGCTGGGGTATCGGCCCCGTCGCCCCGCAGTGGGCCAGCACACCCGCCCTCGAGCGCATAGGCCTGCTCGCCGGCGGCCATCGGCTGCATACCCACCTGCACGAGAGCGCACTGCAGCGCGGCTGGATCGCCGACGATGCCGAGCCGGTCGACCGGCTCGCCGCCGCCGGCCTGCTCGGGCCTGCACTGTCGGCGGCGCACGGGGTGCATCTGCGCACGGACGAGCTGGACCGGCTGCGCGCGGCGGGCGCCGCCCTCGTGCACTGCCCAGCGTCCAACCGAGCCCTCCGGGTCGGCACCGCGCGGGCGGCCCTCTGGCTGAGACGCGGCCTTCCGGTCGCGCTCGGCATCGACAGCCAGGGCGACGACGCCCCCGACATGTTCGTCGTCATGCGCGCGGCGCTGCGCTCGGCGGACGAGATCGGCGACCCCCTGCAGCCCGGGCAGGTGCTCGCGATGGCCACGACCGGCGGCGGCGCCGCCCTCGGCGACCTGCGGCTCGGCCGCATCCGCCCCGGCGCGCCCGCCGACCTCGTCGGCCTCGACCTCGCGCCCGACGCCACCCGTGACGTGCAGATCGCCCGGCTCGTCGCGCACGGGTCACGCGAGGCGGTGCGTAGCGTCTGGGTGGACGGCCGCCGCGTCGTGCGGCGCGGCCGCGCGCTCGTCCAGACGGCGGACGCCCGCGCCCGCCTGCGCACGGCGCTCGCCGCCGACGCTGCGTCCCGTGCCGAGCGCCTGCACCGGCTCCGCCCCGTGACGGATGCGGTCGCCCGCGCGCAGGCGGAGGCACGGGCATGATCCGCGCCGACGTGTGGGCGACCGGCGACGCGCTTCTCGGCGAGGCGCCGCGCCTGATCGCGCCCGTGCCGGGCGTCGAGCCCGTGCTGCGCTGGACCGACCTGCTGCAGGGCGAGGTGCTCGAGCGCGGAGCCCGCGGAGCCGCGGTGCGCGTGCGGGGCTTCGAGGGCGAGACCGTCAGCGCGCTCATCCCCCTCGCCGCCGGGCGTCTCGCGGTCGCGCTGCGCCGCCGCATCCTCGTCCTCGAGGCCGACGGCGAGACCGAGGTCGCAGAGATCGCGCCGGGCCTGCCCCCGGGCATGCGGCTGTCGGACGCGATCGCCGGACCGGGCGGCCACGTGTGGGTCGGCGTGGTCGACGAGCAGCTGCACGGTGCACCCGGCAGCCTGATGCGCGTGGGCCCCGGCGCAGGCACGCTCGTGCGTGACGGCATCGGGTTCGCCAACGGCGTGGGCTTCAGCGCTGACGGCCGTCGCCTCTTCCACGTCGACTCGACCGCGGGCACCGTCGTCGCGATCGAGCACGACCCGCGCACCGGCCGCACCGGAGACGCGCAGATCGTGTTCCGCCACAGCGCAGACGGGGAGCTCGACGGACTCGCCGTCGACGCGCACGACCGGCTCTGGATCGCGGTGTTCGGTGGCGGCCGGGTGCTGTGCGTCGGCACCCGCGGCGCCGACGCCGGCCGGGTGCTCGACACGGTGACGGTGCCGGTCAGCCGGGTGACCAGCTGCTGCTTCGGCGCCGACGACAGCCTCTACATCACGACGGCGCGCATCGGCGCGCTCGCGGACGAGCTCGCGCGCGAGCCGCTCGCGGGCTCGGTCTTCCGCGCACGGGTGGGCAGCCTCGGCGGCCCCCGACACGAAGGGAACCTTCTCGTATGACGCTCGAACAGCAAGCGCCCCCCATGCTGTCCACCCGATCGGGGGAACCGCTGCCCACCGGCTCCGGCATGGGCGGCGGCATCGTGGCGGGCGTGTTCGCCCAGGCCGAGTCGATGCGCCCCACCCTCTACGGCGAGAAGTGGGCGATCGTCGGAGGGCATCCGCTGGTCACCGAGGTGGGAGCCGAGATCCTGCGCCGCGGCGGCAACGCGGTCGACGCGGGCGTCGCGGCCGGGTTCGCCTCGAACGTCGTCCAGGTCGACATGTGCAACCTCGGCGGCATCGCGCCGATCCTCGTGCGACCGGCCGGATCCGCCGAGGTCTCCGCGATCGCCGGGATCGGCGTGTGGGGCGCCGGCGCCGACCTGGCAGCCATCCGCGCCGCGCACGACGGCGCACTGCCGCTCGGGGGTGTGCCGAGCATCGTGCCCGGCGCCGTGTCGGGATGGCTCACCGCGCTGAGCCGCTACGGCACCATGGGCGTTCCCGAGGTCGTCGCCGCCGCCGTCGATCTCGCCGAAGAGGGGTTCCTGATCGACCCGCGAACCGCATCGCACTTCGCGACCATGGCGAGCGGCCTCGCGCAGTGGCCGTCGAGCGCGGAGGTCTACCTGCCCGACGGTGCGGCGCCGCGTGCGGGGCACCGGCTGCGCCAGCCCGCCCTCGCGCGCACCCTGCGGACGCTCTCGCAGGCCGCGACCGCCGCGGCGGACGGGGGCGCCTCCCGGGAGGAGGCCATCGAGGCGGCGCACGCCGCCTTCTACACCGGCGACATCGCCCGCACCATCGTCGACGCCGTCCGCGCGCGCGGGGGACACCTCGACACCGCGGACCTCGCCGGCTTCCGCGCCGACGTCGACCCGGCGCCCTCGGTCGCATTCGGCGACTGGCGGGTCCACGTGCCGCCGACCTGGTCGCAGGGACCGATCATCGCCCAGGCGCTCGGCATCCTCGAACGCCGCGGCATCCGCTCCATCCCCTTCGACACCGGCGCCTACGCGCACGAGGTCGTCGAGGCGCTCAAGCTCGCGTTCAGCGAGCGCGAACGCTGCTACGGCGACCCGCGGCGCACCGGCATCGACACGCAGTCGTTGCTCGACGACGCGCACCTGAGCGAGCTGGCCGCCATGATCGGCGAACACGCGTTGCCGAACATGCCCACTTCGCGCCAGGCCGGACCCGCGCTGCCGTCGACGACGGCGATCGTCGTGGTCGACGAGCACGGCGCGACGTTCGCGGCCTCGCCCAGCGACACCCTCGACGGAGCGCCGCTGATCCCCGAGCTCGGCATCCTCTGCTCCCCCCGCGGTGTGCAGAGCAGGCTCATCCCCGGGCACCCGAACATGCTCCGCCCCGGTGGCCGCCCCTGCGTCACCCCTGCGGCGATGATCGCCCTCGATGCGGGCCGCGACGCCGTGTGGGCGGCGGCGTGCCCCGGCGGCGACGTCATCGTGCAGGCGATCGTGCAGGCCATGCTGCTCATCGACGTCCACGACCGCACGCCGCAGGCCGCCGTCGAGGCGCCGCGCCTGTTCGGCTCCAGCTTTCCCGGCGGGTTCCACCCGCATCCGGTCGGCGACTCCCTGGTCTTCCTCGAGGGCTCGTTCTCGCCCGAGGTCGGCGACGACCTCGAACGGCGCGGGCACCGTGTCGTCGACTGGCCGGCGAACGAGTTCGACGCCGGAAGCGTGCAGACCGTCATGTCCGTGCCGACCGGCGAGGGAGAGCGAGTGCTCACCGCCGGTGCCGACCCGAGAAGGAGCGCATATGCGAACGCACGATGAGCCGCGGCATCCGCCCGTCGAGCACGGCGATGTCGGCGCGTGGGCATGGCACCACGCCGGGCTCGTGGTGCGCCGGCTGGAGCCCGCCATCGACTTCTACCGGCACGCACTCGGCTTCGAGGTCGAGTTCACGGTGTGTGACATGGGCGACCAGTTCCAGCGGACCGTCGGGCTGCCGGGGGTCGTGTGCGACCTGGCGCAACTCGTCGCGCCGCACTCGGCGACACGGCTGGAGCTGATCGAGGTGCGCGGCGTCCCGGTCGGCACGCCGCCGGAGCTGCCCGTGCACGTGGGCGTCGGACACGGCGCGTACCAGGTGCGAGATCTCGACGCCGCCCTGACCCGGCTGGTCGCCGACGGCGGACGGCCCATCGGCGAGGTCGTGGAGTTCGCCGAGGGGCCGGCCGTCTACTGCTGGACGCCGGCCGGGACCGTCGTCGAACTGGAGGAAGCATGGAACTGAGCACCGAACGCCGAGACGACTGGGCGCGTCGCTACCGCCTGATGAGCCTCATGCGCCGCTTCGAGGAGGCGTGTCTGGAGGGGGTGGCGAGCACCGAGATCCACGGCGAGCTGCACACCGCGATCGGCCAGGAGGCCGTCGCGGCAGCGCTCGCCGAGCACCTGCGCGACGACGACGCGCTCACCAGCACCCACCGCCATCACCTCCACGCCATCGCGAAAGGCGTGCCGATCATCCCGCTGCTCGCCGAGATCTTCGAGAAGGAGACGGGCCTGTGCGGCGGATACGGCGGGCACATGCACGTGTTCAGCCCCGAGCAGCGGTTCTCGACGACCGGGATCGTCGGCGCCTCGCTCCCCGTCGCGCTCGGCCACGCGTACGCGGCGCGCCTGCAGCGACGGGATGCCGTCGCCGTCGCCGTGATCGGCGACGGCTCGGTCAACACCGGCGGGTTCGCCGAGGCCATGAACATGGCGGGGGTGCTGCGTCTCGGCCTTGTCGTCGTCATCGAGAACAACGAGTGGGCCATCTCGGTGCCCTTCTCGGCCTCCAGCGCGACGCCCACCCTGGCCGAGCGGGCGCCCGCGTTCGGCGCGGTCGGGGAGAGGGCCGACGGACTCGACGTCGACGAGGTGTCGGGGGCGCTCGAGCGCGCCTTCGCCCACGCGAGATCAGGCGCCGGCCCCGCCGTCGTCGAGGCGATGTGCTACCGGTTCCGCGGACACTACGAGGGCGATCTCGACCTGTACCGCGACAGCGCGGAGAAGGCGCGTCGCATCGCGGACAAGGACCCGCTGCGGATCGCCGAGCGCGCCCTGAGCGCCTCGGGCCTGCTCACCGCGCAGGAGCTCGGCGCGCTCGACGCCGCCGCTGCGGCCGACATCGCCGCAGCGCTCGCCGAGGTGCGGGCCGCATCCCAGCCGCCGGCGAGAACCGCCCATGACCACGTCTTCGCGTCCGGCCTGGTGCCGAACGCATCCGTCCGAGAGGAGACCCCGGCATGACCGCCACGGTCACCCGCAACATCAACGTCTCGCAGGCGACGGCCGAGGGGCTGCGGCTGGAGATGGAGGCCGACGCATCCGTGCTCGTGATCGGCGAGGACGTCGCCGCGCAGGGCGGCGTGTTCGGATCGACGCGCGGACTGCTCAAGGCGTTCGGCCCAGAGCGCGTGCTCGACACCCCCATCTCGGAGATGGCGTTCACCGGCATGGCGGCCGGGCTCGCCATGGAGGGCTACCGCCCCGTCGTCGAGATCATGTTCGTAGACTTCATCGGCGTCTGCCTCGAGCAGGTGTACAACGCCGTCGCGAAGATCCCGTACATGAGCGGCGGACGGGTGCGGATGCCGGTGGTCATCAAGACCGCGGGCGGCAGCATCGGAGCCGCGGCGCAGCACTCGCAGACGCTGTGGGGACTGTTCGCGCACCTGCCCGGGCTGCGGGTGGTCGCCCCGTCCAACCCCTACGACAGCAAGGGCATGATCGCCGCGGCGGTGCGCAGCGACGACCCCGTGGTCTTCATCGAGCACAAGGGGCTGCTGCTGGAGCGGGCGGCCGGCTTCTCGTTCGGCGGCGCCGTGCCGAAGGAGCGCTACGACGTGCCGCTGGATCGCGCCGCGGTGGTGCGGCCGGGGCGCGATCTCACCGTCGCGACGCTCAGCGGCTCGGTGCGGCACGCCGTCGACGCGGCCGCCGCCGCGAGCGCCTACGGCGTCGATGCCGAGGTCATCGATCTGCGCTCGGTCGTGCCGATCGACTGGCAGACCGTCTGCGGGTCAGTCGCGCGCACACGACGCCTGCTCGTCGTCGACGAGGACTATCTCGGCTTCGGCCTCAGCGGCGAGCTGATCACCGGCGTGCTCGAGCGCATCGGGCTCGGCGGCCTCGACGGCATCGCCCGGCACGGGAACCCCGACGTGCCCGTGCCCGCCGCGCTCAGCCTCGAGCGGGCCGTGGTGCCGGGCGCGGGCTCGATCCTCGCGGCGATCCTGCGCGCGACGGGGGAGAGGCGATGAGCGCCCGCTCCGTCGTCGTGCTGGGCGGCGCGGGCGCGATCGGGCGCGTGGTGTGCGCGGTGCTCGCCGAGGCGGGCATGCGGGTGACCGTCGCCGACGTGCGCGGCCAGCACGACACCGCGGCGTCCCTGCCCGCCGTCCCGGCCGGCGCCGCACCCCACGACGCCCTCGACCTCGACATCACCGACCGCGACGCCGTGCTGGCCGCCCTCGGCCCCGAGGGCTCCCACGCGGGTTACGACGCGCTCGTGGTCGCCGCCGGGCTCAACTACACCGGTCCCGTCGCGACCACCGACTGGGATGCCTACGAGACCGTGCTCGCGGTCAACCTCCGCGGCCCCTTCCACGTGGGGCAGGCGCTGAGCCTCAACCTCGCCGCGCGGCCCCGTGAGTGCAGCGCCGTGTTCTTCTCCTCCACCGCGGGGCTGAAGGGCGAGGGCGGCGCCGCCGTGTACGCGGCGTCCAAGTTCGGAGTGATCGGGTTCATGGAATGCCTCGCCGCCGAGATCGCCCGGCACGGCGGGCGGGCCAACGCGGTGTGCCCTGGCAACATCGACTCCCCGATGCTGCATGTGCTGGCCGGACAGGTGGCCGAGCGTGAGAGGCGCGAGACCGCCGACGTGCTGCGCGACTTCGCCGCGGCGACCGCGTTCGAGCGGCTCATCGACATCCGCGAGGTCGCGCACGCGGTCGCCTTCCTCGCCGGCCCGCATTCGACCGGGCTGAGCGGCCAATCCGTCGTGATCGACGGCCCGCCGCGCTGACCTCCGCCGCTCCACCCCGAAGGGACTCCCCATGATCGACATCGACACCGTCGTCTCGGACACCCGCAGCCTCATCGCGATCGACAGCACCAACCCCGGCAGGCTGGAGGCCGACTGCGCCGACTGGATCGAGCGTCGCCTGCACGGTCTCGGCCTGGACGTGATCCGGCATCCGGTCGCCCCCGGGCGCGACAACCTGCAGGTGACGGTGCGCGGTCGCGATCGCGGCGCGCCGCGGTTCGTGCTCGTCTCGCACATGGACACGGTGCCGATCGGCGAGGGCTGGACCCGCCCGCCTCTCGGCGGCGAGATCGAGGACGGCCTGCTCTACGGGCGCGGCGCGTGCGACATGAAGGCGGGACTCGCGCTGACCCTCGGCCTCGTCGAGGCGCTGGTCACGACCGGGACCGTGCCGCCGGTCGACGTCGTCGCCTTCTACACCGTCGACGAAGAGGCGCCCGGGATGCGGGGCGCGCACCAGCTCGTCGCGTCGGGGCTGCTGCGGCCCGACGACCAGATCCTCGCACCCGAGCCGTCCGGCATGAGGCTGCGCATCGCGCAGATGGGGCTGCGCTGGCTCACGCTCCGCGTGCACGGCCGGATGGCGCATGCCGGGCGCGCGCACCTCGGCACCAACGCCGCCCACGTCCTGGCGCACATCGTGACCGAGCTCGAGACGGTGTTCGACGCGCTGCCGTTCGACGACGCCATCCTCGGGCGTCCGCGGTTCACCACCGGAGTGGTGACGGGAGGGGTCTCCACGAACGTGGTGCCGGCATCGGCCGAGGCCGAGCTCGACCTGCGGATCGTGCCGCCGCTCGTGCCGGAGGACGCGGCGCGCATCGTCGAGAACGTCGCCGCCCGGGTCGTGCGGCGCTACGAGGACGCGTCCTACGCCATCGAGCTGCTCGGGGCGAGGCGCCCGCCGGTGCGGGCCTCCGACGACGCGATCGTCGTGCGCGCCCTGCGGGCCTCGTACGAGCGGGAGACGGGCCTGCCGCCCGGGATCGGCGGCGCCGACGGGCACGAGGCGTATACGGACTCTGCGATGATCGCCGCGCTCACCGGCTCGACCTCGGCGACCGTGCTCGGACCGGGCGCCACCGACCAGGCGCACACCGCCGACGAGTACGTCCCGCTCGCCGACCTGGAGCTCGGTGCGCGACTGCTGTGGGACATGGCGCGCACCTGGCCGAGCGCGGTCGAGCCGGCGCGCGCGGGGGAGCCGTCATGATCCGGCTGCCGCTCTACGGGCGGGCGCAGAGCGAGCTGCCGTCGGTCGCCGACGTGCTGGAGTCGGCGAGCCTGCGCCGCGGCGACCCGGTCGTCGTCGGCGGCGTGACCGGCACCGACCGGACCGTCCGCTGGGTGCACGTGAGCGAGGTGCCGGGCATCGCCGAGCTGCTGCACGGCGGCGAGATGCTTCTGACCACGGGCATGATGCTGCCCGAGGAAGAGCAGGACCTCGCCGCCTACATCGATCGACTCGCCGATGTGGGGATCGCGGCGCTCACGATCGGCCTCGGGCCGCGATTCTCCGAGCCTCTGCCGGCGGCGATGATCCAGGCCGCGGACCGCCGCGGCCTGCCGCTGATCGCGCTCCGCCGCACGATCGCGTTCATCGACGTCACCGAAGAGGTGCATGCGGCGCTCGTCGACGTGCAGGTGCGGGAGCTTCAGGCGTCCGAGAACATCCACGTCATCTTCAGCTCGCTGGCTGTGCGCGGCAGCCGGCCCGACGAGGTGCTGCTGCACGTGGCCAAGCTCTCCGGCTTCGCCGTCGTGCTGGAGAGCACCGCCCACCAGGTTCTCGCCTTCGACCCCGCGGCGCGGTCGCGCGGCGACGTGCTCGCCGAATGGGCGGAGCACAACCAGCGCTCGTTGCGGCGGGGGCGCACCTTCTACGACCCGCAGACCGGATGGCTGCAGACGACGGTCGGCGCGCGCGGCAACGACTGGGGGCGGCTGATCCTCATGGCCGGAGACGCCGGGGTGCGCGACGTCACCGGGCAGACGGATCCGACCCTCAGCATCCCGCGCAGCCTCATCATGCTCGTCGAGCAGGCTGCGTCGACGCTCGCCATCGGCCGTCTCGTCGAGCGCGAGTCCGAGCTGCTCGACCTGTCCACGCACCAGAGCGTGCTGGCCAACCTGCTGGCCGGAGCGGCCGATGCGCGCGAGCTCGATCAGCAGAGCGCGGCGCTCGGGGTGTCGATGCGCCGCATGGCGTTGACGGCGCTGGCCGTGCGCGCCCGCTCCGGCGCCGGCGAGGTGCCGACGGCCGATGTCCGCGCGCTCGCCGCAGTCGTCGCCGAGACGGCTCGCGGCGCCGACGCGCCGTCGCTCGCCGCGCCCGTCGACGATGCCGTCGTCGGGGCGCTCGTGCACCTGCCGCCGGGCGGGGTGCGTGCGTTCGCGGAACGGCTGGCGGCTGCGGCTGCCGAGCGGCGCATGGACGTCGTGGTCGGGGTCGCGGGGCCGGGCACCGGGGTCGATCAGGCGCGGGCGTGCCTGTCGGAGTCGATCGAGACCGTGAACGCCGCCGTCGGCATCGGCCTCACGGCCCGCGTCGTCGGATGGGACGAGCTCGGCGTGCGGGGCCTGCTCTACTCGCTGCGCGACGACCCGCGGCTGCAGCGCTTCGCCGAACGATCGCTCGGCGCCCTGCGAGCGTACGACCGAGAACGCGACGCGACGCTGACGTCCCTGCTGCGGCACTATCTGGACTCCGGTCGCAACAAGACGACGGCGGCGGCCCGCGCGTTCGTCTCCCGGCCGTGGATGCATGAGCGGCTGCGTCGCATCGAGGGCATTCTCGGTGTCGACCTCGACAACGAGGAGGACTGCATGAACCTGCAGATGGCGCTGGCGATCGCCGAGCAGCAGACCGACGGCGACGCCGACGGTGCCGCGATGCGGAGCACGCGATGACGGCCCGAGGGGGAGACCGGCCCGCGGTGTCGGCTGTCGCAGGAAGGCGGTCGGTGACGGCTGCCGTCGCGGGCTCGCGGTCGGCGGGGGCTGCCGTTGCGAGCGCGTACCGGCGCATCGCCGAGGTGGATCGGCCCGAGGTGTGGATCTCGCTGCGCGCGCAGGCCGACGCCGAGCGCGAGGCGGCGGCCATCGATGCGCGCGCGGCCGCGGGGGAGGACCTGCCGCTGGCCGGGCTCACCCTCGCCGTCAAGGACAACATCGACGTGGCGGGGCTCCCCACGACGTCCGGTCTGCCGGCCGCGGCCGTCGTCGCCCACACGGACGCGCCGGCGGTCGCGCGGCTGCGAGCGGCCGGTGCCATCGTGATCGGCAAGACCAATCTCGATCAGTTCGCGACCGGACTGGTCGGCACGCGCAGCCCCTACGGCGCCGTCCGCGGCTCGCGGCTGCCCGACCGGATCTCCGGCGGATCCAGCTCCGGGTCGGCGGTCGCGGTCGCGCTGGGCGCGGCCGACATCGCGCTCGGCACCGACACCGCCGGCTCGGGGCGGGTGCCGGCGGCTCTCAACCGCCTCGTCGGCGTCAAACCGACCCTGGGTCGCGTGCCCGCGACGGGGATGCGCGACGCCTGCCGTCCGTACGACACGATCACCGTCTTCGCCCGCGAGCCGGCGACCGCCGCGACGGCGTACTCGATCATGGCGGGAGCGGACGATGCCGACCCGCGGTGTCGTGCGCTGCCCGCGCGGCGCAGGCTCGCCGCACCGGCAGCGCCGGTCGTGGTCGTCCCCGCTGCATCCGAGCTGCGCCCGCTGCCGGCGGCGTCGCGTGCCGCGTGGGATGCCGCGGTGGACCGTGTCGCGCGCTTCGCGACGGTACGGACGGCCGATGTCGCCGTGCTGCTCGACGCGGCACGACTGCTCTACGACGGCGCGATCGTCGCCGGGCGGTACGCGGCAGCCGGAGCCTGGGTCGAGCGCGACGTGGCCGGCCTCGATCCTACGGTCGCCGGCATCGTGCGTGCGGCGAAGGACCCTCGGGCCTGGCAGTACGTCGACGACAGCGCGCGTCTCGACGCGGCACGTCTGCACGCCGAGCGGATCCTCGCCGGCGCAGACGCCATCCTGCTGCCGACGGCGCCGCGACATCCGACGATCGCCGAGGTGACGGCCGACCCGGTGGGCGTGAACTCCGAGCTGGGCACCTACACGAACTTCGTGAACCTGCTCGACCTCGCGGCCGTCGCGGTGCCGGCGGGATCGCTCGGCGACGACGGCGACTTCGGTGTCTCGTTCATCGTCCGGCCGTTCGAGGACCAGGTCGCGATGGACCTCGCCGCCCGCTTCCTCGATCGTGAGCCGGTGAGCATGGACGCCGAGCAGGCGGACGGGATCGAACTGGCGGTGTTCGGCGCCCATCTGCCGGGCCAGCCGCTTCACCACCAGCTGCAGGAGGCCGGGGCGCGCTTCGTCTCGGCCGTGCAGACGGCGCAGGCGTATCGGCTCTACGCGCTCTCGACGACGCCCGCGAAGCCGGGCCTGGTACGGATGGACGATGGGGGGCAGCGCGTCGAGGGCGAGCTCTGGCGCCTCAGCCCGGGCGCGCTGGGTGAGTTCCTGGCACAGCTGCCGCCGCCAATGACGCTCGGCACGGTCGCGCTGGCGGGCGGACGTCAGGTGGTCGGATTCGGATGCGAGCCCGGTGCCCTCTCGGGAGCCGAGGACATCACTGCGTTCGGCGGCTGGCGCGCGTACCTGGCTCGGCGGGCGGTGTAGTCGCCGCTCACCCCGTCGAGGGCGTTCGGGCCCGATCCGGACTACCTGCAGGACGTCCGAGACGGATGGCCGGAGTGACCCTCTCCATCCTCGACGCGAACGTCATCGTCGCCGCAGGAAGCCATGCCGACGTACGCCAGCGGAGGCTCTCGCGCGGCTCGCCGCTGCTGTACGGGGTCGCGGATTGCTGGTGCGCGGAGGGTGAGGGACTCGCGCGCGGGGTAGCCATCCACCCCACCGCATCGCCCCGGTCGTCGAGCGGGGCGCTCGGGAGGAGACCGTCGCTCGGCCGCATGAGCCGCGCCGCGGCGGCTGCTCGACCGCGAGAGCCGTCGGTCGCGATGCACCGATGTTCGGAATCGAGCAGGAAAAGCCGGAAGATCCCAGATCAGGGGTGATATGTGCGATCGGTCACGGGCCGGACCCGCATCCGCTTTCCGTGATCGTTCGAGGCATCCCCGCGGCCAGGCCATAATGGCTTCAACAGTTGCACCGACAACTGTGCTTGCCGTGCCTTTCCCTGCGAACCCGAATCCACCGCGCGACAATGACAGATCATCCATCCGACTCGGCGTCCGGCCGATCCGAGGACGTGCCGGACGATTCCGTTCGCCTGTTCGCGGACGATCTGGCCGGCCTGCGCAGCGAGGCGGGGGCTCCCACGCTGGAGCAGCTCGCGCAGCGGGCGGGCATCTCGAAGAGCGTGCTCTCCGACGCGTTCGCCGGTCGCCGACTGCCGACCGAGAACACGGTGCGCAAGCTCGTGGCGGCGCTCGGCGGCGATAGCGCACCATGGGTGGCGCGGCGCCTCGCTCTGGATCCGCGGCATGCCGCAGCTGCGTCGTCGGAGATGCGCGCGGCACCCGTCGAGACAGCTCCGTCCGGCTCCGAAGCCCGCACGGGCCTCGCGCGTCCGGTCACGCTGGGGGCCTTCCTCATCGGCCTGGCGGCCGTCGCCGTGATCGCGGTGGCGACCTCGGCGATCACCGCGGGGCTCGTCGCGCAGCGGGTGGCGGCAGCGGCCGACGTCGCGCCGACGCCCGAATCCACCTACCTTCCTTTCGCGGACGGCGTCGATCCCATGCTCACGATCTGCCGAGAAGACGTCGTTCTCGCCGGCGGCGACGAGTTTCTCGACGGCGCCGTGCTGGTCGAGATGATGTACTCCAACCACTGCATGGCGGTGTGGGGGCGGGTCACCCGCCACGACGGGCTGGCCGCGGGGAACAGCATGTCGATGCTGATCTATCCGCGCGATGATCCCGAGAGCGACCGCAACCAGCTCCGCAGCGACAGCGACCTGCAGTCGCTGTACACCACCCTGCTGATCGAGCCCGATGTCGAGGCCCGGGTGTGCGGGATCGCCACGATCACCGTCGGCGAGGAGACGTTCGAACAGCCGAACCCCGTCTGCATCTAGGACGCGGCATGAACGGGGGAGTCAACGCGCAGACCGACGTCCCCGCAGCGCGCGTCGTCGCGGATGCCGACCGCACCGGTGGCCGTGCACCCGACAGCATCGGCGCCTTCGCGTCCGACCTCCGGGAGCTTCGGCATGGTGCGGGAAATCCCACGCTGCACGCGCTGGCTCGCAGGACGCTCATCTCCAAGAGCGTGATCTCCGAAGCCTTCGCGGGGCGCCGGCTGCCGACCGAGAACACCGTCTCTCGGCTGACCGGCGCGCTCGGCGCGGATCCCGAGCAATGGGTGGAGCGGCGCGCATCCCTGTCGCAGGCGGGCGGGTCTGCACTGGCGACGAGCGGGTCGTCGCCGGCCGTCGCGCGCCTCCCGGCACCGGCCGATCGACGCTTCCGAGCGCTGCCGCGACGTCTGATCGTGCGTGTCGTCATGATCGTCGTGCTCGCATCGACGCCCCTGGTCTCGGCCGCGTGGTGGGGCCACCAATCGAGGCACGGGCGCGGACGCCTCTCCGGCGCCGGCGCGTGTCGTCGCATCCCCGCTCCCGCCCGCGCCGCGCGCCGACCCGACGCGAACGATCTGCGCGGAGGACGCGGTCGTCGCGGTCAGCGAACGGCGCCTCGACGAAGGCGTGCTCGTGACCCTTCTGCACTCGGCGGTGTGCGATGCCGTCTGGGGCGAGCTCGTCCGTCTCGACGGACGCCTCGACGGACGAGTGATCACCATCGAGGTGTTCCCGCTCGACGATCGCTACGGCGGCCGCAGCAGCAGGGCGACGGCCACGGGCGCATCGGCGGTGAACACCAGGATGCTCCTGGGGAGCTCACGGCTGGAGGGCGTGTGCGCCGTCGTGACGGTCGCGCCGACCACCGGCGAGACGTCGACGACCGAAGCCCCGCTCTGCGTGTGACCCGCGTTCCGGCGCGTGCCCGGGCCGAGCCGGAGCCGACGCGCGCGTTCGTATGCGCGTTCGGTCTGAGTCGTGGCATCCGGAGATCCGTTTCCGGACGGAAAATCCGGAACCCGGAACCGCGCTCCTGCTTTGCACCGCCGTTCTCCGATCGGATGGGATGAGCAGGTACCAGATCAGAAAACGCTCGGGCCTGCAGTTCATGCGAGTCTCAGCACTTCGGGGGAGACAGCATGAGGTTGTTCACGACGCGCCGGCGTTCGCTCATTCGATCGTTGACGGCCTTGGTCGTCACGACGGCGCTCGTCGGGTCCGGCAGCGCGATGGCGAGCGCGCTCGTCAGCCCCGCGGCAGAAGACGACCGCGTGCACACGATCACCGGCACCGTGACCGATGACACCGGCGCGCCCGTGCCGGGTGTCTGGGTCATGTCCGAGCCCGATCCGGACGGCGTGTACGGCGAGGCGATCACCGGCGACGACGGGCGGTACGAGCTGACCGGGCTCGCGCCGGCCTCGTGGCTCGTGAGCTTCCACACGGAGAACTCCTTCCTCTACTACGACAACGCGGCCAGCCGGGCCGAGGCGACGCCCGTCGTGATCCCGGCCGGTGAGGCGACCACGGTCAGCGGGATCGATGTCGTGCTGCCGAGGCTCGGCACGGTGCAGGGTGTGATCGCCGAAGCCGACCGCGGCGTCGTCCAGAACATCAGTCTGGAACCCGTCGACGACCACGGGCGATGGGCGTCGGCGACGTACTCGCGCGAGGACGGCAGCTTCGTCGCCGCGCGCGTCATGCCGGGCACCTACCGGCTCATCGCCGGCCTCAGCGTCGACGGCGCCAACGTCTACACGCAGCTCACGGTCGGAGAGCCGTTCGTGGTCGCCGACGGGGAGGTGCACGCCTTCTCGGAACCGGTGGCGCTGCCCGCCCACGGCGTGCTCACCGTCGCACTCGACGGCATCGACGAGTCGTCGTACGGCGAGAGCGTGGAGGTGCTGGACACTGAGACGAATCGTGTGCTGGCCTCGACGACGTTCTGGGCGGAATCGGACGAACGCGCGATCGTCCTCCCGGCGGGAACCGTCATCATCAAGCACACCGGCTCGGACGGCGCCGTCTCGTACTACGACGGCGCCGCGCGGCCCGCCGACGCGACGCCCGTCGAGATCGTCGCGGGCGAGACCGTGTCGGTGCGCCTCAACGGTCAGGGGTCGGGGTCGATCAGCGGCACCGTCACCGGGGCGTCCGGAGAGCCGCTCGCCGGCATCGGCGTCGAGACCTACCGCGCCAACGACCAGTACCAGGTGGTACGCACCGTCACGACGCGCGACGACGGAACCTTCTCCGTCGCCGGGCTGCGGCCCGACAACTACGCCCTCAAGGCGGTGGGCGGCGCCACCCTGCACGCCGACGCGTGGTTCGGCCCCGACGGCACCCGCGAGCGCGCCACGGCCGTCGAGATCGGCGAGGGCGCGACCTTCTCCGACGCCGACATCGTGCTCGCCCCCGGTGGCGGAGTCACCGGCCGGATCGAGGCGCCCGCCGGGATCTCCTGGATGCGGGTCGACCTCTACCCGGTCGACGGCGGCGACGGACGCAGCGTCGTGGTCTACCCGGAGGCCGAGTCGCAGTGGTCCATCCTGGGGCTGCCGGCGGGCACGTACTCGCTCAGCTACTCGTTCTCCGGAGGGGTCGCGGGCGTGGAGGACATCGTCGAGGTCGTGGCGGGAGCCGTCACCGAGGTTCCGGTGTTCGCGCCGACGCCCTCGATCCACGGCGTCGTGACGCAGGCCGAGACCGGCGACCCCGTGCCGTACGCCGAGGTGAGAGCCCACTACCTCGAGTCGGACGAATGGGGCGAGTGGTGGAACTGGACGTCGGTGTACGCCGACCCGAACGGCGCCTACTCCTTCTACGGCTTCGCGCCGGACCGGGAGTACTTCCTCGAGTTCACCGGCTCCGACCGCGTCTCCGCATGGTGGGAGGACGCCGCGTCGCTGGAGGACGCGACACCGGTGGTGGTGAGCCCTGACGAGCCGCGGCAGATCGATGTCGCGCTCGGACGCGGCATCACGGTCTCCGGCACCGTCGTCGACGCGATCAGCGGTGCGCCGGTCGGCGACGTCTGGATCTCCGCATCCGGTTCGGGATCCTCGTGGGCATCGACGTCGAGCAGCCAGGACGGGACCTTCGAGCTCTCGTTGCCGGGCGCCGGCGTGTACGGGTTCAGTACCGATGCGACCGACACCCATGTCGCGTCGTCGTGGTCGGCGACCGTGCCCGCGGAGGGCTTGTCGGGCGAGCGCATCTCGCTGCAGGCCGGGTACACCGTCTCGGGCGACGTGCGGTCGGCGAACCTCGACAACCCGCTCGGCAACATCGGTGTGCAGGTCGTCGACGGCTACGAGTCATGGGTCGCGTCCGGATACACCGGGAGCGACGGCACCTACACGACCTCCGCGCTGCCGGCGGGCGAGTACCGGGTGCAGTTCTCGAACTGGCAGGGTCTGTACGTCGAGCAGTGGTACGACAACGCGACGAGCTTCGCGGACGCCACGGTCGTGTCGACCACCGGCGGATCGGTGACCGGCATCGACGCCGGGCTCGTGCTCGGCGGTCTCGTGCGCGGCACGATCGTCGACGAGAACGGCGAGCCGCTCGCCGGAGCGACCGTCGGTCTCGCGACGGCGCCCGTGTCCGGTCTGTTCTCGCTGTTCGAGCTGTTCAACACGGCCGACCCGGCCGACGCCCTGCTCGGCATCGAGGTCACCACCGACGCGAACGGCCAGTTCGCCCTGCCGCCCGTGCCCGCGGGCTCCTACACGGTGTACGTCTACACGCCCGAGCGCGGTACCACCTGGCTCTACGACCACGGCACCCGCGCCGATGCGGACGTGATCGAGATCGGCGCCGGACAGAGCATCGTGCTCGACGCGCAGAGCCGCGAGCTGGCGCCCGGGGCCGTGCCCCGCACGCCCGAGCAGTCGCTCTCGGACGCCTTCGAGATCGTTCGCAACCCGGTGAGCGTCGAGGCCGAGGCGGGATACGACGCCGAGTTCACCGCGAGCGCCTCGGGCGATCCGCTGCCCGACGTGCAGTGGCAGGAGCGCACGGACGACGGATGGCGCGACCTCGATGCCGAGAACAGCACCACGCTGTATCTGCCCGTCGTCGGCGACAGCGACAACGGTCGGGAGTTCCGCGCCGTGTTCACCCAGGGCGAGGAGGAGCTCACCTCCGGCTCTGCGACGCTGACGGTCCTCGCCGCCGCCACCGTGCCCGCGACCCTCGACGCGCCCTCGGTGACGCAGATCGGCGCCACCGAGGCGACCGTCGAGTGGGCCGCTCCCGCCGACGACGGCGGCGCGTCCGTCGTCGGCTACGAGCTGAGCCTCTACGCGGCCGGGTCGGACATCCCGGAGCGCACCATCTCGGTGGGCGCGGTCACCTCGCAGGAGATCGGCGGACTGAGCCACAGCACCGACTACGAGGTCTCGATCGCCGCCGTGAACCGGGTGGGCGCGGGGGAGGAGTCGCCGCGAGCGGCCTTCTCCACGCCGCGACTCACGGTGCCCGGCACCCCGACGGTGACGTCCTCGACCGCGACGTCGGCGACCGAGCTGTCGGTCGCGTGGGACGCCCCCGGCGACGACGGCGGCAGCCCGATCACCGGGTACGTCGTCGAGGTGCTGCACGACGGCAGCCCCGTCGCGGATGCCGACGTGCACATCGAGGGCACGGCCGCGACCGTCAGCGGGCTGACGCCCGAGACGTCGTACACCGTCACGGTCGCCGCGACCAACGTGGCGGGCACGGGCGCCGCGGCATCCGCATCGGTCACCACGCCCGCCGCGCCGCCGGAGG
>NZ_CACSKB010000058.1 GCF_902706225.1 Microbacterium sp. 18062
GTAGCTCCGTCTCTGGGGCTCGGAGATCTGTATAAGCGACAGTCCGCTGTGTGCATCCACGGCACACCCCTGCTCCCCCGCCACCCGCCGAGGGCATCGGGCGAGCAGGGGTGTGCCGTGGATGCACACAGCGGATGCGGCGAACCGCTGTCGGCACCCTCCAACGCCCGTCCGAGCGCCGCCGATAGGGTGGAACCCGTGACGGACACCCCTGACCTCTCGACCACGGCCGGCAAGATCGCCGATCTGCGCCAGCGCTACCAGGAAGCGGTGCTCGACGCCGAGCAGACCGCTCTCGCCAAGCAGCACGCGAAGAACAAGCTGACCGCCCGGGAGCGCATCGAGCTGCTCGTCGACCACGGCAGCTTCGTCGAGATGGACGAGTACGTGCGCCACCGCACGACCGCCTTCGGCATGGACAAGGCGCGCCCCTACGGCGACTCCGTCGTCACCGGCGTCGGCACGATCCACGGTCGCACGGTCGCCGTCTACGCGCAGGACTTCTCCACCTTCGGCGGCTCGCTCGGCGAGGTCGCCGGCGACAAGATCATCAAGGTGATGGAGTTCGCCCTGCGCGGCGGGATGCCCTGCATCGGCATCCTCGACTCCGGCGGCGCGCGCATCCAGGAGGGGGTCGTCGCCCTCGGCAAGTACGGTGAGATCTTCCGCCTGAACACCGCCGCATCCGGCGTCATCCCGCAGATCTCGATCATCATGGGCCCGGCGGCCGGGGGCGCCGTGTATTCCCCCGCGCTCACCGACTTCGTCGTCATGGTCGACAAGACGAGCCAGATGTTCGTGACCGGACCCGACGTGATCAAGACCGTGACCGGCGAGGACGTCGGGATGGACGAGCTGGGCGGCGCCCTCACCCACAACACCCGCTCGGGTGTCGCGCACTACCTCGCCGAGGACGAGGACGACGCGATCGACTACGTGCGCACTCTCCTCGGGTTCCTCCCCGACAACAACATGGCCGAGATCCCCGGCTATGAGAGCGCGTTCGAGTTCGAGACGACGGATGCGGACCGCTTCCTGAACACCGTCATCCCCGACTCGCCCAACCAGCCCTACGACATCCACCAGGTCATCGAGCACCTCGTGGACGACGCCGAGTTCCTCGAAGTGCAGCCCCTGTTCGCGCCGAACATCGTCATCGGCTTCGGGCGGGTGGAGGGCCGTTCGGCGGGCATCATCGCGAACCAGCCGTCGCAGATGGCCGGCACGCTCAACATCGACGCCGGCGAGAAGGCCAGCCGGTTCGTGCGGTTCTGCGATGCCTTCTCCATCCCGATCGTCACCCTCGTCGACGTGCCCGGCTACCTGCCCGGCACCGATCAGGAGTGGACGGGCGTCATCCGCCGCGGCGCGAAGCTGCTGTACGCGTACGCCGAGGCGACCGTGCCGCTGGTCACCGTGATCCTCCGGAAGGCGTACGGCGGGGCGTACATCGTGATGGGCTCCAAGCAGCTCGGCGCCGATGTCAACCTCGCGTGGCCCACGGCCGAGATCGCGGTCATGGGCGGGCAGGGCGCGGTGAACATCCTCTACCGCGGCGAGCTCAAGCGTGCCGCGGAGGCCGGCGAGGACGTCGCCGCCGTCCGCGCGAAGCTCGCGAACGAGTACACGTACAACGTGGCCTCCCCGTTCCTCGCCGCCGAGCGCGGCGAGCTCGACGGCATCATCGAGCCCGCGCAGACCCGCGTGGCGATCGCCAAGGCGCTCCGGTCGCTGCGCGGCAAGCGCGCGAGCCTGCCGCCGAAGAAGCACGGGAACATCCCGCTCTGATGGCCGAGCACAGCGATCGGGTCGCACCCCACGTGGACGTGCGCCGCGGCAGCCCCACCGCGGAGGAGCTCGCGGCGGTGGTCGCGGTCGTCAGCACCGCCTACACGCAGGAGTCCGAGGACGCTCGGGCCGACGACAGCCGGCGCTCCGCCTGGGAGCTGTCGCAACGCGCCCTGCGCTCTCCCCTGCGACGAGACGTCGGATGGGGCCGCTTCGGCGGCTGAGCTCCCCGTCGGACCGGGGAAGGACGGGGATCGGATGTCCCCCAAAATACCTACAGACCGCGGCGCCGGCGGGCCGGATACTGGAACAGCTGGAACGCATTCATGCGTTCGGTCGTCCCGCCGTCGACCAGGGTAGACGGCCGGGAACGACCCCGCAGACGGTTTTCGGGTAACCGTCTGCCCGGGGCGAGGGGTGTGCGGCTTCGCCGCCCCTCGCTCCCCCTTCTTCCCGGCGCCGGCCGTCCGGCTCCACCGCGACCCGGCTCGGGCTCACCGTGCGGGGTGCTCGATCTCCCGCCACAGGTCCACGCTGTCCTCGTCGGAGAGCCCGAGCGTCGACGACGCACGCCCGACGACCGTGACGGCGACCCGATCATCGGGCGAGGTCCGGATGTAGAGGCGCTCGGAACGGGCGCTGCGCAGGGTGTGGGCGAGCTCCACACGGATCTCGTGCAGCTGCCGCTCGTCGAGGCCGTCGAGACCGCCCTCGTCGAGCACCGTGACGAGCGTTCCCCGCCGGCGGGCCGCATCCAACGCCTCGCGCACGTCCTCGTCCAGCAGGCGCGGGCCCCGCAGCTCGTCGCGCAGCCGCCCCTCGGCGATACGCGCGTCCGTGCGCTCGTCGGCGGTGAGGCGCCCCCCGCTCGCGATCGTCCGGGCCAGCACGGGACCCGCCACGGCGAGGGCACGCTGCACCTGGATGCGCCGCTCGCGCTGCTGGCTGCCCTGCGCCGCCTGAACCGCCGACGCCGTGCGCTGCAGCTCGCCCAGCCGCTCGGTGTCGCGTGCGGCCCGGTCGAGCGCGTAGGTGAAGAACTGCGCCCCGGCGACCCACACGAGGGACCCGACGAGGCCGAGGCCGAGGGCGTCGACGGGGCCGAGCAGGAACATGGACCATCCGGCGAGCACGGCCGTGCCGCTCCACGCCGGCCAGGGACGGCGCCGGATGATCACGATCGTCATGAGCGCGCCGACGCCCCCGATGTACCAGGTCGCGTACTGCTCGGTCAGTCCATCCGGACCGACCCCGGCGGAGATCGCCGGCGGAAGCGCCATCGCCGTGAGGAGGGCGACGATGCACACCCACATCGGCAGCTTCTCCGACCCGCGCGCGACCGTGACGGTGCTCGCCCGCGTCCGCAGCCCCGGCCCCATGCCCCAGAAGATGCACAGCCAGGCCGCCGCGAGATAGACGATCATCGAGACCCACAGCAGCCAGGGCTCCGCGACGGGTCCGGTGATCCACGAGGCGCGCGCGACAAGGAACGCCGTGAAGGCGAGCCCGAGCAGGCTGATCACGAACCGGATGCTGATCATGCGTCGCCCCGCCGCCAGATCATCGTGACGCGGGTGCCCGATGCATCCGAGTCGACGACGGCCTCGCCGCCGAAGGCGCTCACCCGCGCGAGGATCGACGCGCGGATCCCGAGACGGTCGGCCGGAACCCTGTCGATGTCGAAGCCCGCGCCGGTGTCGCACACGGTGATCACGACGCCGTCGGGCGCGGGGAGTCCCCGCACGGTCACGACGAGGCCGGAGGATGCGGCGTGCTCGACGGCGTTCGAGACGGCCTGCGCCGCGGCCAGCACGAGGGCGCGGGCGACCCGGCCGGGCACGGGGGGCGTGGCGGGGTGGACGTCGATCTCGAGCTCGCCGCCCGCGTGCGCATCGTCGAGCACATCGCGGATGTCCTCGACGAGGGTCGTGACGTCGACGGGGGCGTCGCTTCCCTCCCCCACGTCCCGGTCCGTGTTCGCGAGGCGGGTGAGCGCCTCGCGGGCCATGGCGACCGCCAGGTCGCGCTCGCGGGGCGTCTCTGCTCGCGCGGCGGCCAGAAGCGCGGCGAGCACGCTGTCGTGCATCAACGCCGCGACGGCGACGCGCTCGCGCTCGGTGGCGTTGACCGCGGCGGCCTGGGCGTAGGAGCTGACCGCCCGCGCCCGGCGCTCGTCGATGGTCGAGGCCGCAGTGCGGAACGTCCACCCGATCACGAGCAGGATGCTCCCGAGGATGAGGGCGTAGATGCTGTCCAGCGACACCGCGATCCACGCGTCGGGGGCGAAATCCACCTCCAGCATCCGCACGAATCCGTAGAGGAGCGGGGTGACCAGGGTGACCACGAGATGCACGCGCATCGGCATGACGATCACCGAGGCGACCGTCGCGACGTTCACCAGGAAGTAGATCCACGGCTGATAGGTGATCGACGTCTGCGCACCCGCCGTGGCGAACGGCCAGAGCAGCAGGACCAGCAGGTAGGCGACGACGAACAGCGTGCCGCATGCCTTGACGGCGCGTCCGCTGATGAAGGCGATCTCGGTCAGGGCGAGCGGGACGAAGGCGAGCACGAGCAGGACGATGTTCCACCCGGACCGCACGTCGGCGGCGCCGAGCGCGGTGATGAAGGCCTGCGCGCCGAGCGCGAGGAAGCCGATCGCGACCGAGGCCGCGATGACCCGTTCGACGCGCTCCCGGGTGAACGAGGCGATGCCGGGGATACCGGACGGCTCGTCCGCATCCCTCGGCTCGGCGGTCGCGAGCCTACGCGCCATGCGCACCCACCGAGTGCGCCGTGAGCAGGCCGTCCTCGAGCGCGCGGCGCAGCAGATCGACCTTCGTCGGCGCCGGGCGTCCCACCTCTATGTACTTGACGCGGATGCGGGTGATGTTCTCCTTCGCGGTCGAGAAGGCGATCCCGAGCCGCTCCGCCACGATCTTCAGCGGCAGCCCGGCCGCGTACAGCTTCAGCACCTCGCGCTCTCGGGCGGAGAGCTGTGCGTCCGCGAAGGCCCGGTCGCCCTCGATCGCGCTGGCCCACTCCACGGTGTTGAGCACGTCGCCCCGGGCGACCGTGGCGATCGCGCCGACCACGTCGTCGATAGGCGACGCCTTGCTGATGACCCCCGCGGCCCCCGCCAGGAGAGCCTCGCGGACCGCGGCGGGCCGATCGGCCACGCTGTAGATGATCACCTCGGATCCGTCGGCCACGAGTCGCGTGACGTTCTCGGTCACGGTCGTGCCGTCGCCGAGCGTGAGGTCGAGCACCACCACGTCGGCCGGGTCGGCGTGCTCAGCGCGACGCCAGGCGAGGTAGGCCGTGACCGTGGCGCCGGAGAACACGACGTGCGTCGTTCCGGTGCGTGCGCACGCCGCCTCGACCCCGAGCCGGACGGACTCGTGGTCGTCGACGAAGGCGACGCGCGTCATGCGCTCATGGTATCCGCGGCACGCTCACCGTGTGAGCGCGACGACCGCCTCGATGTGGTGCGAGTTCGGGAAGAGATCCACCGCGCGGACCGTCTCGGCGGTGTATCCCTCGTCACGGAAGACCGCCAGGTCGCGGGCCAGCGCGACCGGGTCGCAGGCGACGTAGACGATCCCGCGGGGGCCGAGGCCCGCGATGGCCCGCGCGGTCTCCTGTCCCGCCCCCGCGCGCGGGGGATCGAGCACGACGACCCCGCGCCGCAGCCGTTCACGCTCGGACGCGCCCGCGTCTGCGGACAGCGCGCGGACCCAGCGCTCCACCCGCGCGGTCTCCGCTCGCGCCCCGACCCACTCTGCGAGGTTCCGCCCCGCGTGCTCGGTGGCCCGCGGATCGGATTCGATCGTCGTCACCCGGACGCCGTCGCCCACCGCGTCGCCGATCGCGGCCGCCAGGAGTCCCACGCCGCCGTACAGATCGAGATGCCAGCCGTCCGCGTCCGCCGCCACGTCGCGCAGCGCATCGGTCACGAGCTCGGTGAGGGTCGCCGCCGCGAGACGGTGCACCTGCCAGAAGCCGCCCGCGTCCACGCGGAACTCGCGCGCACCGACCCGTTCGCCGACCACCTCGTGCTTCGCCCGGCGCGCCGGGCGCGCGTCCGGGCGCGCGAGGATTCGCACCACGCCGTCGGCCGGCTGCACGAGGTCGATGCGTCCCGGACGGCCGTGGTCGAGCCCCGCCGCGACCCGTGCGATCGCGGACGTCGCCAGCGGCAGCTCGGTGATGGGCACCACGCGGTGGCTGCGCGCGCCGAACGGCCCGATCCGGCCCTCGTCGTCGACGTGCAGACTCACCCGGGTGCGCCAGCCCGTGCCGTCGGGGCTCTCGTCGTCGACCGAGCCGTCGGCGCGGCGCACCGGGCGCGGCGGCTCGATGGTGGCGGGCAGGTCGAGCCGGCCGATCCGGGCGAGAGCGTCGGTCACGACACGGAGTTTCAGTGCGCGCTGCTCGGGCAGCGCGATGTGCCCGAAGTCGGCGCCACCGGGTCTCTCCGCCGCGGGACGGTCGAGACCCGCCTGTGCCCAGACGTGCGGCCGGCGGTGCGGCGACGCCTCCATGACCTCGTCGACCTCGCCCCGCCAGAATGCCGCCTTGCGCGTGTCGGTCAGCCGCACCCGCACCCGCTCGCCCGGCAGCGTGTCCGGCACGAACACGACGCGTCCCCGCTCGCCGGGAGCCGCGGGATCGGCCCACCGGCCGACGAAGACGCCGCCGTGGGCGACGTCGGTGATCTCGAGGTCGATGACATCGCCCGTCTCCATCCGACGAGCCTCCCACACGCGGCGCACGGCGCGCCCGCAGCTCACCGCACGGGCTTCCGCCTCGCGCGTCCGGCGCCGACCCGGCATCGAAGCGCCGGCCCGCCCCGCGCGTCTCCGCAGCCCCGCTCCCCGGCACGCGCTCGGGGCGCGTGCCGGGGCACGCCCGTCCGAGCGTCGCGGGCGCAGCACGCGACGCACGAACGGCCGTGACGCTGCGGCAGGCATCGCGCGCGAAGCCCGCGACGCCTGCTTCGCAGTCATAATTAGGCAATGCGCGTACTGCTCGCCTCCACCTCCCCCGCCCGCCTGATGCTGTTGCGGCAGGCCGGCATCGAGCCGGCGACGCAGGCCCCGGATGTCGACGAGGACGCCGTGATCGCCGCGGTCGAGGCCGCGGAGGAACGCGCTCTCGCACCCGACGAGCACGTCCTGCTGCTGGCGCGGCGGAAGGCCGCGGCGGTCGCCGCGGTGCTCGAGGCCGACGATCCGGGCTTCGACGGCATCATCATCGGCGGAGACTCGATGTTCGAGCTCGACGGCGAGGTCCTCGGGAAGCCCTACACCCCCGAGGCGGCGACCGCGCGCTGGCGGTCCATGCGCGGCCGGACCGGTGTGCTGCACTCCGGCCACAGCGTCGTGCGGCTCTCGCCGGGCGCCGCGCCGCACGAGGCGCACGCGGTGGCCGCGGCATCCGTCACCTTCGCGGACGACGTCACGGATGCGGAGATCGACGCGTACGTCGCCACGGGTGAGCCGCTGCTCGTGGCCGGCGCGTTCACGGTCGACAGCCTCGGCGGCCCGTTCATCACCCGTGTCGAGGGGGACCCCTCCACGGTCGTCGGCATGTCGCTGTCGACGCTTCGGCGACTGGTGTCGGAGCTGGGCATCGCCTGGACGTCGCTGTGGACCGCTTCGTAGGAAATCGCCGACGGTTCGGTACGGGTTTTGTCGGGTTCGGTCAAAAACACCCGGGACGCTCTCGATAGGCTGGCGTTCATGCCTCGAATCGCCAAGGTCCTCATCGCGAACCGCGGCGAGATCGCCGTCCGCATCATCCGCGCCGCACGGGACTCCGGCAAGGCCTCGGTCGCCGTGTACGCCGACCAGGACCGCGACGCCCTGCACGCCCGTCTCGCCGACGAGGCGTACAGCCTCGACGGCTCGACCGGCGCCGACACGTATCTGTCCA
This sequence comes from Microbacterium sp. 18062, assembly GCF_902706225.1. Taxonomy (GTDB): domain Bacteria; phylum Actinomycetota; class Actinomycetes; order Actinomycetales; family Microbacteriaceae; genus Microbacterium. The sequence goes on from NZ_CACSKB010000058.1 coordinate 7,726, forward strand.
TCGAGAAGATCCTCTCGATCGCCCGGCGCTCGGGCGCGGACGCGGTGCACCCCGGATACGGGTTCCTCGCGGAGAACGCCGGCTTCGCCCGCGCGGTGATCGCCGCGGGTCTGACCTGGATCGGCCCGCCGCCCGACGCGATCGAGTCCCTCGGCGACAAGGTGACCGCGCGCCATGTGGCCGAGACGGTCGGCGCGCCGCTGGCCCCCGGCACCCCCGGCCCGGTCTCGGGGGCCGCCGAGGTCATCGCCTTCGCCGAGGAGTTCGGCCTTCCGATCGCGATCAAGGCCGCCTACGGCGGCGGGGGCAGGGGCCTCAAGGTCGCGCGCGAGCTCGACGAGGTCGAGGAGCTCTTCGAGTCCGCCACCCGCGAGGCGATCACCGCCTTCGGCCGCGGCGAGTGCTTCGTGGAGAAGTACCTCGACAAGCCCCGCCACGTCGAGACGCAGTGCCTCGCGGATGCGGCCGGCAACGTCGTCGTGGTCTCGACGCGCGACTGCTCGCTGCAGCGCCGCCACCAGAAGCTCGTCGAGGAGGCGCCCGCCCCCTTCCTGACCCCCGATCAGAACCGCACGCTGTACGAGGCGTCGAAGGCCGTCCTCCGCGAGGTCGGCTACATCGGTGCGGGAACGTGCGAGTTCCTCATCGGCGCGGACGGGACGATCTCGTTCCTCGAGGTCAACACGCGCCTCCAGGTGGAGCATCCCGTCTCGGAGGAGGTCACCGGGATCGACCTCGTGCGCGAGCAGTTCCGCATCGCCGAGGGCGAGCTGATCGGCTACGACGACCCGACCCCGACCGGCCACTCGATCGAGTTCCGCATCAACGGCGAAGACCCCGGTCGCGGGTTCCTCCCCCAGCCCGGCCCGATCAGCGTCTTCAAGACGTTCGGCGGGCCCGGCATCCGTCTCGACTCCGGCGTCACCGCGGGCGACGCGGTCTCGGGCGCCTTCGACTCGCTGCTCGCGAAGATCATCGTCACCGGCCGCGACCGCGCCGAGGCGCTCGCACGGGCACGACGGGCGCTCGACGAGTTCGAGGTCGCCGGCCTGCCGACCGTGCTCCCCTTTCACCGCAAGGTGGTGCGGGACCCCGCCTTCACCGCCGAGGACGGCCGTTTCGGCGTCTTCACGCGCTGGATCGAGACCGAGTTCGAGAACGACATCCCGGCGTGGGACGGCGAGCTGGGCGACCCGGCACCGGCCGAGGCACGCCACACGGTGGTCGTCGAGGTCGGCGGCAAGCGGCTCGAGGTGAACCTGCCCGATCGGATCGCGGCGGCATCCGCATCCGCCGGTCGTCCGGCGATCGTGCCGCCCTCGCGTCGCTCGCACCAGACGTCGGCGAGCGCGGGGGCGTCCGGCGACGCGGTGAAGGCGCCCATGCAGGCGACCATCGTGAAGATCGCCGTCGCCGAGGGGCAGCAGGTCGTCAAGGGCGATCTGGTCGTCGTCCTCGAGGCGATGAAGATGGAGCAGCCCATCCAGGCGCACAAGGACGGCGTGGTCGGCGCGATCGACGCGGACCCCGGCACCACGGTCTCGGCCGGGCATCAGCTCCTGACGATCTCCTAGCCCTCCTCTCTCTCACACGCGTCCGGCCTGCCCGCCGGCGCACGGCGCCCCGACGCCACCCTCCACGATGGCGCCACAATCCTGCAATGGCGCCCGAAGCTTCAGCAGCCACCGCAGGCTGGAGGCGCCACCACAGTCAGGGGCGCCACCGTGTCGGCTCATCGCACGACTGGCGCCCGGATGAGAAGGCCGACCGGATGCGGAGGCCGCGTCCGGTCACCCGCAATCCGGCAGGCCGCATCCGATCAGTTCTCGTCCTCGCCCGCCCGCTCGACGACGTGCATCGACCGCATCGCGTCGGTGATGCTGCCCGACAGCGACGGATAGACCGTGAACACGCGCGAGACCTGATCGACGGTCAGGCGGCGCTCCACCGCGATCGCAATGGGGTAGATCATGTCCGACGCACGGGGTCCGACGATGACCCCGCCGATCACGGTGCCGCTGCCCTCGCGCGCGATGATCTTGACGAAGCCGTCCTTGATGCCCATCATCTTCGCGCGCGGATTGGCGGCGAGCGGCAGCTTGCGCACGACGCCGTTGATCGAGCCGTCGGCGATGTCCTTCTCCTGCCAGCCGACCGTCGCGATCTCGGGCGCGGTGAAGATGTTGGCCGCGATGCGACGCTGCTCGAGCGGGATCACCACGTCGCCCAGGGCGTGGAAGATCGCCGTGCGACCCTGCATCGAGGCGACCGAGGCGAGCGGCACGAAGGTCGTGCAGTCACCGGCGGCGTAGATGTTGGGCACCGAGGTGCGCGCGACGCGGTTCACGCGGATGTGCCCGGACGCGGTCAGCTCGACGCCCGCATCCTCTAGGCCGATTCCGGCGGTGTTGGGGATGGAGCCGACCGCCATGAGACAGTGGCTGCCCTCGACCGTGCGCCCGTCGGAGAGCGTCACGACCACCCCGGTGCCGGTGTTCTCGACGAGGTCGGCGCGGGCCTTGGACAGCAGCGACATCCCGCCCCGGGCGAAGACCTTCTCGAGCACGGCCGCCGCATCCGCGTCCTCGCCGGGAAGCACCTGGTCGCGGCTGGAGACGAGCGTCACCTTCGCGCCGAGGTTCATGTAGGCCGAGGCGAACTCGGCCCCGGTGACCCCCGAGCCGACGACGATGAGGTGCTCGGGGAGCGTCTGCATGTCGTACAGCTGCGTCCAGGTCAGGATGCGCTGCCCGTCGGGCTTGGCCGTCGTCAGCTGTCGCGGCGACGCGCCGACCGACACCACGAGCGTGTCGGCCTCGATCCGGTCGAAGTCGGTGCCGCCGAGGCCGGTCGACACGACGACGGCCCCCGGCCCCTCGAGCCGGCCGTGCCCGGAGATGATGCGCACGCCCGCCTCGGTGAGCGACGCGCGCATGTCGTCGGACTGCTGGCGGGCGAGGGCCAGGAGCCGCTTGTTGACCGCGGCGAGGTTGATCGCGACCTGCGGCTTGAGCGGCTTGCCGTCGCCGCCCTTCGCGAACAGCTGCACGCCGAGGTCGCCCGCGCCCGCGATGGCCACCGCGGCGTCGGCCGTGGCGATCAGCGTCTTCGAGGGGACGACGTCGGTGATGACGGCGGAGCCGCCGACGCCGGCGCGCTCCACGAGGGTCACCTCGGCGCCGAGTTGTGCGGCGGCGAGCGCCGCGTCGTACCCGCCGGGGCCCCCACCGATGATCGCGACGCGCTGGGCACTCTCGAAGCTCCGGGACATGCGCCCATTCTCCCCTCGCGCGAGCAGAGAGAGAAACTCACGCGGACGGGAGGAGAGACCGGCACGACCCGAGTGGCCCCGCGGGTCGCGGATTCATAAGGTGGGGGAATGGCAACCACCAGCACCAACCCGCTCGACGACCCGGCGGCCGACCCGTTCGAGATCGCCCGGCGCGCCGCGGGCGACATCGCCCGCCTCACCGGCGTCGAGCAGCACGACATCGCGCTCACCCTCGGCAGCGGATGGGGAAAGGCCGCCGAGCTCATCGGCGAGACCATCGCGACGATCCCCGCCGCCGAGGTGACCGGCTTCAGCAAGCCCGCGCTTGAGGGACACGTCGGCACGCTCCGGAGCGTGCGCACGCCCGACGGCAAGAACGTGCTGGTGATCGGCGCGCGCACGCACTACTACGAGGGCCACGGCGTCCGCCGCGTCGTGCACAGCGTGCGCACGGCCGCCGCGACCGGGGCGAGGACGATGGTGCTCACCAACGGCGCGGGCGGCATCAAGGCGCAGTGGACGCCCGGTCAGCCCGTGCTGATCAGCGACCACATCAACCTCACGGCCGACTCGCCCCTCGAGGGCGCGACCTTCGTCGACCTCACCGACCTCTACTCGTCCCGCCTGCGCGACCTCGCCCGCACGATCGACCCGTCGCTCGACGAAGGGGTGTACTGCCAGTTCCGCGGTCCGCACTACGAGACCCCGGCGGAGGTGCAGATGGCGAAGACCATCGGCGGCCACATCGTCGGGATGTCGACGGCGCTCGAGGCCATCGCCGCCCGCGAGGCGGGCCTTGAGGTGCTCGGGTTCTCCCTGATCACCAACCTGGCGGCCGGCATCCAGACGACACCGCTCAGCCATGCCGAGGTCATCGAGGCCGGCCGCGAGGCGGAGCCGGTGATCTCGGCGCTGCTGGCCCGCGTGATCGGCGCACTGTGAGCGGGGCGGATGCCGAGCGCGAGCCCGTGGGCGGCGGGGCTGACACGGAGCACGAGCCCGATCCCATCCTCCAGGCCGCCCACGCCTGGCTGGCGCAGGACCCCGACCCGGAGACCCGCGCGGAGCTCACGGCGCTGATCGATGCCGAAGCGGCCGGCGACGCCGCCGCATCCGCCGGTCTCGCCGAACGCTTCGGCGGCCGGCTCGCCTTCGGCACGGCGGGGCTCCGCGGCGAGCTCGGCGCGGGGCCGAACCGTATGAACCGCGTGCTCGTCGCCCAGGCCGCCGCGGGGCTGGCCGCCTACCTGCGGGAGAAGACGCCCTCGGACCGCACGCCCGTGGTCGTGGTGGGCTACGACGGCCGCCGCAACTCCGACGTGTTCGCGCGGGACTCGGTCGAGATCTTCGCCGGTGCCGACCTCGACGCGATCCTCCTCCCCCGGCTCCTGCCGACGCCTGTGCTCGCGTTCGCCGTCCGGCGGCTCGGCGCGGACGCGGGCGTCATGGTCACCGCCAGCCACAACCCGCCGAACGACAACGGCTACAAGGTCTACCTCGGCGGCGCCGACGACGGCGCGCAGATCGTGCCGCCCGCCGACGGCGAGATCGCGGCCCACATCGCGCGGGTGGCCGCATCCGTCCCCGTGAGCGAGCTCCCCCGCTCGCTGGCGTACCGCACGGCCGCCGAGACGGTGGTCGACGGCTACGTCGCCCGGACCGCGGCCGTCGCCCCCGCGACCGCCGGGGCCGACGGGCTCCGCTGGGTGTACACGGCGATGCACGGCGTGGGCGGCGAGACGTTCACCCGGATCGTCGAGGCGGCCGGATACCCGGCACCAGTGACGGTCGCGGAGCAGATAGAGCCGGATGGCGCGTTCCCGACCGTCGCGTTCCCGAACCCCGAGGAGCCCGGGGCGATGGACCTCGCGTTCCGCACCGCGCGCGCGAGCGATGCGGAGCTGGTCATCGCCAACGATCCGGACGCGGACCGCCTCGCGGTCGCCGTGCCGGACGCCGAGGCCGAGGACGGCTGGCGGCGGCTCACCGGCAACCAGGTCGGGCTGCTGCTCGGATGGCGCGCGGCACGCCTCGTGGCGGCATCCGAGGTGCCGCCCGGCGCCTCGCTCGCCTCCTCGCTCGTCTCGTCACCGGGGCTGGAGACCGTGGCCCGGCACTACGGGCTCGACTTCCACGCCACGCTCACCGGATTCAAGTGGATCTCCCGTGCCCCCGGCATCGTGTTCGGCTTCGAGGAGGCCCTCGGCTACCTCGTGAACCCCGAGACGGTGCGCGACAAGGACGGCATCTCGGCCGCCGTCGCCATCCTCGGTCTCGTCGCGGAGGCCCGCGCGGAGGGCCGCACGCTCACCGACCTGCTCGACGAGTTCGACGAGACGTTCGGCTTCTTCGCGAGCGACCAGATCTCGGTGCGCGTCGACGACGTGTCGACGATCGGCCGGATCATGGCGGCGCTCCGGGCGCAGCATCCGGCGCGTGTCGGCGAGACCAAGGTCAAGCAGGTCGACGATCTGCTCCAGGGAGTGGACGGGTTCCCGCGCGGCGACGTGCTGCGGCTGCGGCTGAAGGGGGGCGCCCGCCTCATCGTGCGGCCCTCGGGCACCGAGCCGAAGCTGAAGCTGTACCTGGACGTCCGCGGCGAGTCCGCGGCGGACGCCCGGACGCGTCTGACCGCGCTGGAGGCCGGAGCCCGCGACCTGCTCGCCGCGCTGACCTGAGCCCCACGGGCTCCGTCAGCCGTCGATGACGGAGACGAGCTCGTCGAGGAACGCGGAGAAGTCCGTGCCGCGGCGGACGATCCGCTGCACACTGTCGCGCTCGCTGAACACCTCGACGAACTGCTCGAAGACGGTCTGGAACGCCTCGCGGTCGCTCTCCGAGAACGCGGCCAGCGCCACGACCTGCACACGACCGTCGCCCCATGGGATCGCGTGCTCGGCGATGCCGATCGCGATCGCCGTGCGGGTCGCGGTCATGCCGATCGCGTGCGGCACCGCGAGCGCGTCGGTGAACGCCGTGGACGAGAGCCGCTCGCGCTCGATCGTGCGGTCGAGGTAGTCGCCGTCGATGACGCCCTGCGCCACCAGTGTGCCGCCGAGGCGCCGGATGACGGCCTCCTCGCCGCCGGAGACGTCCAGGCCGCGTACGAACGCCGTCGGGTCGAAGTAGCGCTCGAGCTCGGCGCGCAGGCGGGCGAGTCGTCGTCCGCGGCGGATGCGGCCCGCCACGGTCTGCACCCGCTCGACGTCGGCGGGGGTGAGGAAGGGCTGGATGCGGACGAACCGATCGCCCGCGATGGCCGGGTCGATCGTGGTCAGCACCAGATCGGTGTCGATGGACGCCCAGTCCGGGTCGACCCGGGTCTCGACCTCGACGACCTCGATCGCCTGCCCGAGCGACCGGTCCACGCTCGAACGCAGCAGCTCGTGCAGCTCGTAGTATCCGGGGCAGACGATCGTCGCGGTCAGCAGGTGGTCGGCGTGGCGGCTGCGCTCGAGCTGACCGCCCACGTGCATCGCGATGTAGGCGATCTCGTCGTCGAGGAGCGGAATGCTCAGTCGCTCGTGTAGCCGGCTCGCGATGTACACGGCGACCTCGAAGATCATCGGGTACGTCGCCTTGAGCGAACGCGTCAGCGGGTTGCGCGACCAGGCCTGCTCTCGCGCGCGCAGGCGCAGGTTCTGCACGTGCAGCGCCAGACGCAGCACGAACGCCGGGGCGACGATGTCGACCAGGAACTCGGATGCCGCCTCGGCCACCACGTCGGCGACGACCTGCTCGACCTCGGGGTCGAGCGGCGCGCGCGACTCGTCCGTCGCCCCCGGAGCGACGATGCGGGTCAGCACGAGGGTCGCCAGGTGCTGGCGATCGCCGGCCCCCAGCTGCACGTCGAGGTGCGCGAGCGCGAGCTCGTCGATGATCCCGGCGATCGCGTCCTGCGCGGCGCTCGCCGGAGCGCCGATGTCGGCGAGCGCACGGCCCGCGGCCACACGATCCGCCGAGATGGCGATGTGCATGATGACGTCGGAGATGCCGAACTCGTTCACGAAGTACCCGAGCCCGGAGAGCCGGGACACGAGCTCCGCCTTGAACGGCCCGAATGCGCGCGGTCCGACCGAGCTCTCGCCGAGCGTCCGGCGCAGCGCCTGCAGATCGAACGCCCCGGCGTCCATCTCGTCGTGCGCGAGCCGGCTGAGAAGTCGCCGCTGCGCGGCCTCGGTGCCCACCAGACGAGCACGGGACGCCGATCTCTCGAGCGTGAGCTCCGTGCCTCCGAGGAGCCCCCGCACACGCGAGAGATCGGATTCGAGCGTGGCCGGGCTCACGAACAGCGCGTCAGCGGTCTCATAGACGTCGATGCCGTCCGCGCCGCCCAGGAGCGCGCGGACGATCGTGTGCAGGCGGTCGCGCGGGGTTCCCGCATCCGCCGCCTGCGACCGGAGTGCGGCCGTCGCCTCGGCGGCCGCACGGTATCCGAGCGGGCCCGACTCGACGGCGCCGACCGCGCGCGCGTTGATGCCGGTGACGTACGAGCGGATGCTGCGCGGTGTCACGCCCAGGGCGTCGGCGAGGGTCGCCGCCGTCACCCAGTCCCGCTCGCGGACCAGCACCGCGAGGACCCGGTCCTGTCTCGCTCGTGTCACGGTCGCCTTTCGCGGTGCCGGCGCGCGGCACGCCGACACCCCATTCCATCACGCTGCACGACCGGCGGGCTCCGCCTTTCCGCACCCCGCGGAAGAACCTCTGGTTGACCGGCTCCCAGCAGCTTTCCAGGATGGTTAGGAAGGAGGCGGGTCGATGAGGATCCTGGTGGTGTGCGGATCAGGTGCGTCCAGCACGTTCGTGGCGCAGCGGCTACGACGAGCGGCGCGCGAGGCCGGACTAGACCACGACGCCACGGCCATCAGCCGCTCCGCCCTCGCGGACCGTCTCGGCTCGGCGCAGATCGTTCTGATCGGCCCGCACCTGACCGACGCGATCGACGGCATCCGTACGGATGCGGCAGCGTACGGAATACCCGTGCTCGTCCTGCCCGATGACGTCTTCTCCGACCGCGACGGTGCGCGGACCCTGCGCCTCGTGACCGAGACGACCGCGTCCCCCGATGGCCACCCGGCCTGAGCCAAGAAAGGCACCACCATGGCACTCGCAACCCGCACCGTGCGCATCGGATCGTCCCACGGTCTGCACGCGCGTCCGGCGAAACTCTTCGCGCAGGCCGCGAAGGAGGCCGGCGTCCCGGTCACGATCGCGAAGGACGCCGGTGCGCCGGTGAACGCGGCCAGCATCCTGGGCGTCATCGCGCTGGGCATCGACCACGGCGACTACGTCACCCTCACGGTCGACGGCGGCGACGCCGAGGACATCCTCGACCGCCTCGCCGACCTGCTGTCCACGGACCACGACTCGGAGTGAACGCGACCATGAGCACCATCCCCGGAGTCGGCATCGGACTCGGCGTCGCACAGGGCCCCGTCGCCCGCATGGCCGCGCCCCTGCCCGCCCCCGCGAACGACCCATCCCCCCTGAGCGCGCAGGACGAGACCGCGCGGGTGCGCGAGGCCGTCCACGCCGTCGCACGCGAGCTCGAGGAGCGCGGTGCGCTGGCCGGCGGCGCCGCGCGGGACGTCCTCGAGGCGCAGGCCATGATGGCGGAGGACCCCTCGCTGGAGTCCGAGGTCGACACCCGCCTGGCCGCGGGCGCGACCGCCGAGTGGGCCGTGCACGACGCCTTCGCGAGCTTCCGCGACACCCTGACCGCCGTCGGCGGCTACCTGGGCGAGCGGGCGGCGGACCTCGACGACGTCGCCCAGCGCGTCATCGCCCGCCTGCGGGGCGAGCCGGCGCCCGGTGTCCCCGACCCCGGCCACCCGTTCGTGCTCGTCGCGACCGACCTCGCCCCGGCCGACACCGCCCTCCTCGACCTCGATCAAGTGCTCGCGCTGATCACCAGCGAGGGCGGCCCCACCTCGCACACCGCGATCCTCGCCCGGGAGAAGGGCATCGTCGCCATCGTCGGCGCCGCGGAGGCCGCCCGCCTCGCCGACGACGAGACGGTCATCGTCGACGCCGCCGCCGGAGTCGTCGTCACCGAGCCCACCGAGGAGGAGCTGCAGCGGGCACACAACCGCGCCGACGCGCGGGCGAACGCCGCATCCGCCCCGATCACCCCGGGCGCCCTCGCCGACGGCACCGCGGTGCCGCTGCTGGCGAACCTCGGCAAGCCCGACGGCGCGGCAGAGGCCGTCGAGCTGGGAGCCGAGGGCGTCGGGCTCTTCCGCACCGAGTTCCTCTTCCTCAGCTCGACGAACGCCCCGACCGTCGCCCAGCAGCGCGAGTCGTACCGCCAGCTGCTGGCGGCCTTCCGCGGCAAGAAGGTGGTCGTCCGCGCCCTCGACGCAGGGGCGGACAAGCCGCTCGCCTTCCTCAACGACGCGCACGAGGAGAACCCGGCGCTCGGTCTCCGGGGCCTGCGCGCGCTCCGCGCCAACGAGGACATCCTGCGCGAGCAGCTGACCGCCCTCGCCGAGGCGGATGCGGACGTCCGTGCCGGCGGGGAGGCCGCAGACCTCTGGGTCATGGCGCCGATGGTCTCGACGGTCGAGGAGACGAGCTACTTCGTCACCCTCGCCCGCGAGTACGGGATCAAGACGGCGGGCGTCATGGTGGAGGTCCCCTCCTCCGCGCTCCTGGCCGACCGCGTGCTGCGCGAGGCGGACTTCGCCTCGATCGGCACGAACGACCTGACCCAGTACACCCTGGCCGCCGATCGGCTGCTCGGCTCGGTCGCGTCGTTCCAGGATCCGTGGCACCCCGCGGTGCTCAGCCTCATCCGCACCACCGGCCGCGCCGGCGCCGACCTCGGCAAGCCCGTCGGAATCTGCGGCGAGGCCGCGGCGGACCCGCTGCTGGCGGTCGTGCTCGTCGGCCTCGGCGCGACGAGCCTGTCGATGGCGCCGAGCGCCCTCGCAGACGTCCGCGCCACCCTGCTTCAGTACGGCCTCGACGACGCGCGCCGCATCGCCGAAGCCGCCCTCGCCGCGAACGACGCGGCATCCGCCCGGATCGCGGCCCGCGAAGCCGCGACCGCATAGAAGGAGACACAGCGATGACAACGACGTCCACATCCGCCAGCAAGCCGGGAGGTGCCCGCGTCGCCGTCCAGCGATTCGGCACGTTCCTCTCCGGCATGATCATGCCGCTTATCCCCGCGCTGATCGCATGGGGTATCTTCACGGCCTTCTTCATTGACGTGGGGTGGACGCCGGTTCCCGCGCTCGCGACGATCGTCGGCCCCTTCATTCATTATCTGCTGCCGATCCTGATCGCCTACCTCGGCGGTCACCTTGTCTACTCGGTGCGCGGCGGTGTCGTCGGCGCGATCGCGACATTCGGCGTCATCGCCGGATCGGATTGGTTGATCGCCGGAATCAACGCCGCTCTCCCCGCCGACAACCAGCTAGGCGAAATCAACATGTTCATCGGCGCGATGATCATGGCGCCGATGGCCGCGTGGACGATGAAGCAACTCGACAAGCTATGGGACGGCAAGGTCAAGGCCGGTTTCGAGATGCTCGTGAACATGTTCTCGGCGGGCATCTGGGGCTTCGCGATGGCCATCTTGGGCTTCTACCCACTCGCCTGGCTCATCAACGGCCTGATGGACGTGTTGAGCACAGCGGTCAACTGGCTTATCGAGACGAACCTTCTGCCGCTGACGAGCATCCTCATCGAGCCAGCGAAAGTGCTGTTCCTCAACAACGCCATCAACCACGGCGTCCTGACTCCGCTCGGTATCCAGCAAGCGTCCAGCAGCGACACTGGCGGGTCGATCCTCTTCCTGCTCGAGGCGAACCCCGGCCCGGGCGTCGGGTTGCTACTCGCCTTCACGTTCTTCGGGATCGGCGCGGCGCGCGCATCCGCGCCCGGTGCGGCGATCATCCAGTTCTTCGGCGGCATCCACGAGGTGTACTTCCCGTACGCCCTGATGAAGCCGACACTGATCCTCGCCCTCATCGCCGGCGGGATGACCGGCGTCACGACGAACCTGTTGCTCGGCGGCCTGCTACGAGGGCCGGCGGCACCGGGCAGCATCATCGCAGTCGAGGCACAAGTCGCCAACAACAGCTACTTCGCCGTAACGCTCTCGGTGATCCTGGCTGCCGCTGTGACATTCGTTGTCGCATCGGTCATCCTGCGCGCCTCTCGTAAGCGCGACCTACTCGCCGAAGGCGACGCGTTCGGCGCGGCCGTGTCGCAAACCGCCGCCAACAAAGGCAAGAGCTCGGCGGCACTCGATGCGCTGCGCGCGTCGGACGGCAAGGACCGAGCGGTCGTGAGAGAGGCGCAGGACGCGGTGGACCGCCTCGAGGAAGAAGAAGAGACCGGGGGCGCCCTCGATGGCGGCCAAGTGCTCATCACCAAGCGCGTGGAGAACATCGTGTTCGCGTGCGACGCGGGCATGGGCTCCTCGGCGATGGGCGCGAGCGTGCTGCGCAACAAGATCAAGAAGGCGGGGGTGGAGGGCGTGTCCGTGACGAACAAGGCGATCGCGAACCTCGACGGCACGGCCGATCTGATCATCACGCAGAACCAGCTCACCGACCGCGCACGCCGGCAGTCGCCCGACGCGGTCCACGTGTCGGTCGACAACTTCATGAACTCGCCGAAGTACGACGAGGTCGTGGACCTGGTGGTCGATCAGCAGAAGGATGGTCAGCAGGGCTGACCGTTCCCGCTCGCCGGGCGGAGGGGGCGTCCTCTCCGCCCGGCGGGCATCCCGCCGTTCCGGCGGTCGTCCGTCGCGCCGGCGGGCGAGCCAACCGAAAGGAAGCATCATCATGGCAGTTCTGAGCATCGGGCAGGTACGCATCCATCCGGGCAGCGTCAGCCGCGAGGAGGCGACTCGCGAGGCCGCCGACATCCTGCAGTCCGCCGGAGCCGTCACCGGCGCCTACTTCGACGCGATGCTGCAGCGCGAGGAGACCGTCTCGACCTACATGGGCAACGAGCTGGCGATCCCGCACGGCACGAACGAGACGAAGGACGCCATCCTCGACTCCGCACTCTCGGTCGTCCGCTACGACGGCGGCATCGACTGGGGCGGCGAGCGCGTCACCTTCGTCATCGGCATCGCCGGCAAGGGCGACGAGCACCTCGACATCCTGTCGCAGATCGCCATCCTCTTCTCCGACGAGGACGACGTGGCGCGCCTCAAGGCCGCCGCCACGCCGGAGGACCTGTACGCCCTGCTCTCGGCGGTGAACCAGTGAAAGCCGTCCACTTCGGCGCCGGCAACATCGGCCGCGGGTTCGTGGGGCTGCTCCTCCACGAGGGCGGCTACGAGGTCGTCTTCTCCGACGTGTCCGCGGAGCTCGTCGACGCCATCAACGCCGCGTCCTCCTACACCGTGCACGAGGTGGGCGACGGCGGGGTCGATGTCGAGGTCACCGGCTTCCGCGCCCTCAACAGCGCCGAGGACCCGCAGGCCGTCGTCGACGAGATCGCCACGGCGGATGTCGTCACGACCGCCGTCGGCCCGAACATCCTGCGCTTCGTTGCACCGCTCGTGAACGCGGGGCTGGCGTTGCGCGATCCCGCGCTCGCCCCGCTCCAGGTGATGGCGTGCGAGAACGCGATCCGTGCGACCGACCAGCTGCGCGCCCACATGCAGGAGCACGCGGCCTCCGCATGGGACGCCCTCGCCGCGAGCGCGGTCTTCGCCAACACCGCCGTCGACCGGATCGTGCCGGGTCAGCCCGCCGGCACGGGCGTCGATGTCGTCGTGGAGCCGTTCTACGAGTGGGCCATCGAGCGGGTCCCGTTCGAGGGCTCGCTGCCGAACGTGCCCGGCGCGCACTTCGTCGACGACCTCGCCCCGTTCATCGAGCGCAAGCTCTTCACGGTCAACACCGGTCACGCGGCGACCGCCTACTACGGCGCCCGGGCGGGCGTCGAGAAGATCTCCGACGCGCTGGCGGTGCCCGAGATCGCCGCCGCCGTGTCGGCGACCCTCGCCGAGACCTCGGCCGTGCTCATCGCGAAGCACGCGTTCGCCCCGGACGAGCTGGCCCGCTACCGCGAGACGATCCTGGCGCGGTTCCGCAACCCGGGCCTGCCCGACACGGTCTGGCGGGTCGGACGTCAGCCGCTGCGCAAGCTCTCCCGCCACGAACGCTTCATCGGCCCGGCCGCCGAGGCCGCGGAGCGAGGGCTGCCCACCGACGCCCTGGTCGCCACGGTCGGCGCGGCGCTCGCGTTCGCGGCGCCCGAAGACCCGGAAGCCGTCGAGCTGCAGCGCCTCCTGCGCGAGACCGATGCCACCGCGCTGACCGCGGAGATCACCGGCCTCGAGCCGGAGCATCCGCTGTTCGAAGCCGTCCGCACGGCCGTCGCCGCCCGCCAGGCCGAGCTGGCCTGACCCCGTGTTCGGCTTCGCCTGATCTGCGTGCTTGGCTTCGCCTGACCTGCGGGTTCGGCTTCGCCTGACCTGACGGCATCCCGTTGCTCACGCAGCTGCGCGCCCGTCCGGTAACAGGAGAAATCTCCTACACAGGACGAATCACTCGAAATCGTCCTGCAACAGGAGATACTTCCTGCGTAGCGGATGCGGCAATGCGGTGGATAGAGCCCATGCAGCGCATACGACGGATGCAGCGGATGCGTTCGCCGGGCGGCCCGCACCATACCGGCCTGTGACCGGCCCGAGAGCCGCACCACCACACCACCCCGCACCCCCGCGGGCGAGCAACGCGCCCTAGCGGTCGAAGCCCTCGCCGATCAGCTCGATGAGCTCCTCGCGCTCCTCGACGGGCAGGAACGCGCCCGCGGCCGCGTTCAGCTGGAACGTCTCGAGGTCCTCGAGCCCGTACTCGAACGTCTCGGCCAGCAGCGCGAGCTCCCGGGTGAGCGAGGTGCGGCTCATGGTGCGGTTGTCGACGTTCACGGTCACCGCGAACCCCAGCTGGTAGAGCAGGTCGAACGGATGGTCGCCGAGCTCCCGGCCCCACGCCGCGATCGCACCCGTCTGCAGGTTCGACGACGGCGACAGCTCGAGCGGGATCTCGCGGTCGCGCACCCAGCGCGCGAGGTCGCCGAAGACCACCTCGACGACGTCGCCCGATCTCGACACGACCTCGAGGTCCTCCGCCAGCCGCACGCCGTGACCGAGGCGGAGCGCCCGCCCGTCGATGAGCGCCGAACGGATGCTGTCGAGCCCGGCCGCCTCGCCGGCGTGCACCGTCACCGGGAAGAACTCGCTCGCCAGGTAGTCGAACGCCGAACGGTGGCGTGAGGGCGGGAAGCCGTCCTCGGCGCCGGCGATGTCGAAGCCCACCGCGCCGCGGTCGCGGAACGCGACGGCGAGCTTCGCGATCTCGAGCGAGCGGTCGGCGTGGCGCATCGCGGTGATGAGCTGGCCGACCCGGATCTCCCGCCCCGCCTCCGCCGCGGCGTCCTCGCCCTCCTCGATGCCCTCCTGCACGGCCTCGACGACCTCTTCGAGCGACAGTCCTCCCCCGAGATGCTGCTCGGGCGCCCAGCGCACCTCGCCGTAGATGACGCCGTCCTCGGCGAGGTCCTCGACGAACTCACGGGCGACCCGCGTCAGTCCCTCCCGGGACTGCATGACCGCGGTCGTGAGATCGAACGTCTTCAGGTACTCCACGAGCGATCCGGAGTCGCTCTTGTCGGCGAACCAGTCGGCGAGGTCCTCGGCGTCGGCCTCCGGCACCTCCACGCCCGCCGCGTCCGCGAGCTCGACGATCGTCGCCGGGCGGAGCGCCCCGTCCAGGTGGTCGTGCAACGAGACCTTGGGCAGGCTGCGCAGCGACACGCCTTCCAGCAGTGCGTCTCCGTGCTGATCGATGGGCATGCGGGGCTCCTCGGGGTGGGTGGGAAAAGTCAGGCGGTGATGCGTTCGAG
>NZ_CACSKB010000059.1 GCF_902706225.1 Microbacterium sp. 18062
GGCGGTATTCCGTGTCCAGGCGCTGGGAAGGAATGAGGCACCAGTCGTCGGATCCGTGGGACGGATGATGCCTCCTGAGCCCCCTGAGGTACCTGAACAGCCCGCAGATCCGACGACTGATGGATTCCCGGCGCCCCCGCCGCGCCCCGGGAGCCCGAACACCCGGCCCGGTGCAGGGATGGGGCGCGGCCCGGGCGACGATGTCGGATGGGGCGCCTAGCCTGGGGGCATGGCCACCCGTCGTCCCGCCCCCGCCCCGTACCGCTGCACCGAGTGCGGCTGGACGACGTCGAAGTGGGCGGGCCGCTGCGGCGAGTGCCAGCAGTGGGGAACCGTGGTCGAGGCCGCTCAGCAGACGGGAGTGCTCCGCAACTTCTCGGCCGTGGCGCCCACCAGCGAGCGCGCCGCGCGGCCGATCACCCGGTTCACCACGGCCGAGTCGCCGCGGCGCCCGAGCGGGGTCTCCGAGTTCGACCGGGTGCTCGGCGGCGGCATCGTGCCGGGCGCGGCGATCCTGCTGTCCGGCGAACCGGGCGTCGGCAAGTCGACCCTGCTGCTCGAGGTCGCGGCCCAGGCGGCGCGCGACGGCCACCGCGTGCTCTACGTGAGCGCCGAGGAGTCCACCGCCCAGGTGCGCCTGCGCGCCGAGCGCACGGGCGCGCTCCACGACGAGCTGTACCTCGCGAGCGAGACCGACCTCGCCACCCTGATCGGGCACGTCGACGAGGTGCGCCCGTCGCTGCTCATCGTCGACTCCGTGCAGACCGTGTCGTCATCGCTGAGCGAGGGCCTCGCCGGGCACCCGAGCCAGGTGCGCGAGGTCGCGGCGACCCTCATCCGGATCGCCAAGGAGCGCGATCTTCCCGTGCTCATCGTCGGGCACGTGACGAAGGACGGCTCGATCGCAGGCCCCCGCCTGCTCGAGCACCTCGTCGATGTGGTCTGCCACTTCGAGGGCGACCGGCAGACGTCGCTGCGATTCGTGCGGGCGCTCAAGAACCGCTTCGGCCCGACCGACGAGGTCGGCTGCTTCGAGATGACCGGCGACGGCATCAGCGAGGTGCCCGACCCCTCGGGGCTGTTCCTGGGCAAAGGCGCTCCGGTCAGCGGCACCTGCGTCACCGTGGCGCTCGAGGGACGCCGGGCGCTGCCGGTCGAGATCCAGGCGCTCGTCATCCCGTCATCCGCCCCGAATCCGCGCCGGGTCGTCAACGGCGTCGAGTCGTCCCGCGTCGCGATGATCCTCGCGGTGCTCGAGCGACGGGCGGGTCTGCGCGTCAGCGAACGCGACGTCTACGTCTCGACGGTCGGCGGGATGAAGCTCACCGAGCCGGCAGCCGACCTCGCCATCGCGCTGGCGATCGCGAGCGCCGCGACCGATCGGGCCATCCGGCACGAGGTGGCCGCCGTGGGCGAGCTGAGCCTGACCGGCGAGATCCGACCCGTCGCGCAGCTCGCCCAGCGCCGCACCGAGGCCGGCCGTCTCGGCTACACGGGGCTCATCGACGCGGGCGTGAACGACCTCGCCTCGGCGCTCGAGCGGCTGGGGCTCCAGCCGCGGGCGGCGACCGGTGCCCCGCAGAGCAGCGAAGCCGCGACGGGCGGTTCGCGCGAGGGTCGCGCCGAGACCACTCGGTCCGTGCGAGAGCACGCGGCGAGGCCTGCGCGAGAACGGGTGGCGCAGCCGACGCCGGCCGGTGCCGTGCTCGACATCGCCGACACTCCCGGCTTCTGAGCCGCGCGCCGGGCCACCGAACGCGCATCGGCATTGAGCCGCACACCCCCTGCGGGTCGGCACCCGGCAGCAGACCGCGTCGTTCCCCGCGCCCCGGTGGTCCGGTAGTCCGGCGGTCCGGCGTCAGCGGTCCGCGGTCCGGCGTGCGCGACCGATGGCCGGTAGCCGTTCGGAACGGCTCGGACGTCCGGGTCAGTCTCTGTGCGGCTGTGCGGGGCATTCCCTGGACCGGAGAAAGCCAGGGCGCTGAGTGAGCCGAAGGCGAGACGAAGCGCCCCCGCGTCCCGGGGTGTCGCTTCTCGCTCAGGGATCGAGGACGGGCGGCTTCCGGGTCAGAGCTCGAGCGCGGCGAGCAGGTCGGCGGGGGTCGCCTGCACCGGATGCGGACCCGCGATGTCGAGGAACACGGTCGTGATCTCGTCGCGATAGGCGGTGAGGAAGGTGCGCAGCCATTCCGGCGATTGCAGACCCACCGCCGGGGGCAGCGTCTCGGGCTTGTGGGCGGCGTCGCTGAACAGCAGCAGCGCGACCTGGCCGTTCTCGGGATCGCGATACGTCCAGACCTCGCCCTGATCGAGGGGGTTGTCGCGGGCACCGGCGCGCATCATCGGCACCACGGTCGGCCCGTGCCGCAGCGCGAAGGCGATGGCGGCCATGTCCTGCGTCTGCAGCGCGTCGGCCAGCGCGGTGTTTCGGAAGTCGATGTCCGGCTCGTCGCGCTTCCTGCTCTTCTTGCCCGCCATCCCTCCAGCGTACGGCCCCGCTCCCGCCCTCGAATCCCACCGATCCCCCGCGGATCGGTCTCTCCCGGTCCCCCGGATCCACACCAGCGCAGGGGGGGACGGGCTCGGCGCCGGGAGACGGGCTCGGCGCCGGAGGACGGCTCAGGAGAGGAAGCCGCGCATCAGGGCCTCGGACGCCGCGAGGTGATCGCGCATCGCGGCGTCCGCCGCATCCGCCCGCCCCGCGAGGATCGCGGTCACGATGCGCTCGTGCTGCGTCTCGGAGTGCTCGATCGTGCGCGGCAGCAGCGGGAACGAGTCGAGCCAGGCGTTCACCCGCGCGCGGCTGTCGGCGATGAGCGGCACGAGCGACGGGATGCCCGCGGCCTCGGCGATCGCGAGGTGCAGCAGCGAGTCCAGCCGGCGATAGTCCTCGAGCGAGGCGGCGCTGGTGGCGGTGAGACGCTTCCAGAGCGCGTCGCGCTCGTCGGCCGACATCGTGCGCTGCGCGGCCGCGCGCGCGGCGCCGGTCTCGACGATGCGGCGCATGCCGAGGACATCGTCGATCTCGGCGGCGTCGACCTCCGCCGGGACGACGGGCCGGGGCAGCGGGTCGGCGACGAACGTGCCGCCGTAGCGACCGCGCCGCGGCACCAGGAACCCGGCGTCGGCGAGCTCGCGGATCGCCTCGCGCACGGTGTCGCGGCTCACCCCGTAGAGCTCCGCGAGGCCGCGCTCGGGCGGGAGCGCCTCGCCCGGAGCGACGACACCGATGCGGATCGCCTGCACGATGCGCGACACCGTGTCCTCGAGGGCGTTCGA
Organism: Microbacterium sp. 18062; assembly: GCF_902706225.1. GTDB lineage: Bacteria > Actinomycetota > Actinomycetes > Actinomycetales > Microbacteriaceae > Microbacterium. The sequence continues at coordinate 3,280 of NZ_CACSKB010000059.1, forward strand.
ACGACGCACCGGCCGGTACACCGCACGGTGCGCCTCGTCCCACGCCCGCTCGTCGCTCATCGCCTTGAGCCTCTCATGAGGCGCGGCTCGACCGGAACCCGGCTCCGTGCGCGGGTCCGGCCGGGCGCGATGCCCGGCCGGACCCGTACGCTCCCCCGGGCCAGGTCAGCGTCTCCGTGCCATCGGGACCCACCACGAGGTGGCGACAATCCCGTCGCCGCCCTCCGTCCCCGCGCCTCACCCCTCGCGCAGGGGCCGAGGACGGGCGATCTCAGAGCGGGGTGACGTAGGCGTTGGTGATGCCGCCGTCGACGACGAAGGCCGTCGCCGTGATGAACGAGGCGTCGTCCGAGGCGAGGAACGCGACCGAGGCGGCGAGCTCGTCGGGCTCCGCGAAGCGACCCATCGGCACGTGCACGAGCCGGCGCTGCGCCCGCTCCGGGTCCTTGGCGAAGAGCTCCTGCAGCAGCGGGGTGTTGACCGGCCCCGGGCAGAGCGCGTTCACCCGGATACCCTGCCGCGCGAACTGCACGCCGAGCTCGCGTGTGAGGGCGAGCACGCCGCCCTTCGACGCCGTGTACGAGATCTGCGAGGTCGCCGAGCCGAGCAGCGCGACGAACGAGGCCGTGTTGACGATCGACCCGTGCCCGGCGGGCACCATGTGCCGCAGCGCGGCGCGCGAGCAGAGGTAGACGCTCTTGAGGTTGACGTCCTGCACGCGCTCCCAGGCCGGCAGCTCGGTCGTCTCGATCGAGTCGTCGTCCGCCGGCGAGATGCCCGCGTTGTTGAACGCGATGTCGACGCCGCCGAGCTCCGCCGCGACCCCGTCGAAGAGCGCGTCGACGGATGCCTCGTCCGCGACGTCCACCGCGCGGAAGACGCCGCCCACCTCGGCCGCCGCCAGCTCCCCCGCGACCGGGTCCAGATCGGCGACGACCACCCGGGCGCCCTCGGCCGCGAAGCGGCGAGCGGTCGCGAAGCCGATGCCGCTCGCGCCGCCCGTGACGATCGCGACACGGTCCTTCAGTCGCTGGGTCAGGTCCATCTCATGTTTCCTCTCGGTGACGGGTAGTCCGTGTCTCGGTTGTGCAGCCTCGCGGCGCCCGAAGCATGCACATATGAGACACGGATGCGGGGGCGGCAGCACCATCCCCATCCCCACCACCGGGGACACGACGGATGTGGGCGGGCATCAGGCGTCCGTCGCGAAGAAGACGTTCTTCGTCTCGGTGAAGTGCTCGGCGGCGTCGGGGCCGAGCTCGCGTCCGAGGCCGGACGCCTTCATCCCCCCGAACGGCGTCCAGTAGCGCACCGACGAGTGCGAGTTGACCGACAGCACGCCGCTCTTGACCGCACGTGACACGCGCACGGCACGGCCGAGGCTCTCGGTCCAGATCGATCCCGCGAGCCCGTAGATCGAGTCGTTCGCGAGCCGGATGGCGTCCGCCTCGTCGTCGAACGGCAGCACCGCCACGACGGGCCCGAAGATCTCGTCGCGCGCGACCCGGTCCTGCGGCTGCGCGAGCACGACGGCCGGCGCGAACCAGAAGCCGTCCCCACCCGGGGCTGTGCCGCGAAGGGCGATGTCCGCGCCGTCGAGGAACGCCGCGACGCCTTCGCGGTGCGAGGCCGAGATGAGCGGCCCCATGTCGACGTCCTCGCGGGAGGGATCCCCCACCCGCCACGCGGAGACGGCCGGCTCCAGCAGTTCCAGGAAGCGGTCGTGGACGGACCGCTGCACGAGGATGCGGCTGCGCGCGCAGCAGTCCTGCCCCGCGTTGTCGAAGACCGCGCCCGGTGCGGCCGCCGCGGCCTTCTCCAGGTCCGCATCCGCGAACACGATGTTCGCGCTCTTGCCGCCGAGCTCGAGCGTGACCGGCTTCAGCATCCGCGCGCACCCCGCGGCGACGTCGACGCCGACCTCGGTCGAGCCGGTGAAGACGACCTTGCGCACGTCCGGGTGCGACACGAAGCGCTGGCCGACGACCGAGCCCGACCCCACGACGACCTGGAACAGTCCCTCGGGAAGGCCCGCGGCGAGCGCGAGCTCTCCGAGGCGCAGAGCCGTGAGGGGGGTGAGCTCGGCGGGCTTCAGCACGACCGCGTTGCCGGCGGCGAGCGCGGGCGCGAATCCCCACGAGGCGATCGTCATGGGGAAGTTCCACGGCACGATGATGCCGACGACGCCGTACGGCTCGTGGAAGGTCACGTCGATGCCGCCCGGCACCGGGATCTGCCGCCCGAGCAGTCGCTCGGGCGCGCCGGCGTAGTAGTTGAGCACCTGCGCGACGTGCGCCGCCTCCCAGCGGGCCGAGCCGATCGGATGCCCGGAGTTTCGCACCTCGAGCCGTGCGAGCTCCTCGACGTGCTCTTCGACCGTGCGGGCGAACGCCCGCAGCGCGTCGGCGCGGGCGCCGGGGGCGAGCGCGGCCCACGCGCGTTGCGCGGCGACGGCGCGGGCGACGGCCGCATCCACGTCCGCCTCCGTCGCGCGGGCGAGCTCGTGGAAGGGCAGCCCCGTCGAGGGGTCGATGACGGTGATGGTGCTCATGCGTCGGCTCCTGCTCGGGCGGATGCGGCGGACGGGATGCGGCCGGCGCGGTGCCCGGATGCGGCGCGGGCGGCGCGGTGCCCGGATGCGGCGGCCACGAGCCCGAGGAACAGCCGCCGATCGGCGGCGTTCTCCTCGGGATGCCACTGCACGGCCACGAGGTACTCGTCGCCCGGGACTTCGAAGGCCTGCACGAGGCCGTCGTCCGTGCGGGCCGTGACGGTCAGCCCCTCGCCGAGCCGGTCCACCCCCTGATGGTGATAGCTGTGCACGCCGAGATCCCCCGCGCCGACCAGCCCCGCCAGTCGCGTGCCGTCGTCGACGACCACGGTGTTCTCCGCGAACACCCCGCCACCGATCCGGTACCGCTCGGTGCCGTACGCGTCGGGCAGGTGCTGGTGCAGTGTGCCGCCGAGCGCGACGTTGATGAGCTGCAGCCCGCGGCAGATGCCGAACACGGGGATCCCCCGCCGCCGCGCACCGCGGACGAGGGCCAGCTCCCACGCGTCGCGGTCGGGTCGCGCCGGATCGGTGAGCGGATGCCGCTTCGCGCCGTAGAGCTCGGGCTGCACGTCGATCCCGCCGGTGAGGATGAGCCCGTCGAGTCCGTCGAGCACCGCCTCGGCCGACCGCTCCGGGCTCGGCTGCGGAGGAAGCAGCACGGCCGCCGCGCCCGACGCGGTCACGGCGTCGACGTACTGCTCCGGGAGGAAGGACGCCCGCACGTCCCACACGCCCTGCTTCGCCCGCTCGAGATACGTGGTGAGGCCGACGACCGGCAGCGCGTCGTCGGGTCGCTCCGCATCCGGCTCTGCGCCCGATCCCCCGGCGCGAGCCGCCGCATCCGCATCCCCGCCCCCGGTCGCTGAGCGAGCGAAGCGAGACGAAGCGTCAGAGTCGTTCGAAGCCACGCACGCGCTCCCAGTCGGTCACGGCGGCGTCGAAGGCTTCCACCTCGATGCGCGCCTGGTTCAGATAGTGCTCCACCACGTCGTCGCCGAACGCCTCGCGGGCGATCCGCGACTCGGCGAACAGCGCAGCGGCCTCGCGGAGCGTCGTCGGCAGGGTGTCGGCCCCCGAGGCGTAGGCGTTTCCGGCAAGGGGGTCCGGCAGCGTCAGCTCGTTCTCGATGCCGTGGAGTCCGCCGGCGATGATCGCCGAGATGGCGAGGTAGGGGTTCACGTCCCCGCCGGGCACCCGGTTCTCGACCCGCAGGCCCGCGCCGTGCCCCACGACCCGCAGCGCGCAGGTGCGGTTGTCGAGGCCCCAGGCGACGCCGGTCGGCGCGAACGAGCCCTTCGCATAGCGCTTGTAGGAGTTGATCGTCGGGGCGTAGAGCAGGGTGAACTCGCGGAGGGTCGCGAGGACGCCCGCGATCCAGTGCTCCATGAGCGGGCTGAAGCCGTGCGCACCGTCCCCCGCCATGACCGGCTCGCCCGCGCTCGAGCGCACCGACAGGTGGATGTGGCAGCTGTTGCCCTCGCGCTCGTCGAACTTGGCCATGAAGGTGAGCGCCTTGCCATGCCGGTCGGCGATCTCCTTCGCCCCGTTCTTGTAGATCGTGTGGTCGTCGGCCGTCGCGAGGGCCTCGCCGTAGCGGAAGGAGATCTCCTGCTGGCCCAGGTTGCACTCGCCCTTCACGCCCTCGCAGTACAGGCCCGCGGCCTCCATCCCGTTCCGGATGTCGCGCAGCAGCGGCTCCAGCCGGGTCGTCGCCAGCAGGTTGTAGTCGACGTTGTAGTCCGTCGAGGCGGTGAGGTCGCGGTATCCCTTGCGCCAGGCATCCCGGTACGTGTCGTCGAAGACGATGAACTCGAGCTCGGTTCCCGCGTAGGCGACGAGATCGCGGTCGGCGAGGCGGTCGCGCTGACGGTTCAGGATGCTGCGCGGTGAGGGCACCACGGGATCGCCCCTCTCCCACCGCAGGTCGCTCATCACGAGCGCTGCGCCGGGCTGCCAGGGGATCCGGCGGAGGGTGAAGACGTCGGGGACCAGCACCATGTCGCCGTAGCCGGTCTCCCAGCTCGACATCGCGTAGCCGTCGACGGTGCCCATGTCGACGTCGACCGACAGCAGGTAGTTGCACGCCTCGGCGCCGTGCGGCAGCACGACGTCGCGCCACATCCGGCCCGAGACCCGCTTGCCGACCAGGCGCCCCTGCGCATCGGGGAAGGCGACGACGACAGTGTCGATCTCGCCCGCGGTGATCGCGGCGTCGAGCTCCGTCACGGTGAGGTTTCCCGGCATCCGTCGTCCTCTCGTCGGCCCGAGGGATCCCGAGCGAACCCACCTTTGCCGACCGCCCGGCGGAGGGGAGTCCCTTCACTGTAACGAGGATTTGATTCTCAAAGGTAGACACAGCATGCCAATAGCCTTCACAATCGTGCGAAACGGCGTGCGCATCGCTGCGCGTCCGGTCACGGCAGCACCCGAAGCCTCACGGAGGATGGATGTCTCAGAGCAGTGATTCACGTCGGGTCGCGGGAGCGACCTACACCCGCGCCGGGAGCGCGTACTTCGAGAAGCGCACGCTCAAGCGGTCGGCGGGCGTGTGGGGGCTGTGGGGCCTCGCGGTCGCGGCGGTCATCTCGGGCGACTTCTCCGGCTGGAACTTCGGCATCGGGTTCGCCGGCTTCGGCGGGATGCTGATCGCCTTCGTCCTGCTCGTGATCATGTACTACGGGCTCACGTTCTCGATCGGCGAGATGGCCGCGGCGATGCCGCACACCGGGGGCGCCTACTCGTTCGCGCGGTCGGCGATGGGCCCCTGGGGAGGCCTCGCGACCGGTCTCGCGGAGTCCATCGAGTACGTCGCCACGACCGCTGTCGTCGTCTACTTCTCCGGCCAGTACGCGGACGCGGCGCTGTCGCTGCTGACGGGGGTGAGCCTGCCGGGATTCGTGTGGTGGCTGATCCTCTACGCCCTCTTCATCGCGCTGAACGCCGCGGGCGCGGCGATCTCGTTCGGCTTCGCGATCGTGGTGTCGCTCATCTCGATCGGGATCATCGTGGTCTTCGGCGCCATGGCGGTCTTCTCCGGCGGTTTCAGCTGGGACGCCCTGTGGGACATCGCGCCTGATCCGGGCCAGTCGGCGTTCCTGCCGTTCGGGATCGGCTCGATCCTGCTGGCACTGCCGTTCGCGATGTGGTTCTTCCTCGGCATCGAGGAGCTTCCGCTCGCGGCCGAGGAGTCGCGCGACCCGTCCCGCGACATCCCCCGCGCCGGGCTCTGGGCGCGCGGAACCCTGATCGTCACGGGGCTCATCGTGCTCTTCCTGAACACCGGGGTTCTTGGCGCCGAGGCGACCGGCGGCTCGCTCGAGCCCCTGCTCGACGGCTTCCGCGTCATGGTCGGCGACCAGGCCGCGGCGGTCCTTGCGCTGCTGGCGCTCATCGGCCTGCTCGCGTCGCTCATGGGCATCATGTTCGCCTACGGACGCAACATGTACTCGCTCTCGCGCGCCGGCTACTACCCGCGCTGGCTCTCGCTGACGGGCAAGAGCAAGACGCCGTGGGTCGCGCTCGTGTTCGGCGCCGTCATCGGGTTCCTCGCGCTGGTGGTCGTGCAGGCGGCGGGCGGCGACGCCAGCCCGGCGGGTGCGATCGTGCTCAACATCGCGGTGTGGGGCGCGGTGCTCGCGTACTTCCTGCAGATGGTCTCGTTCATCGTGCTGCGGCGGAAGTTCCCCGATGTCGCCCGCCCCTACAAGAGCCCGTGGGGCCTGTTCGGCGCGTACTCGGCGGCGATCATCGCCGCGATCGTGTTCCTGGGGCTGCTGTTCAACTCGGCGTATCTGCTCGCGATCGTCGCCATCATCGTGGTCTACGCCGTGATCTTCATCGGCTTCGCGGTCTACGGACGCAAGCGCCTCGTGCTCTCGCCCGAGGAAGAGTACGCGCTCTCCGGCGGCGTGCACGGCAACCCGCAGCGGGAGGGCTACGACGCGATGGAGACCGAGCTCTTCGACGGCACGAAGTAGCCCGGGAGCGGGGTTCCGGATGCGGCGGCCCCGGCCGCATCCGGAACTCGGGGAACGGGCTCCGCAACCCTTCGTCTCGGAGCGTTGCTCCTCGATCAGGAACCGACCCCGGGGAGACTCCCGGATCAGTCGAGCTGGAACTGCGCCGTGCTGGTCGAGGGGATGCCGCCGATCGCGACCGCGAGATGGTACGACGCACCGCCGCCCGGCGCCCGCTCGCGACCGGCGTCGTCGCAGGAGTCGACAGAGGAGCGCGTACGGTCCCAGGTGATCGGGCTCGCGCTGGTCACGGTCTGGCCGGCCACGACCGTCACGACGGTGTCGCTCGGCTCGCTCTGACAGTCGGTCGAGCGCCAATAGGTGTCGCTCCCGCTCGTGATGATGAACGACTGGGTGCTGGTTCCCACGTTCATCGCGCAGTCCGCGCCCGAGGTGTTCGTGAGCCGGATCGACAGCTGCGGGTTCTGATCGGCCGCGTAGCTCGTCTGATCCGTGACGGCCTCGACCGCCACGTCACCGACGGCGCACTCGGGGAGCTCGGTCGATTCGGCCGCATCGTCTGTGGTCTCTTCGGCCGCCTCACTGGCCGCAGCCTCGGCCGCCGCGGCATCCTCGTCGGTGGCGGTGGGCGTCGGCGTCGCGGCGGGCGAGGAGGTCGTCGGCGCGGGGACGGCCGTCTCGGCACCTCGCCACGGCTGTGCGATCAGCAGCCACACGACCGCGATCACCACCAGAAGCGCGACGACCAGCACGAGACGCCGACGTCGGTAGACAGCGGGGGAATGCCTGCGTCGACGTGCGGGAGTGCTCACCGCTCCAGGCTAAGCGGGGCGCCACCGGGGGACGGATGCGGCGCGCCCGGGCGCTGCATCCGCTCAGAGAGTCTTCAGCATCCGGGTCTCGCCGAGCGTGTTCGGCTCGCCGATGCTCCGGGTCTGCCGTTCATCTGCCGCATCCGGTCGTCATCATCGCGGATGGGTCGCCGGTCGTCGGATCTGTGGGGCTGATGACGTCTCGTGAGGCGCGTCGAGGTACCCATCCGGCCTTCGATCCGACGACCGGGCACAGCACGCACGCTCCGTGTCGCCGCACGCATGCTCCGTGTCTCAGTTGTGCAGCGCGAGGCCGTCCCGTACCTGCACGAGTGAGACATGGAGGAGAACTCCCTCTTCCCGGGCAGACTTCCACGTCAATGCGAGCCGAGCACGACCTTCAGCACCGAGGCGGCCACGCCCACCGCCGCCAGCACGAAGCCCACGAGGAAGGTGCGCAGCGAAGGCCGACGGCCTCTGATCCGTTCGATGACGAACCCCGTGAGCGCCAGCCTCAGGATGCAGTATGCCTCGGCGGCGATCTGTGCCCACAGCCCCGGAGCGTCGCCGAGCCACGCCAGACCGAGGATGGCGGCCGGGACGACCCCGCTCGTGAGCACCGGCAACGAGTCCCGCAACTCGCTGCGCAGCTCGCGTATCTCGAGCGGCTCGTCGTGACGGGCACGCATCCCGGCGGACTCGGCGAGCACGTGCGCCACATAGGTGGTCAGCGAGGCTCCCAGCACGATCGCGAAGCTCAGCCCGCTCTCGGCGTTGTCGCGCGTGAGCGGGATAACCGCGGCGAGCGCCACCACCGTGCCGTACACGTATGCGGTGATCCTGCTCGCCGCGCGCTCGCGAGGAAGCTCCGCTCGTCGTCCGAGGCGTGACCGTGCGTTCATGGCTGCACCGTACCGATGATCCCTATGCCGCGGATCGGTCGGACATACGGATGCGGCGCGCCCGGGCGCCGCATCCCTCAGAGGGTCTTCAGCATCCGGGTGTTGCCGAGCGTGTTCGGCTTCACGTGCGCGAGGTCGAGGAACTCGGCGATGCCCTCGTCGGGGCTGCGGACGAGCTGCGAGTAGACGTCCGGGTCGACGACGTGCTCGCCGATCGGCGCGAAGCCGCGGCGGGTGAAGAAATCGACCTCGAACGTGAGGCAGAAGAGGCGCTTGAGGCCCAGCGTGCGGGCGCTCTGCTCCAGCCCCTCGACGATCGCGCGGCCGACGCCGCGGTGCAGCCACTCGTCCGAGACGATGAGCGTGCGGATCTCGCCGAGGTCGTCCCACATGACGTGCAGGGCGCCGCATCCGATGAGCCGGCCGTGCTCGTCCTCGGCCACCTGGAACTGCTGCACCGCCTCGTAGAGCACGACGATGTCCTTGCCGAGCAGGATCCGTCGCTGCACGTACGGCTCCAGCATCCGGTGGATGCCGCGGATGTCTGAGGCCCGGGCCGCCCGTACGGTGAACTCGCTCACCCTTCCAGCCTAGGCGCCTCTCCCCTGACCGCGAGAAACCACATCCGGAGCGAGACGCAGCAGGATGCGCGATGTCTCGTGCGGGATGTGGTTTCTCGCGAGCGGAGCACAGCCGGACCGGAGCGGAGCACAGCCGGAGCGGACCCGCACCGTAACCCACCGGCAACAGGGATCGACCAAGCTGAGCACATGTCGATCAAGGTCGCGCTCGAGCACTACACCGGCTACGAGTTCGCACACCCCGTCAAAGTCGCCCCGCACACCGTGCGGCTGCGACCCGCTCCGCACTCGCGCACCCCCATCGAGGCGTACTCGCTCGAGGTGAGCCCGGCGAACCACTTCGTCAACTGGCAGCAGGACCCCTTCGGCAACTGGCTGGCCCGCATCGTCTTCCCGGAGAAGGTCGACCGGCTCGAGATCACGGTGGGCCTGGTCGCCGACATGATGGTGATCAACCCGCTCGACTTCTTCGTCGAGGAGTACGCCGAGCGCTTCCCCTTCGCCTACGCGCCCGAGCTCGCCGCCGACCTCGCGCCGTACCTCCGCCCGGTCGAGGGCAGCGACGCCGCCGACGACTGGCGCCGCGGGCGCATCGACCTGCCGCCCGAGGGGATGCCGACCGTGCTGTTCCTCGCGGCGCTCAACCGCGCGGTGCACGCGAAGGTCGCCTATTCGGTGCGCATGGAGCCCGGCGTCCAGGCCCCCGACGAGACGCTCGCCCGCGGAATCGGCTCGTGCCGCGACAGCGCGTGGCTGCTCGTGAGCCTCCTCCGCCGCTACGGGCTCGCGGCGCGCTTCGTGTCGGGCTACCTCGTGCAGCTCGCGAGCGACCAGGCCTCGCTCGACGGCCCGAGCGGGCCCGCGGCCGACTTCACCGACCTGCACGCGTGGGCGGAGGTGTATGTCCCCGGGGCCGGCTGGATCGGCCTCGACGCGACGAGCGCGCTGTTCGCCGGAGAAGGGCACATCCCGCTCAGCGCGACGCCGCATCCCTCCTCCGCCGCACCCATCTCCGGCGCGACCGACCCGGTCGAGGTGACGTTCGCCTTCCGCAACGAGGTGCGCCGCATCCACGAGGACCCCCGCACCACGAAGCCCTTCACCGCCGAGCAGTGGCAGCGCATCGACGCGCTCGGCGAGGCCGTCGACGAGCGGCTGCGCCGCGGCGACGTGCGCCTGACCCTCGGCGGCGAGCCGACGTTCGTCGCCCTCGACGACGCGACGAGCGCCGAGTGGAACACGGATGCCGACGGCCCGCGCAAGCGCGAGCTCGCGAACCTGCTCGCCGAGCGCCTGCGGCAGACGTACGCCCTCGGCGGCGTCGTGCACCGCGGCCAGGGCAAGTGGTACCCGGGCGAGCCCCTGCCGCGGTGGAACATCGCCCTGCAGTGGAGCACCGACGGGGAGCCGCTCTGGGGCGATCCGGCGCTTCTCGCCGACCCGTGGGGAGAGCGGACGGATGCGGACGCCCCCGCGCACGCCGAGGCCCTCGCCGCGCGGGTGACGGCGCTGCTGGGACTCCCTGCCGGCCAGCTGCTGCCCGCGTTCGAGGACCCCCTCGCCCGCCTCGCGGCCGAGCTGCGCGAGCCCGCGGGCCCCCGCCCGGGCGACCCCGAGCCCGCCGCGTCCGACGTCGGCGACCTGGATGCGACCGAGACCCGCCCGACCGGCTGGGTGCTGCCGCTGACGACCGACGGCGCATGGACGAGCCCCGCCTGGCGGTTCCGCCGCGGGCGGCTCGTGCTCCTTCCCGGCACGAGCGCGGTGGGCCTGCGGCTGCCGCTCGACGCGATCTCGTGGACGGATCCCGACGGCCCCGGGGAGCCGAGCTACCTCGAGGCGGGCCCACCGCTGGTCGCCGGCATCCCGGCGGTCGAGGTCATCGACGCCGAGGGCGCGCCCACGACCGCGCTCGCGTTCGAGGCGCGCGAGGGCCACGTGCACGTGTTCCTCCCGCCGACGCAGCGGCTCGAGTCGTATGCGAGCCTGCTGCGGGTGATCGAGCAGGCGGCGGCCGACATCGGATGCGGTGTCGTGCTCGAGGGCTACGGGCCTCCGCCGGACGCCCGCCTCACCCAGCTCGTCGTGACCCCGGATCCCGGGGTCATCGAAGTGAACGTGCAGCCGACCTCGTCGTGGGCCGAGCAGCGCGACCTGACCGTCACCCTCTATGCGGAGGCACGGCGGGCGCGCCTGTCGACCGAGAAGTTCGACCTCGACGGCACGCACACCGGAACCGGCGGCGGCAACCACATCACCCTCGGCGGCAGCACGCCGATCGACTCGCCGCTGCTGCGCCGCCCCGACCTGCTCGCGAGCCTCGTGGCGTATTGGCAGCGGCACCCGAGCCTGTCGTACCTCTTCTCCGGGCGCTTCATCGGCCCGACCAGCCAGGCGCCGCGCTTCGACGAGGGCCGCCCCGAGGCGGTGTACGAGATGGAGATCGCGCTGCAGGAGATCCGCCGGCTCACCGCCGGGAGCGCCGCGAACACCGAGGACGGCGAAGGCACCGAGCCCCGGCCATGGCTGGTCGACCGTGCCCTCCGGCACCTGCTCACCGACCTCACCGGCAACACGCACCGCGCGGAGTTCTGCATCGACAAGCTCTACAGTCCCGACTCGAGCCGCGGCAGGCTGGGGCTGCTCGAGCTCCGCGGATTCGAGATGCCGCCGCATCCCGAGCTCGCCCTCGTGCAGGCGCTTCTCGTCCGCAGCCTCGTCGCGATGTTCTGGGAGAAGCCGTTCACGGCCCCCCTCGTGCGGTGGGGCACGGCGCTCCACGACGACTTCCTGCTGCCGCAGGGAGCGAGCCGCGACGCCGCGGAGGTCGTCGCGGACCTGCGCGCCCACGGCATCGACTTCGACGCGACCTGGCTCGACTCGTTCACGGAGTTCCGCTTCCCCCGCATCGGAGTGACGTCGCTGACCACGCCGTCGGGTGCGCCCGTCCACCTGGAGCTGCGCCAGGCGATCGAGCCGTGGCACGTGCTCGGCGAGGAGGCCACCTCGGGCGGCACCGCGCGGTACGTGGACTCTTCGGTCGAGCGGGTGCAGGTGACGGTGCAGGGCATCGATCCCGACCGCCATCTCGTCGCCTGCAACGGTGTGGCGGTGCCGCTGACTCCCACCGGGAGCCACGGCGAGTACTACGCGGGCGTGCGCTATCAGGCGTGGCAGCCGTGGTCCGCGCTGCATCCGTCGATCGAGGTGCAGGCGCCGCTCACCTTCGAGGTCGTCGACATCCCCTCGGCGACGAGTCTGGGCGGTGCGACGTACCACGTCGTGCATCCGGGCGGACGGGCGTACGAGCATCCGCCGGTCAACGCGAACGAGGCCGAGGCCCGCCGATCCGGTAGGTTCGAACAGCGCGGACACACCTCCGGCGCGTTCGATGTCGCGGCTGCCCGAGCCGCCGGACGCCGGGGCACGACGACCGACTACCCGCGCACCCTGGACCTGAGGAGGGTCCCCCCGGCGTGAGTGTGCTCCGTGACTACGTCAACGCCGTGTCGCAGCCGACCCTGCCGTTCGCCGGGTCGGATGCCACCGCGTTCGACGGGAGCGCGTTCGACGGCGGTGCGCGCTACGACGAGCTGGTCGGCGCCGATGGGAGCCTCCGCCTCGCTTGGCGCGGCATGGCCTCGCTCGCACTCGCGCTGACCCCCGGCGAGCTCGACCGCGTCACCGGCGAGATCGACCGCTTCCTCGCCGACGACGGCGTGACGTACGTGACCCCGGATGCGGGCGCACGGCCCTGGCGCCTGGACCCGATGCCGCTGATCATCGACGCACCCTCGTGGGCCAAGCTCGAGCTCGGCCTCGCCCAGCGCGCCGAGCTGCTGAACGAGCTGCTCGCCGACCTGTACGGGCCCCGGCGGCTGCTGCGCGACGGCGTGATCCCGGCGGCATCCGTCTTCGCGCACTCCGGCTTCGTCCGCGCGGCGGGCCATCCCGGATCCGCGCCGCAGCCGCTGATCCTCTCCGCCGCGGACCTCGGGCGCGACGCCGACGGCGAATGGCACGTGCTCGCCGACCGGGTGCAGGCGCCGTCGGGGCTCGGGTTCGCGATGGAGAACCGGCGCGTCGTCTCACAGGTGCTGCCGGAGCTCTACCAGGAGAGCGACCTGCACCGGCTCGAGCCCTACATCGCGGCGCTGCGCGAGTCGCTCGTCGCCTCGGCGCCGGACGGCGTCGACGAGCCGCGCGTCGTCGTGCTCTCGCCCGGGACGAGCTCCGAGACCGCGTTCGACCAGGCCTTCATCGCGAACGCGCTCGGGTTCCCGCTCGTGCAGGGCAGCGACCTCGTCGTGCGGGACGGCTACGTGTGGATGAAGCCGGCACGCTGGCCGCACACCCGGCCGCGCGAGCGGGTCGATGTGATCCTGCGCCGGGTGGATGCCGAATGGTGCGATCCGCTCGAGCTGCGCGCCGACTCCCGGCTCGGCGTCGCCGGCCTCGCCCAGGCGGTGCGACGCGGCCGCGTGCGTCTCGCGAACGGGCTGGGCGCGGGCGTGCTGGAGAACCCGGCGCTGATGCCGTTCATGCCGGCGATCTGCGAACGGCTGCTCGGCGAGCAGCTGCGCCTGCCCTCGGTGCCGACCTGGTGGTGCGGAGATCCGGACTCCCGCGCCGCCGTCCTCGCACGCCTCGCCGACGGTGACCCGACGCTCGCGATCCGCGCGATCGATGGCACCCGGGCGGCGCTCGAGGGACTCTCCCCTCGGGAGCTCGCCGACCGCATCCGTGCCGAGGGGCACCGGTACGTCGGCCAGGATCTGCTCGCGCTCTCGCAGGCTCCGGTCTGGCGCCGCGGCGACGGGGCGGATCCCCGCCCGATCGCGCTGCGCACGTTCGCGCTGCGCCACGGATCCTCCTATCGCCCGCTCGTCGGGGGGCTCGCCACCGTGAGCGACCGGGTCACGGGCGAGACGGTTCCGACGACCAAGGACGTCTGGGTGCTGAAGGCGGCCGAGGCCGACCTCGACCAGGGTCTGGGCGACCTCGCGCCGAGCGCCGCTGGACGTACCGTGTCGGAGCTCGCCCCGCGCGCGCTCGAGGACATGTTCTGGGCCGGGCGCTACGCCGAGCGCGCCGAGGACTCGTTGCGGCTCGTGCTCACCGCGCAGCAGCAGTTCGAGTACGCCAGCCGCACGCGCGGCGGCATCGCGGGGGCACGCGCCCTGCATGGCGCGCTCGTGCAGCTGTCGGGAGCCGGCGTCGCCGACCCCGAGGACGAGTTCCGGCGGCTCCTGCTCGACACTGGCCGCCCCGGCACGGCCGCGCACTCCATCGTGCGGCTCCGCGCGGCGCTCGAGGGCGTGCGCGATCAGCTGTCCGGCGACACCTGGCGGGTGTTCTCGGCGATCGACCGAGCCCGCAAGGCGCTCGCGGGCTCGGAGCGCGCGCATCGCACCGCCGAGTCGGGCGGGCGGATGCTGACCGCCATCCTGTCGTTCCAGGGCGTCACCGCGAGCATGATCCGCGATCCCGGCTGGCACATGATCGAGGCGGGCCGGGCCCTCGAACGCGCGCTGCAGGTGTGCCGGCTGCTCGCGACGACCGCCGTCGAGCGCCGCGACTACCGTGCCGACCGGAGCGTGCTGGAAGCGCTCCTGACCGCATCCGAGAGCATCGTCACCTACCGCCGCCGCTACCAGGGGTCGGTGCGGATCGCCGACGCGCTGGAGCTTGTGCTGCTCGACCCCGAGAACCCGCGCTCGGTCGCGTTCTGCCTCGAGGCGCTCCGCACGCACCTGGCGGCGATGCCCGCCTCGACCGGGTCGAGCCGCCCCGAGCGCCTCGTCGACCACCTGATCCAGAGCCTGGAAGCGGTCGAGGTCGCGGACCTCGTCACGACGGTGGACCTCGCCGCGGAGCGCCGCCGCATCCATCTCGAGGACTTCCTCGCCGACACGATCGCCCGGCTCGCGCAGATCGGCGAGTCGATCGAGCAGGTGCTCTTCGAGGCGGGACCGCCGCCGCTGGCGCTCTCGGCGCTGTCGCTCGTCGAGGAGATGGAGGCGTCCGCATGAGATACCGCGTCTGGCATCGCACGGCCTACACGTACAGCGGACCCGTGCAGGACAGCGTGGGACTGTTCCACCTCGTGCCACGGCAGCTGCCGTGGCAGGAGATGGGCGATCACACCGTCACGCTCGACCCCGACCCGGGCGCCGCCGACCGCGAGCTGGACTACTTCGGCAACGCGCTCACGTACTTCCACCTGACGGATCCGCACGGCAGTCTCGTGATCGAGGCGACGAGCGAGGTGACCGTGCTCACACCCGTGTACGACGAGGACGCCCTGGCCCAGCCCTGGGAGCGAGCCCGGCCGACCGCGCATCCGGATGCTGCCGGCGCGTGGGCGACGACGGAGTTCGCGCTGGAGTCGCCGCGCGCTCGGCATGCCGAAGGCGTCGCGGAGTACGCGGCGGCATCCCTGACCCCTGGGCGTCCCGTCGGCGAGGCCGTCACAGACCTCATGCACCGCATCCACGCCGACTTCGCCTACGACAGCACGGCGACGACCGTCACCAGCACCGTCGCCGATGTGCTCGCGACGCGCGCCGGCGTCTGCCAGGACTTCGCGCACCTCGCCCTCGCCTGCCTGCGCAGCCACGGCGTCGCCGCGCGCTACGTGAGCGGATACCTCGCCACCCGGCCCGCGCCCGGCAAGGACCGCGTGTTCGGCGCGGACGCCTCGCACGCGTGGATCGCCGTGTGGCTGCCCGGCACCGAGGAGTGGCTCGCGATCGACCCGACCAACGACCAGTGGGCGAACGACCGGTACGTCACGGTCGCCTGGGGCCGCGACTACGGCGACGTCTCGCCCGTGAAGGGCATCATCTTCACGAAGGCGAAGAAGTCGACCCTGAAGGTGTCCGTCGACGTCGCGCCGCTCGAGGGGCGGCGTGAAGTGCTATGACCACACATCGCCGCATTTACAGAGCAGGAGGTTGTCCATCACCGACGGCGGTGGGACGGACCCGTAGATGGGCCTAACGCTTCGAGGGAGAGCAACTGGGACAGCGGCTCATAGGGCCACTGCGCTGCCCCCGCGGTGGCTGCTGGATTGTCGTGATCGGCGACAAGGCGCTCGGGAAATGTCGGATAAACCCTGAGGTTACATGTTCTCCGTATCTGGCAGATAAGATGACGCCTATGGAGTGCATATCAACGATTGGGAGGGTGTCGATGCGTCGCAAGAAGTAGGGGATGCGTGCCGGAGTTTGCATAATTGGCGGTTTACTCACAGTCGGAGTGGCAATCCCAGCTAACGCAAATGGAGCGGAGACGGTGAACGTCTCACCTGATTCACCGGTCGGGGAAAGTGCTTCTATTGAGAGGGCTGAGGTTGCGGTCGATGCACTCGAGCTCCCTGTCATCCCCGGCGAGATGCTTTCATTTGCTTCGAGCCTGCAGGATACGTTCGGTACCGATGATCGCTTCAGCGCGGTAGAGATCAGTCGCGATCGCACTGAGGTTATCGTTTGGTGGCACGGAGATCCGTCTGAGGCGCTGGCGCAGAAACTGAAGGAGTCACCCGTGGCGGTGCGGATAAGCGGCACGGTACTGGTACCAGGAGATCTGCGCCGAGCCGCCGAAACAGCACTCGCAAGTGGCTCCGTTTCATCGGTGGCGCCCGAGAAAGACGGGACTGGATTGACCATCACTTTCGATGAGAAGCAGGACCGTTCGATCTCAGCGGACGCTATGAGTTCTTTGGAGTCCGATCTCGGGGTACCAATCACACTTTCTGACCACGCCGCTCCAGTTCCGGCCGCACGTCAAGCGGATCTGTACGGGATGGGAGGAGCGCGCGTTTGGCGATATTCGAGCGGGTCGCTCACAAACGCCTGCACAACAGGATTCGCAGTAACTAAGAGCGGTCAATCGGGAGTTATGTTCGCGGCACATTGTGCCAACAGTGGCGACCAGACTGTCATGTGGCCCAATAACACGGGCTCGACGGTCTACTACTACGGCAACGATGGGATCGTCGATTCGTGGGTTTCCACTTACGACGCCGCGGTAATCAAGACTGCTTCGAACACCGGCGCGGTCTACACCGGCGCCTGGAACAGTGCGCAAGGCATCCTGATTAAGGGCGCTTCGAACGTGCCGATCGGAACAGAGCTCTGCTATTCGGGTTCATACTCGGGATTCATCTGCGGCAACGTAGTGACGCAGACGGGGTTGTCCTATAGTCTTAGCGGCGTTAACGGGGCAGCGGTCAACGTGCAAGCTGCTGTCAGAACCGACCAGGCCAACGGCACGCCCGCTGTTGGTCAGGGTGACAGCGGCGGCCCGGGCGTAATCCCCGTGCTCATCAACGGCACGGCCTCCATCGTCGCAGGAACGATCATCTCTGCGATTCCAGGGGGGTCTGGTAGTACCTGCTCGGGGATCTCGGATGGCAGACTGTGCAGTTCGACCGGCTTCTCCACTTTGGTCACCGGCGCGCTCGCAGCAACTGGTTGGTCGATCAAAGTCGAGTAGTAGATGAGAGGGCGGCTGCCGCCAACAGCCGCCCTCTCATGTCGCCAGGAGGAAAAGAATGGCGCCGCTCACGAGGAGACTGATGACACATGAGCCAAGTATCACCGTCACGGCGCGAAGGGGAGTCTTCACGAGAGCCAAGGTTGCCGCGAGCGAAACAAGCGCAACAATAGCGATCCCCGCCAAGGCGATTCCCCAGCGATCTAACAGGAAACAGTTGCCCCGGTTCATGGTGAGCAGCGGTGCGCACACCTCAGGCGCTCTATGAGCGACGGTGAGAAAAACGAGTGAAGCGATAGCCGCGGTTGTCCAGATTGGCCAGGAGAGCCTTGCTGTCATCCGTCGCTCGCCGCGAGGAGATGCCACAGTTCACCTTCTTCTCAGAACAGTCATTCGACTCGGGGGCTATTCAACAGGTTATACCGCTAAGGACAGCGCTTGAGCATGAAGCCTCGGGAGAATGATCTCTCGGACTTCAGGCGGGGGTGGCCGGGTCGCGGCTGCCGCCTATGAGGAGCATTCCGAGTCGGTGGGCGTCGTCGTTGCGGAAACCCCGGACGACGCGGCTGGCACGTTCGACGAGGCCGTTCAGGGCCTCGCTGCCGCCGGTTGACGACTCTTCGGACTCTGGGGGCTGGGTCGCGTGACGAGGATGTCAGGCCGGCCGAAAGTCACGCCATCCATCCTGAGCACCACGGCACGCACCGTCCGCCCGGTCGTCTACCGCGCGAGTCCCGCCGCCGCCACCCCATCCCCCACGATCCGCCCGCGTGGCAGGATCGCGGTGTGAAGGCCTACCGCTGTCGCGTGTGCGGCAATGCCCTGTACTTCGAGAACTCCGTCTGCGTGTCGTGCGGCACCGGCCTCGGATACTCCCGCGGCGAGCGCGAGATCGTGCCGGTCGACGAGAACGGCGTCTACGTCGATGCGGAGGGCTGGATCTGGCACGTCTGCCGCAACCTCGGCCTCTCCGGCTGCACCTGGCTCGCCCCGCTCGCCGGCGGCCAGTGCGTCAGCTGCGACCTGACCCGCACCCGTCCGAACGACGCGGATGCGGCGGGCCTGGCGAACTTCCCCGTCGCCGAGCGCGCGAAGCGCCACCTCGTCGCCGAGCTCGACGCCCTGGGCTTCCCGGTCGTGGGCAAGAACGAGGATCCGATCAACGGCCTCGCCTTCGATCTGCTCTCCAGCACCGCGCAGCAGGTGCTGATCGCGCACGCCGACGGCGTGATCACGATCGACCTCGCCGAGGGCGACGACTCGCACCGCGAGCGCGTGCGCCGGCAGCTCGCCGAGCCCTACCGCACGATGCTCGGGCACTTCCGGCACGAGGTGGGGCACTACTACGAGTGGCAGCTCGTGGAGCGGAGCGGCGACGACGCCCTCGTCGCACGGGTGCGCGACCTCTTCGGCGACGAGACCGCCGACTACCAGGAGTCCGTCGATCGCCACTATGCCGAGGGACCGCCGCCCGCCTGGCCCTCGGACTTCATCTCCTCGTACGCCACGATGCATCCGTACGAGGACTTCGCCGAGACCTGGGCGCATTACCTGCACATCTGCGACACGATCGAGACCTCGGTCGAGTACGGCCTCGTGCGGGCCGCGGACCTCATCGGCCGAGAGCGCTTCCGCGACCTCGTGACCGAGGTCTGGGTCCCCCTGTCGACCGCACTCAACCTCGTGAACCGCTCGATGGGCGCCGACGACCTCTACCCGTTCGTCATCGCCCCGCACGTGCTCGACAAGCTCGACGTCGTGGCGTCGCTGCGCCCCTGACCCGGAAGCCCCGTCCCACC
>NZ_CACSKB010000060.1 GCF_902706225.1 Microbacterium sp. 18062
GGGCGGGTTCGTGTCGGGAAGGCTCATGCGACCAGTACACGCCTCGCCGCGTGGGAACGTCGAGGGGTTGACGCTGGTCTTGCCCTCCCCGTTGCTGGTGCAGGCGTGGCCCCTGCCACGCCGTAGGCGCGTTCCCGGATGGCCGTGGACGCGTCGCCGGCACCATCCGGGATTACATCGTGGACGTGCGGGTCGACAACCGAGGGCCGTGGGCCCGGCACCTCTGGGGCTCATCGAGCCTGTAGAGAAGGACGAAGCGTGCTGCTGTGCGACATGTCTAACTGCGGCTGGGCCCGTAGACGATGAGAGCGACGATCGGGATGGCGAGGAAGAACACCCACGCCCACGCCCACGCGCCGAGCGTGAAGCCGAGGATGAGGAACACGACAAGCGCGACGATGGGAACGATCGCGACCACCGTAGCCCCCGTCCTGCCACCGAGCGGACCATTCTGCGATGGGGATTCATTCGTCATGCGCCGCAGCCTATCGTCGTAGTGGCTCGCCGCACGAGGACTGAGTCGGAGAATGTTCCCGATGACCGCCCTCTGCGAGTCGCCGGGGACGGCCGCGTTGTCCGTCGGACCTGGTCACCGGGCGGGGTTCGCACTTCATCTGAAGGTTGGTCGGCCGGTCACCGATCCGCCCATCGTGGCTGCCTCCTCCTGCAGCAGGCGCAGCAGCGCTCCGTCGACGGCGTTCGCGTACAGATCGTCCGAGGTCGGCCCGGCCTCGGTCTTGGGGACGACGCCGAGGCGGGCACGGCCCACCGCTTCAGGGCCGCTCCGACCGGAGAGTGAGTCTCGGTGCCGTCGCCGACGGTGGTGTCGTGGTTGATCAGGGTCCGTTCCTCGCACTCTCGACCGCTCGGCAGGGTGAATGAGTACGTGATGTCGGGGTCGCGTGCCCAACCGGTCCAGGTGAACAGACCTGCCGCTGCCGCCGCAGGGGCGCCTCCGGCCAAGACCACCGCGAGGCCGGCGCTGAGTGCCATGCGCGCCCGTCGGCGGCCGCGCCGAGCTTCCGAACGGGCGCTACGCGCCATGACCTCGAACGCCGGCGTCAGTCCGAAGCGCCGCCCGACGCGACGGGGCCGTCAGGGTGCGGAGGAGTCGTGCAGACGCAGCGTTCCGCTCACGCGTCCGCGCCGACCTTCTCCCGGTCGCGGGCTCCCGCACGCTCCCGCCGAGCGTGGCGCAGGTGCTGGAAGACGCTGAAGCCGACGACCACGGCGAGCAGGAGGTAGAGCGCGAGGGTCAGCGGGGTGGACGCGAGGATGCCGGGGTCTCCCTCGGACACCGCCAGCGCGCGCCGCAGCTGGGTCTCGGCCATCGGCCCGAGGATCGCGGCGATCAGGACGGGGGCGAGAGGGATCGAGAAATGCCGCATGCCGAATCCGACGACGCCGATGCCGAGGGCCATCCACAGGTCGACGGTGCGTGATCCGATCGCGTAGACGCCGAGCACCGACAGCACGGTGATGGTCGCGTACAGGTAGTGGCGGGGGATGAGCAGGAGCTTGGCCCAGACCGCAGCGAACGGCAGGTTGATGATCAGCAGGATGATCAGGCCCAGGAACAGGCTCGCCAGCAGGGGCCACACGAGGTCTCCGCTGCGCTCGAACAGCAGAGGACCCGGCTGCATGCCGTACTGCTGGAACGCGGCGATCATCATCGCCGCCGTGGCCGAGGTGGGAAGACCGAGCCCCAGCAGCGCGCCCATCGCCGAGCCTGCGGTCGCGTTGCCCGCCGCCTCGGGGGCGGCGACACCGCGGATCGATCCGGTCGTGCCGAACTCCGTGTCGCCGCGACGCTTGGCGAGCCGTTTCTCGGTGCCGTAGGCGAGGAAGGTGGGAACCTCCGATCCGCCGACGGGGATGGCGCCGAACGGCACGCCGAACGCCGTGCCGCGCAGGAACGCGGGCAGGGCCTTGCGCCAGTCCGACCGCGACAGGAAGGGCGTGCCGGTAGGGTCGACCAGCTTGCTCGTGCTCTTGTCGACGCGGATGCGCGCGGACACGTGGATGACCTCCCCGATGGCGAGCAGGCCGACGGTGATGACGATGATCGAGATGCCGTCGAAGAGCACCGGGCTTCCCATCGTGAACCGCTCGGCGCCGCTCATCCCGTCGATGCCGACCATCGCGAGCGCGAACCCGATCCCGAGGGCCACCAGGCCTCGGACGATCGAGTCGGCGACGACGGCGGAGATCGCCACGAACGCGAACACGGCGAGGGCGAAATACTCGGCGGGGCCGAAGACCTTCGCGAGCTCGACGATGTAGGGGGCGAAGAACACGACCAGGGCGCAGGCGATCATGCCGCCGGTGAACGCGCCGATCGCGGAGGTTCCCAGGGCCTTGGCCGCGCGTCCGCTCTTCGCCATCCGATGCCCCTCGAACGTCGTCGCGATCGCGGACGAGTTGCCGGGGGTGTTCAGCAGGATGCCGGAGGTGGAATCGCCGAACAGCCCGCCGAAGTAGATGCTCGCGAACATGATGAACGCGCCGGTCGGATCGAGGCTGAAGGTCACCGGCAGCAGGAGCGCGACGGCCATCGCGGACCCGAGTCCGGGAAGCACGCCCACGGCCGTGCCGAGGACGGCGCCGATCACCAGGAACAGCAGGTTCTGCGGAGTGAAGGCGACTGCGAACCCCTCGAGCAGGTGCGTCAGCTGATCCATGGGAAGGCCCCTTCCAGGATGCCGGCGGGAAGCGAGAGTCCGAGGCCCTGCCCGAACGCCAGCTGGATGAACGAGGAGATGATGATCGCTGTGCCGATGTCCAGGAGCGGTCGGCGGCTGCCGAACGCCCACGAGAGCACCCAGAACAGGCCGGCGGCCGAGAGCAGCCATCCGACGAACGGGAGCACGACGATGAACGCGGCCAGCGCGCCGACGGTGATGCCGACGGTCTTCCAGTCGATCGGGGTCGCCGCCGACTCGGGCTGCCGGGCCACCTGGCCTTCGGGGGCGACGATCCGGATCTCACTGGTGTCGTCGATCGAGCCGAGGTCCTCGAGCATGTCGGTGGACACCTCGGTCGGGTCGTCGGAGACGTGCGCGCGGCGGGGCGAGACGAGCACGGAGACCGCGAGCGCGAGCCCGACGCCGTAGAGGAAGACCGTCACGATGATCGGGAAGAACTGGGGCCCGGGGAAGGCGGTGCCCTCGGGTACCTCCATGGCGACGATCCCGACGGTCATCGCCGCCGCGAGCGCCAGGACCCCGGCGACCACGATCAGCTCGCTGCGGCCGGTGAACCAGCGCGGGGTCTGCTGGATGCGCAGGGTTCCGGTGGTGTCGGTGGGGGGTTCGGTGATGCTCACAGTCCCAGCTCCTTCACGATCGCCTCGGTCCGCTCCGTCTCGGTGCGGATGAACTCCTCGAACTCGGCGCCGACCATGTAGCTGTCGACCCAGTCGTAGCGGCGGAGCGCGTCTTCCCACTCGGGGGTCTCGCGCATCTCGGTGACCATGGCGACCAGCTCGTCGCGCACCTCGTCGCTGATGCCCGGCGGGGCGACGTAGCCGCGCCAGTTCGACATCGCCACGTCGTAGCCCTGCTCGACGAAGGTCGGCACGTCGATGCCGTCGACCGGCTCCGCGGCGCTGACGGCGAGGGCGCGGAGGTTTCCGGCTTCGATCTGGTCGCGGAACTCGTTGTACCCGGACAGACCGGCCTTCGCCGTGTGCGAGAGGATCGAGGTGACCACCTCGCCGCCGCCGGGGTAGGCGAGGTAGTTGATCGAGGACGGGTCGACGCCGGCCGCCTGGCCGAGCATCCCGGCCAGCAGATGGTCGATGCCCCCGAGAGACCCGCCGGCGACGGCGGTGCCCCCGGGATTCGTCGCGAGGTCGGCCATGAAGTCGTCGAGCGTGTCGTACGGTGAGTCCCCGGGGACGACCAGGACGTTGAAGTCGTCGGCGAGACGGGCGATCGGGGTGACGTCCTCGAGGTCGACCGACGAGTTGTTGATCAGGATGCCGCCGACCATGACGCCGCCGGTGACCATCATCACGTCGTGGCGGTCGTCCATCTCGGCCAGGGCGCCGAGGCCGATCGTGCCTGAGGCGCCGGGGATGTTCACGACCTGGATCGCGCTGCCGATCGCGTTGGTGCGCATGATGTGCTGCGCCTCGCGGGCGAATCCGTCCCAGCCGCCGCCCGGCGCCGCAGGGGCGATGAGGGTCAGCTTCGCCCGCGGGCTCTCGCCGCTGCCGCCTGCGCTGGCATTGATCGCGGCGACGGCGAACAGCGCTGCGGCGGTGACGCCGACGATCGTTCCGATGATTCTCTGACGCATGATTGTCCGACCCACCCTGGCCCTCCGCCGCACTGCGATGTGCGGGTTCACTGTGCGAAGTAGGATGACAGGGCCGCGACTGCCCCGGGCCGGATGCGGCCGTTGCGCTCATTGATGATCACGCCGACGGAGGTGCGGATGCCCGAGGTCTCCCCCGGCCCCGCGCTCCGAGGCCGCGTCGTGTTCGTTCTGATCATGCAGTGCCTGGTCGTGCTGCTGTGCGTCGGGATCACGACCGCGATCGCCGTGACGGTGCAGGAGCGCAGCATCCGCGAGAGCACTCTCGACCGCGTGCTCGACGTGTCGGAGAGTCTCGCCGACCTCGATCAGGTGCGTATCGGCGTGCAGGAGCCCTGCGCCGCGGCGACGGCGCAGCTGCAGCCGTTGGCCGATATCGTCGCCCGGTCCTCCGGCGTCGACTACGTCGTCATCACCGATGCCGCCGGCATCCGGATCACCCATCCGATCGCCGCCGAGCGCGGCAGGCCCGTGTCCACCGACCCGAGCGACGTGCTCGCGGGGAAGTCGTTCGTCGGCACCGAGACCGGCACGCTCGGTCCGACCCTGCGCGCGAAGGTGCCTGTCAGGGACGGGAGCGAGGTCGTGGGCACGGTCTCGGTGGGGGTGCTCGAGAGCGAGATCGCCGCGAGCTTCGACCGTGCCGTGGCGGGGCTGCTGCCGTGGGTGGTCGGGTCGGTGGTCGTCGGATGCCTGGTGAGCGCCGCGCTCACCTCGCTCGTGCGGCGGCGCGTGCGGCGCCTCGAGGAGCAGGGCCTCGAGCTGGCGTCGCAGCGGCGGGTGGCTGCGGCGCTGCGCGATCAGGCGCACGAGTTCCATACCCGACTGCACGTGATCCGGGGTCTCGTCGCCGAGGATGATCCGCGCGCCGCGCTGGAGTACATCGGCGGGATCGTTCCGGTCATGACCGACGCCGCGGACGCGAGGGGGATCGACGATCCGCGTGCGCGGGCGATCCTGGATGCGACGGCGGCCGGGCTCGGCGCCCGCGGCGGGGAGCTGGTCGTCCGGGAGGGATCCGCCGTCGAACGGGGGACCATCGGCGATGACGATCTGCTCATCCTGTCCAACCTCTGCCGCAACGCCGCCGAGGCGGCGGCCTCGCGTGTGGACGTGCTCCTGGTGGCCGATGCCGACAGGGTGCACCTGGAGGTCGGTGACGATGGACCCGGCATCCCGAGCGATCAGGTCGCGCGGGTGTTCGACCGTGGCGTCTCGTCGCGGGGGGAGGAGCGCGGCGTGGGACTGGACCTCGTGCGCCGCGCCGTCGGCGCGCGGGGCGGCTCGATCGAGGTCGGTGTCGCGCCGGCCGGGGGAGCGCTGTTCACCGTCGATGCGCCCGTGACGGCGCCGGCCGGGAGCCGGGCATGAGCGGGATCCGCACCGTGATCGTCGACGACGATCCCGCCGCCCAGCGCCTGCACTCCGGGTACCTCGCCGTCGTCGAGGGTTTCACGCTCGTCGGCGTCGCCCGCACCGGCGCGAGCGCTGCGCGGCTGGTCACCCGGCCCGGCGTGGATCTCGTGCTGCTCGACATGAATCTGCCCGACTTCAGCGGCATCGAGGTGCTGCACCGGATGCGGAGCGTCCGCGATTGGGACGTGGACGTGCTGGTGATCAGCTCGGCCCGCGACACGACGACCGTGCGACAGGCCCTGTCGGCGCACGTGGTCGGCTACCTCGTGAAGCCCTTCACCAAGGAGGCGTTCGTCAGCCGGCTCGCCGCGTATCGCGATTCGCGCAGCGAGCGGGTGCGCGAGGCGGGCCTGCCGCTGGGTCAGGGCGACATCGACGCGATCGCTGCAGGGCGCCGGGACGGCCCCGCGACGACGGCGACGCTCCCGCTGGCGAAGGGGCTGTCGGCGTCGACCCTGCAGCTGGTGCGGGAGGCTCTCGATCCCGTACGCGCCTCGAGCGTACGCGACGTCGTGGAGCGCTCGGGCGCCTCCGCGCCGACGGTGCGCCGCTACCTCGACCACCTGACCCGCGCCGGCGAGGTCACCGTCTCGCACCGCTTCGGCGCCCGCGGCAGACCGGAGGTACTGTACCGGCGGGCGGTGGGGTAGTGCGGCGCCGCCCGTGCCACCCGGTCCCGCCCGCGGCCGTGACGGGCGCACGAACACGCTACGGGCGCACGAAGAGCTGTGCCGCCGTCGGGTGCTGCAGCTCGAGCAGTGCGTCGGAGGCCGCGTCGTGCAGCAGCACCGACGAGCCGTGCAGCGAGGCGATCACGCGCGCTCCCGGCACCGCGCCGGCGGTCCGCAGCTGGCCGAGCAGCTGCGGCTCGGCCTGGACCGCCTCGCCGATCCACGCGATCGACGCCTCTCGTTCCGAGCCGGCGTCGTGCAGGAACCGCATGAGGTTGGAGACCTCGGGGCGGTCTTCGAGCGGATCCCAGCGGGTCGCGCCTGCGGACGGGATGGGGTTGCCGTACGGGGAGCGTTCCGGATGTCCGAGGGACTCGTCGATGCGCTCGGTCACGAGGTCGCTCATCACATGCTCCCAGCGGCATGCCTCCTCGTGCACGAGCGTCCAGTCCAGCCCGACCACCGTGTCGAGGAAGCACTCGGCGAGCCGGTGCTTGCGCATCACCCGCAGGGCGCCCTGAAAGCCCTGCGGCGTGAACGCGAGCTTCTTGTCGTCGGAGGAGAACGAGACCAGGCCGTCGCGTTCCATCCGACGCACCGTCTTGGTCACGGTGGGCCCTGACTGCCTCAGGCGCTTGGAGATGTGCACGCGGCGTTTGGGCATGCCGGCCTCCTGCATCTCAAGCACTGACTTGAGGTACATCTCGATCACGTTGATCAGGTCGGGCATGGATTCCTTGCGTGCACCACGCAACTCGCGGGCCATCGCATGAGCACAGGTGTCGATCGGCGGATGACGGGTGTTGCGTGGGGTATACGAGCATCAGAATAGCTCAGCCCGTGAACCCGGGGATCACCGTCCCGGCGAGCCCTGCCACGCGGCCCAGAGACGTGCATAGCGTCCGCCGGCGGCCACCAGGGACGCGTGGGTTCCATCCTCGATGATCCGGCCCCGATCCATGACCACGATCCTGTCGCAGGTCATCGCCTGCGACAGGCGGTGGGCGATCACGAGTCCGGTGCGGCCGCGGAGGGCGGCGGAGGCGGCGCGGTCGAGCAGCTCGGCATGCGTCGACCCGGCCTCGGCGGTCGCTTCGTCGAAGATCGCGAGCTCCGGGTCGGCGAGCACCACGCGGGCGAGTGCGACCTGCTGGGTCTGTGCGGCGGTCAGCGTATGTCCGGCGGTGCCGAGGGGCGTGTCCAGGCCGAGGGGGAGGAGGTCGACCAGGCCGGCGGCGCCGGTCGTCTCGAGCGCGGCGCGCACTGCCTCGTCGGTGGCATCGGGCGCAGCGAGCGTGAGGTTCTCGCGCAGCGTCCCGGCGAACACGTGCATCTCCTGCGTGATGACCGCGGTGCGGCGCGGGCTGGTCACGGTTCCCTCGTGCGGTTCGTGGATGCCGGCGACGACGCCGGCCAGCGTCGTCTTCCCCGCCCCGGAGGCGCCGACCACCGCGACGTGCTCGCCGGCCAGGATGGTCAGCCCGATGCCGTCGAGCGCCGGACGGCCGTCGCCGTAGCCGAATCCGACCCCCCGGAGCCGAACGGAAGGGGACGCCGCGGCGTCCCGGGCGCCGTCCGCGTTCGTCGTCTCGGCTGCCGTGTCCACCGCATCATCCGCATCGCCCGAGCCGGCGGCCGCGGTGGGAATGGCGATGACGCCGACCATGCGGTTCAGGGAGGCGAGCACGGATTGGAGGACGTCGACGACGAAGAGGAGCTGGTTGATCGGGCCGAACAGACGCAGGAACAGCAGCATCGC
Organism: Microbacterium sp. 18062; assembly: GCF_902706225.1. Lineage (GTDB taxonomy): Bacteria > Actinomycetota > Actinomycetes > Actinomycetales > Microbacteriaceae > Microbacterium. The sequence goes on from NZ_CACSKB010000060.1 coordinate 8,167, forward strand.
CGTGGTGGCGGCCCCCACGGTGGACTGGCCGGCGCCGATGAGCCAGAACCCGGTCACGAGGATCGCGGCCATGCCGAGGTACTCGGCAAGGTTGAGCCGGCCGAAGAACATGTTCTGCACGGTGCGGGCGCGCAGGGAATGGGTGACGACCGCCCAGGACGCGCGGAGCACCCGCTGGTGTCGTCGTCCGGCGAGGCCGAAGCCGAGCACGGTGGCATGGCCGCGCTGGGATTCCAGGAGCTGCTGCGCTCTCACGCTCATGGCGGCGCGTTCGGCGCCGTAGATGCGCGGTGCCGTCGCGAGGTACCAGCGCAGGGTGATCACGTAGACCGGGAGGACGACGACGAGGGCGAGGCCGTACCGCCAGTCCAGGACGGTCATGCCGACCAGGGTGACCGCGACCGTGAACCCGGTGATCGTGAAGGCCGGGATGATCTGGGGCGCGGCGTCGGCGACCTGCGCGACGTCGTCGCTCGATCGCGACACGAGATCGCCCGTGCCGGCCCGCTCGACGACGCCCTGCGGCAGCGCCATCGCCCGATGGATGAGCAGCTCGCGCAGTTCGGCGAGCATGGCGTGGTAGCTGTGGCCGGCGAGCACGACGGTGAGCGCCGTGCCCACCGCGCCAGCGAGCGCGGCCGCGACCATCGCGACCGTCGCCCAGACGAGGGTGCCGGGCCCGGCCGTGCCGTCCTGCACCCGGTCCACGAGGGAGCCGATCACCGCGGGGGCGACCAGACCGATCGCGGCGCTGGCGACCCCCAGGACGGCGACGGCGACCAGCCCGAGCCGGCGTCCGCGGCTGATGCGCCACACCTCCCGCCAGGTGCGGCTCCCGCTGGCGACCGGGAACGCCCCGGTCGGGGTATCCGTCGCGTCGCTCATGGAGCATCGCCCCGCTCCGTGCCGGGTACGTCCACGACGCGATCGCAGACGCTCAGGAGCGCCGGCGAGGAGGCGATGAGGATCGTGGACCGGTCGCGTCGCATCTCGCGCAGGCCGGATGCGATCGCCGCCTCGGTGACGGAATCGACCGCGGTGGTGGGGTCGTGCAGCACGAGCACCGGCGCATCGGCGGCGAGCGCGCGCGCGAGCGCGAGCCGTTGGCGCTGCCCGCCGGAGAAGCGGTTGCCCATCTCGCCGACGGTCTCCTGCGCGCCTTCGGCCGCGGGGACGAAGTCGTCGCATGCGGCCGCTCGCATCGCCGCGTCCCGCGACTCGGGGGGAGCGCCGGGGACATCGAGGTTGTCGGCGATCGTGCCGCTGAACAGCGTCGCGTGGTGCGGCGAGACCACCACGCGGGAGCGATAGGCCTCCGGGTGCAGTCGCGCGGCCGGGACGCCGTCGAGGTGGATCGGAACGGCGTCGGGCGCCTGCGGGTCGAGCAGGGCGCCGGCGATGCGGGCCGCGGTGCGGTCGTCGGCGCGCACCCCGACCAGCTCGCCGGGATCGACTCGGACCGCGTCGTCCGAGGGGAGGGAGAACGTCACGGCGGGCACCGTCGTGGGCGCGATCGCGGTGGTCTCCTGCTCGGGGGACTCGCCGGTCGCCGCATCCTTCAGGATGTCGAGGATGCGGCCGCCGGAGGCGATCGCTCCGGCCCACAGGGGCACCGCGTTCTGGGCGAGCATCTGCATCGGCGGCAGCAGTGCCTGGGCGAGCCCGACCGCGGCGATCAGCCCGCCCACGCTGAGCCGTCCGGTGAGTGCGAACCATGCCGCGAGGCCGGCGACCCCCGCGACGAACACCCCGCTGACGGTGTCGCTGCCGATCAGGAAGCGGCCCAGCAGGCGGATGTTGCGGTGCGCCCCGGCGAGGGTCCTCCGGCTTGCGTCGCGGTAGCGCCGGGTGGCCTCGGCCTCGGCGCGCACGCCCTTGATCACCCGGTACCCGGCGACCAGATCTGTCGCCCGCCCGACCGTCTCGGCGAGGAGCGTCTGATACGCGCGGGTGTCGTGTGCGAGCCGGTCGCTCAGCCGGACCATCAGCCACACCGCGATCGGCGCGCCGATCAGCACGCAGACGCCGAGCGGCCAGTGGATGAGGAGCAGGGAGACGGCGATGAACGCGATAGCGGCGAGCTCGGCGATCGGGTACACGGTGAGTCCCACCGCGGCGAGGCGGGTGACGTCGTTGGTCATCGTGGAGACCAGGCCGCCGTCGGGCTGACGCACCGAGCCGGCCGTCGGATGCAGCACCGAGCGGGAGAGGGCCGCGCGGAGCCCGTGCTGGACCTGCTCGGTCGCGCGGGCGGTGAGCTGGGCGGAGAACCGGAAGGCGAACGACAGGGCCAGGAAGTTCAGCCCGAGCAAGGCCAGCCACAGTGCGAGCTGCGCGGCGTCGCCGGTCTCGAGCGCCCGGTCGATCGCGATGCCCATGAGGATCGGCACGAGGGACTCGCCCACCTGCCAGAGCACCGCCAGAGCGGTCGCCGGCACCGTGAGCCGTTTGACGGAGAAGACGACCCGCAGCAGGAATCGCCGCGGCGTCAGGCCGGGGGCGACGGCGAAGGCGTCGGCGTGAGGAGGATCCGGCGGTGCCTGCCACAGCACCGGCAGCCACCGCGTCAGCGGCCCTCGCCCGAGACCCGCCGGGTCGCCGCCGGAACGTGCGGTCACGCCGGGTCCCGCCGCCGGTCCCGGCCGAGCGGAACGACCGAGGGAGTGCCGGACACGGGGTCCGGCACGACGAGGCAGCGCAGCCCGAAGACCTCCTCCACGAGCTCGGCGGTCACGATGTCGGACGGAGCCCCCTCGGCGACGACCGCGCCGTCCTTCATGGCGACCAGATGCGTGCCGTAGCGGGCTGCGTGGTTCAGATCGTGCAGGACCGCGACCAGGGTCCGTCCCGTCAGGTTGAGGTCCGTGAACAGCTCGAGCAGCTCGATCTGGTGCGTGATGTCCAGGAACGTGGTCGGCTCGTCCAGGAGCAGGATGCCCGTCTCCTGCGCGAGCGCCATCGCCACCCACACGCGCTGCCGCTGTCCGCCCGACAGCTCGTCGACGAGCCGACCCGACAGCGCGGTCACGGATGTCGCGTCCATCGCCCGCAGCACCGCCTCCTCGTCCGTTTCGGTCCACTGCCGGATCAGCTTCTGATACGGATAGCGCCCGCGCGCGACCAGATCGGCGACGGTGATCCCGTCGGGCGCGATCGAGGACTGCGGCAGCAGTCCGATGCGGCGGGCGACCTCCTTGGCCTTGTAGGCGTGGATGTCGGCGCCGTCGAGCACGACCCGCCCGCCGGAGGGCTTGAGCAGTCGCGAGAGCCCCCGTAGCAGTGTGGACTTGCCGCACGCGTTCGGCCCGACGATCACGGTGAACGACTCGTCCGGGATCGACACGGTCAGGCCCTGCGAGATCACTCTGCGGTCGTAGCCGATCGTCGCCGACTCGACGGCCAGCCGGGCCTCGCTCACCACCAGGCTCCTCCCGTCTGCTCCTGGTGCGGGGACGGGATGCCGCGGGATGCCGCGGCGCCGTGGCGGTTCGGCCGTGTCGTGTTCAGCAATCGTCCGTCCTTCGACGTGTTCCGCACCCTGACTAAGGCAAGGCTAAGTGTATGCCGGAGTGCTTCTCCGAGGGGAGGATTTGAAGTGAAAATAACCTTAGCCTTATCTAACTTCGGCTGATACCGTCGGTCCGGTGAACCCCTGAGACGGCGACGGGGTGCGGAGAGGAAGGGGTGCCGACGATGCCCACAACGGAGGTGACGGAGACCCGTCAGATCGACGTTCCCGAGTCGCACGCTGTGCGCGGCGATGCCGTGGACATCATCGGCATCGGGTTCGGACCGGCCAATCTCAGCCTCGCGATCGCCGTCGAGGAGCGGAACGCGGCCGTTCCGCCGGCCGAGCGGGTGCGTGCTCGTTTCATCGAGAGGCAACCCCGGTTCGGCTGGCACGACGGCATGCTGCTGCCGGGCGCGACCATGCAGGTCAGTTTCCTCAAGGACCTCGTCTCGCTCCGGAACCCCACGAGTCCCTACACGTTCCTGAACTACCTCCATGAGCGCGGGCGGCTGGCGGACTTCATCAATCTGAAGACCTTCTTCCCGATGCGGCGGGAGTTCCACGACTACCTCGGCTGGGCGGCCGCTCGCGTCGACGTACCGGTCTCGTACGGGGCGACGGCGACCCGCGTCGCTCACGAGGACGGGCGTCTCGTCGTCTCGGTGCGCGATCGACACGGATCGGTCGAAGAAGTCCCCGCCGGGACGATCGTGCTCGGAACGGGCATCCGACCCGTGCTGCCGGAGGGGGTCGTCGTCGGACGGAGGGTCTTCCACAACCACCGGCTGCTCGCCGATCTCGATCAGCTCCCGTCCCGGTCGCGCGGCCGTTTCCTCGTCGTCGGCGCGGGCCAGAGCGCTGCGGAGGTCACGGCCTTCCTGCACGACACGTTCCCCGACGCGGAGGTGCACGCCTCCATCCGTCGTTTCGGCTACGTGCCCTCCGACGACACCCCGTACGCCAACCGCATCTTCGACCCAGGTTCGGTCGACGAGTACTACACGGCGCCGGCGGAGCTGAAAGAGCGCCTGCTCCGGGTACATTCGTCGACGAACTACGCCGCGGTCGACAGCGAGCTCATCGAGGACCTGTACCGGCGCGAGTACGAGGAGAAGCTCCGTGGGCAGCGCCGCCTGTTCGTGCACCGTGTGACCGAGATCGCCGAGCTGTACGAAGGACCCGAGGGGGTCGCCGTCACGCTGCGCGACCTCGGCGACCGCGGAACGGTGCCCCTCGAGGTCGACGCGGTCGTGTTCGCCACCGGCTTCCGCGCCGCGGATGCGCGCGACCTGCTGGGGGCGGGCATCGAGCATGAGGCCGCCTTCGACGGGGACGAGCCGATCGTCGCGCGCGACTACGGTCTCCGCATCCCGAACCTCGAGGGCCGGGTCTTCCTCAACGGCGGCGTCGAGCACAGCCATGGGCTGAGCTCGTCGCTCCTGTCCAACCTCTCCGTGCGCGCCGCCGAGATCCTCGGGGCCGCCACACGAGCACAGCACCTGCACACGAGGCCGGCCGGCTGACCGCGCACCGGACGAGACCGCGAACCGAACGAAGGAGACGACGATGGCGAAGAACCCATTCGACGACGACGAGGGCACGTTCTACGCGCTCATCAACCACGAGGAGCAGTACTCGCTCTGGCCCACCTTCAAGCCGGTGCCCGGCGGGTGGACGATCGTGTACGGGGCTCCGGACGGCGCCCCTCGCCAGGAGGTGCTCGACTGGATCGACAAGACCTGGACCGATCTGCGCCCCAAGTCGCTGCGTGACTTCATCGCCCAGCAGGAGTCGGCGCAGCCGTCGGAGCCGCAGGGCGCGGTCGCCGCGAACGGCTGAACGGGAGAGGATGACACCATGTTCCGCACAGTGCTCGGCAGCAAGATCCACCGCGCGACCGTCACCCAGGCCGATCTGCACTACGTCGGCTCGGTCACCATCGACGAAGACCTGGTGCGCGCCTCGGGGCTCGTGGAGGGTGAGAAGGTCCAGATTGTCGACATCGCCAACGGCGCCCGCATCGAGACCTATGTGATCAGCGGCCCGGCCGGAGCGGGCCAGATCTGCATCAACGGCGCCGCCGCCCACCTCGTGAACCCCGGCGACCTGGTGATCATCATGTCGTATCTGCTCGCCGACGAGTCGGAGCTGCTCACCCACGAGCCGCGGATCGTGCACGTCGATGCCGCCAACCGGATCGTCGCGCTCGGGCAGGATCCAGCCCAGCCCGTGCCCGGTGCGACCGATCAGGTCTCCTCCCGGATGGTCGTCGACCGTGGGCAGCTGACGTGGGACTAGCGCCCCTCGTCCTCGACGGTTTCACGCCCTACCCGCAAGACGTCGCGGAGCGCTACCGGAGAGAAGGGCACTGGATCGACCAGATCCTCCCCGAGCCGCTGTTCGCGAGCGTGGCGCGGCATCCGGAGAAGACCGCGATCATCGCGGGCGACGCCCGGATCGGCTACGCCGAGCTGGGGGATCGCGTGCTCCGTGTCGCGGCCGGTCTGCAGCGCCTCGGCATCCGCCGCGGCGACCGGGTGGTGGTGCATCTGCCGAACATCCCCGACTTCATCGTGTTCGTCTACGCCTTCTGGGAGCTCGGGGCCGTTCCGGTGTTCTCGCCGGCGGCGCATCGGCGCACCGAGATCGAGCACTTCGTCGAGGTCACCGAGGCGCGCGCCTACGTCACGGTCGCCACGCACGACGGCGCAGACCTCGCGGCGCTCGCGGCGGAGCTGAAGGGGGCATGGCCCGGCCTCGAGCACACGATCGTGCTCGACCCGGCCGGCGGCGGGACCGCGCTCGACGCGCTGCTCGCACATGAGCCGATCGCGCACGAGAGACGCTCGCTGCCGCAGGACGTCGCCCTGCTGCAGATGTCGGGCGGCACGACCGGGCACCCGAAGCTCATCCCGCACACGCATGAGACCTACACGCACTCGGTGCGGGTCAGCATCCCCCTGTGCGGCATCACGGATGCCTCGGTGCAGCTGATCTCGGTGCCCATCTGCCACAGCATGTCGGTGCGATCGCCGGGCTTCCTCGGAGTGCTGAACGCGGGCGGGACGGCCGTCCTCGCGGCGGACGGCAGCCCCGACACCGTGTTCCCTCTGATCCAGGAGCATCGCGTCACCCAGGCATCGATCGTGCCGCCGCTGCTGCTGGCGTGGCTGAACTCCTCGCTCAAGGACCGGTACGACCTGTCGAGCCTCGAGACCCTGCACGTGGGGGGTGCGAAGCTCAGCGCGGAGGCGGCCCGACGCGTGCGGCCCGAGCTCGGAGCGTTCCTGCAGCAGGGGTTCGGGATGGCCGAGGGCCTCGTCAACTACGTGCGGCTCGACGCCGACGAGGCGACGGCGGTGAGGTCGCAGGGCCTGCCCTCGTCGCCGGGCGACGAGCTGCTCGTCCTGGACGACGAGGGCCGGGAGGTGCCGCCCGGCACCCCGGGCCACTTGCTGGCCCGAGGACCGGCGACGATCCGCGGCTACTATCGGGCCCCCGGCCTGAACGCGATCAGCTTCACCGAAGACGGCTTCTACCGTACGGGCGACATCGTCGAGCGCGACGAGCGCGGCTATCTCACGGTGGTGGGGAGGTCGAAGGACCAGATCAACCGGGGAGGCGAGAAGGTCTCGCCCGAGGAGGTGGAGAATCTCGTCCTCGGGCACGAGGGCGTTCACGACGTCTCCGTCGTCGGGATCGCAGACCGGGTGCTGGGCGAGCGGGTCAAGGCGTATGTGATCCTGCGGGAGGGCGCCGACCCGGCGGTTGTGACGCTGGGCGCGATCCGCCGCTTTCTGCGGGAGCGTGGCCTGGCCTCCTACAAGCTGCCGGACGTGCTCGAGGTCGTGGCGGAGTTCCCCCGCACGGCGGTCGGCAAGGTGAGCAAGCGGGCGCAGCGGGCCTCGTAGTCGCCCGGGGCCTCACGCTGTCGGCGATCTCGCGCTCGCCGAGTCGCACCGCGCGCTGCGGCGAGCGGTACGACTCGGCCTCAACGCCGCCGTACCTCGCGGATGATGAGCCAGACCAGATAGCCGCCGCCGACGACGACGGTGACCACGCCGACCGGCAGCGAGACGGGAAGCAGATGCTGGGCGGTGACGTCTGCGCAGGCGAGCAGCAGCGCCCCCGTGATCGCGGCGGGCGCGACGGTGACCCCGGGAGTGCGCGCGAGGCGCCGCGCGATCTGCGGTGCGGCGAGGGCGATGAACGAGATGGGGCCCGCGGCCGCGGTGACGACGGCGGTGAGGGCGACGCCGATGATCATGGCCGATAGGCGCACCGACTCCGTGCGGGCGCCCGTGGCCATGGCGGCGTCGTCGCCGAGCTCGAGCTGCCGTAGCCCCGGGGTCAGCACGGCCAGTGCCATGAGAAGGGCCACGATCACGAGGCTGCCGAGAGCGGCGGGCTCCCACCCCATCCCGTTCAACGACCCAGCGCCCCAGGCGGCAGCGGACATCGCGACCTCCAGGTCGGCGGTGAGCATGAGCCAGGTGTTGAACGAGGCGAGCACGGCGGAGACGGCGATGCCGACGATGATGAGCCGGAACCCCTGCACGCCGCGCCGCCACGCCAGCAGGTAGACGAGCGCGGCGGTGGCGAGGCCTCCGGCGATCGCGCCCGCGGCGAGCATCAGGTAAGAGCTGTTCATGACGATGATGACGATCAGCGCGCCGGTGTAGGAGCCGGCAGAGAACCCGATGATGTCGGGCGACGCCAGCGGGTTGCGGGTCATCGACTGGAACACCGCGCCCGCGGCACCGAGCGCGGCGCCGAACACGACGGCGGCCAGGGCGCGGGGGAGGCGCCACTCGACGACGACGGTGCGGGCGAAGCCCGCATCCGGGGCGTTCACGAGCGCCGCCCACACCTCGCCGAGGGCGATCGGGTAGTCGCCGAGGGTGAGCGCCCACATGGTCACCGCGACGGCGAGCACACCCAGCACGGCGCAGACGGCGGTGGTGCGCAGCCGCCATCGCAGCGCCAGCGGGCCGCGTCGCATCGTCACCGTGCGATGCCCGAAGTCCACGCTCACAGCCCGCTCGCCTTCTTCCTCCGTACGAGGAGGATGAGCACCGGCGCCCCGACGAACGCGGTCACGATGCCGACGGGGAACTCGCCCGGTCGGACGACGATGCGCCCGAGGACGTCCGCGGCGAGCACCAGGGAGGGGGCGAGGGTGAGGGTGTACGCGAGGATCCATCGCTGATCGGGTCCGACGATCCACCGGGCGATGTGCGGTACCATGAGCCCCACGAAACCGATGGGCCCGGCGATGGCGGTCGCGCCGCCGGCGAGCAGCGTCACGGCGATGATGACGAGCACACGGGTGCGGGTGATGTCGGCGCCGAGGGAACGGGCGAGATCGTCGCCGAGCGCGATCGCGTTGAGCGACCGTGCGGCCACGATCGCGAGCAGCACGCCGAGCACGAGGAACGGCAGGACGGGCAGGAGCACGTCCCATCCGCGTCCGACGATGCTGCCGGCATTCCAGTTGCGCATTCGGTCGAACGTCCGGGGGTCCATCAGCACCATCGCGGTCACGATCCCGCTCAGCACCGCGCCGATCGCGACACCGGCGAGGGTGAGCTGGATCGGATCGGCGCCGCCGCGTCCCGCCGAGCCGATGACGTACACGGCGACGGTGACGACGAGGGCCCCGGCGAACGCGAACCACACGTAGCCGCCGATCGAGGTCACGTCGAACACCGCGATGCCGAGCGCGACGAAGAACGCCGCGCCGGCATTGACGCCGAGGATGCCGGGGTCGGCGAGCGGGTTGCGGGTCAGCGCCTGGATTAGCGCCCCCGCGATGCCGAGCGCGGCGCCGATGGCGAGACCGACCACGGTGCGGGGGATGCGCATGTCCCAGATCACGTAGGCGTCCCCCTGGCCGGTGTCGTTCAGCAGCGCATCGATCACGACCGGCAGGGGGATGTCCTTCGACCCCACCGCGACGCTCAGCAGCAGGAGCGCCACGAGGAGTGTCATCGCGATCACCAGGCCGGTGAGGCGGCGAAGCATCGAAGCGTGCGGTGCGTTCTGCCCGCTGGGCGCAGCTGACCACGGCTTCGCGGTCGCGTCTGTGGCGTCGACTGTCACGGTCTATCGCTCCTGATGACGTCGGGTATGAGCACTGGATCTGATCTTAGCCTTACCTAATCTTGACTGTTATCGTCGGAGGATCGAGCTGGACGGCTCGAAGATGCGGGCACTGCCCGAGGAAAGGATGCATCTGTGATCCTCGTGGGTTCGGGTGCGCTGGTGTGGCGCGCCGCCGATCACGCCGCGTCCGCGGGCAAGACCGTCGACGCGGTGATCCATCCTCGGGGTGAGGTGGTTCCGGCGCGGGCGGCACGGTTCGAGTGCGTCGGCACCGACGATGTGAACGGGGTCGCCGACGTCATCGATGCGGTGTCCTCCGACCGGTTGGTGTGCTCGACGGGAAATCCGTTCATCTTCCGTGAGCCAGTGCTGGAGCTCGGATTGACGATCGTCAACGTGCACGGTGCCCCTCTCCCGGGCTACCGGGGGCTTCCGGTCGTGGCGGCGGCGTTCGCCATCCTGCGCGCAGAGGTGGAGTTCGGGGTGACGCTGCATCGTGTGGATGCGGGGATCGACACCGGCGCGGTCATCGAGCGTCGCATGTTCCCGATGCCCGCGGACGTGACCCTGGAGGAGCTGTCGATGGCGGTCACGCAGGCCTGTCACGACATCTTCATGGCGAACCTCGGCGACCTCGACCGCCCGCCCGCGCCGGAAGGACCCCCTGCCGTGTCGGGGGAGTACTTCGGCAGGAAACGGCTGGCCTCGATCGGCGACCATCGCGGGAATCCGAACTTCGCCCGTGCGATCGAACTCGGCGTGCTGGGGGACTACTACCCCGAGTACGCGGACGTGTTCGCCTCCGCGCGCGGGTGATTGGCGGAGCCAGTGCACTCGTTGAGGCGATGGGGCCGCATGTATAGTTGTGGTAGAGATTTAGGTAAGGATAAGATAATTTTGCCGCTCGTGGATTGACACGCGGACCGTGCGTCCGCACCTGCACCCGATGATCACGAGGAGTGAGGCTCTGATGCTCCAGTCCTCGTGCACGTGCGCCGACGAGGACGGCGTGCCTGTGATGTCGTCGTGGCGCCTGCCGAGCGGATGTCCTCGCACCTGGCGCCCCCGCCGACGGGGTGCGTCGAGTCCACCCAGAGAGAAGAGAAGGACCCCTGTATGAGACTGTCCACAGCGCGAAGGCGTTCCACAGCACTCCTGGCCGGCGTGGTCAGCGTCGCTCTCGCCGTGACCGGCTGCGTGAACAACACGGCCGAACCGGGGAGCGTCCCTGATGCGACGACGAACGACGAGGCATTCCCCGTCACGGTCGCCACCCACTACGGCGAGATCACCCTGGAGGAGAAGCCGGAAAAGATCGTGGTCTTCGCCGTTATCCTCGCGGACGCGCTCGGAGCGATGGGCGAGCCCGCGGTTTTCGGCGATGGCTATCAGGACGAGGAGCTCGTCCTCGCCGCATACCCGTGGATGGACGGGCTCTACGAGGAATACGACCCGGCGTTGGTCGGAACGGACTGGGTGCCCGCGGTCGAGGCCGTGGCTGCTCAGGAGCCGGACCTCATCGTAGGCTGGGGCGGAGGCTCCATCGCCGAGGACGTCTATGATCAGCTTTCGCAGATCGCCCCCGTCTACGAGCCCATCGTCACTGAGGATTCCGGCTGGAAGCAGTACATCGCGGAACTCGGCCTCCTCACGGGGAAGTCGGATGAGGCGTCCCAGGTGATCGAGGATGTGGACACTGAGCTGACGGAAGCGAGCGAGCAGCTCCCAGGACTGCAAGGGGCCACCTTCAACGGCGCATATTATCAGCCGGCCACCGACGATCTCCGGTTGCCGACTACCTACAGCTGGATCACGAGCCTCGGTCTGACCTTCGCGGACAACCAGCCCACCCCTGGCGAGGAGCAGGTCATTATCTCGATGGAGAACCTCGACGAGTTCGCCGGCGATGTGATCACTATCTCCGCGCTGAGCGACGAGGAGCGTGAAGCAGTGGAGTCCGACCCGCGGTTCTCGGAGCTTCCGGCCGTGGAGAACGGCACCGTCATCTGGGCGGACGATCCGCTCAGTAGGGCCTTCACGTCATCCGGTCCTACCGGTGTGCTGTGGGGGCTAGAGCGTGTCCTGCCCCAGCTGGAGGAGTCGGCGCTGAACCAGAGATAGGCATTCCAGCACTTCGCCCTGACGGTGATCGATCACCGTCAGGGCGAAGTCGTGTGCGCAGGTTATTCCAGATAGGCGCCGGAGTCCCCGATCAGCTTGCGTGCATCGACCTCGCGGCCGTCGTCGAGTCGGAGCTCGTGCAGGACGACGGCTCGGTTGCGTCCGCGCCAGGCGTCCGGACCCGCAACGACGGCGACGCCGCCGTGATCCTCGATGGAGACGCGTCCGGGGGTGCCGCCGTATCGACCCGCTGACAGTGACGCCCTGAGAACTCTGATCCGCTGCCCGCGGAAGGAGCTGAAGGCGTTGGGGTAAGGATCGGACTGCGCCCGGATGAGTCGCTCGATGGCCTCCGGCGGCCATGACCAGTCGATGCGGCTGTCTTGTTCACTGCGCTTGTGGAAATAGGTGGCCTGTGCCGCGTCCTGCGGCACGGCGACGGCCTCTCCGCGTTCGAGCAGATCGAGCGCACCTGTGACGAGCGGCTCGATGACGTCGATCGTGCGATGGAAGAGGTCCACGGTGCGGTCCCGGGGCCCCACGGGGACGGACTGCTGGGTGATGATAGGCCCGGTGTCCAGCCCCTCGTCCATCAGGTGGGCCGTCACGCCCACGTGGGACTCGCCGTTGATGAGAGCCCAGACCAGCGGCGAGAATCCCGCGTACGCCGGGAGCAGGGAGTCGTGGATGTTCAGCGTCCCGAGCCGCGGACGAGCGTAGATCTCGCGGGGGAGCAGCGTCCGCCAGTTGTTCGCGACGATGATGTCGGGGTCGAGCCCGTCGATCGCGGCGATGAGGTCGGCGTCGGGACGCTTGGCCACGCGTACCGGGATCTTGGCATCGCGCGCCAGGTCTTCGACGGAGTCCGACCACATCCGCTCGTAGGGGCTGTTGCCCGCGGAGTGGGTCACGACGAGGACGACTTCGTGACGCGAGTCGAGGATCGCTCGAAGGGTGCGATGCCCCCACGTCTGGAAGCCGAAGACGACAACGCGCATCGGATGGTGCTCCTTAGCTTTCGGTGGTCATGAGGACGGGACGGTGGGTTTCGATCTCCCGGGTCCAGTGGTCCAGCAGCCCGGCCGGATCGACTCCCCGTAGCTGCAGGTCGACCCCGTGGGGAGCGATCCGGTATCCCGCGACGACCCCGTAGAGCGGCTCGAATCCCTCGGGCGACCCTGGGTCGGCTTTCCGGCCGAAGAACTGTGTGAGCAGCACATCAGACGTGGGCGCTCGCCGCAGTCTCCTTCGGCTGGTCTTGTTCTGGTAGCGCCACAAGTCGTGCCAGGGCGCATACGGTATCGGAGCGGCCTCGTCCGATCCTGCGAGACGCGGGTACACTGCCGTCAGAGCGCCGATGAGCTCGTCTTCCCCGTCGTCGGAGCGGAGGTGGGAGCGCAGATCCCACTCCAGGTCGATCGCTCGTTCCACGTCTGACCACTGTCCGACGGCTGCGACGAAGGCGGCCTCGACGATCTCACGAGCGGAACGGTCGGCGTCCGCCGGCCAGATCACGGGCACGGTACGGATGGCGAGACGTCCTGCATCCGACCGGTTGTCGGCGAGGGGGAGCGCGAGAAGCCGGTCGGCCCACTCGTCGAGGACCGCCTCGGACTCGGCCGACTGCGCCAGGTCGGCGAGCGTCGTCGACGTCGTCGAGATCGACGGCTGCGGCGGTGTCTCCCCGGCGCCGCTGACGAGGGCCACGAGGCGTTCCGCCAGATGGTGGATGCTCCGGCGATCTGCCGCGAGCCCATGTGCGGCGACCACGACGTGGGGGCCCTCCGCGGAATCGACGAGAGCGACGTGCAGGTTCCTTCCCGCCGTGATGTCGATGCGCTCCACGACATGCGCCCTGAGACCTGAGGCGGCGTGCTCGATGGCCAGCGTTGCGCGGTCGTGAGACGACACGTATTCCTCCGCGAGTTGCTCGGCGTACGGCTCGACCTCCGTCGTCCAGAGCAGTCGGCTGGTCGGCGTCACCCTCTGACGAAGGCCGTCGACGTCGCGCAGAAGCGAGCGGACGGCCTGCCGCACCTGCGAGAGGCTCGCCGGCCTGGGAAGAGCGACGACCTCTGTGAGGACGTGGCCTTCGAGCGTGAGATCGGAGAGCCGCAGCCGATGCTGGTTCACGAGCGGCGTGATCGGCTGGGGCTCGACAGCCATCGCCGCGTCTTCCAACGCCGAAGATCCCTTGGGATCTTCGGCGTTCATCGCCGCCGAGAGTCTGGCTGGCGTGCGCAGGGTGAAGACGTCCTGGATCGTGAGCTTCAGGCCCTGCCGCTGCGCGTTGCGCACGAGCGACATGGAGAGGATGCTGTCTCCGCCGAGGTGGAAGAAGTCGTCGTCCGCGCTCACAGTCATGTCGTCGGTGAGGTGGAGGACGTCGTGGAAGATCGTGGCGAGGGTCTTCTCGGTGTCGGTCTCGGGCTGTCTTCCCTCGCCGCCGC
>NZ_CACSKB010000061.1 GCF_902706225.1 Microbacterium sp. 18062
CGCCAATCAGGGTCGTCAAGGCAGACTGGTTGTGGGTCATCGTGGGATCACTTCTTTGCTTCTTGCCGGAAACAACTGGGGCTCCCACGATGGCTCCTCTACGTCAACGACGACGAGAGCCCCGCGGGAAGTAACACCACGCTATGAGACTCACCCTAGGACGCGCCGCCTGCGAGCAATACCACGCTCAGCCAGATGCCGAGCTGTCTTCTTCTCTTGATGCGCACGATGCGCCTCCGTTCCGGCGGTCAGGACGCCTGATTCCAGGGGTACACCTACTCTTTCGAGAGCCACGGCGAATTCACAAGTTGTGATCCGACGCGTGGTCGGCTCTGCGTGAGAGCCCGACATGCGGTCGGTGGCGATCTCGTGTCTCTGTAGTGACGGCCGCCGAATCTGGCGTGAGCACAGTGAGCTGCATCAGAGCCAACAACGATCGGTGATCGGCACCACGACCCCGGCGGAGTCGCCGACGACGATGTCGCGTACGACGAAGGGGCTGCCGGGCTCGTCGATCACGGCGGCGCGCACGGAACGGGAGCTCATAGGTAGATCGCCTTCGTCGGCCGGGGGCGATGGTCTCACTGTGAGACGCCCTGCGCCCCGTTCTCGCGTCGCCACCGGCGCGGGGCGCGGCCGAAGGACCGGGCGAAGAGCCTGGAGAAGTGCGCCGGATGGGGATACCCCCACGACCTCGCGATCTCCGAGATCGTGTCGGTCCTGCGATGCGGATCGGCCAGATCGGCGCGCGCGCCCTCGAGCCGGCGCTGACGGAGCCATCCCGTCACCGTCGTGCCGTGCGCGGCGAACTCGCCCTGCAGGCGTCGCCGCGACACGAACACGGCCTGCGCCACCGCACCGACGTCCACGCCGGGGTCGCCGACGCGGGACTCCAGGTACGCGGTCGCGCGTTCGAAGAGGGCTCCCGGGTGCGCGGGTGCGGCCGCCAGCAGGCTCGCGCCGAAGAGGTCGACGAGACTGCGCGCGATGCGGCTGCCGCCGCGGCCCAGGAGCACGTCGATGTCACGGGCGAGAGCACGCACGAACGGCAGGACCACGGTCCCCGCGCCGCGCGATGCCGGCAGGCCCTCGCCGATCGGCGCACCCGGCTCGCCGAGCGCGAACTGCACGTAGGATCGGGGAAAGCGCGCGATGAAGAGCGTGAAGTCACCGGGGAACTCCCACCGCGAGGGCGCGCCCCACGCCGAGACCAGATGCGCCCCGGGCCGCAGCACGGCCGCGCCCCGGTCGGTGGTCAGGACGCTGCTGCCGCGCAGCTGCACCGCCGCGAGCACGGAGTCGTCCCCCCGATCGCCCTCGACGTGCGCGCGCGTGCGCTCGACGGCGTGCGCGGGTCCGCGCACGGTCAGCACGTTCACGCTGATGTCGGTGACGACCCGGCGCGCCAGCCGACCCTCGAACTCGGCGTCCTCCGGGACGCCGACCCACCGGGCTCCGCGGCGCAGCATGGGGAACTGCGCACGCCACGCCCCGATGTCGCGAGTGAGCAGGTTCACCTCCCGCGACGGGGCCGCGGATGCGATGTCCTCCATCCTCTCGTTCTAGCACGAACGCGCACAGCACATGATCGAATGCGCACCACCCGAGAACGCGGGCGCCATCCTGCACGATGCTGAGCGGCGATGTCAGGCCTTCCGACCGACGATGAGAGGATCACCATGCCGCACGCTTCCACCCCCGCATCCCCCGCCCTCACCGCGCAGATCGTGCAGCGACTGCGGGAGATCGTCGGGGACGACGCGGTCACCGACCACGCCGCACTGAACGCCGACAAGGACTGGCCGCTGCGCGACCCGTACTGGGTTCCCGGCGACGACACGTACGCCCCCTCGGTCGCCGTGCACCCCGCCGACACCGCGCAGATACAGGCGATCCTGAAACTCGCGGGCGAGACCGGCATCCCGGTGTGGACCCATTCGCAGGGCCGCAACAACGGCTACGGCGGGCCGTCGCCGCGCGTGGGGGGATCGATCTCGATCAGTCTGCGCCGGATGAACCGCATCCTCGAGATCGACGAGGATCTCGCCTACGCGGTCGTCGAGCCGGGCGTGCGATGGTTCGATCTCTACGACGAGCTGCGCGCACGCGGCTCGCGGCTCATGCTGTCGATCCCCGACCTCGGCTGGGGCAGCGTCATCGGCAACTCGCTGGACAACGGCGTCACCTACCTGCCGTACGGGGCCGACTTCATGGCGCCCACCGGGATGGAGGTCGTGCTCGCCGACGGCACGCTGCTGCGCACCGGGATGGGGGCGATGCCGGACAATCCCACCTGGCACCTCTACAAGCGCGGTGTCGGCCCCGCGCTGGACCCGCTGTTCACGCAGTCGAACCTGGGCATCGTCGTGAAGATGGGCGTGTGGCTGGCCCCTCGGCCGGAGACGTACGCGCCGCTGAAGATGACGCTGGCGCGGGACGAGGACCTCGCTCAGGCGGTCGACGTGCTGCGCGAGCTGCGCCTGCGCAACCAGCTGCGCGGGGTGCCGTGCCTGTACAGCACGTTGATGGCCGCGACGATGACCGGGGTGCCGGAGGTCATCCGGCGGTCCGAGGAGGGCATGGTGCCCGAGGAGGAGATCGATGAGATCGCCGTGCGCACGGGCCTCGGGCGCTGGTACCTGCGCGCGGCGGTCTGGGGCACGAGCGCCGAGGTCGATGTGCAGCTGGCGCAGATCCGGGCGGCGTGGGCGAGCATCCCGGGATCGACCCTCACGGTCGAGGGGCGGTACACCCCGGAGGAGTACGAGGGGATCGAGTCGATCTCCAACCGCATCACGGTCGGCGTGCCCAACCTCGACGCGATCAGGTACAAGGGCGAGGGGTTCGGGCACATCGGCATCGCCCCGCTGGTGCCGCTCGAGGGCTCCCGGGTGATGCGCGTGGTCGAGACCGTCCGCGCGACCACCGAGGAACGCACCGGGCTGAACTACAAGGCGGGGGTGATGCTCCTGAACGAGCGCACCTGCGCGGTCGTCTCGGCGATCAACTTCGACCCGCGGCAGGCGGACGAGACCCGGGCCGCCTATGAGACCGCCCGCGCCCTCGTGCACGAGCTCGCCGCGCTCGGCTACAGCGAGTACCGGTCGCACCTGGACTTCATGCAGGAGGTCGCCGACTTCATGTCCTGGAACGACCACGCCTACCGGCGCTTCGTCGAGCGGATCAAGGATGCCGTCGACCCCGCCGGCATCCTCTCCCCCGGCCGCTACGGGATCTGGCCGGCACGCGACCGCTGACGGTGAGGGACAGCTTCCTCCCGAACCCACATGTTCTTGTCGAACCCATACGTTTCAGAGCGCCGGAACGTGTGGGATCGCGTCGAAGGTGTGGGTTCGGACGTCTCACGGTGAGACCTCCTCGGCGCGGGGGTGCGGGATACGGTGACGACAGGTGCTTCGAAGAGGAGGAACCATGTCCATCGCGAGTCCGGACCCCATCCGGTACGACACCGACCTCGGTCTGCCCGCCGTCGACGAGGCGGCCTTCCGCAACGTCGTCGGGCATTTCGCGTCGGGGGTCACGGTGATCACGACCGCCGACGGCGACGCCTTGTTCGGCACGACCGTGTCGGCGGTGTCCTCTCTGTCGACCGAGCCGCCCATGATGCTGGTCTGCCTCAACCGATCGAGCGTCACGCACGACGCCGTCGCCCGCACCGGCCGGTACGCGATCAACATCCTCTCCGCGACCCAGGGCGAGACCGCCCGCGCGTTCGCCCGCAAGGGCGACGACAAGTTCGCCGGGGTGCCGCACACGAGCGGCGCGCACGGGCTGCCGCTGCTGACCGGCGCCCTCGCGAGCATCGAGTGCGTCGTCGCCGAGACGGCCGTGGGCGGCACCCACACGATCTTCCTCGGCCGGGTGGTCGGCGCCGAGGCGGGCGACGGCGAGCCGCTGGCGTACTACCGCGGCCGATTCGGCCAGCTCGAGCACGCGCTGGAGAACGCCGCCTACGACGGCGCCCGCCGCTGGGTGCTCGACCGACGCACCCCTCTGACCGAGACGATCGACGTCGAGGCCGTCGCCACGGAGCTGCGGCTGGACCCCGTGCTCGTCGAGAACGCGCTCATCCGCCTCGCGACGGAGAGCCTCGTGCGCCGTGTTCCCGGATGCGGATACGAGCCGACGCCGATGACGGCGGACCTCGTCGACAACCTCTACGACGCGCGCCTCACGATCGAGACCGGCGTGCTGGAGTCCCATCTGGAGAGGGCCGGCGACGAGCAGATCGCCGCCATCCGGCGCCTCGGCGAGCAGGTGCTCGCGCTCGTGCCGGCGACGGCGGAGAGCCTGGACGACTTCCTCGCACTGAACCTCGACTACCACTCCGCGATCGTCGACCTGGCCGGCTCCCGCCAGCTCACCTCGACCTACCGCGCGCTCAACGTCGCCACGGTATGGCGGGAGACGTATCAGGCCGAGGACTGGCAGCGGCAGATGGGCGACTCCTTCCTCCACGACATCACGGCCGCGATCGAGCGGCGCGACGTCGACGAGGCCCAGCGCATCGTGCGCGAGCAGATCGACTTCGTGAAGTCGGGAGCCAAAGAGGTGATCGCCGCCCACGGCGGCCAGGTCTGACATCGTGGGTCGGATGGGTCGCCGGTCGTCGGATTCGTGGGGCGGATGAGGCCTGCCGGGGCCCGTGAGGCGCTGTATCCGTGTTCGCTCCGACGACGGGACGCACGAGGACCCACCCCGGGCGTCAGCGGCTGCTCGGGATCTGGAAGCCGAACTGGCGGATGCGCCGGTACATCGTGGCGCGCGAGATCCCGAGCGACTGCGCGGCGGCGTCGCGATTCCAGCTCGCCGAGCGCAGCGCCCCGAAGACCAGTTCGCGCTCGGTGCGGGCGAGCAGCCCCTCGTCGCCGACGGTCAGACCGCTGACGGCGATCTCACGGGGCAGGTCGTCGAGGGTGATCACCTGTCCCCGGCAGGAGACGAGCGCGGCCGCCAGCACACGCCGCAGCTGGCCGATGTTCCCCGGCCAGCGATTGCGGGCGAGGATGCTCATCGCCTCCGGGGCGCAACGCACTCCGCGGCCGCCGAGCGCCGTCAGCAGGTCCTCGGTGATCGCGGCGATCTCGGTCGTGCGCTCGCGCAGCGGCGCGACCTCCACCGTGACCGGGAACGTCGACTCGACCTCCGGCAGCGGCCGAGTCGCGGTCGCGGCGACCCACTGCGGAGCGGAGCGCACGACCTCGAGCGTCCGATGGAGCACCTTCTGCCCGAGCGCGTCGAGGTCGCGGATGAGCACGGCGCCCGCACGCGACCGCGTCTCCAGCCGCTCGATCCAGGCGGCGGGGTCGAGCGCCGCGCTCGTCGCGTCGATCTCGGCGCAGGTGCCGACCCCGTGCACGGCGTGGGCGCGACCCGATCCCTGCTCGCCGACGACGAGCACCGGCAGGCCCAGAGCGGCTGCGCGGTGTATCGGTGTCGCCTCGCCCTCCGGACCGGGCGCGTCGACGGCCGTCGGACTCGGCTCGGTGACCCGGGTGAGCGAAGCGACCGCCCCGCGGCGGCCCCGCGAGAGCTCCACCACCCGGCAGTGCACGCGGTAGTGGTCGTGACCGAGGCGCAGGCTGAGCAGGCGCGAGCGGCCCGCCGCCGCCACCTCCAGCACGGTGCGACGCAGCAGATCGGCGTCGACGAACTCCCGGAGCAGCTGCTGCGCGGCGTTGTTCGCCACGAAGACGTGATCGCTGACGCCGACCACGGCGAGCGAGGGTCGCCGCGAATGCCGCGAGAAAGCGTCGAAGAGCGTGCGCTCGTCGCCGTCCGAGGCGAGCGCGATCTGCTCGTCGATCGACCGGGCGATGCTCTGCGCGTACGGCACGATCATGTGGTTCGCGCTCGCGATACGCTGGCACATCACCAGCACGCCGGCCAGCCGCCCGAAGATGTCGCGCAGCGGCACCCCGACCGAGACGAGGTTGTGCTCCGACGTGCGGTAGTGCTCCTCCGCGACCACCATGAACGGTTCGAGCCGCTCGACCGAGATCCCCGCGCCGTTCGTGCCGACCGACGCCTCGCGGTAAGTCGCGCCCACGCCGCCGCCGCGCTCCATCCCCTCGCGCACCAGGCGCTCGTCGCCCACGTTGGGGTGCACCTGCACGCACTCACGGTCCAGCAGCAGCCCCCACGTGTCCGAGTCGCGGCATTGGTCGCCGAGCGCCCGCATGATCGGCTCACAGGTGTCGGCGAGACGCCGGCCGCGGCTCGTCTCGGCCCGGAGCACCGGCAGCTCGACCCCCTCCGGGTCGACGCCCGAGTCGAACGACCGAGTCCACGAGCTCAGGATCTCCGGGGTGAGCAGTCCCACTCCAGCGGTTCCGAGATCGCCCGCGAGGAACCGTTCGCGCGCGCGTGCGACGTCGCCGCGCACCCCCGCATCGAACCGTGCGGCATCGCTCATCCGGCCACGCATCATCATCTGCGTCATGTCAGCTCCCTTGTTGACATCGACGGTGCCCTCGCACACGGAGGACATGTCCTACTCTAGGTCGCCGAACGCGCCGTGTCGGCACGTTCGCGCGCATCGGCCCGAAACCGGGCGAGCGCCCGCAGGCGCTGGTCGGCACCCTCGGGCGCCAGCTCATCGGTGTCCGGGACGGCATCGAGGATGCGGCCGAACGTCCGCTCGAGGTCGTCACGCACCTCCGGGTAGGGGATGGCGTACAGGTCGTCGTGCTCGATCGCGCGTTTCAGATGGAGCGCGAGGTGCTCCGGATCCATCCCGTGCGAGTACACCTCGCGCAGGCCGCCGACGAAGTCGTCGTCGGTGAGGACACCCGTCGCCTCGGCGACCCCCCGGGTCAGATGCGACTCGGAGATGTTCGAGCGGATGCTGGCGGGGCAGAGCACGGTGACCCCGATGCCGTGCGCCGGCAGGACCTGCGCGAAGCTCTCCATGAGACTGATCACGGCGGCCTTCGCGGCCGAGTAGGGCCCCGTCATCCGGCTGCCCTCGAAGCCGCCGACGGAGGCGACCGAGGTGACGTGACCGCCGAGGCCGGCGTCGATCATGCGGGGCACGAAGGTCCGCATGCCGTTCACGACGCCGCCGAGGTTCACGCCGAGGATCCAGTCGAAGTCGTCGTAGGTCATGGTCTCGACGGACCCGAAGCCGTTCACCCCGGCCGTGTTGAACAGCAGCGTGACCGGATCGCCGAAGTGGGCCTCCACCGCATCCGCCGCCCGCGCGTACGCGGCGCGGTCCGTGATGTCGAGCACGACGGGGTGCGCGTCGACGCCCTGTCGAGCGAGCTGCGCGACGGCGCCGGCCAACGCGTCGGCGCGAACGTCGGCGACGGCCACGCGCGCGCCGGCGCGACCGAACACCCGTGCCTGCCCGAGACCGGCGCCCGACGCTCCCCCGGTGATGAAGGCCACCCGTCCGGCAAAGTCCTTCACGGCGCCCACTCCGCGGCCTCGCGGGCCTTCTCGCGCTGCTCCTGTCGCCGCGACGGCTTTCGCAGCGGCCGGGTGACCCACAGCGCGAACACCTTGAGCAGGTGGGTGATCCCGCGCGGCTCGAACAGCAGGATGATCACGAGCAGCAGCCCGTAGACGACGACCGAGAACTGCCCGACGGGGATGCCGAACGTGCCGTCCGGCACCGAGGAGCTGGGCTTCAGGAACGGGATCAGATCGGCGTACCGTCCCGCCAGCAGCGGGATGGAGCAGATCACGAGACTGCCGACGACCGGCCCCCACGAGGTCGAGAGCCCGCCGACGGTCACGATGATGATGAACGTCAGCCCCATCGCGAGGTTGAACTGCTCGACGCTGACGAAGCGCAGCTGGGCGACGTAGAACGCACCGCCCACCGCGCCCATGGCGCTGGAGATCGCGAAGACGCCGACCATGCTGCGCGCCGGGTTGAGGCCCACGACCCGGGCGGCCAGCTCGGAGTCGCGCAGGGCCACGATGTTGCGGCCTCCGGGCGAGCGCATCAGCAGGTGCACGAGGAACATGCACAGGCCCACCACGAGCCAGACGATCATGAACAGCCCCTGCTGGTAGCTGTAGGTCATGCCGCCCAGCTGCAGGCCCGCGAAGTCGAGCGGGCCGATCGACATGTTCAACGGTGCACGCCGGCCGCTGACACCACCGGTGAGATCCGTCCAGTTCACGAAGATGTACTGCCCGATGAAGATCAGGCCGAGGCTCAGCACGATCTGGTAGACGCCCTTCAGGCGCAGGGCGAACGGCGCGACCAGCACGCCGGCGAGCGCACCCATGATCGCGGCGGCGACGAGCCAGACCGGAAGCGGCAGATCGGCGATCGAGCCCACCGCGACCGCGGTGAAGGCACCGACGGCGAGGAAGAAGGGCTGACCCATCATGATCTGCCCCGCGTACCCGTTCACGACGTTCAGACCCACCGCCGCGATCGAGAAGTAGCCGACGGTGATACCGAGCGACAGGAGGAACGAGTCGGCCGTGCTCAGCGGCAGCACGACGGCGAGCACGACGAGCAGGATCGCGCCATACCGCGTCCACGGTGTCCGGAACACCCGTGTCTCGCGGCGGATGACGGCGGAGCGGTCGGGACCGGCGAGGGTCGCTCTGGCGCTGCTGACGGTGGTCATCATGCCCTCCGGAACTCACGGGCGGCGAACAGGCCGCTGGGACGGACGAGAAGGACGACGATCATGATGATCCACGGCAGCACCGTGGAGAACCCCTGACCGAAGCCGGCCGGCGCGTAGCCGAGCGCGAGCGCCTGCACGACGCCGAGCACGAGGCCGCCGGCGACACAGCCCGGCAGCGACCGGATGCCGCCGAGGATGAGGGCGGGCAACGCCGTGAACGCGACGATGTCGAGGGTGGGCCGAAGCCCGCCCCCCGCCTCGGTGGCCATGAACACTCCGGCGATGACCGCGGCCCCGGCGCTCATCAGCCAGGCGTACGGCGCGACCCGACGCGGGCTGATGCCCTGCACGTAGGCGGCCTGGTGGTCGGAGGCGAGCGCCCGCATGCCGACGCCGATCCGGGTGTGCTGGATCACCAGCCAGAAGACCGCGAGGACGACGAGGCTGAGCACGATGACCCAGATGTCGCGCTGCGAGATCGCGATCCCGCCCAGACGGTAGGTGGTCAGACCCCACGGGTCGCCGAGCAGCAGCACGTCCGCGCCCCACGTCGAGACGGCGATCGCCTGGCTGAGGCTCAGCAGCCCGATCGTGACGAGGAGGATCGCCAGACCCGCCGCCGAGACGGTGGCCCGGCGGTCGATGCGCTGGAAGATCAGGTAGTGCACCGCGAGGCCGACGGCCGCGACGATGACGATCGCGAGCGCCACGGAGATCCAGAAGTTCAGCCCGACGCCGCGGTGCAGCTCGTAGGTGATGTACGCCCCGAGCAGGACGAACGAGCCGGGGAGCAGGTTGAAGTGCCCGGTGGCCTTCAGCAGCACCACGAAGCTCAGCGAGACGAGCGCGTAGAGGAACCCGAGGGCGACCCCCGAGATGGCGATCTGGATGAAGGTGTCCATCAGTCCTCCCCTCCCGTCCGCACCGGGCTCGGCACGGGGATGTCCGCATCCGTCGGCATCGCCTCGACCGGGGCGCTCGCGCCCAGGTAGGCCTCGACGACCTTCGGGTTGGCCTGGATCTCGGTGGGTGTGCCGAGACCGATCGGCTGGCCGAAGTTGAGAGCGAGGATGCGCTCGGCGACGTCCATGACCAGGAACGTGTCGTGCTCGATCAGCACGATCGTGAGCGCCAGCTGATCCTGCAGGGTGAGGACGTGGCCGATGAGCTCCTCCGTCTCGGAGTGGTTCATGCCCGCCACAGGCTCGTCCAGGAGCAGCAGCTTCGGGGCGGCGGCGGCCGCCTTGGCCAGCTCCACGCGCTTGCGGGTGCCATAGGGGAGACTCGCGATCGGCTCGTGCGCGATGTCGGCGAGACCCAGCAGATCGAGCACCTCGTACGCGCGGACACGGGCGGCGATGTCCTCGCGCCGCGCCCTGCCCCACCAGATGAGACCCGACGGGATCCCCGACCGGACCTTGCTCGCGCCACCGACCAGCACATTCTCGAGCACGGTCATCGTGGAGAACAGCCCGAGGTTCTGGAAGGTGCGGGAGATGCCCACCTGCGCGATCTGGTCGGCCCGCCGCCCGACGAGGCTCACCCCGTCGAAGGTGATGTCGCCGCTGTACCTGACGAGGCCGCTGAGGCAGTTGAACAGCGTGGTCTTGCCGGCGCCGTTCGGGCCGATGATGGCGAAGAACTCGCCCCGGTGGACGTCGAAGCTCACCGTCGAGACGGCGGTCACGCCGCCGAACCGCACGGTGACGTCGCGGGCGCTGAGCAGGGTGTCGGTCATGAGAGGGCTCCCGTCGTCCGGGCGCGGTGCGCGGACCGGAACGACGCGCGTCCCTCGCCCGCGACGCCGAGGTACAGCTCCTGCACCGTGCGGTCGGCGAGAAGCTCGCGGCCCGTGGCCGCCCGGGCGACCCGCTTGCTGTCGAGGACGTAGGCGTAGTCGGCGATCGACAGCGCCATCGCGGCGTTCTGCTCGATGAGCAGCACGCTCGTTCCCTGACGGTTGATCTCGACCACGATCTCCTTGATCTGCTCGACGATGAGCGGCGCGAGTCCGAGCGACGGCTCGTCCAGCATGAGCAGCGTCGGCGACTGCATGAGCGCCCGACCGATGGCGAGCATCTGCTGCTCGCCGCCGGACATGAGGCCCGCCAGCTGCTTGCGCCGCTCGGCGAGGATGGGGAACATCTCGAGCACGCGGTCGCGGGCGGATCGCGCCTCGGTCGTCGACCGGGTGAACCCGCCGGCGACGAGGTTCTCCTCGACCGTGAGATCGGGGAAGACCCGCCGGCCCTCCATCACCATCGAGATGCCGCGCTGCACGCGGCTGGACGGGGTCCTGCCCTTGAGATCCTCGCCCGCGAACCGCACGGACCCGCGCTCGAGCGATCCCCCGGTGTACGGCAGCAGCCCCGAGATGGTGGCGAGCGTCGTGGTCTTGCCGGCGCCGTTGACGCCCAGCAGCACCACGATCTGCCCGCGGCGCACCGTGAGGCTGACACCGTCGAGGGCGCGCACGGCGCCGCCGGCGTAGGAGACCGAGACGTCGGTCAGATCGAGTAGCGGCGGCTCCTGTGCCGCGGCCGGATGTTCGGATGCCACGCTGCAACCTTTCGTCGTGTCCGTGCGGCCGGGTCCGAGACCCGGCCGCACGGGCGGATCACTGCGCCAGGGATTCGAGGTAGGACTGCGCGATCTCGGAGTCGTAGTAGTACTCCTCGAGTGCGAGACCGGTCGGGACGCTCGCGTCGATCCGGAACATCGACAGCTTGTGCGGCGGCACGCGGTCCTCGGGCGAGGTGCCGTAGACGACGTCGCCGCCCACCATGCCGAGGTCGTCCTCCCAGATCTCGATCTGCGCGGCGGCGGTGGCGATGCCCTCGCGGCTGGCGTCGCCGTTCTCGATCGCGCGGGCGAGCACCTTCGCACTGAACAAGGCGTTCACGTAGCCGGTCATGTGCGCGTTGGCCGAGGGCGTGGCGTCCGGGGCGACCGCGGCGAGGTCTTCGACCATCTGCGCCTGGCCGGGAGCCTCCGTGCCCTCCCACTGATCGCCGGGGACCGAGATGATCGCGTTCTCGGCGAGCCAGTCGGCGCCCGGCCCGGTGGCCAGAGTGATGTTGTAGGCCGAGTTGCTCGCCAGCACCAGCGGCGCGAAGTCCTGCTGCACGGACTGCACGGCGAGGGTCTGCAGGAAGGCGCCGGTGCCGCCGGCCATGACGACCTCGCAGCCGGCGTCCTTCAGCGCGGTGATCTGCGGCGTGAGCTGCTCGGTGTTGGGCGCGAACTTCTGCTCGGTTCCGGCGGTGAGGCCGAGCTCGTCGACCGTGTACTCGAAGGTCTCCTCGATGTACTCGCCGAGCACGTCCTCCACGGTCAGCGAGCAGAAGACCGCATCCGCCTTGTCGTACTTCTCGACGGCGTAGGGGATGAGGCTCGCGGCGTGGGCGCTCGTGAGCGGGAAGGTCGGGAGGACGTGCGGCTCGAACAGCAGGTTCGGCGTCGTGCCTCCGGGCACGAGGGTCATGTTGTCCTGCTCGACCGACGGCAGCAGCGCGTCGATGATGGTGGATCCCAGCACGACCGAGATGAGCGCGACGTCGTCCTTGAACCCCTCGTAGAGCGGGATGGCGGTCGCCGCGTCGTACTTCGTGTCCTGGTTGACGACCTCGACGCTCCAGCCCTCGAGATCCCCGCCGGCCTCGGTCGCCCGGTGGAAGCCCGCCTCCATCCCCTCGATGTTGGTGATCGCGCCGGCGAAGACGCCCGAGACGGGCACGAGCGCGCCGACCTTGATCGTCTTCGTGTCGACGTCGACACCCGGGCCGCCGACGAGATCGCCGCCGGCATCGTCCGCACCGCCGCCGCCGGCGGGTGTGCCGGCGCACGCGCTCAGGGCGAGACCGGCGACCGCGACGAGCGCGATCCATCCTGCTGTCTGTGACTTCTTCATTGAAGTGCTCTCCTTGCGAGTGGTGTTGCTCAGGGTGCGAGAGGGCGCGTCGAGCCTCTCACGGAACGGCCGTGGGGATGACCGGCAGCACCACGTGTGACGGATACGGCGCGCTGTGGTGCACGTGCTGGGTCGCTCGCCTCCCCTCCCGCGGGGAGACGAGCGCGTTGTTGGCGAGGAGCCCGAGGTTCGGGTCCCAGTTCGGGTAGCTGGAGCTGGCGATGTCGATGCGGATGCGGTGGCCGGCCCGGAAGAGCCAGCTGGTCGCCCAGAGATCGATGCGGTACTCGACGACCTCGCCGGGCGCGACGGGTCGCGCCGCATCCTGCCCCGCACGGAACTTCGCCCGCACGATGCCGTCGACCACGCCCAGGGCGCGGCCGTCCGGCGACACGTCGATCAGTCGGGCCACGAAGTCGGTGTCCTGGGCGCTGGTCGCCGCGTACAGCGTCACCGAGACGGGACCGGTCACCTCGACGTCTTCCGCGAGCGGGGCGCCGACGAACCGGAGGACGTCGTCGCGGGCGTCGAGCGGACGCTGGTCGCGCGGACCCGCGGTCCACTCGTTGCCGCCGTCCAGCCCACCCGCGAAGATCCCGGACTGACCGCCGCGCATGGGCACCGGGTCGGCCGGGTCGTGGACGTACGAGGTCGAGCCGTCGGCGCCGGCGGGTGCATCGGGCGCGAGCACGCCGTCGGCGTGCAGGTACCAGGGCGTCCAGCGGGTGCGGGCGAGGGGCCACTCCTGCTCCTCGCGCCAGATGCCGGCGCCCATCACGTAGAGCGTCACGGGGGCGCCGGGGATCTCCTCGTCGGCCGCAGCCGCACGGGCGAAGCCCGCGATCCTCCCTTCGAGCCCGACCCCCGCCGCGGACGCCGCGGCGCCGAAGCTCAGGTCGCCGATCGTGCCGCTCTGGTCGGTGTGCTGCCACGGCCCGATCACGAGCCGCTGTCCGGCGCGGGCGCGCTCGTCGGCGGCGCTCGCGCGGAGGGTCGCGAAGTTGTCGATCGTGCCGCCGAGGAACAGGTCGAACCATCCGCCGATGTGGAGCGCCGGCACCGCCACCCCGGCGCGCCGGTCGCGGTAGCTGACCCCGGGCCAGTACGTGCCGGCGATGTCCTCGCGCAGCCACCGGTCCCAGGTGGGCAGCACCTCGCTGAGCACCGGCGCCTCGGCCAGCGGGCCGCCGCCGATCGAGGACCAGACGTCGGAGGCGTGCCGCCGGAACCTGCGCAGCAGGTCGCCGACGTCCTCGCCGTGCTCGGCCCGGTAGAGCAGGCTCTGCAGGGTCTTCATCGTGTACCAGCCGGTGATCTGGCCCATCTGGGCCGCTCCCCCGCGGTACGCGAGGCCGGTCTGGTAGTCCGCCGGCGTGACGACCGGGATGATCCCGGCGAGGCCGGCAGGCGCCGTCACCGCCGCCGCGAGCTGCACCATGCCCGAATAGGACAGGCCGTACATCACGACCCGGCCGTTCGAGAAGGGGAGCTCGGCGCACCATCCGATCGCATCGCCCGTGTCGGCCTCCTCGCTCTCGAACGGCACGAACTCGCCGTCCGAGTCCCCCGTGCCGCGGCAGTCCTGGATCACGACGGCGAACCCCGCCTGCAGGAGCGCCACCACCGGGATGTTCCGCGTGAGCGGCTCGCCGTAGGGGTTGCGCACCAGCGCGATCGGCTGCGTCTCCCGGTCGGTCATGCGGTGCACGACCGACCGGAGGATCACGCCGTCGCGGGCGACCATCGCGACGCGGCTCTCCACGAGCCGCCGCGTACCGACGTTCGTCACGGTCGACATGACGACGCCTCAGACGCCCGCGGGAGCCGCCGCGCGGGCGTCGTACGCGATGCGCGCCTTCGGGGCGACCTCGGTCGCGAACAGGCGCAGGCTCTCCTCGGCCTGGTCGTGCGGCATCCCGCCGAACGCCGGCGCCACGACGAGCTCATACTGGCCCATGATGTCCTGGATCCACGACAGCTTCTCGACGAGCTGCTCGGGCGTGCCCGCGAGGGCGGCGTCCGCGTAGTCGCGTCCGGCCTGCTCGACGCCCTTCTCCCGCAGGGCGTCGGCCTTCTCCGCGTAGCGCTCGTAGCCCTTCTGCGTGGCGAAGTGCTTGCCGAGGAACTCGTAGTGGTCGACGTTCTGCTTCCAGAAGTTGCCGATGTACTCGTACATGCGCGCCTTGGCGACCTCGGGGTCGCGGTGGCAGTACATGTTCACGTTCAGGCAGATAGGCGCCGGCTCGTCGTCCCAGGTCTCGCGCCACAGCCGGTCGTAGACGGCGAACGTCTCGACGAGCTTGTCGACGGGGCGCAGGATGAACGACATCACGCTCACGCGGTTCTTGACCGCGGCGATGATCGAGTCCTCCGAACCCGCGACCGTGTACATGCGGTCCGAGAAGGTGCGCACGGGTCCGGGCTTGAGCTGCATCCGGGGCTGCGGGTAGAACGGGCCGTCACCCTCGATGAACCCGGTCTCGAGTGCCTGGATGATCATCGGCACCATCTCGTCCATGCGCTCGCGCGACTCGGAGACGGGGATGCGCAGCCCCTCGAACTCGATGCGCGCGACACCGCGGCCCATGCCGAAGATCGCGCGGCCGTCGGTGAGGTTGTCGAGCAGCAGCAGCTTCTCGGCGACGCGCAGGGGATCGTTCCACGGCAGGATCACCGCTCCCGTGCCGAGCTTGATCCGCTCGGTCTTGGCGCCCACGTAGGCGAGCCAGAGCAGGTTGTCGGGACAGAACGAGTAGTCGGTGAAGTGATGCTCGACCGCCCACACGCTGTCGTAGCCCAGCTCCTCCGAGAGGACAGCCAGGTGCGTCTCGTTCTTCACGACATCGTGTTCGGAAACCGAGGTGTCGAAACGGCCGAAGCCGAAGTTCACTCCAATGTGCATCGTCGATGCTCCTTCGCATTCGTCGGACGTCTTCGCGATCGTCGGAGGTCCCGGGGCGACGCCCGGACCCTCTCGGGCTGCGACCACGGTAACCACGGGGCCTCGTGCGCCCAGGTCTCAAGCTGAGACGGGACCGGACCGATCAGATTGAGACCTCGCGGCGCGCCGTCAGCGCCGAGCATGGGGAGGACGGGGCCGTCTGAGCCCCGCGGTGTCGAGGAGGACACGGACGATGACGACGGATGCCGAGCACACGATCGCCGTGGTCTTCGACCGCCCCGGCGGGGCCGAGGTGCTGCGCACGGCGACCGTGCCGTCCGGGGTTCCGGCGTCCGGCGAGGCGCGTATCGCGGTCGTCGCGGCGGCGGTGCATCCGGCGGACGTCGCTCTGCGCGCCGGGTCTCGCCCGATCGCGGGTCCCGGCCCCTTCGTCGCCGGCATGGCCGTGGCCGGGGTCGTCGATCGCGCGGGTCCGGACAGCGCGTGGCGCGTCGGCGACCGGGTCATGACGATGACGCTGCCCTCCGGCCCGTACGGCGGCGGCTACCGGGGTGCGGTCGTCGCGCCCGACGACACCCTCGCCCGCGTGCCCGGCGACATCGACCTCGTGCAGGCGGCGACGCTGCCGATGAACGGCCACACCGCGCTGCAGGCGGTGCGCTCGCTCGTCCTCGGCGCCGAGGACGGGGATGGGGATGGGGATGGGGATGGGGCCACGGTGCTCGTGACCGGCGCGGCCGGGGCCCTCGGCGCCCTCGTCGTGCCGCTCCTCGCGGAGAGCCGGGCACGCGTGGTCGCCGTGGCGCGGGCGGGCGACCGGGAGGAGGTCCTCGCGCGCGGCGCATCCGTCTTCGTCGAGGCGGGCGACGATCCGGCCGCACGGGTCCTGTCGGCGGTCGGCGCGCCCGTCGACGCCGCGGTCGACCTCGCGGTGCTCGACGACCGCATCCTGCCCGCTGTGCGCGAGGGCGGCGGGATCGCCACGCTGCGCGGGTGGGACGGCGGGGGACGCGCCCACGTGCGCGTGCACCCGGTGACGGTGCCGCAGGAGTGGCGGCACGGTCCGCAGCTCGAGCAGCTCGCGGCACCGCGGTATCTGACCCGTCCGGTGCGGGCCTTCGCGCCCGACGCGGCGGGCGAGGCGCATCGACTCGTCGAGGCCGAGGGGCTGCGCCACGGCGTGGTCATCCGCTTCGGCTGAACGCACGGCTTCGACTGAACGCACAGTGGGACCCGGCCGACCGCGGCCGGGAACGATCGAGAGAACGGAGGGTCCGATGGAGGGCATTCGGGAATGGCGCGGCCGCGTGGCGGTCGTCACGGGGGGCGCGAGCGGGATCGGCAAGGGCATCGCCGACGCACTGCGGGCGGAGGGCGCGCAGGTGGTCGTCGCCGACCGGGACGCGGCCGCGATCGAGCGCGTGCGGGCCGAGGGCTACACGGCGATCCCCACCGATGTGACGGACCCCGACAGCGTCGCGGCGCTCGCGGACCGGGTCGTCGCCGACCACGGCCGGGTCGACCTGCTGGTGAACAACGCCGGTGTCGGCCCGAAGTCGCCCGTCTCCGGTCTCACCCTGGCGGACTGGCGCTGGGTGCTGGAGGTGAACCTCATGGGCGTGGTGCACGGGGTGCACTTCTTCCTCCCCCACCTCGTCGCGAACCCGGACGGGGCCTGGATGGTGAACACCGCATCCATGTCGCGCTACTTCACCCCGCCCGGCTATGCCCCCTACGTGGCGAGCAAGGCCGCGGTCGAGGGACTGAGCCTCACGCTCGCCGCCGAGCTCGCCGCCGACGGCCACGACGTCGGGGTGACGGCGCTGCATCCCGGCGCGGTGCGCACGAACATCAAGGAGAGCCTGCGCAACCGGCCCGCATCCGCTGGCGAGAGCGGCCTGGTGGACTTCGACATCGCCCAGAAGATCACCGACGACGGGATGTGGATCGGGCCCGACGAGGCCGGCGCGATCGTCGTGCGCGCGATCGCGAACGGCGATCGCTATGCGTTCACCCACCCCGGCATGCTCGGCGATGTGGAGGCCACGTTCCGCGGCGTCCGCGCCGCGATGACGAGGTACGCCTGACGCACCCGTCCCGCTCCCGCGCCGGATCCGGACGGGCGGGCTGACCGGACGATGGACCGCGAGACTGCAGCGGGCCGCCGAGACTGCGGGGTCACCCCACGGTCTCGGCGCGCACATGCAGTCTCGCGGCCCGCGGCGCCGGAGCCAGCCGGGCGGGCGGGCGGATCAGCCGAAGATCGACTTCGTCGCGAGGAAGTTCTCCAGCGCCTCCGGGCCGTGCTCGCGCCCGAGGCCCGAGTCCTTGTACCCGCCGAACGGCGACCCGTGGTCGGGGCGGTAGCCGTTGATGCCCACGGTTCCCGTCGCCATCCGGCGGGCGACCTCGAGCGCGCGGTCCTCGTCGGCGCTGTAGACCGCGCCGCCGAGGCCGTAGGCCGTGCCGTTGGCCAGCGCGATCGCGCTCTCGAGGTCGTCGTACTCCTGCACGGCGACGACGGGCCCGAACACCTCGGTCTGGATGATCTCGCTGTCGGGCGCCGCCCCGTCGATGACGGTCGGCTCGTAGTAGTAGCCCTCACGATCCAGGGGGCGTCCACCGGTGAGCACCGCGGCGCCGTCGTCACGAGCGCGGTCCACCAGCCCGCCGACGCGGGAGCGGATGCGGTCCGAGACCAGCGGGCCGAGCTCGGTGTCGGCGCTGCGGGGGTCGCCGACCCGGAGGTCCTGAGCCGTCGCGACGAGCGCGTCCACCAGCTCGTCCCGGCGCGCTCGCGGCACCAGCACCCTCGAGAGGAGGAAGCAGGTCTGGCCGCTGTTGAGGAAGGAGTTGCCGCGGAGATCCGCGACCACGGCGGCCGCATCCGCGTCGTCGAGCACGACGGCCGCCGATTTGCCGCCGAGCTCGAGGGTCACCGGGACGAGTCGCTCGCCGCAGCGCGCGGCGATCCGGCGGCCGGCTGCGGTCGACCCCGTGAAGGCGATCTTCTGCACCCCAGGGTGGTCGACGAGCGCGGCGCCGGTCTCGCGGCCGCCCGTCACCACGTTGACGACGCCGGCGGGCAGCCCGATGCGCTCCACCGCCTGTGCGAGGAGCAATGCGTCCAGGGGCGTCTCCCCCGCCGGCTTCACCACGACCGTGCAGCCGACGGCGAGTGCGGGGGCGAGCTTGGCCATCAGGAGCGACTGCGGATAGTTCCAGGGCACGATGAGCCCGACCACTCCGACGGGCTCGCGACGCACGCGTGTGCGCCCGGGGAACACCACGTTGTCGCGGAGCGACTCCGTCTGCAACGACCGCCCGAGGCCCGCGTAGTACCGCAGCTGGTTCACCGGCACGGCGGAGCTCAGCGCCTGGGACAGCCAGACCGGCTGCCCCATCTCGTCCGTGACGAGGTCGGAGACGTCGGAGCCGATCCGCTCGAGCTCGTCGGCGAGGCGCTCCATCCACTCCGCGCGCGCGGCCGCATCCGTTCGTCCCCATTCCCCGCGGAGCGCGCTCGCAGCCGCGAGCACCGCCGCATCCACGTCCTCGGGCGTCCCCTCGACGGCCGTGCCGACCGGCTCGAGGGTGGCGGGGTTGACCACGGGCAGCGGCCCGCCGGCCGAGTCTCGCCAGCCGCCCCCGATGAAGTTCGTGTCGAAGACCAGCGGCTCCGTCGTCGTCGCGCTCATCAGCGTGTCCTTCCTCCGTCGCTCCGGCGCCCGCTCACTCGGCGTCCACCATGAAGTCGCGGGCGATGTCCGAGTCGTAGTAGTACGTCTCGAGGCTGAGACCAGTGGGCACATCCGGGTCGATCCGGAACATCGAGACCTTGTGCGGCAGGACGCGCTCCTGGGCGGATGCGCCGAAGACGATGTCGCCGCCGACGAGACCGAGCTCGTCCGGCCAGACCTCGAACTCCGCCACCGCCTGCACGATGCCCTCGCGGCTGAGGTCGCCGTTCTCGATCGCGAGGGCGAGCACCTCGGACGTGTAGAGGGCGTTCACGTAGCCGGTCAGATGGGCGTTGGCGGTGGGCGTGGCATCCGGGTTGACGGCGGCGAGGTCCTCGCGCAGATTCGCCTGCCCGACGGCCTGCGTCCCCTCCCACTCGTCGCCGGGAACCGACATCACCACGTTCTCGCGGATCCAGTCCGCGCCGGGCCCGGTCGCGACGTTGATCGAGTAGGCGGCGTTGCTCGTGAGGAAGAGCGGCTCGTAGTCCAGCTGCGAGGCCTGCACGGCGAACGCCTGCAGGAAAGCGCCGTACCCGCCGCCGACCACCACGTCGCAGCCGTCCTCCTTCAGTGCGCTCACCTGGGGGCTCAGCTGGTCGGCGGTCGGGGCGAGGGTGACGTCGATACCGCGCTCGAGACCGAGCTCGTCCACCGCGAAGTCCGTCGCGGTCACGAAGCCCTCCCCGAACGGCTCCTCGACCGTGATCGTGCAGAACCGCGAGTCCCCGGCGTCGTACTCCTCGATCGCGTACGGGATGAGGGCGGCGGCGTGGGCGCTGAGCAGCGGGAACGTCGGGATGATGCGCTCCTCCCGCACCTCGCCGGGGTTGGGGCCCGCCCCGATCATGAGCAGGTTGTCGTCGGTGACCGTGGGCAGCAGCGCGTCCATGATGGTCGCGCCCAGGGCCAGGCTGATGATGGCGATGTCGTTCTTGAACGACTCGTAGAGCGGGATCGTGGTGGCCGTGTCGAACTTCGTGTCCTGGTTGACGACCTTCACCGTCCAGCCGTCGAGGACACCGCCTGCGGAGGTCGCCCGATGGAACCCGGCCTCCATCCCCTCGATGTTGGTGATGGCGCCCGCGAAGACCCCCGACACCGGCACGAGCGCGCCGACCGTGATGGTCTGCGTGGCCAGGTCGACCCCCGGGCCGCCGATGATGTCCCCGTCCTCGCCTCCGCCGCCGGTCCCTCCGGCGGGAGTGCCCGCGCAGGCGGCGAGCGCCAGGGTCGAGGCGGCCAGGACGGCCGCGGTCTGGATGATGCGTCTGTTCATGGTGGTGCTCCGGTTCTCTGCGTCGAGGGGAGGAGGGGCTGCTGTGCCGGGGAGGGGAGGGGACGTCGCTCAGCGACCGGCGAAGTCGGTGATCACGCTGCGCGCCGTCGTGCCGGAGCGCAGCTGCTCGTACGCCTCGGCGACGTCGTCGAGTGCGATCTCGCGCGCGATCAGGTCGTCGAGGTTCAGCCGGCCCTGCTGGTACAGGCGGGCGTAGCGCGGGATGTCGGTCTTGATGTTCGAGCTGCCCATGTAGATGCCCCGGATGGTGCGCTGCGAGATCAGGAGGTCGCCCGGGTCCACCGCGATCGTGGAGCCGGGGCGGTGGATCCCGATCAGGTTCGCGGCGCCGCCGACGCGGGTCATCCGGATGGCATCCTGCGTCGTGGACGCCAGGCCGATGACCTCGAAGGCGTGGTCGACCCCGCCGCCGGTGATCTGCTGGACGGCGGCGACCACATCCGTCTCACCGTCCGCGTGCACGGTGTGCGTGGCGCCGAAGCGCGGGGCGAGGGCGAGCTTCTCCTCCTGCGCGTCGATCGCGACGATCGTGGTCGCGCCGGCGAGGCGCGCCCCCGAGATCACGTTGAGCCCCACCCCGCCGAGCCCGATCACGGCGACGCTGTCGCCGACGCGCACGCCCGCGGAGTTGATGGCGGCGCCGGCTCCCGTGATGGTGGCGCACCCGAGGATCGCCGCGACCGGGAAGGGCAGGTCGTCGGACACGACGACCACCTGGTTCTCGTGGACGAGGCACAGCTCGGAGAAGCCCCCGGTGCCGAAGGCCGCGACGACCGGCTGCCCGTCCGCGCGGCGCAGCCGTGGCGCCTCGCCGTCTCCACGGCCCGTCTCCGCGGGTCGCTCGCACTGGTAGGTGCGGTCGGAGCGGCAGGCGGCGCAGTCACCGCAGAACTGCACGAGGGAGGCGACGACGTGCTGCCCGGGAACGATCCCGGTCGTCTCGGGACCGACCGATCGGACGACCCCCGCGATCTCGTGCCCGAAGACGGCGGGGAACGGGAACCCGAGACCGGTGGTCGCCGCGTGCAGATCTGAGTGGCACAGGCCGGAGGCCTTGACCTCGATCAGCACCTCGCGGCCGATCGGATCGTCGATCTCCAGATCCTCGGTCTCGAAGCCCGCGCCCAGCGCGGTGACGATGGATGCTCGGGTCCGCATCGCTCTCCCTCTCCTCTGTGGGCGGGCAGCACCGAGCAGCGCTCGTCCGAGGCCCCTCGGGGCAGGAGTCGCACTCTGTCGTGATCCGGGATCACGTCCCGGAGGGTGGCTGCGTCGCCGTTCGCACGGCTTCAGCGCCGTGTGGCATTCAGGCTAGGACCCGGTTCGCGCAGCGTCCATCGGCGGCACCGTCTCATTATGAGATCGGCCCCACGGATCGCGAGAGGGCCGCCCCACGGACCGCGAGAGGACCGCCCCACGGACCGCGAGACTGCATCGGCGCGCCGAGACAGCGGGATTTCCCCACGGTCTCGGCGCACACGTGCAGTCTCGCGGTTCGAAGCCTCGCCCGGG
>NZ_CACSKB010000062.1 GCF_902706225.1 Microbacterium sp. 18062
TGGGCTCGGAGATGGGTATAAGAGACAGCCGTACAATGGAAAGGGCAGGGGATGCGCCGCTCGATCCGAAGTGTCGTCATGGCCCCCGATGTCGGGGTCGGCGTTGCAGGACCCCTTCGGGGCGATCGGTGGGGGGGAATCCGGTCGCTGCCCTTCGTCTCGGAGCTTCGCTCCTCGCTCAGGGACCGAGAGCGGAGGCCTTCGCTCAGATCTTGCGGCCCGGGTTGAGGATCCCGTGCGGGTCGAACACCGCCTTGATCCGCCTCTGCAGGTCGCGGATGCGGGGGCTCGACTCGCCGACGAGTCCGTCGAGCTTCACGGTGCCGATGCCGTGCTCGCCGGCGATCGTGCCGCCGAGCTGCTGGGCGAGCTCGAGCAGTTCCCGTTCGGCGCGGTGCGCGGCCTCGACGGCGAGCTGGTCGTCGCCGTCGAACACCACGGTCGGATGCAGGTTGCCGTCGCCGACGTGTCCGGCGAGGCTGATTTCGACGCCGAGCCGTTCGCGGATGCGTTCCGCGCCGACCGCGAACGCGGGCAGCTGAGAACGCGGTACTGCGAGGTCGCCGTGCGTCGTGCCGCTACGGACCGCGATGAGCGCGGCGTTCAGCGACCGTCGGGCGGCGAAGAGCTCGTCCAGAGCCGCGGGATGCTCGGCGCGGGCTATCGTCAGGGCACCGTGCTCGCGGACCGCCGCTTCGAAGTGGTCGAGGTCCGCGCTGCCGCCGACATGCGCGTCGGTGACGACGAGGAGCCAGGCCCGGGCGTCCTCGGGGATGCCGAGGTCGGGACGTATGATGCGCACGCCGCGGAGGGCTACCTCATCGAGGAACTCGAGCGCGGACGGCAGTCGTTCTCCGGTCGCGATCGTGTTGGCGGCCTCGAACGCGGACGCCGCATCAGGGAACGTCGCGCAGACGCCCCGGCTCGGGCCGGGCGCAGGATGCAGTGCGAGAGTCGCCTCCGTGACGACGGCGAGGGTGCCCTCCGATCCGACGATGAGGCTCGTCAGGTCGAGACCGGCGACCCCTTTCACGGTGGCGGGGCGGGTCCGCTCGACCGTGCCGTCGGCGAGGACCACCTCGAGGCTGCGCACCGCATCGCGTGTGACGCCGTACTTGATGCAGCGCATCCCGCCCGCGTTCGTCCCGATGGTGCCGCCGATCGTGGCGCGATCCGCGGAAGCCGGGTCGGGCGCGTAGAACAGGCCGTGCTCGGCGACGGCGCGTTGCAGGTCGGCGACGATCACTCCGGGCTGCACGACGGCGACCCGATCGACGGAGTCGATCGACAGGATGCGGTCGAGGCCGGTCAGGTCGAGCAGGATCGCGCCGTCGATGGCGGCCGAGCCGCCGACCAGACCGCTCCGGCCGCCCTGCGGCACGATCGGGATGCCGGCGCTCGCGGCGACCTGCACGACCGCCGCGACCTCGGCCGTCGAGGCGGGGCGTGCGAGCACGGCCGCGCGAGCGGCCGGCGCGCGCGAGGCGTCGGTCGCATGCGCGGTGAGCACGGCGGGATCCTCGATCACCTGTTGCGGCGGGATGCGGTCTCGGAGGAGATCGACGATCGAGACTGTCACCCCTCCAGCCTATGGACGGGAGTGCCGTGTGCCGAGAGACCGGTCATGAGCAGACACGAACGTGTGACGGGCGCGGGCCGTGCCCAGCGCCGCGCCCGTCCGACGTCACGCGCTCCGCCGCCGGATCGTCAGTTCGCCGATGTCGTCGGGCGTGATGAGGCGCAGGCCGTCGTCGTGCAGCAGGAGCTGAGCGCGCAGCGGCACACCGACGGTCGCGCACGACTCCGCCATCGCCCGTGCCCTGGCGAGGTCCTTCCCCGCGAACCGTCGGGATCCGACGCGTTCCCACACGATCATGAGGGTCGCCAGATCGAACTCGCTCTGCAGATGGCGGACGCGCTCCGCCATCACATGGGCGAAGCCCTGCGCACCGATGTCGACGGTCTGGATCGGCTCGTACGGATCGGCGGGAAAGTCGTCGCACGGCATGATCGGGTCGGTGATGCCGTCGTTCTCGTCGAGGAAGAACAGCCACAGCTGACGACGGATCGCCTGGCCGAGCAGGGGCGCGAGGGCGTCCACCAGGTCGTCGTCGGTCGAGAGGATACGGGCGTCAGCCACCGCGGGGCTTCTGCGCGGACCTCGCTACGGGATCGGGATCTCGCGGCCTTCGTCCCACGGCTCGCCCCAGCCGAGGCGGGTGAAGAGCTCGTCGAGCAGCATTCCGGTGAAGCCCCATACGAGATGCGTGCCGGTCGCGTGGCGCACGAGGAATCCGGGTCCGCGCAACTCCCGCCCGTCTCGACGGATCACCGTGGTGCCGCGGTTGGCGGGGTCGAGCAGATCGGCGACGGGTGCGCGGAACACGTCGGCGGACTCGGCCTCGTCGACCACGCGCACGGGCGAGGGATGCCGCCACCACGCGAGCACGGGTGTGACCATGTGTCGTGAGAACACGAGCGGAACGGTCTCGAGCGGGCCGAGCACCTCGACGCCGGCCGGGTCGAGACCGGTCTCCTCCTGCGCCTCGCGGAGCGCTGCGGCGACGGTGTCGTCGTCGCCCGGATCGATGCGTCCGCCGGGGAAGGCCACCTGTCCGGCGTGCGCCCGCAGCGTCGATGCCCGAGCGAGCAGCAGCACGTCGAGATCCCGCGACACGGCGTCGGCAGCGGCGTCATGGGTGCTCGGGTACGCGTCGAGCACGCCGAACAGCATCAGCACCGCGGCCGGGCGCGAGTCCGCCGGCACGACGAAGCCGCTGAACGACGCGAACACGGGCGGGCCGTCGCCGGATGCGGCGGTCTCCGCGAGTGCGAAGAGCTGCGCCCGCGCGTTCAGCGGGGCGGGGTCGACGGACACCCGTCCAGGCTAAGCCCGGCGAGCGTCGGTACGGCGCCTCAGGGCGCAGCGCCGCAGAAGGGCGCGTCCACCGGCACGACACCTCGGAGTCGAGCTCCCCACCCCCGGTCGTCGGACCGGACATGGACACGGCGCCTCACCCGCCTCACGTCGCAACTTCCGCCCCACGGATCCGACGACTGGCGACCCATCCGCCCGTCGAAGACCGACCACGTCGACGTTTCCGACCTACCGCCACTCCTCCCGAGCGAGCGCGGCGACCGGCCCGGCCTCGTCTCCCCCGCCCCGCCGGGCCTCGGCCATCAGCGCCAGACGATCGGGACGATCCATCGTGTGCAGGGTGCACGCGCCCACGAGTCGCGCCCATTCCGCGGCGAACGCCTCGGCGTCGTCGCGTCGCCGTCCGATCGCTGTCGGCACCGGAAGGAACTGCCGCTCCGCGGACATCCGCCCGCCCATCCGCAGCACGGCGCGCACCACGGGCGACCGCCCGCCGCGCCCGGTCTCGAGCAGGTGGCGCGGCGTGCGCACGGGCCCCCAGAGCTCTCCGAGCGCCTCGGCGAACGTGCGCTGATCGGGCATCGCCGCATCCGGCACCGCCACGGTCACCGGCATGACGCCGTCGTGCACGACACCTTCCGTGACCACCGGCGCGACCGATCGGTCGGCTACGCGCCCCGCCCGCCGCAGCGACGACCACACGACCATCGCGATGCGCCGGAGCGTCTCTGCGCTGCCCACGGTCTCGGCGCGCGCCCGGTACCACCCGACGGCGAGGGGGATGCCGGTCCACGCAGCGAGAGCGAGCAGCACCGCCCCCACGCCGATGCCGACCTCGCGCCCCGCGAGCGACGCGAGCGCGGTTCCGCCGGCCACGACCGCCGCCGTTCCCCCGAGCGCGCCGCCGAGCGCGCGGGCGGCCGGCCGGCTCGTGCGGAAGAGCGGCGCCGAGACCCCGCGCGACACGACGGCGCTCACGCCCTCTCGATCGACGTACTCCTCCCCGATGCGCCAGTCCGCGCGGGTCTCGGCGCGCGGCGGCAGCGCGCGCAGGTCGTTGAGCGCCTCGACGGAGCCCGCCCGAGCCTTCCGCTCGTTCGCGCGCAGTCCCGCCCGCTGCGCAGCGTCCAGGGCGCTCGTCAGGCCGCGCACCACGCGCGTCGGATCGTCGGCGTCGAGCCCCCAGAGCCGGGCGTGCTTGCGGCGCAAGCGTGCCGCATCCGGCGCCGCCTCGAGGGGGAACGCGGGCGGCAGCAGAGCTGTGACCGTCCAGTTGTGGGCGACCTTTCCGGGCCAAGCGGGGTCCAGGCGCAGAGTGCGCCCGCGCAGCTGCTGCGTCGCCGAGGCCGTGGCGACCGCCGTGAGGTCGATGAGCGTGTTGACGGCGGGGCAGTCCCATCCTTCGCCGAAGAGCCCGCGGGTGCCGACGACGACCTGCAGGTCGCCGCGCGTCAGAAGCTCGGATGCGGCGCGGACGATCGAGGCAGCGGCCACCCCGGGCGCGTGCACCTCGCTCACCTGCGGCGCGTCCAGGAGCGGGGCCGCAGCGACGGGGACGCCGAGCAGGTCGCCGAGTGCGCGCACGAGCGCCTCGGCGTCGCGGGTCGCGACGCGCGTGCGGCTGCCGGTGACGAGCATGGAGCGCAGGCTCGCGGTCGATGCGTCCGCCGCGACGACGCCGAAGGTGCGCAGGGCTCCGGCCGTGCCGACGAGCCCGCCGTGCTTGTTGCCGTGCTCGGCGAAGTCGGTGACGACGAGCGCGCGCAGGCGACCGTCGCCGAGTGCGGTGCGTTCGAGGCGCAGGATGTCGCAGGCCGCGTAGTCCTTCGCGAGCGACGACGCGAGCATCGTGTCGACGGGGTCGCGGGTGCGGCGCACGCCGCGGTCGGTGAGCGTGTAGCCGAAGTCGGCGAGGGTGCGGCGGATACGCTCCCACAGCGGTTCGAGCGTCGGATCGGGCAGCACGCGGTCGAGCGCGAAGCGGGCGAGCAGGCGCAGCGACTCGTCGCTCGTCGGCGCCCGGAGCGCCGCATCGGGCAGACATGCGACGAGCGGATGCCGCGGCGCCACGGTCGCGAGCATGGCCGCGGCCGCCTCGGATGCGGCGAAGTCGTCGGCGAACGCCGCGGCGAGACGTGCGTCAGTCTCATCGGTCTCGGGCGCCGGTGGTCGAAGCTGCGAAGGCGCGGGTTCGGGTTCGGGTTGCAGCGTCTCGATGAGATGGGCCAGGCCTGTGTCGCCGGCGAAGGTCGTGCGCAGCAGCGCGGCGAGGCCCTCCGCGTGCGCGGCGAGGAACGCGAGCTCCTCGCGGGTGGGCTCGGCGAAGCGCACGAGGTCGCGGTACGGCGCGAGGTTGCCTTCGCGCACGACGGCGGGCACCGGCACCTCGTAGTCGACGTCGCCGAGCAACGACGTGTAGTTGTCGTACTCGTCGGCATCGTCGGGCGAGGGCAGCGTGGCGGTGAGCCCGATGAGCAGCGGCTCACGCCCCGCAGCCTGCAGCCGGGTGACGAGGGTCGCGACGACGA
Source organism: Microbacterium sp. 18062 (assembly GCF_902706225.1). Classification (GTDB taxonomy): domain Bacteria; phylum Actinomycetota; class Actinomycetes; order Actinomycetales; family Microbacteriaceae; genus Microbacterium. Next base: position 5,407 of record NZ_CACSKB010000062.1, read on the forward strand.
GCGCCCAGTGGTCGAGCAGGTGGTGGCACTCGTCGAGCACGATCGTGTCGACGTCGTGCGCGACGAGCCTGTCGATGAGCGCCAGGGCGTTCGGATGCAGCGCGGTGGCCAGCACATCGGGATCCTCCCGCACGAGCTGCCGCCGCAACGTGCGCGAGCGTCGGGCGATGCCTTTGCGGTACGCCTGCGCGTTGCCGGCCCGAAGGTCGTCGAGCCATCGGGCGGCGATCTCGGGCGAGCGTCCGTCTGCCTCGAGCTCGTCGCACCAACGCGCGTGGGCGAGCCCCGCGAACGGATTGGACGAGTCGAGCACGCTCACCGCCTGGTAGGTCAGGGCGGTGAGATCACCCGGATGCTCAGGATCCTCCGAGACCGCGCCGGGGTCGGCCGCGAGGGATCCCGCCGCCCGCGTCCACTGCTCCCGGATGGTGACGGTCGGGGCGAGCACGACCGTGCGGTGGCCGCGACGCGCGGCGAGCAGGAGGCCGAGGATGGTCTTGCCGGACCCCGGTGGCGCGACGATGTGGAGCGCAGCGCCGCCGTGCACGTCGACGCGCTCGAGCACGTCCGCCTGATAGCGACGGAGGACACCGGTGAACCGCCACGACGCGAGCGGGGAGGGGGCGGCGTGCGGCACGTCTTCAGCCTACGAGGCGACGTCATGTCCACGCCGCCGGAGGCGCCCGACGACCGCTCCTCGCGCCGCGGCCGCGGACGAAGCGCGCCGCGAGGACATCAGAGCGCGATGGCGATCACGCCGGTGACGATGAGGGTCAGCAGTGTCGTCCACAGCGCGATCGCCACCGCCTGCCATGCCAGCACGCGCCCCTTCGGCACACCCGAGCCGGCCAGCGCGGCCGCGGTGAAATGCGTCGGCAGCAGGAGCGGCCCGAGCAGGCTCACTCCGGCCACACCGTAGCGGTGGAACGCCTTCTGGAACTTCTCCCTCCGCGCCGAACGCGGTCTGGGCTCCCGCCTGCCGGTCACCGCGGCACGGATCCGCGCCCCGAGCAGCACGACGATCGCGACGGCGACGAGATTGCCCGCTGCTGCCGAGACGGCCGCGACGACCGGATTCAGACCGCCGACGATGCCGATGACGGCGCCGCCCTCCCCCTCGATGAACGGCACGGCGCCCGCCAGAGCCACGATCAGCGGCTGCAGCCACTCCGGAAGCTGCGCGACGAGATCCTGAAAGCCGAGAACGAGTTCTTCGATGGGGTTCATCGTGGGCCTTTCGGTAGCGGGTCCGCAGGTGAGCGGCTGTGACTCCATCCCATCGGGGACGCTCCCCGGCCGGCAGTGCCGCCGTGTCACGACCGATCGGGAGGATGCGACATCCCACCCGTGACGAATGTCACGACCGTCGCCGGCAGCGGTGTGCGCGTGCATCGGCTGACTTAGCGTTGAGGGATGACCACACCCCGCCTCGCCCCCGCGGACGACGACGCCCCGCGCGTCGGTCAGCGCGCCCTCGCTCGCGGCGTGACCGCGACCTGGTGGTACACCTTCTCGGGTGTGGTGTTCCTCGGCATCGTGTCGATGTCGCAGTGGCTGCTCTGGCTGCCGGTCCGCTTCGACGACGTGGCATGGCGCCTCGTCCTGACGTCCGGGGCCGCGGCACTCGCGCTCTGCGGTCTCGTGGTGCTTCTGCACGCGTACCGGCTGGATGCGCTGGGCGCGCGTGATGAGGGCGGGCTCCGGCTCCCGCCCCGGGACCTGATCGGGCTGGGCACGACCGCCGCGGCGGCGGTGCTGCTCGGCGTCGCGATGGGATCCTGGTTAGCGGGCGTCGGCATCGTCGCCCTCGCCCTCGGCGTGCGGCCGTGGCCTCCCCACGTCCGCTGGCGGGTGATTCTCGCACTGACCGCCGTCCTCGGCGCTCTCTGGGCCGCCGAGACGCACTGGTGGACGACACCGACGACGAGTTCACCGGTGTTCTTCGTGCCCGCGTTCTTCGCGACGCTGCTCCCCTTCGCCGTCACGTCGTCGCTATGGTGGTGGGACATCGTGCTCGAGCTCGACAGAGCGCGCCGGGCGGAGAGCCTGCTCGCCGCGACGAGGGAGCGCCTGCGCCTCGCGAACGACGTGCACGATCTGCAGGGACATCATCTGCAGGTGATCGCGCTGCAGCTGGAGCTCTCCCAGCGGCTGATGGACCGCGACCCCGAGGCGGCCGCGAGCGAGATCGCCCGGGCGCGCGCGGCGGTCGATGACGCACGTCAGGGCACCCGCGATCTGGCCACGGCGTTCCGCGGCGTGCCGCTACCCGACGAGCTCGAGAACGCCGCGGACCTGCTGCGCTCGGCCGGTCTCGACGTGCAGGCCCGGATGGAGGCCGACGCGGCGGACGCACCGGCCGACGTGCTCGGACCGATCGTGCGCGAGAGCGTGACGAACGTGCTCAAGCACGGCGACGGTCGCTGGGCACGACTGTCGCTCGAGCGGAGCGGGGACCACTGGGTGTACCGGATCGTGAACGACGACGCCGAGGCCGGCGGGGTGGCCTGGGGATCGGGGGTGGGCGTCATGACGGAACGGGCCAGAGCCGCCGGCGGAGAGGCGTACGTGCGGCGCGAGGCGGAGACGTTCGAGCTCACGGTGTCGCTGCCGGCCGCGACGGTCCGCCGCCCGCGTGCGCAGCTGCAGGGGTCCGCATGATCCGCGTCCTGATCGCCGACGACGAGGACATGATCCGCACGGCGCTGGCGTCGCTCCTGCGCCTCGAGAACGACCTGGAGATCGTCGCGGAATGCCGGTCGGGCACCGAGGCGGTCGAGGAGGCACGGCGCCTCGCCCCCGATGTCTGCCTGCTCGATCTGGAGATGCCCGGGCTCGACGGCGTGGAAGTGGCGGAGAGATTGCGCCGCGTCACGACCGCGCGCTGCATCATCGTGACCCGCCATGCCCGCCCCGGGGTGCTGCGACGCGCGCTGCGGGCGGGAGTCGACGGGTTCGTCCCGAAGTCGCGCCGTGCCGAGGAGGTGGCCGACATCATCCGACGGGTCGCCTCCGGACGCCGCCACGTCGACCCGGAGATCGCCGCGGATGCGCTCGCCGACGAGCGCAGCCCCCTCACCGACAGGGAGCTCGATGTACTGCGCGAGGGCAGGCGCGGCGAGACGATCGCCCAGATCGCCGCCGCCCTGCACCTCTCGCCGGGCACCGTCCGCAACCACGTCTCGTCGGCGCTCGGAAAGCTCGCCGTGACGACCCGGCAGCAGGCGACGGTCCTCGCCCAGGAACGCGGCTGGATCTGAAGCGAAAGTCTCCCGGGAGTGGGGAGATTTCGCTTCCTTCGTTGATCGTCAGCGACCCCGGCCGCTGACCCGAAAGTCTCCCCGGAAGAGGGGAGATCTCGCCTCCTCCGTTGATCGTCAACGACCCAGGCCGCTGACCCGACGTTCGGTAGAAGCCGCAGGGGGTGCCTCGACCGGATTCGCGCCGTGATCGGTTAGCCTCGCGACATGACGCTCCCTCAGACCCGTAGAGCACGCGCGGCGCGCCGGCGGACCCGGCGGGTCGCCGCATCCGGCAGCGACCTGACCGACACCGAGTGGTTCCGCATCCTCGACGCGTGGGCGTCGTGCGCGTACTGCGGGGCCGACGGTTCCGCCCTGCAGAAGGACTGCGTGCTGCCCATCTCGCGCGGCGGGCGATACACGCTCGAGAACGTCGTGCCCGCCTGCCGATCGTGCAACGCGAGCAAGTGCAACGAAGAGGTCACCTCGTGGATGCGCCGCCGCCGCCTCGACGAGCCACGCTTCCTCGTGCGTTGGGCCGGGATCATGGCGGCGTTGCGCACCGTCTGACCAGGTGCAGGGGTGGGGCGGGCCTGGACGGAACCGGGCAACCCGCGCTCACAACGGGTCTTGCTCGTCGCGCAGTGAGCGCCAGAGCGAGACCCACTGGGCGACGGTCAGGTCGCGCGGCAGACTGTCCGGCCGGATGCGGGCCCGGGCGACGGCGCGTCGCGAGACCGTCGCATCGGTGCCCGCGACGCGTCGGACGATCCGGTCGAGTGTTCTCCCTGAGCCGGTGTAGACCCCGCGGACGAAGCCCTCGTACGCACGACGCTCCTTCGCAGGCAGCAGGGGCGAGCCCCTTCTCGTGATCGTGAGGATGCCGCCGTCGACGCTCGGGCGGGGCGTGAACCCCCAGCTGGGCACGCGGCCGTGGAGCCGGAACTCGAACCACGGCGCGCTCTGGGCGGTCATCATCGTCTGCCCGCCAACGCCGGCTCGTTTGCGCGCTACTTCCCACTGGGTCACCAGCACGGCGTGCTCCCAGCGGGACTCGGTCAGGAGACGTCGGAGGATCGGGGTCGTGAGGTGGAAGGGGATGTTGCCCACGACCACCGGCACGGCGATCGGATGGCGCAGCGCGTCGGCGTGCTCGACCCGGACGCCCGGCAGAGCCCGAGCGAGACGACGCACCCTGTGCTCGTCGAGATCGATCGCGGTGAGCGAACGCCCGGATGCGGCGAGGATCCGAGTGAGAGCGCCATCGCCCGCCCCCAGCTCCAGGACGGGTCCTCTCGTCGAGGCGACGAGAGCGATGATCGTGTCGATCGTGGGTCGGTGGGTGAGGAAGTTCTGGCCGAGTTCATGTCGGCCGCCATGCAGAGAACGAGACAAGAGCGTGCTCCAAGGAGGGATTCGGAGCACCTGGAAGGGCGGACGTGGATACACGAGGACAGCCCGTCCGAGGTGCGGATGACATCTCGGAAGGACGGCGCGCTTATGCGAGCGACAGCGAGCGCGCCGTCAGGCGCGGCGGTCGCGGACGGTGAAGAAGCACCCCATCACGGGCGCACTGCATATCGTTCCCACGGTTCGACGGTAGCAGGCTCCGTCTGCCCGGAGCATATCCCGGCCGTGCGCTCAGACGTTTCGGAGCGCGGTGGTGGGCGCGAGCCGAGCCGCCCGGGTCGCGGGCTGCAGCCCCGCGACCACGCCGACGAGCAGCGACAGCGCGGGGCCTATGGCGAGGGCTCCGAGCGGGATGACGACGGGCTGTCCGGTGACGCCCGCCATGACCGCTGCGGCCACGGCACCGATCCCGACGCCGGCGAGTCCGCCGATCAGGGAGAGCACGACGGCCTCGGCGATGAACTGGGCGGCGATCTGGCCGGGCCGCGCACCGAGCGCTCGGCGCAGGCCGATCTCGCCGCGCCGCTCCAGGACGGTGACGACCATCGTGTTCGCGATGCCGACGCCGCCGACGAGCAGGGCGATGCCGGCGAGGGCGATGCCGAGGGTCACCAGGGAGTCGTCGGTGGTGGCGCGAGCCTCGGCGAGGTCGGAGAGCCTGGTCACGGCGACGTATGGCGAGCCGGGGCTGGCGGCGGCCGCGAGGATGTCACGGACGGCGCCTATCGCTCCGGGCTCGGCGCGGACGTAGATCGAGGCGATGTCGCCGATGGCGTCGCCGGCGAAGTGCTCGCGCGTCCACGCGTCGCCGAGGATCGCGGCGGTGTCGATGTCGGTGGCGAGGCCGGCGGATTCGAGGACACCGAGCACGCCGTACCATTCGCCGCCGATCAGCACGCGGTCGCCGGCGCGGTCGACGCCGAGTCGTTCGGCGGCGGTCGCGCCCAGGACCGTCACGGGCAGGTTCCGCGCGGCGTCGTCGAACCACCGGCCGGAGGCCAGCTCGCCCTCGATCGCGGCGAGCACGTCGGGACGCGCGACGGCGACGTTCAGACCGTTCGTCTCGGTCGCGGGCACGAGGTCGGTGCGGTAGACGGCGAGCCCCTCGGGGGCGGTCTCGAAGACACCGATGCGCTCGACGCCGTCCTGCCGGGCGATGCCCTCCGGGGCGGTGTCGGGCAGCGGGACCGGCTGCTGGTCGGGGCCGCTGCCGGGGGCGACGACGGCGAGGTCGGCGCCCATCGCATCGAGCTCCGCCAGCAGCTGCGCGCGGTTGGACGCCGAGGCGCCGGTCAGGGCGACGAGGGAGGCGATGCCGAGCGCGATGCCGAGCGCGGCGAGAACGGTGCGCTGAGGGCGGCCGGCGACGCCGAGCCAGGCTGTGCGGACGAGATCGGCGACGGTCAGGCGGTGCAGGCGACGGCGGGTCATCGGATCGGCTCCTTCTCTGCGAGGTCATGCGCGCTGTGCTGCTCGGTCGCGACGCCGTCGCGCAATCGGATACGACGCGAGAACCCGGCGGCCACCTGCTCGTCGTGCGTGACCACGACCACGGCCGTGCCGCGGTCGGCGATACCGGCCAGAAGGCCGACGACGCCCTCGCCGGTGGCAGTGTCCAACGCGCCCGTAGGCTCGTCGGCGAACAGGATGCCGGGCTCGCGCACGAGTGCACGGGCGATCGCGACGCGCTGCTGCTCGCCGCCGGACAGCTCGCCGGGGCGATGGTCAAGCCGACGCGCGAGCCCGACCGCGGCCAGCGCATCGGCCGAGCGTCGGCGCCGCGCGGCGTGGCGGACGCCGGAGTAGAGCAGCCCGGTCGCGACGTTCTCCACGGCCGACAGCGTCGGGAGGAGATGGAACTGCTGGAACACGAAGCCGATCCGCCCGGCCCGGAGCGCTGAGCGGTCCCGTTCGCGCAGCTCGGCGAGCCGATGACCGTCGACGAGCACGCTGCCCTCGGTCGGATCGTCGAGGGTGCCGAGGATCGCCAGCAGGGTGCTCTTGCCTGACCCGGACGGGCCGACCACCGCGACCTGCTCGCCGGCATCGATCGAGAGCGTCGTCGGGTGCAGCACGGTCACCGGAGGCGGGCCGGGGTATGTCTTCGCCGCGTCCCGCAGCTCGACCACCGGAGCGCTCATCGGGCGAGCACCACGAGGTCGCCCTCGGCGAGCACCGGACCGGCGCCGATGTCGGCGCCGCTGGCGAGCACCTGCACGCGAGCGTCCGCGACCAGCCCGATCTGTACCGAGGTCCGGGCGATCTCGCCATCCGCGTAGACCTCGACGGCGTAGCCTCCGTCGGCGGTCGCGACCAGCGCAGTGACAGGCACCACGAGCGTCGCCGGCTGTTCCTCCGTGTCACGGATCACGATCCGCACCGAGGCGGTGCCCGCGGGGGCGACTCGGGACTGGTCGGCGAACTCGACGATCGCCGACGGAGCTGTGGCTGCGTCCTCTTCGCCCGAGGATCGTCCGCCGGGATCGACCGACGACACTTCGGTGTCGATCTCGGTGCCATCGGGAAGGACGACGGCCACCGGCGTGCCTGCCGTCAGTTCGCGTGCCTGCGCCTCGGTGAGCTTCGCGGTCGCACGCAGTGTCGTCTCCGTGTAGGTGGCGGGGCTCGTGCCTGCCTCCCCGAGCCGGGCGGTGACCTGGGAGATCCGGATGCTGGCTGCATCGGCGACGACCACCGACGAGGGGGTGAAGGCGCCGGTCTGCTCGAGCCCGAGGCTCTTCTGCCAGTCGCGCACGGCCTGGCGGGTGAGACGGTCGAAGCTGCCGTCGATGTCGCCGCGGTAGAAGCCGAGGTCGACGAGGTTCTGCTGGAGCTGGCGGATGTCCTCCCCGTCGGCGGAATCCACCGACAGGTCTCGCCAGAACGGCCGCTCGCCGCGCAGCAGCACGATCGGGGCGCCGTCCGCCTCGTACACGCGCTGCCCGAGCTCGACGACCTGCCCCGCGACGGGAAGGACCGTGACCGCACCTGCCGGAGCGGGCAGCGGCACCGCGTCACCGTAGGTGAGCTGACCGTTCAGCCGTACCTGACTGGTCAGAGTCGCCAGCTCCACCGCTGCGGTCACCGGCTCGGCCGCGTCCGCCACCTGGGCGGTCCACGATGCCCCGGGGCGGAGGTACCAGGCCGCTCCGGCGGCCGCGATGATCAGCACCGCCGCACACCCCCACGCCCAGACGGCGCGGCCGCGCCGGGCGCCCGTCCGGCTCATTCTTCGCCCTGCGTGACGCTGAACGATCCGCCACCGCCCATGACGTCCAGCAACACGGCCTGCCAGTCGAAGCCCAGCTCGTCGGCGGGGGACGACCAGGCGAGACCGGGATCGTCCTCGGACCAGCAGGCGGTCAGCACCGCGCGGAACTCGGCCTCGGTCAGCTCCGCAGGCAGGGCGATCGCGCCCGACGCGGCGTCGGGGTCTGCCACCCAGGCGAAGCCCTCGTCGCGGGCGCACCGGGCGAACTCGAGCGCAGCCGCACGCTGCCGCTCCTGCTGCTCCCGCACGGCCGGATCGTCCTCGGGGTCGTACTCCGGCTGCACGAAGTCCGGATGCTCCCTCTCGCATGCCGCATAGGCGTCCTGCGTGTCCGGATCATCGCCGAAGTACGCCGAGGACTGCGCAGCGACCCACGAGCTGCCGTCCGCCTCGCCCATCATCAGCAGCGGGCTCTCCGCCCCGTCGTCGGAGCCGCTGCCGATCGAGAGCTCTCCGTCGACGCTCTCGGAGGCGATCCTGACCACGACATAGCCCTGATCGGAGATCTTCGCGTCCACTCCGGCGGCCTTCAGGCAGGCGACGAACTGCGTCGGCTCCTCATCCCCTGCATCATCCGGCGCCGGGACCGTCGTGCAGCCGGCCAGGGCCAACGTCAACAGTGCCGCGACACCGACGCCGATCCTGTTCTTCATCGTGCTCGTGCTCATCGCCATATCCCTTCTCGCGCCGCCCGGACGTCGGGCACGAGGCCACTGTCACGCTCGACCGGTTCGGTGCGGGTCATGGTCGGCTTGACCTGGACTTGACCACGACCGGTCATGCTGGAGGCGGAAGAGAGAAGAGAGGTGGCGCAGGATGCGGCTGCTGCTGGTGGAGGACGAACGCGAGCTCGCTGACGGGCTCGCGGACGGGCTGCGGCGCGAGGGCTACGCCGTCGAGGTCGCCCACGACGGCGCCACCGCCCTCTCCCGCGCCGCGGCCACCGACATCGAGCTGATGGTCCTCGACCGCGATCTTCCGGTCCTCTCCGGCGATGCCGTGTGTCGCACGCTGCGGGAGCAGGGACACCCGATGCGCATCCTCATGCTCACCGCCGCCGGCACCCTGGACGACCGGGTGGCCGGCCTCGATCTCGGCGCGGACGACTACCTGTCCAAGCCGTTCGCCTACGTCGAGCTGCTCGCCCGCCTCCGGGCGCTCGCCCGCCGCGCGGGACACGGCTCCGGCACCGTCCTCGAGGCCTGCGGCGTGCGAATCGACACCGTGCGCCGTGCTGCCGAGCGCGACGGCCTGCCGCTGCGGCTCACCCCGAAGGAGTACGGCGTGCTCGAGTCGCTGCTGTCCGCCCGCGGCGGCTGGATCAGCGCGGACGACCTGCTCGGCGACGTGTGGGCCGAGACCGACGAACGCGGCCGCGGGGTCGTCAAGGCCGCCGTCCACACTCTGCGTCGCAAGCTCGGTCACCCCGACCCCATCGACAGCGCCCCCGGGCACGGCTACCGGATCAGCGACCTCCGATGACCGCGCGCAGACGGTGGGGATTCCGCGCCCGGCTCGCCGCCCTCATCGCCGGCGTGTTCATCACCGGCGGCGTCGTGCTCCTCGGCGTCCAGTACCTCCTCGTGCAGCAGCTGTTCGCCCAAGGCATCAGCACCATCACCACGGGATGCTTCAGCACCACCGACCAGAGCGGACACAGCTCGGTCTCCGACGACCAGCTCGCCGAGACCTGCACCATCGGAACCGGCAGCGGCGATGACATCAGCGTCACAGGGACGGGCGGCGGTGTGGGCTCCGTCGTGGTCCAGCAGACCACCGAGCTCTCCCAGGAGGTGCTCTCCGGGCTGCTCATCTGGTCGGTCATCATCCTCCTCGTCTTCGCCGGGCTCGCCGTGCTCGCCGCCCGATGGCTCTCCGCCCGGTCGCTCGACCGCATCTCCGGGATCACCGCGACCACGCGTGAGATCACCCGAGACGACCTGCACCGGCGTCTCTCCCTGCCCGGCCCCGACGACGAGATCAAGGAGCTGGGAGACACCATCGACGGCATGCTCGACCGCCTCGACGAGGCCTTCACCCGGCAGGACCGCTTCATCACCGGCGCGTCCCATGAGCTGCGCACCCCGCTCACCACGACGCGCACGCTCCTGGAGATACCGCTGACCCAGGGCCGCGTCCCCGCCGAGTTGGAACCGGCCGTGCGCGGAGCGCTTGCAGCGAACGCTCGCAGCGAGCGTCTCATCGCCGCGCTGCTCGCCCTCGCCCGGGTCCGCCACCGCGACGGGGCGCTCCCTCTCGCCCCCGAGGCCGACCTGAGCGCCGTCGCCGCGGCCGCCCTCGACGGGCACGAACGGGACATCGCGGCGCGTTCGCTCCGCCTGATCGCTCCCGTCGCAGCGCCGGCGGTGGCCGCCGCAGAGCCCGAGCTGGTGCGGATCGCCGTCGGCAACCTGGTCGACAACGCGGTCCGCCACAATCGCGACGGCGGCGAGCTCACCGTTCACGCCGGCACTGATGAACGCGGCGCGTGGATCGAGGTCTCCAACAGCGGGCGCGACCTCACCGGCACCGACCTGAGCGCGCTGACCGAGCCGTTCCACCGCGGTGAGGACAGTCGGCTCGCCGGCGACGGTCTCGGCCTGGGCCTCGCTCTCGTCGAGACGATCGCGCGCAGTCAGGGCGGGACGCTCGTCCTCACGCCCAGGGACGGCGACGGCCTTCGGGCCCGGTTGTCCTTCCCGAGACGCGCCGGGGACGACGAAAGGTGACGCTGACCTCCGCTCGGGCCGGGACGGGGCGCCGTGGACGCACATGCGTCACTATCCGCTGCGCTGGATCTTCTCCATCGCCTTGCCCTTGGCGAGCTCGTCGATGAGCTTGTCAAGGTAACGGATCCTCTGCATCAGCGGATCCTCGACGTCCTCCACGCGCACCCCGCAGACCACGCCGGTGATGAGCGACGCGTTCGGATTGAGCGGGGCCTCGGCGAAGAACTCCTCGAACGTCGTCTTCTCAGCGAGATGGCGCTCGAGCTCCTGCTCGTCGAAGCCGGTCAGCCAGAGCACCAGCTGGTCGACCTCGTCCTTCGTGCGTCCCTTGCGCTCCGCCTTCGCGACGTACATCGGGTAGACCGAGGCGAAGCTCGTGGTGAAGATCCTGTGCACACCGAGAGCGTAGCCGCCGAGGCCGCGTGACCGGCGCCGCCGTCTCTCCCCTACGGTGGGATCTCCAGCTGCCGCGACGGCTGCCCGCCATCCGAAAGAAGACCACATGACCGGCGCACTGATCGGTCCGGCGCTCGCGCCCGACCTGCACGTGATGACCTACAACATCCGTCGCCGGATGGACGGCCCGCTCGTGCGTCCTGCCGACCGCTGGCGCGAACGCGAACCTCGGATGCAGCGGCTGCTGCGCGCCGAGACGCCCAGCGTGCTCGGCGCCCAGGAGGTGCTGCCCGGCCAGGCGACGGCGCTCCTCGCCGCGCTCGGGACGGCCTACCGGCTCGTCGGTCACGGCCGGGACCGCGACGGGCAGGGCGAGGGATGCCCCATCCTCTATGACACCGGACGCCTGGAGCTGCTCGCCTGGGAGCAGAACGCGCTCTCCGACACCCCGCGCGCATCCGGCTCGCGGTCGTGGGGGAACCTCGCGCCCCGCATCGCGGTGAGCGCCGAGTTCCGCGACCTGGCCACCGGCGCCCGATTCCTGCACGTCAACACGCACTTCGACCACCTGTCGCGCCGCTCACGCGTGCGGTCGGCCGAGCACATCCGTCGCCGTGTCGTCGCCCAGCCTCTCCCGGCGATCGTGACGGGCGACCTCAACGCGGACGCCGGGTCTCCGCCGCTGCGCGAGCTCTTCGCCGACGACGGGCTCGTCGACGCGTGGGCTGCCGCATCCGAGCACGTATCCGCGCCCTGGGGCACGTTCGGCAGCTACCGCACCCCGCGGCGAGACGCCCGCCGCATCGACTGGATCGTGGTGACGCCGGGCATCACGGTGCGAGCAGCAGGCATCAATGCGCGCCGCGTCGACGGACGCTGGCCGTCGGATCATCTACCCGTCCAGGCCATCGTCCGCATCCCGGCGGGACGTACGAGGGCGGAACGCACGACCGGGTGACGTGGGCGCTCCTGCCCCACCTCCGCGTCACGCCTCGGCCGCGCGCACCGCGTCGACGAGCTCACGCCACGCACCGCGCATCTCCGCGTCGGTCAGCTCACGGCGGCAGTCACCATCGGGCGTGCGGGCGTGGATGCTCCAGACATAGCGATCGGCGCCGCGCGCCGGCGGGGAGGACGCGTCCCACGGACATCGGTCGATGAGAGCGACCCAGCGGGCGGCCTCCGCCTCGGGCGGCGCCGCCCGCCAGCGTCGGCGGAGGCCGGCGATCCCGCCCGATCGCACGACCGACACGACCACGCGGCCCTCAGCCCGCTCGGTTCCGCTCATCCTCCGTCACGCCGACGCTCGTCCAGGCGTCTCGCACCGCGTCGGCCACCTCCGAGTTCCCACCGTACTGCTCGGCCGCGGCCGCGATCGTGGCCGCGGCGAAGTCGGCGAACGTCGCCGTCGCCGTCAGTCCCCCGGTGAGCGCCCGGTACCAGACGAGCCCCGCACGCTTCCACGCGTTGCCGCCGAGCGCGCGGGCGGTGAGCGCGAACGCACGATTGGGGATGCCGGAGTTGATGTGCACTCCCCCGTTGTCGTCCGCGGTCACCACGAAGTCGCGCATGTGCCCGGGCTGGGGATCCCTGCCGAGCTCGTCGTCGTCGTACGCGGTGCCGGGCTCGATCATCGAGCGCAGCGCCCGCCCCTGCACGGCGTCGGTCAGGATGTCCTCGCCGATGAGCCAGCTGGCGGCATCCGCCGTCTCTCCCCGCGCGTACTGCTCGGTGAGCGCACCGATGACGTCGGCGATGGACTCGTTCAGGGCACCCGGCTGCCCCTGGTACTCGAGACCCGCCGTGTGCTGCACGACGCCGTGCCCGAGCTCGTGGCCGATGACCGACAGCGACCCGGTGAACCCGCGGAACACCTCGCCGTCTCCGTCGCCGAACACCATCCGCCGACCGTCCCAGAACGCGTTGTCGTAGTCGACGCCATAGTGCACCGTCGCCTCGAGCGGCGCGCCCGCGTCGTTCAGCGAGTTGCGCGCGAACGCCGCCAGAAGCAGCTCGAACGTCGCGCCGAGCCCGTCGAACGCCTCGTTCACCGCGACGTCGGCGACGGGTGCGTCGTCTTCGGCGCGCACGACCGCGCCGGGCAGCTGCTCGGTGTTCTGCGCGTCGCTGACGGTGCGCAGCGGCGCGTCGCTCAGCTCGGCGATCAGGTTGCCCGCCGCGTCGATCGACAGGTCGATGCGGGCGCGGAACGGCGGCCGACCGGCGATCAACGTCTGCCGGGCCGCCTCCGCGGCCCGCGGGAACACCGTCGACCGCGCCAGCCGCGCGAGCACGTACCCGGGCACGATGCCTCGATGTACGGCGGGCGGGGATCCCTCGTGCTCGACAGTTCTCATGCGGTGACCCTAGGCCCGGGCACCGACAAAGTCACCGTCCACGCCGTCGCCGTTCGCGCGTCGCACGGATCGCTCAGTCGCGATCCTCCGCCTCGCGGCCGAGCCGCTGAGAGGCCCAGACGGGCAGCAGCGAGAAGAGGATGACGACGGTCGCGACGACGTTGACCATGCTGGCCTCGTTCGGGCGGGCCATCTGGTTCATCATCCACAGCGGCAGCGTGTCGACACCGGCCGGGGCGGTGAAGATCGTGACCACGACCTCGTCGAACGACAGCGCGAAGGCCAGGATCCCGCCGGCGATGAACGCGGAACGGAACTGCGGGAAGGTGATCAGCCGGAAGGTCTGCCAGGGCGTGGCGCCGAGATCCCGCGAGGCCTCCTCGATGCTCGGGGTCATCCGGCGCAGACGCGCGAACACGTTGTTGAACACCATCACGATGCAGAACGTGGCGTGTGCGATGACCATGCCGAAGTAGCCCACGTGGATGCCGATCGGCTCGAGGATCTGGTTGTAGGTGTTGTTGAGGGCGACGCCGGTGACGACTCCCGGCAGCGCGATCGGCAGGACCACGAGCAGGTTCACCGCCTGCTTGCCGAAGAACGCGAACCGCTGGAGGGCGAAGGCGACGAGCGTGCCGAGCACGAGCGCGACCGCGGTCGCGCCGAGTCCGACGAGCACGGAGTTGAGCAGCGCCGCGCGGATCGGCTCGCTGACCAGCGCCTGCCCCCACCAGTCGAGCGACAGGCCCCGCACCGGCCAACTCGCGATGCGGGCCGAGTTGAACGAGTTCAGCACCACGAGGAACAGGGGGACGTACATGAAGACGAGCACGACAGCGACGACGGCCAGCAGGCCGATCCTGGCGCCCCGGGAGAGCCTGAGCATGGTGTTCCTACATTCTCTCGAGCGCGCCGCTGCGCTGGACGCTGATGAGATACACGACGACGAACGCGATCGGAACGACCGCGAAGGCGGCGGCGATCGGCGGGTTGAGGTTGATGTTGGACGCGATGATGCTGCCGATCATCTGGGTCGACCCGCCCACGAACTTCGCCGCGATGTAGTCGCCGAGGCTGAGCGAGAAGGTGAAGATCGACCCGGCGATGATCGCGGGCTTGATCAGCGGCAGCACGACAGTGCGGATCGTGCGCCCCGCCCCGGCCCCGAGGTCGGCGGCCGCGTCGAAGAGGTTGGTCGGCAGCTGCCGGATCGCGGTGTAGACCGGCACCGCCATGTACGGCAGCCACAGGTACGTGAGCGTGAGGATCACGGTCGTCACGCTGAAGCCGGGGCCCGTGATCCCGAGGGGCGCGAGAGCCCAGTTGAAGAACCCCTGATCCGTGAACGTGACGCGCATCGCGAGGATCTTCACCAGATATCCCGCCCAGAGCGGGAGCGTGATCGCCACCGCGAGGGACGCTCTCAGCCACGGGCTCGCGACCTTCGCCATGAAGATCCCGAGCGGCACCGAGATCGCGATGCACAACGCCGTCACCGCGAGGGCGATGAGGAGGGTCCGCACCGCGGTCGACAGGTACGCCGGATTGACGATCAGCTGCTCGAAGTTGCGCAGCGTGAAACCGGGCTTCACCTTGGAGGTGAACGGATCCGTCGTCCAGAACGCGGTGACCAGCAGCATGGCCAGCGAGAAGATGTAGATGCCGACGAGCCACAGCATCGGCGCGGCGAGGAGTCCTGCAAGGTGCCTCCGACGCTCCATGGGCGTTCCCTTCGTTCGTGAGTCGGGCCGCGGGCGGGCGGAGCCGTCGTGCGTCGGCTCCGCCCGCCCGGGGGGGGCTATCCCTTGACGGTCAGCCAGGCGTCCGTCCACTGCTGGAAGTTCGTGCACTGCACGTCCGTGCGACCGTCGATGCACTGCTCGATCGGGGTGGTCCAGAACCACACCTGGTCGAAGTACTCCTCGTCGAGAGCGTTGAAGTAGTCGCAGTGCGCGCTCGTCTCCTCGTCGATGTCGCAGAATGCGGCGTTCGCCGGCGCCATGCCGAAGTTCATCGCGATGGCTCCGTTGACCTCGGGCGAGCTCGTGTAGTCCATCCACGCGTAGGCGCAGTTCGGGCTGTCCGACTCCGCCGACAGCATCCACGCGTCCGACCAGCCCGTGGATCCCTCTTCGGGCAGCACGCTCTTGAACTTCTCGTCCTCCGTGAGCTTGCGCAGCACCTCCCACGACGTGCCGACGACCGAGTTCCCGCCGATGAACGAGGTGATCTGCGCGGCGGGGTCCGCCCAGTACTCCGACACGATCGCGTTCTGCTCCTTCAGCAGCGCGATCGCCGCGTCCAGCTGCGTCTGGTCGAGCGCGTACGGGTTGGTGATGCCGAGGTCGGGCTCGTGGGCCATGAGGTACACCGCGGCGTCGGCGATGTAGATCGGCGCGTCGTAGGCGATGATCTCCCCCGCGTACGGGCTGTCGCTCTCCCACACGACCGACCAGCTCGTGGGCTCCTCTGTGACGACCTCGCTGTTGTACTGCAGGATGTTCGCGCCGCGACCGATCGGCACGCCGTACGACTTCCCGTTGATGGTGTCGTAGATCTGCCCCTTCATGCCCTCGACGATGTCGTCGCCGAAGTTCTCGATCAGATCGAGGTTCAGGGGCGCCACGTCGCCGCCCGCGATGAGACGCAGGCTCGCATCCCCCGAGGCCGAGACGAGGTCGTAGTCGCCCGTGCGCATGAGCTGCACCATCTCGTCGCTGGTGCCGGCGACGCGGCGGTTGACCTCGCATCCGGTCTCGGCGGTGAAGGCGTCGGCCCACTCCGGTTCGACGAACCCGCTCCAGGCGACGATGTCGACCGAGTCCTCGTAGTCGCCGAGCTCCTCGTGCATCGGCACATCGGGGACGTCGATCGCGAGGCCGCCGTCGGCGGCGTCTCCGCCGTCGCCGCTGCAGCCTGCGAGCAAGAGCGTGGCGACGGCCACGACGCCCGCGGTGACGGTGAGTCTGCTTCTCATGGGTTGCTCCTTGCGTGGGGTTTCTCTGGGTG
>NZ_CACSKB010000063.1 GCF_902706225.1 Microbacterium sp. 18062
CGCGAGACAGCCCCCGCCGCCCCTTCACCCCCGCGCCGCGGGGGCGGAGCCTCCGGCGGCGTGGGCCCGGTCGGCCGCCGAGACAGTGGGTTCGTCCCGCAGCCTCGACGCGAAGATCCCGTCTCTCGGCCCAGGCGCCCGGCGAAAGGAGCTCGCATGAGCGACCAGACCTTCCATCTCCCCGACGTCGGGGAGGGGCTGACCGAGGCCGAGATCGTCTCCTGGCGGGTCGCGCCCGGAGACGAGGTCTCGGTGAACGACGTGCTCGTCGAGATCGAGACCGCGAAGTCGCTCGTCGAGCTGCCCTCGCCCTACTCCGGCGTCGTCGGCGACCTCCTCGTCCCCGAGGGCACGACGGTCGAGGTCGGCGCGGCGATCATCACGATCGCGGATGCGTCCGCTCCCGCCGAGAGCTCCGTCGCGAGCGCCGCTCCCGCCACGGCCGAGCCGGAGGGCGGCGGTTCGGTGCTCGTCGGATACGGCGCCGCCGGGCACGTGTCGTCGCGCCGGCGCAAGCCCGCCGAGCGGCCCGTCGCGGCATCCGTCGGGGTCGTCGCGAAGCCGCCGATCCGCAAGCTCGCCCGCGATCTGAACGTCGATCTCGCGTCTGTCACCCCCAGCGGCCCGGCGGGCGAGGTCACTCGCGACGACGTCGTGCGCCACGCCTCGCAGGCGAGCGTGTTCCGCAACATCGAGACACCGGAGTGGCCCGAGGTGCGCGAGGAGACGATCCCCGTCGCGGAGCCTGCCGCGGAGCCTGCATCCGGTGCGCCCGCGGCGTCGGATGCATCGGCGAACGGTGCGGACGGTGCGCGCGAGGAGTCCATCCCCGTGCGGGGCGTCCGCAAGGCGGTCGCCTCGAGCATGGTGCAGTCGGCGTACTCGTCTCCGCACGTGTCGGTGTGGACGGATGTCGACGCCACCCGCACGATGGAGCTCGTCAAGCGCCTGAAGGCCTCGCCGGACTTCGCCGACATCAAGGTGTCGCCTCTGCTGATCGTGGCCCGCGCGGTGATCTGGGCCGTCCGGCGCACGCCGATGGTGAACGCGGCGTGGATCGACGGGGAGGACGGGGCGCAGATCCGTCTGCACCACTACGTCAACCTCGGCATCGCCGCCGCGACGCCCCGCGGGCTGCTCGTCCCGAACATCAAGGACGCCCAGGACCTCAGCATGCGCGAGCTCGCCCGGGCGCTGGAGAAGCTCACGCTGACCGCGCGCGAGGGCAAGACCTCTCCCGCCGACCAGCAGAACGGCACCATCACGATCACGAACATCGGCGTGTTCGGGATGGATGCGGGCACCCCGATCATCAACCGCGGCGAGGCGGGCATCGTGGCGATGGGCACCATCCGCCAGAAGCCGTGGGTCGTCGACGGCGAGGTGCGTCCGCGCTGGGTGACGACGGTCGCCGGGTCGTTCGACCATCGCGTGATCGACGGCGACGGCATGAGCCGGTTCATCGCCGACGTCGCCGCGGTGCTGGAGGAGCCCGCCCTGCTCGTGGAGTAGGCCGCGCCGGCGTTCTGCGGTGGCGGTGGCGTCCTGGGGTGGCGTCTTTTCCTGCAGGGGCGCCACAATTTCTGTGGTGGCTGCTTCATCCTGTGGTGGTGCCGGGTTTTTCGGGGCCCTCGCAGGAAACAGGCGCCATGTCGTGGTGTGGCAGGCCTCGCTTGCGGGTGGGGCTACAGCGCCCCGCGTCGGCCGCACCATTCTGCGGTGGTGGTCTCTTCCTGCGGGGGCGCCACCATCCTGTCGTGGCGCCACAGGCCTGTGCTGGCGCCATCCGTTTCGGGCGCCATCACAGGACTGGAGCGCCGTCGCGGGGAACTGTCGCCATGACAGGAGGGATGCGGCCGCCGCCGCAGGCCGAGGCTCATCGGCATCACGGTACCGCCAATTTTGATAACGATTATCAGTAGTCATAGAATCGTCCCATGCCGAAGACCCGAAGCCTTATCGTCGCGCCCGCCCTCGCCGCGGCATCCGCCCTCGTCCTCGCCGGATGCGCGGGGAGCGGCGATGCCGCCGCCACCGACGACGCCGCGTTCACGATCGTCGCCTCGACGAACGTCTACGGGCAGATCGCCCAGGAGATCGCCGGAGACGCCGCCGAGGTCACCGCGATCATCACGTCGGCCGCGCAGGACCCGCACGGCTATGAGGCCACCGCCGCCGACCAGCTGACGGTGCAGAAGGCCGACCTCATCGTCGAGAACGGCGGCGGCTACGACGCGTTCATGGACGCGCTCATCGAGGCCAGCGGCTCCGAGGCCCCGGTCATCGTCGCCGCAGAGTACTCGCACGACTGGCCGGGCACCGAGGCCGACGAGCACACGACGGACGAGCTCGAGGAGAGCCCCCACGCCGAGGAGGAGCACGCGGACGACGACCACGAGCACACCCACATCGAGGGGTTCAACGAGCACGTCTGGTACGACCCGCACACGATCGAGCACGTCGCCGAGGCGATTGCCGACGAGCTCTCGGCCCAGCTTCCCGACAGCGCCGCCGACTTCGAGGCGAACGCGCAGGCCTTCGTCGACGAGATCGCCGCGCTCGAGTCGAGCCTCGCGGAGATCGACGCCGCGCACGCGGGCGAGCAGGTCTTCGCGACCGAGCCGGTGCCGGGCTACCTCATCGCCGGTGCCGGGCTCGTCGACGCGACGCCGTCCGCATTCAGCGAGGCCGTGGAGGAGGGCCAGGACGTCGCCCCCGCCACACTTCTCGAAGCGCTGGACGCGGTGCGCTCGGGCGACGTGCGGGTCGTCATCGCGAACGCGCAGACCGGCGGCGCCGAGACCAGCCAGGTTATCGACGCGGCCGGCGAGGCGGGCATTCCCGTGCTCGAGTTCTCGGAAACGCTCCCGGAGGGTCAGACTTACATCCAGTGGATGCAGCAGAACATCGAGGACCTCGCCGGGGCGCTCACGCCGTGACCCCGGGCGGGAGCCCGCTCGTCATCACGTCCGCCGCGCTTCGTCGCGGCGGACGTGACCTGTGGAGCGGGCTGGATCTCACCGTGGCCCCGGGCGAGCTGATCGCCGTGCTCGGACCGAGCGGGGCGGGCAAGACCACGCTGCTGCGTGCGATCCTCGGGCTCGACCGGTTGAGCTCGGGCCGCATCGAGGCGCTGGGCGAGCCGGTGCGCCGCGCCGGCAACCGCCGCATCGGCTACATCCCGCAGCAGCGTCCGCTTCCGCGCGACACCTCGATGCGCGGCCGCGACCTCGTCGCCCTGGGCGTGGACGGCCACCGCTTCGGCCTCCCCGTGCCGCGCCACGGCGACCGAGACCGGGTCGACGAGCTGGTCGTCGCCGTCGGCGCCGAGGGGTTCGCCGACCGGCCGGTCGGGATGCTTTCGGGCGGCGAGCAGCAGCGCCTGCGCGTCGGGCAGGCGCTGGCGGACGACCCGCGGCTGCTCCTGTGCGACGAGCCGCTGACGAGTCTCGACCTCGCGAACCAGCGGGCCGTCGTCGGCCTCATCGACCGTCACCGACGCGAGACGGATGCGGGCGTGCTGCTGGTCACGCACGACATCAACCCGGTCCTCAGCGCGGTGGACCGCATCCTGTACCTGGCGAACGGGGCCTTCACCCTCGGCACTCCGGACGAGGTGCTCGACTCGCGCGTGCTCAGCGACCTGTACGGGGCGCCCGTGCACGTGCTGCGGGCGGGCGGGCGGCTCGTGGTCGTCGGCGCGCCCGACGCCGAGGCGGCGCACCACCACCACGACGAGGTGCACGGGTGAACTGGGACGACATCGCGAACGCACTCTTCGGCGGCGCCGCGCAGTACGGGGAGATCCTCGCCCTGGTGCAGAACTCCGTGTGGGCCGGCGCCGTGCTCGGCGTGGTCGGCGGACTGATCGGCGTGTTCGTGATGCAGCGCGACATGGCGTTCGCGGTGCACGGCATCAGCGAGCTCTCCTTCGCCGGCGCCGCCGCCGCGCTGCTGCTCGGCTTCGACGTCGTGACGGGGTCCATCGTCGGCTCGGTGATCGCGGCCGGGCTGATCGGATGGCTCGGCGCCCGCGCCCGCGATCGCAACTCGATCATCGGCGTGCTGATGCCGTTCGGCCTGGGCCTCGGCATCCTGTTCCTCTCGCTCTACAACGGCCGGAGCGCCAATCGGTTCAGCCTGCTCACGGGTCAGATCGTGTCGGTGCAGTCGGGCCAGCTCGGCGTGCTCGTGGTCATCAGCGCGATCGTGCTCGTCGGGCTGCTCGTGATCTGGCGTCCGCTGCGCTTCGATTCGCTCGACCCTCAGTCCGCGGCCGCGCGCGGGGTGCCGACCGGCTGGATCTCGCTCGGGTTCATGCTGCTGCTCGGCCTCATCGTGGCGGTCGCCGTGCACATCATCGGGGCTCTCCTCGTGATGGCGCTGCTGGTGACGCCCGCCGCCGCGGCCATGCGCGTGTCGACGGGACCCGTCGCGGTGCCGCTGCTCGCGGCGCTGTTCGGCGTGGTCTCGGCGGTCGGCGGCATCCTGCTCGCGATCGCGGGCACGCTGCCGGTGAGCCCGTACATCACCACGATCTCGTTCGTGATCTACCTCGTCTGCCGTCTGGTCGGCGCGCGCCGCGACCGAGTGACCCGTGCCGCCTGAGCGCACCCCCGGCCCGCTGCCAGGCGCCGACGGTAGACTCCCGGCCATGGCTCAGCGCAACACGTGGCAGCGCGAGCGCGTCCGTGAGGCACTGTCCGACGCGCAGGGCTTCGTCAGCGCCCAGTCGCTGCACGCCCGGCTGCGCGACGAGAACACCGGCATCGGCCTCGCCACCGTCTACCGCGCCCTCGCCGGGCTCGCGGCGGAGGGCAACGCGGACTCCCTGCAGAGCCCCGAGGGCGAGAACCTCTATCGCGCGTGCGTGACGAGCGGGCACCACCACCACCTGATCTGCCGCTCGTGCGGGCTGACGATCGAGATCGAGGCGTCCGAGGTCGAGCAGTGGGCCCAGCGCACCGCGGCGGCGAACGGCTTCACCGAGGCCGAGCACATCGTGGACATCTTCGGTCTGTGCACCCCGTGCGCGACGGCGCGGGCGAGAGAGCGTGTCGCGGACTAGTCCGGACCGCGTGCGCATACCCGCGACGGTGCGGATCCGCCCGCGCGGCAGCCGGACGCTCATCGCCCTCGGGATCGGCATCCTCGCCGTCACCGCCCTGATGCTCGTCGACGTCCTCGCGCCGGGTCTTCTGCCTGGCGACGTGCCGACCCGGCTGCAGGACGGCGTCACCCTGGCCCTCAGCGTGCTGATCGAGTCGCTGCCGTTCGTCGCGCTCGGCGTCGTGCTCTCGATCCTCGTCCAGGTCTGGGTGCCGCCGGGCCTGCTGGAACGATGGATGCCGCGGCGCGCGTGGGCCCGGCGGGCCGTGCTGTCGCTGCTCGGGATGGTGATCCCGGTCTGCGAGTGCGGCAACGTCCCGTTCGCGCGCGGGCTCCTCATGCGCGGGTTCACGGTGCCCGAGACGCTCACGTTCCTCATCGCGGCGCCGATCGTGAACCCGATCGTGATCATCACCACGCACCAGGCCTTCGGGTTCAGCGACGGCATCCTCGTGGCCCGTCTCCTCGGCGGCTACGCGGTCGCCAACCTCATCGGCTGGCTGTACAGCCGCCATCCGTCGCCCGATGCGCTGCTCACCGACCGGTTCCGCGACGCATGCCTGATCGTCGCCGACGAGCCGGGAGGCCGCGGCCGCCGCAGCCTCGCCCAGTTCATCGTGGAGCTGCGCGCCGTGATGCCGGCGCTCGTGATCGGTTCGGCGCTCGCCGGCGCCGTGCAGGTGCTGGTGCCGCGCGACGCCTTGCTCGCGATCGGCTCGAACCCGGTGCTCTCGATCGTCGCGATGATGACGCTCGCGATCGTCGTGGCCATCTGCTCGAACGTCGACGCGTTCTTCGCCCTGTCGTTCGCCTCGACCTTCACACCCGGGTCGCTCGTCGCGTTCCTCGTGACGGGGCCGCTCGTCGACGTGAAGATGATCGCGCTCCTGCGCACGACCTTCACGACCCGCGCGCTCGTCGGCATCGTCGCGATCGTGCTGCTGTTCTCCTTCGCACTCGGAGCGGCGGTGAACCTCCTTGTCTAGGACCCGCTGGATCGGACACCGCTGGCTCGGCGTGGGGCTGGCCGCATCCGTCGCCGTCATCACGGTCGTGCTCGCCGCGACCGGGCGCATCGCGCTCTACATCAACCCCGAGTCGGCTTGGTTCGCGGTCGGGATGTCGATCGTCGTGCTGGTCGGCACGGTGCTGAGCTTCCTCGTGCCGCTCGGCGGCGAGGCCGATCACGGGCACGACCACGGCGGTGCGCGCGGGCACGATCATGCAGACGGTCACGAGCACGGCGCGGCCCGCCGGGCAGCACCGCTGACGCCGTCCCGCGTCGCGACGGTCGCCGGGGGAGTCCTGGCGTCGGGCATCGTGCTGGGGATGCTGGTGCTGCCGCCGGCGTCCCTGTCGGCAGAGCTCGCCGCATCCCGCGACGTCGGCGCCCCTCCGCTGTTCGCCGGATCGGATGCGGTGACCCTCGCCGCCAGCGGCGACACCTCGACGTTCGGGGTGGGCGACTGGGCGAGCGTGTTCGCCACCGCGACGAACCCGGAGGCCTTCGACGGCGACGCCGTGACGCTGACCGGCTTCGTCAGCGCGGATGCGGACGGCGGGTTCGACTTGTCGCGCCTGGTGATCACGCATTGCGTCATCGACGCGCAGCCGGCGAGCCTCACGATCACGAGCGATCGGCGCGCGCCGGCCACCGGGCAGTGGGTCGAGATCACGGGGGTCGTGCGCAGCTCGACCTCCGGCGAGCTCGCGATCGTCGCGAGCGAGGTCACACCGATCGACGAGCCCGGGGACCCGTATGAGTACTGAGGGCTCGTCCGGCTCTCGTCGGATGAGGCGAATCGGCCGGGACGAGGACGCCTCGGCGTCGGATCCCCTCGCCTCGGCCGATTCCCCTCGCGCCGAGCGCCGCGCCGCGCCCGACGGCCCCTCGCGGCGGGAGCAGGCGAAGCGCCGTCGTGGCCACGGCTACCTGCTGTCGTTCGGCATCGTGCTGGCCGCTCTCGCCCTGGTCGGCGCCGCGGCGGGTCTGGTCGGCGCCGTGCAGGGACCGCGCGTGACCGCGGTGCAGTTCGATCCCGAGGCGGCGGTGTCGACGACCGGTTCGCGTCTGATCCTCACCACGAGCCAGTCGCTCGCCGACATCGACTCGGCGCAGGTGACCGTGACACCTGCCGCCGAGGTCTCGGTCGAGACCTCGGGGCGGAGCGTCGGCATCCGGTTCGCGCTGCCGCTGCGCGACGACACGGACTACACCGTCACGGTCGAGGGGGTGACCGGCGTCGGGTCGAGCACGAGCTCGACGCTCACCCAGACCTTCCGCACGCCCGCGCTCGAGGTGTACCTGCTGCAGCGCGGCGACGACGGGGACACGGTGTTCCGCACGGGGCTCGACGGCGAGGACGCGGTGCCCGTCTTCACGCATCCGCACATCGAGGACTTCCGGGCGACCGCGCAGCACCTCGTGATGTCGGTGCAGGACGACGACGGCGCGCCCCAGCTGATCGTGACCGACGCCGACGGCCAGGGCGCGCGCACGCTGCCCCTCCCGGGCGACGGCCCGGTGCAGGACCTGCAGACCGCCGACCGCGGCGAGGCGATCGGCTACACGTACACCGACCCCGACATGACGGCGCCCGGAGCGCAGGCGAGCGTGCTCTACATCGCTTCGCTGAAGGCGGCGGACTCGGATGCGGAGCCCACGCGCATCGATGTCGCGGGCGCGCCGGCGAGTGCGGCGCAGTGGCGGTTCGTGCCCGAGACCGACAGCCTGCTGCTGCTGACGTTCGAGGGCAGGATGCTGCTCACCGCCGCCGGAGGCGCCGATCCGGTCGACCTCGGATCGGCGGCGCAGCTCGAGGGGATCGCGCGGGGCTCGACGACCGCGGTCGTGCTGCGGGCCGACGGTCTCTACGACGTCGATCTCACCGATGGCAGCGAGACGCCCCTGGTGGCCGCGACCGGGGCGAGCGGCTATCTCGGCGGCATCGTGCCGATGGCCGGCGGCGAGTCGCTGCGGCAGTACACCGCCTCGGCGGATGAGTCGAGCGAGGGCGGTACGACGATCTACCGCGTCGCCGAGGACGGCGCTGCGGAGCCGGTCTTCTCGGTGCAGGGCACGGCGGCGCTGCTGCAGACGTGCGTGTCGCCGTCGGGGCGGTATGCCGCGGTGCTCGTGCAGCCGGATGCGGTGGCCAATCCTTACGACACGTCCTACGACCTGCCGCTGCCCGAGCGCGTCGAGACGCACATCATCGACCTCGACGATGCGGGCGCGGAGGTGTCGAGCCTCGACGCCTTCGCCATCTCGTGGTGTCAGGTGCCGCTGCGATGAGCCGTGCCGACGGCGTCGACCGTGCGCCTGCCGGGGCACCGCCGATGAGCGCCCACGTCGCCGCGACCCGCGAGGCACTCGCACCGACGCCGCTGCAGGTCGCGCCGCGGCTGCTCGACGCGCGGCTGGAGACGGTCGTCGGCGGGGAGCGCGTGGTCGTCCGCATCACCGAGGTCGAGGCGTACCACGGCGCCGGCACCGGGGATGTCCCGGACCCCGGCTCGCACGCGCGGATGGGGCGCACGGCCCGCAATGCCACGATGTGGGGCGAGCCCGGGCATCTCTACGTGTACCTCAGCCACGGCATCCACTCGTGCGTGAACGTGGTGTGCGGGCCGGACGGCGTGGCCGGCGGGGTGCTGCTTCGCGGCGGCGAGGTGGTCGAGGGGGCGGATGCGGCCCTCCGCCGCCGAGCTGAGCGCGGTGTCGTGCGCACGCCGCGGGATGTCGCGCGCGGACCCGGACGGCTCGGCGACGCCTCGGGCCTGCGGCATCCGGTGCACGACGGCATCGACGCGGTGACCGGCGCCGAGCATGCAGGGGCCGTCGCGCGACTGTTCCTGCCGGCCGAGCCGGTCGGCCCGTACGCCTCCGGGCCGCGGGTCGGGGTGGCGGGTGTCGCGGGCACGGCCGCGTTCCCCTGGCGGTTCTGGATCCCCGGCGACCCCACGGTCTCGCCGTTCCGGTGGGGGCGCGGCGCCGGCCCGGTCTGACGGGGTGACGGTGCACGTCGAGAACAGGAGATATCCGCTGCACGGGACGTTCGTCGGTCTCTCGTCCTGTGCAGCGGATATCTCCTGTGCGGATGCGGCAGCCTCGACGCGATCCGGCCGCCAGGGTGCGGAGTAGCCGAGGCGAGGCCCCTCACGGGGCCTGCGCCGCATTCCTCGCTCACCTGCCCTGGATTCAGGCCGCACCGCCCGTCTCGCGTGGGAGGGTGTGTCAGCGCAGCGCGCGAACGGCGGTGAAGGCGCCCCGGATCGCTCGCATCCGCTTCTCGTAGCGTGCGGCGAGGAAGATCAGCGCCGCACCGCCCAGTCCCAGCCAGAGCCACCAGACGGCGACGTATGCGGCGGCGATCCAGGGCCAGAGCTGTGCCACGGCGTGCACGAGCAGCGTGGCCGACCCGAGCACGAGGGGCGCCTGCAGGCGGCCGACGGCCCCGACGATCACGAGCGCGAGCGCGACGACGCCCAGACCGACGATGCGCCAGAGCTCGGCGTCGTCGGCGAGGTCGTACGCGAGCGACGGCAGCATGAGCAGGCCGAGCCAGGGGCCGAGCGCCGGCCACGAGCGCAGCTGCGGGTCCGACCGCATCCGCAAGGCGCCGACCGCGGCACCGACGAGGGCCGGCGGCACCGTCACCGCCTCGGCCGGGCCGGTTCCGGACAGCACCGCGACGACCGCGGCGGACACGCCGAGAATCGCCGCGACGATGAGCGGGACGACGCCGAGACGTGCGCGCCACCCCCATCCGGCCGCGCCGCCGAGGCTCAGCACTGTCATGGTCAGCAGCATCCGCCACGGCGCGAGGTCGCCGTGGACCAGCGCGAGCTCGGCGACGGCGAACACGAGGAGCGCCCCCGACAGCAGGACGCCGCCCGCGAGGCCGACCACGCGCGCGGAGGACGCGCGGAGCGCGACGACCACGATCGCCGCGACGATCGCGAGCCCGGCGGACGACCACAGCTCGGGCTCCGCGCTCGCCGCCCCCGCGGACTGTGCGACGACGTGCGCGCCCCGCACCCCGGCGGCGATGCTCGCCGTCAATCCGCCGCCGACGGCGAGGACCGCGGCGAAACCGAACCATCGCGGCGACCCGAGCAGCGTCGCCGCACCGATCCCGACCAGCCCGCCCCCGACCGTCGCGATGACGGTCGGGGGCAGATCGCCGTCGAGGCGCAGCGCCACCGTGAGGACGACGAACGTCGTGCCTGCTGCGGCGACGAGGGGCGGCACCGGATCGCGGTCGCGTGTGCTCGTGCGGACGAGTCCCGCGGCGACCGCGATCGCGCCCACGCCGGCGACGACCGCCGCGAGCTCCGGGAGCGCGTCGACGGCGCCCGTCGACCGTGCGGCGACCGCGAGCGCGACGGCGGTGAGCACGATGGCGGACGGGCTTCTCAGCCTTGCCACGTCGGGGACGGGCACGTGCACGAGCGCCAGCGCGGCCACGAGGGTGAGGCCGATGACCAGCCAGACGCGCAGCGGGTCGGCCGGGGCGACGATGCTCGGAACGGTCGCGACCGCGAGACCGGTGAGCCACACCATCCGCTCGACGGCCGCTGATCGCTCCGGGCGTCGCGCCGCGAGGGCGGCACCGCCCAGCAGCGTCAACCCGAGCGGAACGCTCACGATCTCGACCTCGTCCACCACACCCGAGACCGCGAACACCGCGCTCGCGACCACGCCGACGCCCGCGGCCGTCCACCGCAGGGGCGCGTCGAGCGGGATGCGGCCCTGCGCCGCGGCGGAGAGGTGCAGGCCGAGCGCGACGACGAGAGTGCCCGCCGCGACCGCGAGGTCGTCGCGGAACAGGGCGGTGACGATGGCGGTGAGGCCCGTGATCGCGAGGGCCACCGGCGGCGCGATATGGCCGAAGCGAAGGCCCGCCGCATTCCAGAGATCCACTTCGGTCTGCGGCAGATCGTTCCGCGCGGCTTGGCGCACGGGGCGCACGAGGCCCGCCGCGCAGACCAACGTGACGGCCATCGTCGCTGCGAGCCAGAGGCCGTCGCCCGGCTCTCCGGACAGGGCGCGTCCGGTCGCGACGATCGTGAGCGCCGCGAGCGAGACGCTCGCACCGACGATCGCGACGGGGACGACGCGGCGCACGGGGGTGACGGTCAGGGCGATTCCGGCGCCCGCGGCGAGCAGCGCGACGATGCCGCCCCGGAGGCCCGCATCGGGCCACGCGACGAGAGCGAGCGTGCCCAGACCCAGCGTGAACCCGAGGCCGGTGGCAAGGGCCGACTCGGGCAGGCGGCGCAGCCACACGAGCAGTCCGGCGAACAGCACGAGACCCGCGGCGGGACCGACGACGTACGCCTCGACAGCGGCCGTCGGCCAGGTGCTGTCCAGCCAGAGCCAGAGCGCGGCGGTCAGGGCGCCGAAGAGCGGCCATGCCAGCAGTCGGCGGGGCGCCTGGGCGAGCGGCGCTCCCGGCGCCCTCGTCGCAGGGAAGCCGGCGACGGTCGTCGGACCGGGCGCGGCCCAGCCCCGCGTCGCCGACGCGCCCGCGATGCCGACGCCGATGACGGCCAGAAGCGCCCCCCGGAGCTCGGGCAAGATCGGCGCGCCCACGGCGAGTGCGACCACGGCGAGCGTGGCGACGAGCGCGCCCAGGTCGACGGCGAGACGGGTGCGTGCCGAGGCCGCGTCGGTGCGCCGAGCGCCGACGACGGCTGCCGCCAAGACGAACACGGCGGCGGTGGCGGCGAGGACGAGGGGCTCTCCCCTCACGTCGACGGCACCGGATGCGGTCTGCACGATCGCGTGCGCCGTGGCGACGCCGAGGGGCGCCACGAGTGCGGCGGCGGCGAGCGCGGGCCCCGCCGCGATGCGCGTGCGCCCGATCGCCACGACGCCGAAGGCCAGCAGGAGAAGGATGCCGCGCGGAATCCCGAGCGCGGGCTCGAGCAGCCCTGCGCGCGCGAGCTCCGACGTACCGGCGCCGGCGCCGGCGCCCACCCCGACCGCAGCCGCCGCGACCGCGGCCAGAGCGAGTGCGGTGCGACTCGCGCCGTCCACGCGCAGCGCTGTCGCCGCCCCGATCGTCGCGAGCGCGACCCACTGCATCAGCACGAACACGACGCTGGTCCCGCCACCGGGCCCGACGACCTCGCCTGCTTCGACGACCGAGGCGAGAGCGCCGGGCGCCACGACCGCGGAGACGACGAGCCCGCCCACCGGTGCGAGCGCGAACGCGACGGCGGCGGCGCCGGTCGCGCGGCTCGCCATCCGTTGTCCGATCGGCAGCAGCACGGCGATCGCGATCGCGACGAGCCACAGCCAGGGCGCGGCGATGCCCGCGAGGTAGGCCGTTCCCGCTCCGACCAGCCCGGCGGCGATCCAGCCGCGCCGCGCCGAGGTGCGTCGAAGCGCCACGAGCGACGCCGCCGCGACGAGGGCGCCCGTGACGACGATCGCCAGGGGCACCGCGGTGCGCGCGATCGCCGAGAGCAGCAGCAGCGCCGCGATCACGGGCAGCACCTCGCGCACCACGGGGCGACGCAGGGTCGGCGCGACGAACAGCAGGGGCGCGACGATCAGCGCGGCGGTCACGGCGAGCAGGGGAGCGGTGAGGTCGGTGAGAGGTGTGGCGACCGCATCCGTCCGCCACGGGATCCAGTCGCCGCTGATAGCGAGAAGGGCGAACCCGGACCAGGACATCAGCACGGCGGCGATCGAGAGCACGCCGACGATGCCCGCCGTGAGCGCCGCGGGAGCGAGCCACGGGACGCGTGCCCGCGCGCGGTCCAGCGCGACGGCGACGACCGCCGCGGCGAGGGGTGCGATCAGGGCGACGAAGGCCACGCTGTCGCCCCGGGCCGTGAGCTGCCACCCGATCGTGGCGGCGATGAACGCGGCGATGCTCGCCGATGTCGCTCGCAGCACCCCGGCGGCGGGCAGCTCGGCGACGTCGCGCGGTCGCAGCAGCACGGCGTGCGCCGCGCCGAGCACCGTGACGCCGACGGTGAGCCAGATCAGGGTGCCGATCCCGGTGGTCGCGAGCACGCCGACGCCCGCGGCGAGGGCGAGCGCTGCGACGCCGGCGGCGGCGAGCACCACACGCTCCGCGGCGGCGTCGGGCCGTCGTCGGGCGGCCGACCACGGCGCGGGCAGCGCGTGCACGAGTCCGCCGGCGGCCGCGCCGAGGAACCCCGCGGTGATCGCCTCGCCCGGGCCGAGGGCGAGTCCGCCGCCGATCAGCAGCCCGAGCCCGGCGGGCAGGGCGACGGCCGCCGTGAGATCGGGCGCGCGCAGACGTGAGAGTCCGGCCCATACGCGGCACAGCACCGCGACGACGAGTGCGGACGCACCCGCCCACACCGCGGGTTGGGAGGCACCGCTGCCGAGCAGATCGTTGGCGCGCACCGCCCAGGCGTCGAGGCCGAGCAGCACCACGCCCAGCACCGCGATGCCCTCCGCCGTCGCGGTGAGTCCGCGGCGGCGCAGCTGCGATGCCGCCGCGATCGTCGCGAGGGTCACGACCCCGACGATGACGGCGCGCAGCGCGATGCCCGCGACGAACCAGGCCAGCAGCACGAAGAAGATCGCGGCGATGCCGACGAGGGACACGCCGACGATCAGGAGCAGAACCGGAACGGTCAGCCGTCGCCGCGTGCGCTCGGCGACGGCCGGCGCGGTGGCGCCCGCCGGTCCCCGGGCCGGCGCTCCGACGGGTGAGAGCCCCGCTGCCCGCGGGTCGCGCTCGATCGGGGTGGCAGCGGATGCGGCGCGATCGTGGAGGGTGAGGCCCGGGTCCGGCACGGCCGACTCCGATGCCGCGCCGGCGGGCGCCACGGCGGGCGGCGGCACGGGAGGCATCGCGGGTCGAGGCGGGATCGGCGCAGCGGCGGCCGGCCCGATGGCCGCCGCATCCGTCTCCGCCGCGTTCTGCTCGCGTGGTCCTGCTGCTGCTGCCGCCGCCGTTGCCGGTGCCGGTGCCGCCGCGCTCGTGCGCACGCCGATGATGATCGCCTGACGCTCCTGCTCGGCGACGAGCATGGCGCGCCCGATCTCGAGCACCTGCGCCAGACGCGGGTCCGCGAGGTGCAGGCCGCATCCCGTGCACACCGGCTGCGACACGATGTGGAAGCAGGCCGGGCAGCGATGGGCATCGGCGAGGTCGGCGGGCGAGGCCGGCCAACGGCCTGCGCCGTCACGGGTGTCGGTCATCTGGTCCCCCGGTCAGCGTCGATGGGGTTCGCGCCCCGGGCTCATCGTGCCATCGCCGGGCGGTCGCCGTCGGACCGCAACGCGAAGGTGTGGACAGAGCGTCAGCCGGATTCGTGCGTGTGGACGGGTCAGCGCCCTCGGCCGAGCCGCATCCGCGTCGGCGGCGCGTCAAGGCGACACGCGGAGGGATGCTAGACTGATCGCT
The DNA here is from genome assembly GCF_902706225.1 of Microbacterium sp. 18062. GTDB lineage: Bacteria > Actinomycetota > Actinomycetes > Actinomycetales > Microbacteriaceae > Microbacterium. Next base: position 14,511 of record NZ_CACSKB010000063.1, read on the forward strand.
TGTCTGCGCGCACTCCAGCGCGCAGTACGTGCCCCTCCCTCTCCTCCAGGTCGGAAACGACCCGGTGAGAGCTGGGCGCAGACAAGGGATCTTGGGTGGAGCCGTCCGGCTTCACGGTACAGAAGGAGACATCACCATGGCAGCAGTGTGCCAGGTGACTGGAGCGGTTCCCGGCTTCGGTCACAACATCTCGCACTCGCACCGCCGGACGAAGCGCCGCTTCGACCCGAACGTGCAGAAGAAGACCTACTTCGTCCCGTCGCTGGGTCGCAACATCAAGCTCAACGTCTCGGCGAAGGGCATCAAGGTCATTGACGCGCGCGGCATCGAGTCCGTCGTCAAGGACCTCCTCGCGAAGGGTGTGAAGCTCTAATGGCGAAGAAGGCTCAGGACGTCCGTCCGATCATCAAGCTGCGCTCGACCGCCGGCACGGGGTACACCTACGTGACGCGCAAGAACCGCCGCAACAACCCCGACCGCATCACGCTGAAGAAGTACGACCCGGTCGTCCGCAAGCACGTCGAATTCCGAGAGGAGCGCTGATCCATGGCCAAGAAGAGCAAGATCGCGCGCAACGAGCAGCGCAAGGTGGTCGTCGACCGCTACGCCGCCAAGCGCGCCGAGCTGAAGAAGGCGCTCGTCGCCCCGACCTCGACCGACGAGGAGCGCGAGGCCGCTCGCGTCGGCCTGCAGAAGCTGCCCCGGAACGCTTCGCCGGTCCGCCTGCGCTCGCGTGACGTCATCGACGGCCGCCCCCGCGGTGTGCTGACGAAGTTCGGCATCTCGCGTGTGCGCTTCCGCGACATGGCGCACCGTGGCGAACTGCCCGGCGTGACCAAGTCCAGCTGGTAAGCACCCGCATCCGCCGAAAGGCCCGGAGTTCCGCACGGAACCCCGGGCCTTTCGCCGTGTCCGGCGGGGATCCGGTCCGGCCCCGGCCCCGGCTCATGGCCCGCGAGACTGCAAGGGAGCGCCGAGACCGTGGGGTAACCCCGCTGTCTCGGCGCCCACGTGCAGTCTCGCGGTTCGGGGGCGGCTCGCGGTGGGCGCGTGGCGCGTGGGGGCGGACGGAGGGTCTCGGAGAGGGGTCGGATGGGGGCGGCATCCGCCGGATCCGTGCCTCTGGGCGCGCTTCTGACGAGACACGCCGTCACGAACGGAGGAAAAACCCCGTAAATCCGCGGATTCGCGGGGAACGTGGGTATATTCGTGCACGGTCGATCCGACCAACCGAGGGTTTCTCCCTCGGGCCGAAGTCAAGCAGCGGCGATCCTCGCCGCCTGGAGGACAACCACATGGCCGACAAGTCCATCACCAAGACCGAGCTCGTCGCGAGCATCGCCAGCGCCACGGGCCAGAGCCAGTCCGCCGTGTCGAGCGTGCTCGACTCCCTCTTCTCCACGGTCTCCGAGGCCGTCGCCAAGGGCTCGAAGGTCTCGATCCCCGGCTGGATCGCGTTCGAGCAGGTCGAGACCTCGGCTCGCACCGGCCGCAACCCCCAGACCGGTGCGGAGATCCAGATCCCCGCCGGCAAGCGCGTCAAGGTCACCGCGGGTTCGAAGCTGAAGGCCGCCGTCAAGTAATCGACGTACGACCCTCGAAGGGGGATGCCGTCACGGCATCCCCCTTCTGCGTTCCCGCCTAGGCTGGAGCGGTGATCCCCACGTCCCCTCCACACGGCGCGGACGCGCCGCGCGGAGCCTCCGGACGCGTGGGCCCACCCACGTCCCCTCCACACGGCGCGGACGCGCCGCGCGGAGCCTCCGGACGCGTGGGCCCGAGCCGCATCCTCCGCTTCGCGGGCCCGGCGGTCCTCGTCCTCGCGGCGTTCGCGGCGCTCGTGGCCACCCTCCTCTACGGGGGCGGCGCAGCCCCCCTGGTCATCGCCGACGCGGGTCCCGTCGTGCGCTGGGGCCTGCCGGTCGCGAAGCTCGTCGTGAACCTGTCCGCGGCGGGCATGGTCGGCGCCCTCGTGCTGGCGCTGTTCGCCCTGAAGCCCGACGACCGGGCGTTCGAGATCGCCCTCGACACCGCATCCGTCTCGGCCGCCGTGTTCACCCTGGCCTCGGCCGTCACGGGGTTCTTCACCTTCGTCAACGTCTTCAACGCCGCACCGAGCGCGGACGCTCTCTTCGGTCAACAGCTCGGCAGATTCCTCGTCGAGGTGGAGCTCGGTCGCACCTGGCTCATCACCACGGTCGCCGGCGCCGCCCTGACCGTGCTCGTCTTCGCGGTGCGCGCGTGGACCACGACGTTCCTCGTCGCGATCCTCGCGGCGGCCGCTCTCGTGCCGATGGGCACGCAGGGGCACTCGGGCGATCTGGCGGGCCACGACACCGCCATGGTCTCGCTCGTGATCCACATCATCGCCGCGGCGGTGTGGCTGGGGGGACTCCTCCTGCTGGTCGTCGTCCGGCCTGCGGTGGAGCGGCGGGCGATGATCGACGTGCTCCTCCGGTACTCGAGCATCGCGCTGGCCGCATTCGTCGTCGTCGCGATCTCGGGCACCGTGCGCGCCACCGTGGCGCTCGGGTCGCTACCGGCACTCCTCACGCCCTACGGCGGAATCCTCGTCGTGAAGATCGTGGCGCTGGTGGGTCTCGGGCTGCTGGGCGCCTGGTACCGGCTGCGGCTCATCGGCCGGATGGCGGCGGATGCGGCATCCCGCCGCTTCTGGACGCTCATCGTCCTCGAGCTCGCCCTGATGGGAGTCGCGAGCGGCGCGGCCGCGGCCCTGGCCCGCACCGCGCCGCCCACGGACGCCACCGCGCCGACCGTGCGGACGCCCGCCGAGTACCTCACCGACTCGCCGGTGCCCCCCGAGCTCACGGTCGACCGCTGGTTCACCTCGTGGGACATCGACCTCATCTGGGCGTTCGTGGTCGGGTTCGGCCTCTTCTTCTACCTCGCCGGCGTCTGGCGGATGCGGCGCCGCGGCGACCGCTGGCCCCTCTACCGCACGATCCTCTGGGTGCTGGGGATGCTGCTGCTGCTCTGGGTCACCTGCGGTCCGGTGAACGCCTATCAGGACTACCTGTTCAGCGTGCACATGCTCGGCCACATGCTGTTGACGATGGCGATCCCGCTGCTGCTCGTGCCGGGCTCGCCCGTGACGCTGGCGCTCCGGGCCATCCGCAAGCGCGACGACGGCACGCGGGGCGGGCGCGAGTGGATCCTCTGGGCCGTGCACACGCCGTTCTCCAAGGTCGTGACGCACCCGGTCTTCGCCGCGGCGAACTTCGTCGCCTCGCTCTGGATCTTCTACTACACCGATCTCTTCCGCTGGTCGCTGTACGACCATCTGGGGCACGAGTGGATGGTCGTGCACTTCCTGGTCACGGGGTACCTGTTCGTGCTCTCGCTCATCGGCATCGACCCGGTGCCGTACCGCTTCCCGCACGCGTTCCGGCTGCTCACCCTCGGCGTCGTGATCGCCATCCACGCGTTCTTCGGCGTCGCGATCATGATGCAGACGGGCCTGTTCGCCGCCGAATGGTTCGGGTCGATGGGGCGCACCTGGGGCCCCACTCCCCTCGAGGACCAGTACATCGGGGGTGGCGCCGCCTGGTCGATCGGAGAGATCCCCGCCCTCATCCTCGGCATCACGGTCGCGATCCAGTGGAGTCGCAGCGACGAGCGGATGCAGCGCAGCAGCGACCGCCAGGCCGACCGGACGAACGACGCCGAGCTCGAGGAGTACAACGCCCGTCTCGCGGCGCTCGCGGAGAGGGACGCCCGCGCGAACCGCTGACCCGAAAGTCTCCCCGCCCCGGTTCTGTTGAACAGGCGCATTGCCTGGACTTTCCCCACCCCACGGAGCGCCCCGCAGGGGCCCTGAGCAGCTGATGCGAGATCTCCCCGGAGGGGGAGATCTCGCATCCTTCGCCGGTCGTCAGCAAGCCAGTCCACTGACCCGACTCCCCTCATCTCGACTGCGACTGCGACTGCGACTGCGACTGCGGCGGAGGAGGGCGGAGAGCGGAGGCAGGCGCCCGACCGCGCTCAGCCGAGGTCGGAGCCGCCGAGCCGGATGGAGGCCGTGCCGTCGGGCAGCACGTCGATCGTGCCGTTGACGAGGAACGGCACATCCTCGGCCACGTCGTGGAGCGTGCCGTCGTAGAGAGAGCGGATCTCGAGATCGATGTGGGCGGCCGCCTCGGTGTCGGGGATGCGCCATCCGGCGCCGTCGGGAACGATCGAGATCTCGGGCTGCTGCACGATCGTCCACGTGGGCAGCTCCTCGACCCGGTTGCGCACGACGAACCCGAAGGGGCATCCGGTCGGCTGCAGCACCTGCTGCGTCGTGCACGCCGTGAGGAACTCCTCCACGCGCTCCTGCACGACCGACACGAACTCCTCCGTCGGCTCGGCCTGCAGCTGCACGGGGACGTTGACCATGGGCGCATCGGCGAGCACGGCGGTGCCGGGAGTCGCCGAGATCGCCGTCTTCACCGAGATCGAGTACAGGCCGGGCGAGAACACCAGCATCGAGACGGGGGCGACGGGGTCCGCATCCACTCCGTCGGGGGAGACCTGCCGCTTGTCGAGCAGGAATGAGTTGACGTCGAAGCTCATCGAGCCGAGGACCGTGAGGTTCATCACCGCGAGCGGGCTCTGCGCGAACCGCCAGGTCGGAGCGACGCCGAGCAGTCCGTTCGAGGCGACCCGGAAGGTCGTCGTGCCCGCGTGTCCGCCGGCGATGTACTGGGCCTTCACGATCGTCGTGTCGCCGTCCTGCACCTCGCTGACGATGGTGGCGTCGGTGAGCGAGCCGAGGGCGGCACTGCGCAGGAGGGCGTCGGATGCGGTCGGGGGCAGGCCCGCGGCAGAGAGCTCCGCGCCGTCGAGGGCCACGCCGGGCATCGCGAGGGCGTCGGACGCACGCCCGGACTCGAGCATCGTGAGATACCGCAGCACGAACGCGGAAGGGCTGTAGAACTCGCGGTACAGGGCGCCCGCGCCGGCGCCGAGAGCGGCCAGCAGCAGCACGCCGATGACCGCGAGGATGCTGAGATCGACCGCCAGGCGCGGACGACGTCGTCCACCCCCGCCCACGGACACATCACCCACCCGTCCAGTGTAGGAAACCTCTCCGCGAGAACCCGGGGAGTTGCGATCCGGCGGAACGCGGGTGTGGAAGACGCGGTGCGCCGCATCCTCCCGCCTAGCATGGGTCTGGTGAACACCCCCGCCCTCTCCGCAGAGCAGGAGGCGCTGTTCCGGCTCATCGAGGAGACCCGGGAGCACGTGTTCGTCACGGGCCGCGCGGGCACCGGCAAGTCCACGCTGCTGCAGCACCTGGCCCGGCACACCGCCAAGACGATCGCGGTGTGCGCGCCGACCGGCGTCGCGGCGCTGAACGTCGAGGGACAGACGATCCACTCCCTGTTCAAGCTGCCGATCGGGCTCATCGCGAACAGCGAGCTCGACCAGTCCGACGCGACCCGCAGGATCCTCAACGCCATCGACACGCTCGTCATCGACGAGATCTCGATGGTCAACGCCGATCTGATGGACGGCATCGACCGGTCGCTCCGTCAGGCGCGCCGCAAGAGGTCGGAGCCCTTCGGCGGCGTGCAGGTCATCATGTTCGGCGACCCGTACCAGCTCGCGCCCGTGCCGCCGCGGGGCGACGAGCTGAGGTACGTGAACGACCACTACCGATCGTTCTGGTTCTTCGACGCGCACGTCTGGGCGGGCGAGGCGAGCGGCGACGGACTGGTCGACCTCGGCCGACACGGCGCGGAGCTGCACGTCCGCGAGCTGCGCGACATCCACCGCCAGGCCGATCCCGGGTTCAAGGCCCTGCTGAACGCCGTGCGTCACGGCCAGGTGACGGCCGACATGGCGAAGATCCTGAACGACACGGGAGCGAGGCGCCCGCCCGAGGCCACCGCCGACGAGCCGCCGATCATCACCCTCGCCACCCGCAACGACCGGGTGAACGCCATCAACCGGCGGCACCTCGAAGCTCTCCCCGGGCGCATGCAGACGGCGCGCGCCGAGATCAGCGGGGACTTCGGGCGGGGCGAGTCGAACCATCCTGCGGATGCGGAGCTGCAGCTGAAGGTCGGCGCGCAGGTGATGTTCCTGCGCAACGACATCCAGCCCTACGGAGAGGGACCGCGCTGGGTGAACGGCACGATCGGCACGGTGGTGAGGATCACCGGCGGCTCGGTGCGTGTCGAGATCGACGGCCGCGACCACGACGTCGAGCCGGCCGTGTGGGAGAGGTTCCGGTACGCGTACCATCCGTCGACCCGCTCGCTGAGCCGCGAGATCGTCGCCGAGTTCACCCAGTTCCCGCTGCGCCTGGCCTGGGCCGTGACGATCCACAAGTCGCAGGGCAAGACATACGAGCGCGCCATCGTCGACATGGGTTCGGGCGCCTTCGCGCCCGGGCAGACCTATGTGGCGCTGTCACGCCTCACCTCGCTCGACGGGCTGTATCTCTCACGACCGCTCCGCCCCTCCGACGTGCGCGTCGACCCCGACGTGGAGCGGTTCATGCGCAGCGCCCGAGGCGCCGCATCCTGATCCCCCGCCGCCCCGCCGCCCGCCCCGAGT
>NZ_CACSKB010000064.1 GCF_902706225.1 Microbacterium sp. 18062
ACGCACCCCCTCCGCCTCGCCATCACCCCACACCTCGTCACGCAGAATCGCCCGGTGCCGGAAATCGATGGGCGCATCACACACGGCCTGACCCGCCAGATGATTCGAGATCGCGAACACCTCCAAGCCGTACCGATCCAGGATCTCCCGCCTCGACCGCAGATACACGTCGTCCACATCAGCCCGCGCGAGATCGAGATGGTCGCCGGATGCCGCGACCTCCAGGCCGTCATACCCCCACCCCGCCGCCAACCGCGCCACCTCCTCGAACGGAAGATCGGCCCACTGCCCCGTGAACAGAGTCACCGGATGCGTCGTCATGGTTCCTCAGCCCCTCTCCGGTGCCGGAGCGTCCGGCACGGTGTCGATCCATCCATCCTGGCTTGCCGAGGCGAGCACGGCATCGGTCAGTTCGACGGCCCGCACGCCGTCGTCGAACGTGGGGAGTCCTTCGGGGGCCTCTCCGGCGATGGCGGTGTGCACATCGGCGACGAAGGCGTTGAACGCGTCCTGGTACCCCTGCGCGTGCCCGGCGGGCACGCGTGAGAGCCGTGCGGCGTCGGGCCCGTCCTGGTCCGGGTCGCGCAGCAGCAGCATCGAGCCGGCGCGCCGGCCGATCCACAGCTCTTCGGGGCGCTCCTGCTCGAATCGCACCGAGCTCTCGCTGCCGTGGATCTCCAGGACGAGCGCGTTCTTCCGGCCGGGCGCCAGCTGAGAGACCAGCAGCGTGCCGAACGCTCCTCCCGACAGCTCGACGAGGACCGCCGCGACATCCTCGTTGGCGACGGCGGCACCGCTGCGGATGGGGAAGACCGTGCGGGTGCGCGCGGTCAGCCGCACGATGCGCTCGCCGGTGACGAACTCGATGAGGTCGCACAGGTGCGACCCGATGTCGGCGAATGCGCGGGACGCCCCGCCCGCCGCGACGGTGGTCCGCCAGTTCTGGTCGGACGCACCCATCAGCCAGTCCTGCAGGTAGGCGGCATCCACCGTCAGCACGGTGCCGAGCTCGCCCTGCGCCACCCGGCGCCGCGCCTCGCGGACGGCGGGGTGGTAACGGTACACGAACGGCACCGCGCCCACGAGCCCGGCCTCGTGCGCACGCGCAGCGAGCATCCTCGCGTCCTCCGAGGCGACAGCCAGGGGCTTCTCGCAGATGACGTGACGCCCGGCCTCGATCGCGGCGAGCGCCTGCTGCGTGTTCGGTGTGCACACGTGCACCAGCTCGACGTCGGGATGCGCGACGAGCGACGAGGCGTCGTCGACGGCATGCTCGATGCCGAGCTCCGCGGCGGCGATGCGCGCCCGCTCCGGGGAGGAGCTCGCCAGGGCCACCTGCCTGCCCCCGGCCGCGCGAGCCGCTCGGGAGTGCACGGCGGCCATGAAGCCGCCGCCCAGGAAGCCCGACCCGGGCGCCTCCCCGCTCACAACGTGGCCTCGAACGGGTCGCGGTCCTCGGGGATGAGGGCGATCTCGCCGATCGTGCTGGCCACGTCGACGACATCGGCGCGGGCCGCCGCCTCCTCGATCGCCGTGAGCGTGTCGAGCACGTGATACCCGAGCTCCGCCGTGGCGGCGTGCGGCTGGCCGGTGCGGATCGCTCGGGCCATGTCGAGCACGCCGAGACCGCGCCCGGCGAGTGCGCCCGACAACGGCACGTCCACCCACTCGGTGTCGATGCCGCCGGGCCCGAAGGTCGAGGCACGGGTCAACGAGATCTCGCCGTCGAACATGTTCGGGTCGGGCGCGAGCAGCGTGCCCTCCGTGCCCGTGATCTCGACGTATCCCACCCGGGGCAGCCGCGAGTCGAAGCTGAACAGGCTCTGGGCCACGCCGCCGCGTTCGAACTCGATGATCGCGCTCACATGTGTGGGGACGTCGACGGGGAACTCGGTGCCCGCTCGCGGGCCGACCTGGACGGTGCGCGTCGTGCGTCCCCTCGTGCCGAACGCCGCCACGCGCGCGACCGGCCCGAACAGGCCTACGAGAGCGGTGACGTAGTAGGGGCCCATGTCCAGCAGCGGACCGGCACCACGGGCGAAGAAGAAGTCGGGGTTCGGATGGAAGACGTCGGGGCCCTGATGCTGCATCACCGTCTGCGCCGCGATCGGCGTGCCGATCTCCCCGCGCGCGATCGCACGCCGCACCGTCTGCACCCCGGGACCGAGCACCGTGTCGGGCGCCACTCCGACCCTCAGCCCCGCGGCCCGCGCCCGCGCGATCAGCGCCTGCCCGCTGGCGCGATCGACGCTGATGGGCTTCTCGACCCACACGTGCTTGCCCGCGGCGATCGCCGCGGAGGAGACCTCCGCGTGCACGGCCGGTATCGTCAGGTTCACGACGATCTCGACGTCGGGATGGGTCAGCACATCGGTGCTCGTCCCCCACGCGGGCACCGCGTGCTTGGACGCCTGCGCGGCGGCGCGCTCGACATCGAGGTCGCCGAGGATCACGACCCGCACGTCCGGGAACCTCGTGAGGTTCTCCAGGTACGTGTCGCTGATCATCCCGGTGCCGATGAAGCCGATGCCCACCGGTCCGTTGGCGGTCATCGGCGGATCCCCCTCTCCCGCAGATAGGCGATGCTCTGCGCGATCCCGTCGAAGACGTCTCCGCCGTAGTGGTCGAACTCGATGACGGCGTACTCGATGGCGACCGCCGCATCGAGGATGAGCCCGAGCGGCACCTCTCCTCGCCCCGCGGGCTGCTGCCCCAGCGCCGCGGGGTCGAAGGGTGCCCCGGACGACAGCGGGTCCTCCTGCGGCAGCGGTCCGTCCTTGACGTGCACCGCACGAACCCGGTCTCCGAGTCGGCCGAGCAGGGCGGGCACGTCCTGCCCCGCGACGGCGGCCCAGTATGCGTCGAGCTCGAGCACGACCGCCTCGTCGAGCCGGCCGACGAGCAGCTCGTAGCCGCTCCTGCCGTCGAACTCGTGCGCGAACTCGTGCGCGTGGTTGTGGTAGCCGACGCGCAGACCGTGCTCGGCCGCCTCGGCGGCCGCCGCGTTCAGCAGCGAGGCGGTGCGCTCGATCTCGGCGGCATCCGCCCACCGAGCCGGCGGCACGAACGCGTCGATGACGATCGACAGCCCGAGCTCGCGCGCCGCGGAGAAGGTCTCGGCGCGCGGCGGCACAGCGACCACGCTGTCCCCGAACCTCAGCTCGTCGGAGAGGAACGTCGCGTGCCCGGTCCTGGCGACGAGGCCGTGACGGTCGAGAGCCGTACGCAGCTCCGAGGCGCGTCGCACGAAGTCGAACGCCTCCACCTGGCGCAGACCGAGGCCTGCGAGCCGTCGCAGGGTGCCGTCGAGGTCCTCGGCGAGCTGGTCGTCGACGGAGTAGAGCTGAACGGACAGCTGCGGAGTGGTCATGGTCTCTTTCCTGTCGATGGGATGACGGGGTCAGTTGGTCGTGGTCGTGGTCGCGGTCGCGGTCGCGGTCGGGGCGAGGGCGCGACGCGCCCTCCGGCGTTCGGCCTGCCGGTCGGGGTCGATGACCGGCGAGGCCATGAGCAGCCGCCGGGTGTACGGGTGCTCCGGATTCTCGGTGACCTGGTCGGCGTCCCCCTGCTCGACGATGCGCCCCCGATAGATGACGGCGACACGATGGCTGATGTGGCGCACCACGTCGAGGTCGTGCGAGACGAACAGGTAGGACACACCCGTCTCGAGCTGGATGCGCAGCAGCAGGTCGAGGATGCGGGCCTGCGTCGACAGGTCGAGCGCGCTCACCGGCTCGTCGCAGACGATCAGCCGGGGATCGAGGGCCAGCGCCCGGGCGATCGCGACGCGCTGCCGCTGGCCGCCGCTGAACTCCCGCGGCAGGCGGGATGCCGTGTCTGCGGGCAGCCCGACCTGATCGAGCAGCTCGGCGACCCGCGCCCGTGCACGGCGCCGATCGGTCCCGGCGGTGGCCAGCGGCTCCGCGAGGATGTCTCCCACGGTCATGGACGGGTTCAAGGAGGAGTACGGGTCCTGGAACACGACCTGGAGGTCACGACTCAGCGCCTGCCGGGCGCGACGGTTCGCGTGGGAGATGTCGGCGCCGGCGAAGACGATGCGCCCCTTCGACACAGGCGCCAGCCCCAGGATGGCCCGGCCGATCGTCGTCTTCCCGGATCCCGACTCGCCCACGAGCCCCAGAGTCTCGCCGGGGCGGATCTGCAGGTTCGCGCCCTCGACCGCGCGGAACGGCGTCCTCGACCGCTTCGCCCGGTACTCCACGTCGAGGTCCTCGACGATCAGCAGCGGCTCTCCCGTCGGCGGGCTCTCGGTGCTCATCGGGTGCCCTCCGTCGGGGTGTCGAGCAGCATCGTGCGACGAGGCTTGCCCTCGAGGGTCGATGCCAGCAGCTCTGCGGTGTAGGCCTGCGACGGCTCCCGAAGGACGGCCCGCACCTCGCCGCTCTCGACGACCCGGGAGCTCTTCATCACGACGATGCGGTCGCAGATGTCGGCGACCACGCCGAAGTTGTGCGTGACGAGCACCACGCCCATTCCCAGGCGCTGCTGCAGATCGCGCAGCAGGTCGAGCACTTCGGCCTGCACGGTCACGTCCAGCGCCGTGGTCGGCTCGTCGGCGATGAGCAGGTCGGGCTCGCAGCCGACCGCACCCGCGATCAGCACGCGCTGCGCCATGCCGCCGGAGATCTCGTGCGGATACGCGGCGAAGGTGCGCTCGGGTTCGGGGATGCCGACGATCTCCAGCAGCTCGAGGGCTCGCCGTCGCGCCTGCGCCTTGCTCATCCCCTTGCGTTTGATGAGCGGGCGGGCGAGCTGGTAGCCGATCGTGAAGGCCGGGTCGAGGTTCGACATCGGCTCCTGCGGGACGTAGCCGATCCGCACGCCCCGCAACGGCTCGATCGCCTTGCCGTTCCGGCCGCTGCATCCGCCGACCACCTCGATGCCGTCGATGACGATCCGCCCCGCGACGATGTCGGCGTCGTCGGGCAGCAGCCCGAGCACCGCGAAGGCCGTCTGAGTCTTTCCCGAGCCCGACTCGCCGACGATGCCCAGCACTTCGCCCCGGTCGACGTGGAAGGAGACATCGTCCACGACGCGGGCGCGACCGCCTCCCGCCCCGGGGTATTCGATGGTCAGGCCCCGCACCGAGAGCAGGTGCCCGTCGTCGACGGACCGCTGCTCGTGCTCCTCCTGCTCCTCCTGCTCCTCGGCCGCGGAGAGCGCTGCTCTCCGCGCATCTCGCACGCGACGCTGCCGCGGCGCCTTCTCGCCGTCCTCGAGCGCGTCGCGCAGCGCGTTGCCCAGCAGGGCGAGCGCGCCGGTGACGAGGGCGATCGCACCCGCCGGCCAGACCAGGAAACCCGGGCTGAGGAAGACGTTGCGGAATCCCTCGTTGAGCATCATGCCCCAGCTCGGCACCGACTGGTCGCCGAGGCCCAGAAACTCCAGTCCGGCCTGGACGGCGATGGCGATCCCCGCGATCAGAGCCGCCTGGATGATGATGGGCGCGCGCACGACGTAGAGGACGTGACGTCCGATGATGCGGATGTCCGGCAGGCCCGACACCTTCGCGGCGTCGACGTACAGCTCGTGACGCACCGAGATGACCGAGGTGCGCACGAGACGGTAGAAGGAGGGGCTGAACAGCACGCCGAAGATCACCATCGAGTACCAGACGCTCGGCCCGAGCGCCGCGCGCGCGGCGAGCAGGATGATGATGCCCGGCAGCGACATGAGCATGTCGCTGAGCCAGTACGACACGGCGTCGAAGCGACCGCCGTAGTACCCGGCGACGAGGCCGGCCGGCACCCCGATGACGAGGGCGACGAGGGTCGCGAGAGCCGCGGCCGCGAACGTCACCTGTCCGCCGTGGAGCAGGCGGGACAGCACGTCGCGCCCGACGCTGTCGGTGCCGAACCAGTGCGCTGCGCTCGGACCGGCGAGCACGTTCGACAGGTCGGTCGCATCGGGGTTGTACGGCGCGACCACCGGGGCGAGGACGCTGGCGAGCACCGCGACCGCGATCACCGCGAGCGAGATCACGCCGAGCGGGTTCGACAGCAGGCGTCGCACGGTGCCCCGTCTGCTGGAGGTGACGACGTGGACCGAGACGGTGGGAGTCACGGGCTGGCTCATGAGACACGCGCCTTCGGGTTGAGCCATCCGACCAGCAGGTCGATGGCGAGGTTGACGACGACGACGAGGACGACCGTGGCCAGCACCACGCCCATGACGATGGGCAGATCGCCGCGCGTGGTCGACTGGACGGCGAGGTAGCCGAGGCCGGGCAGCGCGAACACCTGCTCGACGATGACGGCACCGCCCAGCAGCCCGACGAACTGCAGGGCGAGCACGGTCAAGCCGGGTGGTGATGCCGAGCGCAGGACATGCCGCAGCAGGATCTCCCGTCTGCCGAGCCCGCGGCTGCGGAGCGTGCGCACATAGTCTCGCCGGAGCACGTCGATCAGCGAGCTGCGGATCTGCTGCGCGGTGGAGGCGACGGTCGACAGCACGAGCGCCATGACCGGCAGGGTGATCGACAGCAGCCAGGCCTGCGGGTTCTCGGCGAACGGTGTGAAGCCGGTGGCGGGGAACCAGCCCAGCTGCACCGCGAAGACCGTCACGAGGATGATCGCCAGGATGAAGCCCGGGATCGCGTACCCGAGCACCGCGAGCACCTGGACGAGCCGGTCGACCCATCCGCGCCGGACCGCTGCGGCGAGCCCCAGCGCGACCGAGAGCACCGCGGAGATGACGATGACGATGAGCACGATCGAGAAGGTGACCGTCAGGCGCGTCGACAGCGCCTGGACGACCGGCTCGCTCGTGAACCAGGACCGGCCGAGGTCGCCGGTGAGCGCTCTGCCCAGCCATGCGGCGAACTGCACCGGCAGCGGCTGATCGATGCCGAGCTCCTCGGCCTTCAGCGCGACCTGCTCCTCGGTGGCGTAGTCGCCGAGGATGACGCGCGCGACGTTCCTGCCCGCCGAGAAGACCATCGCGAAGGTGAACGCGGTGACGACGAACAGCAGGAGCACGCTCGATCCGAGCCTCTTGAGAAGAAATGCCAGCATGATGGTCCCCCTGGGGCGAGGCGGGCGGGCGGGCCGTCCGGGAAGAGCAGTTCGTCCCGGACGGCCCGCAGCCGGTCAGCTCGCGGGCGAGTAGTTGTAGAGGGAGGGGACGGCCTGCTCCACCTGCACGACGACGTCGACGCTGTCGTTGCCGTAGTAGAGCTGGTCGGGGCGGTACCACGGCGCGAACCAGGCGTTCTCGACGAGGTACGTGCCCAGCTCCGCGGCCGCGGCCGCGGCCTCGGTCTCATCGCCGAACTGCACCCGGGTGATGAGATCCGTCACCGCGGGGTCGGTCGAGTCGAGGGCGTTGAACAGCGCCGTCGGTGCGATCGCCTGGTTGATCGTCGTCCAGCTCGACGGCTGGAACAGCGACATCCACGTGGCGGGGAAACGTCCCGAGACCATCTCGGTGAGCGCGTCGGCCGCCGGCACCTCGACGAAGTTCACCGTGATGCCGACCGCGCCGAGCTGTTCCCTGATGACCGCGGCGAGGGCCTGGTCGAAGTTCGCCCAGATCGGCATGTCGATCGCGAACCCGTCGGCGTATCCCGCCTCGGCGATCAGCTCGCCGGCGCGCGCGGGGTCATAGGCGTACGTGCCCTCGAGCTCCTCTACGAAACCCGTGGAGTTCGGCCCGAAGACCTGGTCGGTGAGCTCGCCGCGGCCGCCCTGGATCTGCGCGAGGATGGCCTCCTTGTCGATGGCGTGGTTGATCGCCTGGCGCACGCGCACATCCCCGAGAGCGGGGACGAGCTGCCCGGCACGGTCGAAGAGGATCAGCCCCTGCCAGTCGAGCCCCTGGATGTGCGGGACGAGACCGGCCGCGTCGGCCTGCGATGCGGTCTTCGCGTCGAGGATCGCCGCATCGACCTGACCGCTGGCGAGCGCGTTGTACCGCGCCGTGATGTCGGGGATGTAGGAGAAGACCACGCGATCGAACTGCTGGAGCTCCGGCGCCCAGTAGTCCTCGTTCTTGACGAACGTGTACTGCGATCCGATCGTGGTGGCGGAGGCGTCGAGGACGTAGGGGCCCGAACCGACCGGGTTCGTCTTGATCTCGTCGGTGCCGAGGGCCTCCGGGCTTCCCATGAGACCGGCGGCGTTGCTGAGGTAGATCAGGAGCGCGGGCTCCGGCACGCTCAGATCGATGGCGATCGTGTGATCGTCGACGACGTCGATGGACTCGACCGCCGCGAGGGTGTGTCCCTGCGGTCCGGTTCCGGTGCGGAAGTGCTCGAGGTTCGCCTTGGCCGCCTCGGCGTCGAAGACGGCGCCGTCGCTGAAGGTGACGTCGTCGCGCAGGGTGAGCGTGAGCTGCATCCCGTCCTCGCTGAACTCCCATGCCGTGGCGAGCATGGGCTCGAACCCGCCGTCGGGGGCACGACGGATCAGGCTGTCGTATGCGGCCTGATAGAACTGCATGAAGTGCCCCTCCTGAGCCTGGTTCGGATCGAACGAGGTCGGCTCGATGAGGGTTCCAAGCGTGAGGACGGCGGCGTCTCCGGATCCGTCGCTCGAGGGGGCGCTGCATCCGGTCAGGGCGAGCGCCGCCATGGCTATGCCCGCGGCGACGGCCTTCAGTCTTCCTAACGTCATTGTTATCTCCTGAGTGCTGTGCTCGCCCGGCTTCATCGCCGGACCCGCGCCGACATCGTCATCGGCGCGGCATCGCCACGGTAGCAGCAAAACCGACACCTATGTAGGTTTCTTTTCGGGGTCGATCCGAGGCACGTTCGAGCCCGTCCTGAGCGGCTGGCGCACCCGCGGCGCTCAGTATCATGAGGGGAACGGGAGGTTCCGATGGCGGCCCGCCGAAACTACGCGAAGGGCACCGCGAGACGCCAGCAGATCGTCGCGAAGGCTTTCACCGCCTTCAGCACACAGGGATTCCGTGGTGCGTCCATCCTGCAGATCGCCGCGGACTGCGGGGTGTCGCGCGCGGGTCTGCTGCATCATTTCCCCACCAAGGAGGATCTGCTGCGCGCCGTTCTCGAGGAACGCGATCGCCAGGACACCGAGCGGTTCCTGGCGGACCTGGGCGGCGATCCCCCGGACGGTCTCGTCTACTTCCGGCAGATCGCCCGCATCATCGAGCACAACGCGGCGCACCCGGGGCTCGTCAGCCTGTTCGCTGTGCTCTCGGCCGAGGCCACCGAGCCGGGCCACCCCGCGTTCGAGTACTTCACCCGGCGCTACGACCTCACGCGGAGCAGGATGTCGGCGGCGCTCCGGGATCTCGCCGGACAGGGTGCGCTGAGGCCGGGCATCGATCCCGGCCAGGCCGCCGTCGACCTGGTCGCCTTGATCGACGGGCTGCAGGTGCAGTGGCTCTACTCGCCGGCCGAGATCGACATGGTGGCGCACTACCGTCGCAGGATCGACGAGATCCTCACCGTGCCGCTGTACTGAGCGTCCGAAGGCGGCATCCGGAGCACGGTGCCGGACGAGGCGGTCAGGGCTCGAGCGTGAGCGAGGCGGGGATCGGCACGATCGACTCGCGCAGACGCACCACCTCGCGCGCGTGCTCCTGCAGCCGGCGATCCCCGTCGGTGCGGGGTCGCCACTCCGGCACCGCCCGGGCCACTCCGTCCGCGCCGGGCACGACGAAGACGCTCATGCACTGGGTGGTGAGGGTCAGCTCCCGCGGCGTGCGCGGATCGGCCGACGACACCCGGATGCTGATGTGCATGCTGTGCGCGCTCGTGTGGATGATGCGGGCGTCCACCTCGACGAGCTCGCCGATCCGCACCGGGGTGAAGAAGTGGATGCCGCCGGAGTACACCGCGACGGCGTGGCTCGCCTCGTCGCCGTCGCGTGCCCAGGACGCCGCCACCGCGTAGGCGGCCTCGTCGATCCACCGCATGACGGTGCCGCCGTGGGCGTTGCCGCCCCAGTTCACGACGCCGGGCGGCACGAGGAACCGCAGCGTCACCCGTGGCGTCTCGCTGTCGTCGGCGTATTCCTCGTCGAGCATGTGGCGCTTGATCTCGGTGCGCGACGGGATGCGCTCGAGCGCGGCGGCGGCGAGCTTGCGGTCGGAGCGCGACACCGGCGACCATGAGGGCACCTCGGTCGGACGCCCGTCCGCATCCTTCGCGACGAAGACGAGGATGCAGGTCGTCGCCGGCGCGTAGGTGCGGGAGGCGACCTCGGCGGACGAGACCGTGACCACCACGTGCATGCTGGTGCGCCCGGTGTGGATGAGGCGCGCCTCGACCTCGATCAGACTGCCCGGCGGGATCGGGCGACGATGGCGCACGTTCCCCACGTAGGCCGTCACGCAGTAGGCCGCGGACCATCCGACCGCGCAGGCGTACCCCGCCTTGTCGATCCACTCCATGACGCTGCCCGCCGCGACCGATCTGCCGCCCGCGGCGGTGTCGGCGGGCGTGGAGAGGAATCGCAGCGTGATGCGGTCGTCGGCAGCGGCGCCGGACGCGGACGTCGGGATGATCACGCCGCCAGCGTAGCGGTGGCTACGGTGTACCCATGAGCACTGATTGGCGACAGGCCCGGGTCGAGGCCGTCCGCACCCTGATCGCACGGGCGGAGCCGGAGGCGATCGAGGAGACCAAGTGGCGCAAGCCCTCCAATCCCGGCGGGGTGCCGACGTTCTCCCTCGCCGGGCTGATCTGCACGGTCGAGACCTATCGCGACAAGATCAAGGTGACCTTCGCGAAGGGCGCCTCACTGCCGGATCCGCGGGGGCTGTTCAACGCGAGCCTCGGCGCCGGCACCCGCCGCGCGATCGACCTCGCCGAGCACGACGCGCTCGACGAGGACGCCTTCGTCGAGCTGATCCGCGCGGCGGCGGAGCTGAACCGGGGATAGCCCGGCTGGGCCGGGCGCGACGGCATCCGCCCGCCGGCCGCTGTTCGTTCGTCGCGATCACAGGGTGCGACGCCGCAACACCCGCGCATATGCGACCAGCGAACGGAGACTACTTCGAGGGGTTCGCGTCGGCGCGACCGGATCACTCCTCCGCGAAGACGTCCTTCGCGATGCGGAACGCGGTGTTGGCCGCGGGCACGCCGCAGTAGATCGCCGACTGCAGGATCACCTCGACGATCTCGTCGTGCGTGAGGCCGTTGCGGATCGCCGCCCGCAGATGCATCGCGAGCTCCTCGTGGTGCCCGAGCGCGATGAGGGCAGTCAGCACCGCCACCGATCGCTCGCGGCGCGCGAGCCCCGGCCGCGACCAGATGTCGCCCCAGGCGTACCGGGTGATGAGGTCCTGGAAGTCCGCCGTCAGCGGCACCGTCCCCGCCACGGCCCGGTCGACGTGCGCGTCGCCGAGCACCGCGCGTCGCACCCCCATGCCCTGGTCGTAGCGCTGCTCGTCGGTGAGCCCTTCGCCGTCGGGTCGGGTCATCGCAGGGGTCCTTCCGAGAGGGCGTCGAAGAAGTCGAGCAGTGCGGATGCGGTGGCCTCGGGCTGCTCGGCGGGCGGCAGGTGCGCCGCGTCCTCGATCACGGCGGTGCTGCCGCGGCGGACGCCCTCCGCGATCTCGGTCGCCTTCTGCTCGGGGGCGACCTGGTCGAACCGTCCCCACACCGCGCGCACCGGCACGTCGATCCTGCCGAGGCTGTCGCGCACGTCGTAGGCGGCGAGCGCCTCGCAGCACCGGGCGTACCCCTCGTCGTCGGCGTCCTGCAGGGCGTGCAGCAGCCGCCCGCTGAGCTCGGGCCGCCGCTCGATCGAGCCGGGCGCGAACCAGCGCTGGGCGGAGCCGATGATCAGCGACGACGTCGACTGCGCACGCACCTGGGCGGCCCGCTCGTGCCACGCCCCGGGGTCGCCGAGCCGGGCGCCGGAGGCGACGATCGCAGCGGCGGAGACCAGCGCGGGGTGGCGGAGGAGGAGCTCGAGACCCGTCGCCCCGCCGAGCGAGACGCCCGCGTACAGGATGCGGTCCTCGCCGCGCGCGCGCACGGCGTCCGCGACGCCGTCGGCGATGTCGGCGACGGTGAACGGGGCGGTCGGCGGCGGCGACTCGCCGTGGCCGGGAAGGTCCCACGCGGCGACGCGGTAGCGCTCCCTGAGGAGGGGGATCGTGGTCTCCCACAGGATCGTGGAGGTGCCGAGCGAGGGGCCGAGCACGATCAGCGGGGCGCCGGTGGGGCCGGACGGCTCGGTCAGGACGATCTCGGGGACGGTCATCGGGACTCCTCCTCGGTGTCGGCGGGCGCCGGCAGGTCCTGCACCGTGCGATCCACCTGCGCCGAGGCGAGCCCCGTGTACCGGGCGGGGTCGAGCAGCGCGTCGACCTCGTCGGCCGGATGCGGCGCGTCCGGCACGCGGTCGCCCGCGTCCTCGAGCGCCCGGGCGACGAGGGTGCGGAGGTCGCCGCCACGACCCGCCTCGGCGACGATGCGCGACACGGCGTCGCGGCCGAGCACCGGGGTGAGGGCGATCGAGAGCCGTTCGGAGACGATCAGCCCGTCGGTCGACGCGAGGTTCCGCGCGGTGGCTCCGGCGTCGACGCGCAGCCCCTCGACGAGCCGCGCGGAGGTGCCGGTCGCGCCGAGCGCGAGGCGGAGCAGCTCCCGCAGCGTCGGCCATTCCGCGTGCCAGGCCCCGTCGGGTCGCTCGTCGACCGCGAGCGCCGACGCGAGGTGCAGGGTCGCCCCGAGCTGCGGGGCGCGCAGCGCCGCCGAGCGCACGAGCACGGACCCCGCCGGGTTCTGCTTCTGCGGCATCGCGCTCGATCCGCCGCCGGTCCCCTCGGCGAGCTCGCCGATCTCGGTGCGGCTGAGCGTGGCGACGTCGGCGGCGATCTTCCCCACGGCGTCGATCGCCTGCACGAGCGCGTCGCCGAGCTCGGTCACCGGCCAGCGGGTCGTGTGCCAGGGGGCGTCGGGCGCGGCGAGGCCGAGCTCGGCGGCGAAGGCCGCGGGCAGGGCGGATGCGGCATCCGCTCCGCCGATCTCCACGAACGCGGCGAGGGTGCCCCCGGCGCCCCCGAGCTGGGCGGGGAGCGCGGCGAGCGCCGCGTCCAGGCGGATGCGGGCACGGTGCACGCCGCGCAGCCAGCCGGCCGCGCGGGCGCCGACGGTCGTCGGCACCGCATGCTGGGTGAGGGTGCGGGCGGCGGCGACGTCGTCGCGATGCGCGGCGGCGAAGACGGCGAGGTGCTGCTCGGTGGCCCGAAGCGCCGTCTGCACCTCGGCACCCGCGCGCCGGGAGACGAGCATGAGCGCCGAGTCGAGGATGTCCTGGCTGGTCGCTCCGCGATGCACCCAGGGGCGCGACTCGATCGGCACGCGCTCCTTGAGCCGTCCCACGAGCGGGATCACAGGGTTCCCTCCGGCGACGGATGCGGCGACCACCACGCCGAGCGGGAGCCAGGCCGCGTCGCAGGGTGCGCCGGGCCCCGCCCACCCGAGCGCCGCGGAGAGGATCGCCGCATCCGGCGCGATGCCGACGCGCGCCCAGGCTCGCGAGAGCGCGACCTCTGCCGCGACCAGCGCTCCGAGGACCGCGGCATCGGTCACCGTGTCGTCGAAGCCGACGGCGACCGGCGACAGGAGTCCCGCATCGAGAGCGTCGGCACCGGTCGACGGTGCGTCAGCGACCCCGGGTCGCTCACCATCCGGGAGGACACGGAAATCCCCCTCGGGGATTTTCGGGTCAGAAGGCAAGGAACACGGTCTCCTTCTCGCCCTGCAGCCGGATGTCGTGATGGAGGTGGCCCTCGGGCGTTCGCGTTGCGACGAGCGTAGCGCGCTCCTCGGGGCTGAGGGAGTCGAGGAGCGGGTCCGCCGCGAGCGCCTCGGCGTCGTCGGGCAGGTAGATGCGCGTGTGCAGCTTGTTCGGCAGGCCCCGGGCGAACACGACGGCGGCGAAGAACGGGGCCTTGCCCGCCTCGGCGCCGGGGTTGCGCGTCCAGAACTCGTAGTGGCCCTCGTCGGTGGTGAACGCACGTCCGAACCCGCTGAAGGTGTGGTCGTCGCGGCGGCGCGCCCCGCGGCCGCGGGACACGGTGCCGTCGGAGTCGGCTCCCCAGATCTCGATGCACGAGTCCGGGATGGGCGCGCCGGCGCCGTCGTAGACGGTGCCGCCGAGCACGATCGCCCCCGGCGAGTGCGGGAAGACGACCTCGTGCATCTTGGGGTACTGGATGCCGAAGGCGTAGAAGGGACCGATGGTCTGGCCGGCGGTCGGTTCGAGCGACGGCTCGCCGAGGCGGGTGGGGACGGTGCGGGTGTCGGTCATCTCAGTGCTCTCCCTCGGGCTCGAACCAGGTGGCATCCGGCCCGTCGACGACGATGTCCCAGCGGTAGCCCATCGAGAACTCGGGCACCGTCAGGTCGTGGTCGTAGGTCGCGATCAGCCGGTCGCGGTCCTTCTGGCTGCGGATCGTGTTGTAGATGGGGTCGAGCGCGAACAGCGGGTCGCTCGGGAAGTACATCTGCGTGATGATGCGCTGCGTGAACCCGGTGCCGAAGACCGAGAAGTGGATGTGCGCGGGCCGCCAGGCGTTGACGTGGTTCTTCCACGGGTACGGGCCCGGCTTGATCGTCGTGAAGTGGTACTCGCCGTCGTCGTTCGTGACGATGCGGCCCGCGCCCGTGAAGTTCGGGTCGAGGGGGGCGGGATGCTGGTCGCGCTGGTGGATGTAGCGGCCCGCGGAGTTCGCCTGCCACACCTCGAGCAGCTGGTTGCGCACCGGTCGGCCCCAGGCGTCGAGCACGCGGCCCGTGACGGTGATGCGCTCGCCGAGCGGCTCGCCGGTGTGCTGGAGGGTGAGGTCGGCCTCGATCGCGGCGACGTCGCGCTGCCCGAACGCCGGCGAGAACAGCTCGATGGTCTCCGGGTCCACCAGCCGCGGGTTCTTGGTCGGGTGCCGCAGCACGCTCGACCGGTACGGCGGGAAGTCGTAGAGGGTGCGCGGCACGGACTCGCCGCTGGCGACCCGGGCCTCGGCGTCCGCGTGGAGCTCGGCCATCTCGGCGTTGATCTCGCGCTGCGAGGGCATGTCGGGAGAGGCGAGCAGGGACTCGGGGGCTGCGGCCGTCGGCTCGACGATCACGCTCGACGAGAACGCTTCTTCTCCGCGCGGATCGGAGTCGGCAACGGTCATGGGGTCTCCTTCGACGGACCAGACGGGTCGGGTCGAACCAGGGTCGCACCGGGTGCGGACGTTTCCGCACCCGAATTCCCATCCAGTGGGAATCAGGGATGCCGGAGCGCGCGGGTGAGGTCCTTCGCGGCCTGCACGACGAGGGGGGCGAGCCGGCGCTCGTCGTGCGAGTCGTCGATGTGCGCGACGATCCCGAGCGCCGTCGGGGGCAGTCCCGGCACGGCGCCGAGGGCGGCGGCCACCGAGATGTTGCCGAGCGTCATCTCCTCGCGCGTCGTGGCGTAGCCCCGCCGACGCGCGAGCCGGACCTCGAGCCGCAGTCGCTCCGGGTCGGTGATCGACAGCCGCGTCTCGGGCACGAGGGGGACGGCGAGATAGGCGTCGAGCCAGGCGTCGTCGCGGGTGGCCAGCAGCGCCTTGCCGACGCCCGTCGTGTGCAGCGGATGCCGGCCGCCGGATCTCCCGAGGGTCGGCACCGAGGCGCGGCCGGTGAGACGGCCGGCGAACACGGCGGATGCCGCATCCGGGGTCGGATCGTCGAGCACGGCGAGGTGCACGTTCTCGCCCGTGGCCTCGTACAGGCGCACCATATGCGGCAGGGCGGTCTCGCGCAGCCGCTGCGCGAGGGGCGAGAGCTCGCCGATCTCCCAGAGCCGCGCGCCGACGGTGTACCGATGACCGGGCGCGCGGGAGAGGAGTCCCTCCGCGAGCATCTGGGCGATGAGCCGATGCGCGGTCGAGAGGGCGAGCCCCGTGCGCGCGGCCAGGTCTGCCGCACTCAGCGCCGGCGCGTCCTCGGTGAAGGCGCCGAGGATGCGCATCGTGCGTTGCAGCACGCCCTCGCCCATGGACCGAGGGTACCCGGGGGCCAGCAGCATCCGTGTCTCACTTATGCAGAGCCCGAGCCCTTCCCGCCTGCACAAGTGAGACACCGATGGGTGACACCGGCGGCGGAGGAGCGGGGCGCCACGTGCGGCACGGGAGTGCCCAGTGGGTCGGATGGGTCGGCTCCGAGGGGTCGGATGGGTGCCGGATCCGATGCCCGCGAGCCAGACGGTGCCGAAGTGCCAGACGGAGCTCGGAGTGGGCCAAGGCTGGGCTGCGCGCATGAGAGGGTGAGGGCGTGGCGAATTCGGCCAGCGGCGACTCGATGACCGAGCGCATCGTGCGGGTGCTCGAGACCTTCACGTCCGAGCGCACGGTGCAGACCACCGCCGAGATCGGGCGACGCGCCGAGCTTCCCTCCTCCAGCGCGCACCGCATCGTCGACGAACTCGTGCGGGCGGGGCTGCTCGAACGCGACGAGGACCACCGAATCCGCCTCGGGCTGCGCCTCTGGGAGCTCGCCCTCCGCGGCTCGACCGCGCTGCGACTGCGCCAGGCGGCGCTGCCGCACATGGAGTCCGTGCAGGCCGCCGTGCGCGAGCACACCCAGCTCGCGGTGCTCGAGCAGGACGAGGCGCTCTTCCTCGAGCGGCTGTCGCACCCGCAGGCGGGCGCGAACATCACCCGGGTCGCCGGCCGTCTTCCCCTCCATGCGTCCTCGTCGGGGCTCGTGCTGCTCGCCCACGCGCCGCTCGCCCTGCGCGAGCGCGTGCTCGCCGGCCCCCTGCGCGCCCTCGCGCGGGAGACGATCACGGATGCCGCGGTGCTCCGCCGCCGCATCGCCGACGTCCGTCGCGAGGGCTTCGTCGTCGCCCCCGGCTCGATCGAGCAGGTCTCGACCGGCGTCGCGGTGCCGATCCGCGACGCCGGAGAGGTCGTCGCCGCACTGTCGGTCGTCCTGCCCCGCGAGACCCCGCCCGGCCCGGCGCTCGCCGCGCTGAAACAGGCCGCATCCGCCATCGAGGCCGCTCTGCGCGCCGACCGCCGCTGAGCCCGGCTCGGTCCGGGTCGCGGCAATAGAGTGACCTGGATTCCCGTTCAACGGGAATCCAGGTCAAATCCACCGAAGCGCGCGGCACACTGGGGGCGCAGCATCCGCCCACGGCCCCGCCATCCGAAGCGTCGGGCACACGTCGAAGGAGACGCCATGACCGAAGCCGACCGCACCCGCGTCGCGATCGTCGGAGCCGGCCCCGCGGGGCTGCTCCTCTCGCACCTGCTCGCCGCATCCGGGATCGACTCGGTCGTCCTCGACCAGCGCTCGCGCGAGGAGATCGAGAACACGATCCGCGCGGGCATCCTCGAACAGGGCACGGTCGATCTGCTGGTCTCCAGCAGCGCCTCCTCGCGCGTGCTCACGGACGGCACCCGCCACGACGGCATCGAGCTGAGGTTCGCGGGCGAGGGGCACCGCATCGACTTCCCCGGGCTCGTCGGCCGCAGCGTCTGGCTCTACCCCCAGCACGAGGTGCTGCGCGACCTCGTCGCCGCACGCCTCGCGGCCGGTCAGGACCTGCGCTTCGGCGCGAGCGTCGAACGGGTCGAGGATGCGGACTCCGACCGACCCCGCGTCGTCGGCACGGATGCGGACGGGCAGCCGTTCGAGATCGACGCCGACTTCGTGGTCGGCGCGGACGGCTCGCGCTCGGTCGTGCGCCCGACCGTCACCGGGGCCTCGACCGGCGGCTACTTCCGCGAGTACCCCTTCGCGTGGTTCGGCATCCTGTGCGAAGCGCCGCCGAGCTCGGAGGAGTTGATCTACAGCAACTCGGAGAACGGATTCGCGCTGATCAGCCAGCGGAGCCCCACGGTGCAGCGGATGTACTTCCAGTGCGACCCCGAGGCCGACCCCGACGCCCTCGACGAGCAGCGGATCTGGGCGGAGCTGCAGTCCCGTGTACCGGGCACGACGCTCCGGGAGGGCACGATCTTCCAGCGCGACGTGCTCCGCTTCCGCAGCTTCGTCGCGCACCGACTGCGCCGCGGGCGCGTCGCCCTGATCGGCGACGCCGCGCACACCGTTCCGCCCACCGGCGCGAAGGGCATGAACCTCGCCGTCGCCGACGTCGTGCTGCTGCACGAGGCCCTCACCGCACTCCTCCTCGAGAACGACGACCGGCCGCTCGACACCTTCGCCGACGTCGCGCTCCGGCGCATCTGGAAGGCGCAGCACTTCTCCTGGTGGATGACGAGCATGCTCCACGTCGCACCCGACGCATCGGACTTCGACCGTCTGCGCCAGCTCGGCGAGCTGCGCTCGGTCGTCGAGTCGGAGGCGGGCCGCACCTACCTCGCCGAGGCGTACACCGGCTGGCCGTTCGAGACCCGCCTCGCCTGACCGCCCACCCGGGCCCGGATGGCGCGGCGCGGCGCGGGGCGGGCGGCGGGCCCGGGCGGCGCGGCGCCCGCCCCGCGCC
>NZ_CACSKB010000065.1 GCF_902706225.1 Microbacterium sp. 18062
CTCCCCTCCCCCCCTCGCTCAGTTCGCCGAACCCACATTCTCGGCGCGAACCCATACGTTCACGCCGCAAAGAACGTGTGGGCTCGGCACGAAGATGTGGGTTCGGCGGGGCCGACGCGGGCGGGACGGACGCGGGCGGGGCGGTGCTCAGGCGACCCCGCGGCGGTGGGCGAGCACGACCGCCTGCACGCGGTCCCGGGCACCGAGCTTCTGCAGCACGTTCGACACGTGGGTCTTGACGGTGGCCTCGCCGATGAACAGACGCCCGGCGATCTCGGCGTTCGAGAGGGCGTCGGCCATGAGCCTCAGCACCTCGGACTCCCGCTCCGTCAGCCCGGCCCAGTCCGCGGAGTCGTGCCCCGTGTCCGGTCCGGATGCGGACCCCGCCGGCGCGGACACGGGTCCCGCCGGTCCGGCTCCGGGCACCGCGGTCCCGGATGCGGCCCCCGCCGGTCCGGATGCGGACCCCGCCGGTCCGGCTCCGGACCCCGTCGTCCCGGCTCCGGGTCCCGCCGGCGCGGCCGATGCGGCGGGTCTCCCGGCCGCCGCCGTGCCGGGTGCGGGGGCCGCGCCATCCGGCACGATGCCACCGGAGGCGAAGCGCGCGATCACGCGCCGCGTCACCTCCGGCGCCAGCAGCGCGTCGCCCGCGGCGACCACCCGCACGGCGGCGACGAGCTCCTCGGGGCCTGCGTTCTTGAGGAGGAACCCGCTTGCGCCCGCCTCGAGCGCCGCGAACAGGTAGTCGTCGCGATCGAAGGTGGTGACCACCAGCACCGCCCCGCCGGTGCCGGGGTCCGCGACGATCCGCCGCGTGGCCGCGAGTCCGTCCATGTCGGGCATCTGCACGTCCATGCAGATCACATCCGGATGCAGCCGCCGTGCGCTGGCGACCGCCTCCGCGCCCGTTGCCGCCTCGCCGACGACCTCGAAGGAGCCGTCCGCCTCGAGGATCATCCGGAAGCCCGCCCGCATCATCGCGTGGTCGTCGACCAGCAGCACTCGTATGCGTTCCGTCATCGTGTCGTCCTCTCCTCGTGCACCGCGGTCGAGGTGGTCCAGCGCGCGAGACGAGGGGAATCGGCCGAGGCGAGGACGATTCCTCCGCGATCGTCCTCTTCTCGGCCGATCGTCTTCACGCGGGCCGGCGCGACCCAGGCGGCTGCGCTCCGCGCGAGCGCGACCCGGGCGCTCATGCCTCGGCCCTGACACCCACCGGCACCCGCGCCCGCACGAGGAACCCGCCCGACGACAGCGGCAGCAGCTCGACGGTGCCGCCCGATGCCGCGGCGCGCTCGCGCATCCCGACGTGCCCCATGCCGGGCTTCGGGTCGCGGACGAGGCGTCCGGTGTTGGCGACCTCGAGCTCGACGGCCTCGTCCACGTACCTCAGGCGCACGTCGGCCGTGGCCCCGGGGCCCCCGTGCCGGCGCGCATTGGTGAGTGCCTCCTGGGCGATCCGGAACAGGTTCACCTGCGCCGTCTCGGGCACCGGATACGGGGTGCCGATCACGCGGAAGAGGGTCGGGAGCCCGGCGGATGCCGCATCCTGAACCAGAGCGGCGAGACCGTCGAGCCCCACCGTCGTCGGCGCGGTGTCGGCCGCATCCGGCGATGTCCGGAGCGTCTCGAGGAGGTGGCGCAGCTCGGCGAGGGCGGACCTCGCCGAGGACTCGATCTGCGCGAGCGTCGCGCCCGCCGCCTCCGGGTCCTTCGCCATGATCGTGCGCGCGACGCCCGCCTGCACGCCCATGAGCGAGACGTGGTGCGCGACGACGTCGTGCAGCTCACGGGCGATGCGCACCCGCTCGAGGGTCACCGCCTGCGCGGCGGTGATCTCGCGCTCGCGCTCGAGCTCGGCGGTGCGTTCCTCGAGGGCCCGTCGCTGCTCCGCCGCCGTCCAGGTGCGCTCGCCGAAGTAGTAGGCGCCCCCGAAGTACAGCACGTTGACCAGCAGCATCAGCAGGGTGTACGCGACGTAGGGCGAGAACGCTCCGGCGCGGGAGAGTCCGCCCTCGGTGGGCTGGGTGGCGTCGACGAACATGGCGATCAGCAGCCAGGCGAACATGCCGACGATGATCCCGACCCGCGTCCACCTCGCTCGCCGGCGATGCGTCGACCAGGCGCCGACCGTGTAGAACGCGATGAACATGGCGATGTTGCCGGCGTAGAGCTCGGGAACGTGCAGGGTCACCGCGACGAAGTACGCGATCGACACGACGACCGCGACGGTCGCGGGCCAGCGCCGGCGGAAGGCGAGCGGCACCGCGAGCACGAACGCATAGGCGACGGCGAGCGGCATGCCCGCCTGCTCACCGCCGTAGATGCCGGCCACCGACGACAGCGTGGCGCTCACGAGCGCGCCGACCAGCATCGTCGCGGCGAGCAGGATGTCGCCGCGCTGTTGTGCGGGAGAAAGCGGCAGCATCCATCCACGGTAGGGGGATCGGGGGATGCAGGCATCCCCCGCGCGGCGGAGTCGTCGCCGTCACATCCCGTCATGCGTGCATCCGACGGAATAGATCGGGCGCGGGGGCGGCTTCGCCTCGTAGGGTCGCGACGGACGCGGCACGGGAGAGGAAGGGCACTCGTGAGCGAGTACACCATCGGATACATCGTCGGCAGCCTGTCGAGCACGTCCATCAACCGGCGCCTGGCCAAGGCGCTGACGAAGGTCGCTCCCGAGGGGGTCACCCTGGTCGAGATCCCGATCGCGGACCTGCCGTTCTACTCCCAGGACCTCGAGGCGGATTTTCCGCAGGTCGCGCGCGACTTCAAGCAGGCGATCCGCGATGTCGACGGCGTCGTCATCGTCACGCCCGAGTACAGCCGCTCGATCCCGGGCGTGCTGAAGAACGCCCTCGACTGGTCGGCGCGTCCCTACGGGCAGGCGTCGTTCAGCGACAAGCCGACCGCCGTCATCGGCACCTCGGGCGGCCCGATCTCGGCGGCGGTCGGGCAACAGCACCTGAAGACGATCCTGAGCCACTTCAACGCCCCGACGCTCGGCCAGCCCGAGGGCTTCATCCAGTCGCTGCCGGGCCTGTTCGGCGAGGACGGCGAGATCTCGAACGACGAGACGGCCGGGTTCCTGAACGGCTATCTGACGGCCTTCACTCGCCTGATCGACCGCTACCGCGACTGATCGTCGGTCGCCTCCGGATGCCGCGCTCGCGCGCCGAGCCGGGCGTCGGGCGCGGCATCCGTCGGCTATGGACCCGCCCCACATCGCCGGTCCGCGGCCGTGCAGCCGGCGGCGGCCGCGGACCGGGTCCGGGACCCTCCGAAGGATGCCCGGGTGCGGCGGCTCAGCCGAAGATCATCGGTCGGTCGTCGTCGTCCTCGGGGCCGGCGAGGTCGAGGTCGACGGCGACCGGCACGTGATCGCTCGGGATCTCGCCCTTGCGCTCGTCGCGGTGGATCGCCGCTCCCGTGACCGCCTCGGCGACCGCGTGCGAGCCCAGCACGAAGTCGATGCGCAGCCCCTCGTTGCGGGGGAAGCGCAGCTGCTTGTAGTCCCAGTACGTGTATCCGGTCGGCACGAGCGGACGTACGACGTCCTGCACGCCGGCCGCCTCGAGCGCGTGGAACGCCTCCCGCTCAGGGGGCGACACGTGGGTGGTGACGCCCTCGACGACGGTCGGATCCCCGTTGTCGGCGTCGGTCGGTGCGATGTTGAAGTCGCCGACGAGCGCGAGTGCGAGGTCGGGGTTCGCGGCGAGGCTCTCGCGCGTGTACTGCGTCAGCGCCGACAGCCAGTCGAGCTTGTAGACGTAGTGCGGGTCGTCGAGGCCGCGGCCGTTCGGCACGTACAGGCTCCACACCTTGACGCCGCCGACGGTGGCCCCGATCGCACGGGCCTCCTGCGGGGCGTCCGGGCCCTCGTACCCCTTCTGGAAGCCGGGCATGCCGGGGAAGGCGAGCTCGACGTCGTCGATGGGCTCACGGCTGGCGATCGCGACGCCGTTCCACTGGTTCAGGCCGTGCGCGACCACGTGATAGCCGGCGTCCTCGAAGGCCGCGTAGGGGAACTGCTCCGGCTTGCACTTGATCTCCTGCATCGCCAGGACGTCGATGCTCTCGCGCACCGCGAACTCGACGGTGCGGACGACGCGCGCGCGGATGGAGTTGACGTTCCAGGTGGCCAGACGCATGGCATCCAGCCTATTCCGCCCGTCCGACACGTCCGCCCGGGCATCGTGTCGCGCTCGCTGCTTTCTCCCGGCCGTGCGGGATGCGGCGGGCGTGGCCGCGGGCGTAGCGTCGGGAGCATGGGCACGATGGTGGCCGTTCCGCGGTGGCTCCGTATCTCCCTGCTGCTCGTGGCGGGGTTCTCCGCGCTCTCGGCGCTCGCCGGGATGCTGGGGCTGACCGTCGGCGGAGGGATGGGGATCCCGCTCGAGTGGATCGAGGGCTCGCCGTTCGACTCCTACTTCTGGCCCGGCATCGTCCTCGGCGTGGTCGTCGGCGGCGTGCAGGTGCTCGCGCTCGTCGCGCAGCTGTGCCGGTTCGCGCTGGCCCGGGGGCTGCATGCCGCGGCGGGCCTGGTCATGATGATCTGGATCTTCGTCGAGATCGCCATCATGCTCGTCTGGTCGCCCCTGCACGGCATCTACTTCGTCGCGGGCCTCGTGCAGGTCGTGCTCGCGGTGCTCGCCCTGGGAGCGTGGCCGCGGCCGTTCCTCGGGCGCGAGCCGCGGCATCCGGCGCCGCGCCCGTAGACTCGACGCCGTGACCGCCGCATCCACGCCCGAGCTCGAAGCCGACCGCCAGGACCTCATCGCCCTCATCAAGGACGAGGCCGTGTTCCACGGGGACTTCACGCTCTCCAGCGGCAAGAAGGCGACGTACTACGTCGACATGCGCAGGCTCACCCTCGATCATCGTGCCGCTCCCGCGATCGGACGCATCATGCTCGACCTCATCCGCGACGTCGACCGCGTCCTCGCGGTCGGAGGCCTGACGCTCGGCGCCGATCCCATCGCGAACGCCGTGCTGCACGAGTCGGTCCACGCCGGCACCCCGCTCGATGCGTTCGTCGTGCGCAAGGAGCCCAAGGACCACGGCCGCGGGCGCCAGATCGAGGGCGCGGATGTCGCGGGCAAGCGCGTCGTCGTCGTCGAGGACACCTCCACCACCGGCCAGTCCGCGCTCAAGGCCGTCGAAGCGCTCCGCCGCGAAGGCGCCGAGCCGGTCGCCGTCGCCGTGATCGTCGACCGCCGCACCGGCGCGCAGGCGGCCGTCGAGGCGGAGGGCCTCCGGTGGCTGGCCGCTGTCGACCTCGACGACCTCGGCCTCCAGCCGCAGTAGCGGCGCGGGCTCGGCCGTAGCGCGGGCGTGCGGTGTTCGCTCCTCGCTCAGGGACCGAGAGGGGAGACTTTCGGGTCAGCTGCTCAGCGCCCCTGCGGGGCGCTCCGTGGGGTGGGGAGAGTCCAGGCAATGCGCCTGTTGAACAGAACCGGGGCGGGGAGACTTTCGGGTCAGCGGCCGGGGTCGCTGACGACCAACGAAGGAAGCGAAATCTCCCCGTCACCAATCTCCTGAGACATCACACGAAATCTCCCCACTCCGGGGAGACTTTCGGGTCAGTCGTCGTCGCGATCGCGGCGGCTGCGCAGGTACTGCACGAGGAACGCGACCAGCGTGCCGCTCAGGATCAGCGCCGACACGAGCAGGATCAGCGTGCGGTCGTCCACGGTCGGATCCCCTCTGGGGCGATCGGGCGGATGCGGCATGCCCCCGCAGCCCCGGCGTTCACGGTCAGAGCCCCTCGGGCATCTCGGAGTCGAGCGGCTCGGGCGAGAGGAGGTCGGCCACCGACGCCAGGATCTCGTCGGGGCGGAACGGGTACCGCACGATCTCGTTCTCGTCGCTGATCCCGGTGAGCACGAGCACCGTGTGCAGGCCCGCCTCGATGCCGGCGACGATGTCGGTGTCCATGCGGTCGCCGATCATGCCGGTCGTCTCGGAATGTGCGCCGATGCGGTTGAGCGCGGAACGGAACATCATCGGGTTGGGCTTGCCGACGACGTAGGGCTCCTTGCCGGTCGCCTTCGTGATCAGGGCGGTGATCGCCCCCGTCGCAGGCAGCAGGCCGTCGGTCGAGGGGCCGGTCGGGTCGGGGTTCGTCGAGATGAAGCGCGCGCCGTTCACGAGGAAGCGAATCGCCTTCGTGATCGCCTCGAACGAGTAGTTGCGCGTCTCGCCGACCACGACGTAGTCCGGGTCGGTCTCGGTCAGGGTGAACCCCG
The DNA here is from genome assembly GCF_902706225.1 of Microbacterium sp. 18062. Classification (GTDB taxonomy): domain Bacteria; phylum Actinomycetota; class Actinomycetes; order Actinomycetales; family Microbacteriaceae; genus Microbacterium. Next base: position 6,252 of record NZ_CACSKB010000065.1, read on the forward strand.
CCTCGTGCAGCGCGGTCGTGAGCCCCGCCTCGCCGATCACGAACGCCGACCCGCCCGGGGCCTGCCCGCGCAGGAACTCGGCCGTGGCGAGCGCGGACGTCCAGATGGACTCCTCCGGCACGACGAGGCCCGACGTGCGCAGCCGCGCGCTGAGGTCGCGGGGAGTGAAGATCGAGTTGTTGGTGAGGACGAGGAAGGGCGTCCCCTGTGACTTCCACTCCTGCAGCAGTTCGCCCGCCCCCGGGATCGGCTGGTTCTCGTGCACCAGCACGCCGTCCATGTCGGTGAGCCAGCACTCGATGTCGTCGCGCGTGCGCATGGCCTCAGCCTAGGGCGCGGGCCGCCGCATCCGGAGTCCGGGCGATCATCCGCCGCGCCCGCCGTCGTTCACGGGGCCGGTACCCGACCGTCCACCGGACCGGCATCCGCGGCGCGTCGCGCGGCCCGGGCGGATAGTCTCGGACGCGTGAGCGCGAGCGCCGCGGACTGGGATCCGCGCAATCTGCCGGACCTCCATGGCCGCACGTACCTCGTGACGGGTTCGAACGCCGGACTCGGGTTCTTCTCGAGCGATCAGCTCGTGCGCGCGGGCGCTCACGTCATCATGACCGGGCGCAACCCGAACCGCCTCGCGGCCGCGCGGGCCGAGCTCACGGCCGGCGTCCCGGATGCGGCCGGCACCGTCGAGACGCTGCTGCTCGACACGAGCAACCTCGGCTCGGTGCGCGCCGCCGCCGCGACGGTGCGTCAGCGCGGACGCCTGGACGGGCTGCTGCTGAACGCGGGCGTGGTGCACCCGCCGGCGCAGCGCCAGACGACCCGCGACGGCAACGAGCTCGTGCTGGCCACCAACGCCCTCGGACACTTCGCGCTCGCCGGGGCCCTGCTGTCGACCCTCGCCGCGCGGCGGGGGCGGATGGTGTGGCTCGGCAGCATGTCGACGTCGCTGTGGTCGTACGATCCGGTGGATCCGCAGCTGGCGGAGGGCTATTCGGCCTGGCGCGCGTACGTGCAGTCGAAGGTGGTCACGACGGCGCTCGGCCTCGAGGCCGACCGCCGGCTGCGCGAGAGCCGCGTTCCGGTGACGAGCGTGGTCGCGCACCCCGGCTACTCGACGAGCGGTCGGACCCGCGGCATCCGCGGCGTCAACGAGCCCTCGCGGCTCGGCCGCTTCGCCGACAATCTGCAGGCGCCGATCACCCAGTCGAAGGAGCACGGCGCGTGGCCGCTCGTGCGCGCCCTCGTCGACCCCTCGGTCGAGGGCGGTCAGCTGTGGGGGCCGAGTCTCGTCGTGAAGGGATCGCCGCGGCAGGCGAAGCCGGCAAGGCTCATCCGTGACCCGGCGGTCGCGGAGCGCGTCTGGATCGCGTGCGAGAACGCGACCCGCCTGCGCTGGCCCTTCGAGGCCGCCCGCCGCTGAGCCGGGTCCGGATCCGACCGCTGAGCTCGGGGACGCCGCCGCGGAGCTCAGGCGGAGAGCCAGATCGCGTCGTGCGCCTCGCGCGGCAGCGGCACGGGGTCGGCGTCGAAGCGCACGACCAGCGCGGGCGGCGCGGTGTCGACGACCGTCGCCGTCCGGCCGACGTCGACACCCAGGCGCTCGAGCTCGCGCAGCAGCTGCGGATCGCGGTCGCTCACCCGCAGCACGCTCCCGGTGTGTCCCGGATCCGCCTCGCCGAGCATGACGAACGGTCCACGGTCGGTGCGGCCGTCCGCATCCGGGATCGCGTCTCCGTGCGGGTCGAACCGCGGCCGGCCCAGGCGCTCGTCGATGCGGTCGAGCAGACGGTCGCTGAGGGCGTGCTCGAGGATCTCGGCCTCGTCGTGCACCTCGTCCCACGTGTAGCCGTACTCGCGCACGAGCCATGTCTCGACGAGCCGGTGCCGCCGCACGATCGCCGCGGCGCGGGCCTGGCCCTGCGCCGTCAGGGTGATGGGCCCGTAGCGGCGGTGGCTGACGAGCCCGGACGCGGCCAGCTTCTGCACCATCTCGGTGACGCTCGACGGCGCGAGCCCCAGCTGCTGCGCGAGCTGCGACGGCGTGATGCGCTCGTCCTGCCATTCGGTGTGCTGGTACACGACCTTCAGATAGTCGTCGACAGCCGCGGAGGAGGGCACACGTCCAGGCTACCCGCCGGTAACGGTCAGCCAGATGAGCACGACGTTGAGGGTCACGAGGAACACGGATGCGGCGATGCCGCCCGCCGTCGTCAGGATCCGGTTGCGGAAGGCTCCGAGCACGTCGCGCCGGGCGGTCAGCCAGACCAGCGGAACCAACGCGAACGGGATGCCGAACGACAGCACGACCTGGCTGAGCACGAGCGCGAGCGTCGGATCGATGCCGAGCCCGAGGATGACCAGTGCCGGGACGAGAGTCACCAGGCGCCGTGTCAGCAGAGGCACACGGATGCGGAGCAGTCCGCTCATGATCTCCGACCCGGCGTAGGCGCCGACCGACGTCGAGGCGAGTCCGCTGGCGAGCAGTCCGACGGCGAAGAGCGTGGCGATGACCGGGCCGAGCCCGTCGTGGAGGGCCGCGTAGGCCCCCTCGAGGCTGTCGGTTCCCGGCACGCCGGCGAGGCTCGACGCGGCCAGCAGCAGCATGACGAGGTTCACCGATCCGGCGATGAGGAGCGCGATCGTGACGTCCCAGCGGGTGGCACGCAGAAGCCGTCGCTCCCGGCCGTCGGTGGCAGTCGGGGCGGGGGAGGCCTCGGGAGCCGATGCGGAGGCGGGGACCGCCTCCGCGGGACCGGACGCCGGGAGGGGGAACCGATCGCGCACGAGCGACGAGTGGGCGTAGATCGCGTGCGGCATGACGGTGGCGCCGAGGATGGATGCGGCCAGCAGCACCGACTCGGTGCCGGCGAACTGCGGCACGAGACCGCCGACGGTGGCGGCCGCATCCGGGGGCGAGGCGACGATGCCCGCGCAGAAGCCGATCACGATGACGATGAGCATCGTGATCACGACGGTCTCGAACGCGCGCGCCCCGCGCCGGGTCTGGACGCTCAGCACGATCATCGACACGACGCCGGTGATCACACCTCCCCACAGCAGCGGGATGCCGAACAGCAGGTTGAGGGCGACGGCGCCGCCGATCACCTCGGCGACGTCGGTGGCCATCGCGACGAGCTCGGCCTGCAGCCAGTACGCGCGGCGGCCCCACCGGCTGCGGATGCGGTCGCCCAGCACCTCGGGGAGGCTCCGGCCGGTGACGATCCCGAGCTTGGCGGAGAGGTACTGGATGAGCCAGGCCATGAGGTTGCCCAGCACCACGACCCAGACGAGCAGGTATCCGAAGGCCGCGCCGGCGGTCATGTTCGCCGCGACGTTGCCCGGGTCGAGGTAGGCGACGCCGGCGACGAGGGCGGGTCCGAGCAGCCAGATCAGGCGGCGACCCGCCCGGGGCGCGGGCGTCGCAGCGGAGGGCAGCGAGGTGGGCGGCGCTGTTTTCGGCATACCGAAAACGTAGCGCATTTTTCGGCACACCGAAATATTGGACAGCGGAGGGCAAGGGTGTCGTGAGGGGCGGATCCCGCCCCTCGGGCGGGCGCACGAGGCACGGGCGCCGCCGTGTGCGGACGGCGGCCGGTACGCGGCTACGCTGGGCCGGTGAGCGGGACCGACGATCAGGGACGACAGCCGTTCGTCGATGCCGACGAGGGGCGCTCCGGACCGTCGGCGCCGTCTGAGGCCGACCCCGACGCGGATCTCGCGGGTGCCGACGCCGCGCCCGCGCACGGCGTGGGCCCGTGGCCGGGCGGCCCGGACGCGTGGCCCGACGATCCTCGGTACGATCCCGTGCTGCTCGCGGAGGGCGACACCCGCAACGTCGTGGACGCGTACCGGTACTGGCGGATGGAGCACATCGTCGCCGATCTCGACGCGCATCGGCATCCGTTCCACGTGGCCATCGAGAACTGGCAGCACGACATGAACATCGGCTCGATCGTGCGCAGCGCCAACGCGTTCGGAGCCGCCGCCGTGCACATCATCGGCCGTCGTCGCTGGAACCGACGGGGCGCCATGGTGACCGACCGCTATCAGCACGTGCTCCATCACGAGGACGTCGCCGCCTTCGCCGCGTGGGCCGAGAGCGAGCGGATGCCGGTCGTCGCGGTCGACAACGTCGCAGGCTCCGTCCCTGTCCACCGGGCAGGCCTTCCCGAGCGGTGCGTGCTCGTGTTCGGGCAGGAGGGGCCGGGGCTGTCGCCCGAGATGCTCGCCGCCGCATCCGGGGTCGTCGAGATCGCCCAGTACGGCTCGACGCGCTCGATCAACGCCGCCGCTGCCGCCGCCGTCGTCATGTACGAGTGGTGCCGCCGCTGGGCGTGATGCCGTTGAGCGATCCCGGCGACGGCCGCCGCGCTGAGTGATCCCGGCGAACCGCGGGACGCGGCGAGCCTCAGGGCGCCGTGGTCGTCGCGAGTCGCCGCCGGTGCGCCTCGGCTTCGTGCTCGAGCCGGTCGGCGATCGCCGCGACCGAGGGATCGGGCACCTCTGGCCCGCCCGCAGTCGCGAGCGGCGCTCCGGCGCGCACGGCGAGCGGAAGCACGCCGGTCCAGGCGTCCTCGGTGCCCGGAGCACCCGTGCCGGCGAACCGTGTCTTGACGCTCGCGTGGTCGAGCGGCAGCTGCAGAACCTGGGTCGCGCGCACCTCCTTCGCCGTCATCTCCCTCACCTCCGCGCGGCGCCCCGGCATGAGGTGGTCGGAGACCTGCCAGAGCGCCGTGCGCCGCAGGTGCTCCGGCACCACCGTCACGTGGCCGAAGACCATGGCGCTGCGGTAGTTGGCGGAGCTGTCGAAGGTCGAGTCGGCGAACACGATCCCGTCCAGGTGCGTGACGGTGGCCGATGCCGGCACGCCCGCGGGGCCCGCATCGAGGAACAGTCCGCCGCCGGTCGAGCCGTGCAGCAGCATCACGGGACCGTCGCCGAGGTCGCCGATGCCGTAGAGGTACGGCAGAACGATCGGGAACCCGTCGCGGACGAACCCCACGTGCGCGACGAAGCCCGCGTCGAGGATCTCGCGGAGCACGGCGGGGTCGTGCGATTGGCGATCGCGCAGGCGTCGGACGGTGAGGGACGGGGTCGGCGGAGTCGTCATGGAGCGACGATAGAGGCGAGACTGGACCGACAACCAGACCACATCGGGAGAAGAACGATGGACCAGTCGAAGCCGGCGACCGTGACCGCCCGCATCCGGGAGCTGATCCACACCGGGACCCTGCGGGAGGGCGATCCGCTCCCCTCGACCCGGGCCCTCGCCGTCGAGCTCGGTGTCGCCCGGGGCACCGTCGTCGCCGCTTACGAGCAGCTTGACGGCGAGGGATACATCCGCACGCGCCACGGCGCCGTGGCGCGCGTCGTCGCGGCGGCGGCGGCCCCGGTCCGGACGCCGCCCGCGCGAGACCGGGGCCATCCGCCCGCGCCGCGGGTGCTCATCGACGCGACACCCGGCATCCCCGCGGTCACAACGATCAGCCCGCGCGATTGGCGTGCCGCGTGGCGCGCGGCGGCGGATCTTCCGCTTCGGAACGAGACCTCGGATGCCGAGGGGTCGCGGTCGTTGCGCGAGCAGCTCGCCGCGCAACTGGCGCTCAGCCGCGGCTTCGCCCCCGGACCCGAGCGGATCCTCGTCACGGCGGGCACCTCGGAGGGGCTGTCGCTCGTGACCGAGGCGCTGCGCACCCGAGCGGGGCGCGCGCCGCGGATCGCGGTGGAGGATCCCGGCTACCGCGGCGGCCGCAGGGCGATGACGAGCTCCGGCGGCGAGCTCGTGCCCGTGCCGGTCGGACCCGAGGGCCTCGATCTGACGGCCCTGCGCGAGGGCGCCGAGGTCGATGCCGTCGTGGTCACACCTACCCACCAGTACCCGCTCGGAGTCGTGATGCCGGTCGCCCGGCGGCGCGAGCTGCTCGTGTGGGCGGCGCGTGCGGGCGTCGTGGTCGTCGAGGATGACTACGACAGCGAGTTCCGCCATCGCGGATCGCCGATGCCCGCGCTCGCCGCACTCGATGCCGAGGGCGTCGTCGTGCACCTCGGCGGATTCTCGAAGATCCTCGACCCGCGGCTGCGGTGCGCGTACGCGGTGCTCCCCGCCGCATCGGGCGCCCGTCCCGGGATCGCCGCGGCGATCATCGAGGCCCGCCGCGCCCGTGGACCGGTCGTCGCCGAGCCCGCGCAGGAGGCACTCGCACACCTGTTGCGCACGGGCGCGCTCCGGCGGCATCTCGGGCGGGTGCGGCGCGACTACGCGCACAAGCGGGAGCGGATCGCCACACGTCTCGCCGCGGTCCCCGGGATTCGGGTGGCGGCGTTGAGCGGAGGTCTCCACGTCGTGGTCACCTGGCCGGCGGCACCGGCGGGTGTTCCGGCCGCTGTTTCAGCGGGTATTCCAGCGGCTGTTCTGGGGTCGCCGACGGCCGCGGATGTCGTCGCCCTGCTCGCGGAGCGCGGCATCCGCGTCGCCGAGCTGTCCCGGTATGCGGTCGATCCGCATCGCGCGGCGACGCTCAACGGCGTCGTGCTCGGTTACGGCGCGCCCTCCCCGGCGGAGCTGGACAGGGTGCTCGACGCGCTGTTGGAGCAGCTCGGAGGCGCGGCGCGATGAGTGCGCGCCGTCAGCGCCATGGTCCTTTCCGGGCGCTCCGCGAGGTGACGAGAGCCCGGTCGCTGTCTTTCGTCTCGGAGCTTCGCTCCTCGCTCCGGGACCGAAGTGGGAGACTTTCGCTTCAGCTTCTCCGCGCCCCTGGCGGGGCGCTCCGTGGGGTGGGGAAAGTTCAGGCAATGCGCCTGTTCAACAGAACCGGGGCGGCGAGACTTTCGGGTCAGGAGCGATCGATGCCGAACGTGTGCTTGACGAGCGCCTGCACGTCACGGTCGAGGCTGTCGATCCGGGCGTTGACGTTGTCGATCCGGGTGTTGACGTTGTCGAGGCCGCCGCGGATCTCCGAGCGCACGGAACCGATCTCCGCGCGCACGACGCGCACGAACAGCGTGGAGACGACCGTGAGCATGCCGAACATGAGCGTCGCGAAGACCGCGATGAGCGTCCACACCTGTGGTTCCGTCATGGTCAGCACCCCTCCATTGTCACCGGACCTGCAGCAGGATGCCAGAGCAGGCAGCGGCGGATGCGGCGTGCTCCGGGTGTGGGGATGGTTCCGTGCGGCTGGACACCTGGGGAGGAGACGACCTCAGACCCCTGCGACCATCCAGCGCTCGCCGCGCACCCGCCATCCGAGGGTGAGCAGTCGCGCGAGCATGTAGACGCCGAAGAACGCGACCGCGAGCCAGGCGAGCCCGGCGGCTCCCGCGGTCCCGAGCCACGCCAGGATCAGCAGGGCCGGCACGAACGGCACGAGGTTCGCGACGCCGGCGAGCGCGAGGTATCTGCCGTCGCCGGCGCCGATCAGCACGCCGTCCAGCACGAAGACGACGCCGCAGACCGGCTGTGCGACGGCGAGCACGATCAGGGCGGGCTGGATCAGCGCGGCGATCGCCGCATCCGAGGTGAAGACGAGGCCGAGCACGCCCGAGAAACCGCCGATGAGCGCTCCCACCAGCACCCCGAACCAGACGCCCCACGCGACCGTGCGGCCGAGCACCCGGCGCACGAGGGTGGTGTCGCCGGCGCCGAGGCTTCTGCCCACCAGCGCCTGCGCCGCGATAGCGAGGGCATCGAGGGCGAAGGCCGCGGTGGAGAAGAGAGTGAAGGCGACCTGCCATCCGGCCAGCTCCTCGGTGCCGAGCGCGGTCGCGACGGCGACGGTGGCGAGCAGGGCCGCGCGCAGCGAGAGGGTCCGCAGGAACATCCATCCCCCGGCCCGAGCGGAGGTCGACACGGTGTCGCGACGCAGGCGCGCGGATGCGGCGTGCCGCCGTGCGAGCCTCGCGACCACCGCGACGTAGGCGGCGACCATGCCCCATTGCGCGAGGACCGTGCCGATCGCCGAGCCCGCGATGCCCCAGCCGAACCCGTAGATGAACAGGAGGTTGAGGAGGGCGTTCGCAGTGAACCCGACCCCGGCGATCCAGAGCGGGGTGACGGTGTCCTGCATGCCGCGCAGCAGGCCGGTCGCCGCGAAGACGATCAGCATGGCCGGAAGGCCCCACATCGAGATGCCGAGGTACGTCTCGGCATTGGCGGCCACGTCGGGTGCGGCGCCGAAGAGCCCCACGAGCGTCGGCGTCGAGAGGTAGCCGGTGACGGCGAGGAGGAACCCGAGACCGAGGGCCAGCCACATCCCGTCGATCCCCGCGGAGACGGCGCTGCCGTGCTGCCCCGCACCCAGGCGGCGGGCGACCGCGGGCGTCGTGGAGTAGGCGAGGAACACCATGAGGCCCACGATCGTCTGCAGCACGGCGCCCGCGATGCCGAGCGCCGCGAGCGGCACCACCCCGAGGTGACCGATGAGCGCGGCGTCGACGATGAGGAACAGCGGCTCGGCGACGAGCGCGCCGAGCGCGGGCACGGCGAGCGTCAGGATCTGCCTGTTGAGGGTCGGAGGAGCCGCAGCCACTCCCCGAGCCTATTGACCCGCTCCGACGTCGCCCGTGCTGCCCCCGGTTCTGCCGCGGGCCTGCCGGTTCACCGCGAGACTGCAGCGGGGCGCCGAGACAGCGGGGTTATCCCACGGTCTCGGCGCCCGCATGCAGTCTCGCGGCCGGGACGCCCGCCCGGGACCCGGACCCGGACCCGCCCGCGGCTCGCTGGAGCGGGCACACAGAAGCGAGGCATATCCTGTTCGCCATGACCGATTCCCCCCGCTCCGGTCTCGCGCTCGAGGAGCTGAGTGCTGAGATCCGTCCCCAGGACGACCTCTTCCGCTACGTCAACGGCGAGTGGATCGACCGCACGGAGATCCCTGAGGACAAGGCGCGGTGGGGCTCGTTCCACCTCCTCGCCGAGCAGGCCGAGAAGGACGTCCGCGCGATCATCGAGGAGTCCCGGGGCGCGGAGCCGGGCACCGAGACCCGCAAGATCGGCGATCTGTTCGCCAGCTTCCTCGACACCGAACTGATCGAGGAGCTGGGCGGAGCACCCCTGCGCGCACAGCTCGACCGCGTGGACGGCGTCTCGGACCTGTCCTCGTTCCTGCGCCTGGTGGGCGAGCTCGAGCGCGACGGCGTCGGCGGGATCGTCGACCTCTACGTCGAGCCCGATCCCGGAAACCCTCAGCGCTACGTCCCGTTCTTCATCCAGTCCGGCATCTCCCTGCCCGACGAGAGCTACTACCGCCTCGATGCGTTCGAGGAGACGCGGACGGCCTTCCGCGGGCACATCGAGCGGATCCTCGCGCTCGCCGGCGTGGCGGATGCCGATGCCGCCGCAGACCGCATCGTCGCGCTCGAGACCGAGCTCGCCGGGTACCACTGGGACAACGTCAAGAGCCGTGACGCGGTCGCCACCTACAACCTGAAGAGCTGGGACGAGGCGGTCGCGCTCGTCGGCGTGGACCTCCAGCCGTGGCTGGACGGCGTGGCGCCGCAGCATCCGGACGCCTTCGCCGAGGTCGTCGTGTCGCAGCCGAGCTTCCTCGAGGGACTCGGCGGGCTGCTCGTCGAGGACCGGATCGAGGACTGGAAGGCGTGGCTGCGCTTCAAGATCGTGCACTCCGGGGCAGCGTTCCTCTCCGACGCGTTCGTCGAGGAGAACTTCTCGTTCTACGGCACTCAGCTCACCGGCGTGCCGGTCAACCGCGAGCGCTGGAAGCGCGGCGTCAGCCTGGTCGAGGCCGCGCTCGGCGAGGCGGTCGGCAAGGTGTACGTCGAGCGGCACTTCCCGCCGGCGGCCAAGGACGCCATGGACGAGCTGGTCGCGAACCTCATCGAGGCATACCGCGAGTCGATCTCATCGCTCGAGTGGATGAGCCCGGAGACCCGCGAGCGCGCGCTCGCGAAGCTCGACGCCTTCACGCCGAAGATCGGCTACCCGGTGCGGTGGAAGGACTACACGGGGCTCGAGCTCGACGCCGCCGACCTCGTCGGCAACGTGCGGCGGGCGCACGTTCACGAGCACGACCGTCAGCTCGGCAAGGTCGGCCGTCCGATCGACCGCGACGAGTGGTACATGACGCCGCAGACGGTCAACGCGTACTACAACCCGCTGATGAACGAGATCGTGTTCCCTGCGGCCATCCTGCAGTACCCGTTCTTCGACGCGGAACGCGATGCGGCGGCCAACTACGGCGGCATCGGCGCGGTGATCGGCCATGAGATCGGCCACGGCTTCGACGACCAGGGCAGTCGCTTCGACGGCGACGGGTCGCTGCGCGACTGGTGGACGGATGCGGACCGCGCCGCGTTCGAGGAGCGCACCGCGAGCCTGATCGCGCAGTACGACGCGCTGGTCCCGCAGGGACTCGCCGACGAGCACCACGTCAACGGCGCCCTCACGATCGGGGAGAACATCGGCGATCTCGGTGGGCTGGGCATCGCCATCCGCGCCTACCGACTGTCGCTCGGCGGTCAGGACGCCCCCGAGATCGACGGTCGCACCGGCATCCAGCGGCTGCTGCTCAGCTGGGCCCAGATCTGGCAGCAGAAGGGCCGGGACGCGGAGACGATCCGGCTCCTCACGATCGACCCGCACTCGCCCAATGAGTTCCGGTGCAACCAGATCGTGCGCAACATCGACGCCTTCTACGAGGCGTTCCAGGTCACCGAGTCGGACGCTCTGTGGCTCGACGAGGACAAGCGCGTCACCATCTGGTAACCCTTTCGTGGGGGCGGCGGACTACCGTCGTCCGGGTGCCGGAGCCGACGCATCCGTCAGAGGAAGGACCCCCGACCGTGGCCACGCCACCGGAATCCCCCCGCGGGACGGACGCCGCCCGTGGCTCGAGGCGGGGGGCGAAACGGATCCCGCGTCGCGCCGCTGCCGGGCGACGCTCGTTCACGTCGACGCTGAAGGCGCTCGACGCGCTCGCCGCCTCGGGCGCACAGGTGTCGGTGCGCATCGACGATCTGGATCTCGGCGACTCCGTGCTCGTCGGCGACGACTTCCGGAGCCTGCCGATCGCCGGCCTCGGAGTCGTGCCCCTGCTCATCGAGACGGCGGCGCAGTTCGAGGCGGGGACCCTCGACCCGCTCGAGATCGTCGACCGCGCCGGTCTCGAGCCGGTGGCGGTCGCGGGGCTGTGGCAGCACCTGAAGGCGCCGGCGCTGCCGCTGGTCGACGTCGCCGTGCTCGCCGCATCCGCCGGCGACGCGCTCGCCGCGAACGCGCTGCTGGCGAAGGTGGGCCTTCCCGCGGTGCGCAGGCGGGCCGAGCAGCTGGGTCTCACGCGCTCCGCGCTGATGGACAGTTTCCGCGACAGTCGCGGACCCGACGACGCGCCGCACGTGGCCCTCGGCTCGGCGCGCGAGTACGCGGAACTGTTCGCCGCGCTCGTGAACTCGACCGCGGTCAGCGCGGGCGTCAGCGCGCAGGTCGCCGAGTGGCTCAGCCACGACCACGATCTCTCGCTCGTCGCCTCGGCGACCGGCCTCGACCCGTTCGCGCACGACAACGACGAGCACGGTCTGCTCTTCATCAACAAGACCGGCCGCGGCGCTGGGATCCGCACCGAGGCGGGCGTGCTCGCCGGTCCGCGCGCGGGTGTGGCCTACGCCGTCTTCGTCTGCTTCGACGACCTGTCGATCGCCCACCGGCTCCGCGCGCACGATGCCTTCCGCGTGCTCGGCGTGGAGCTCATGGAGTACGTGTTCTGATGCGGGAACCGTTCGTTCTCGGTCCCTGAGCGAGGAGCGGAAGGGGGCGGTGCTCCTGCTCCGGACAGGTCGCGGTCCCACGCACGAGCCACCCCGGCCCTCACC
>NZ_CACSKB010000066.1 GCF_902706225.1 Microbacterium sp. 18062
GTGGTCGGCCCACCCGACGTTCCGCGCAGAGGTGCGGATGCCGCGCACCGCCGACGACGCGCCCCTCGATCCCGCAGCGGCACGAGCCATCGCGGACGTCGACTGGGCCGACCACCTCGTGTTCTTCTTCCCGCAGTGGTGGGGAACCTACCCGGGCGCGCTGAAGGCGTTCATCGACCGCGTGTTCGTCTCCGGCTTCGCCTTCCGCTACCGTCCGGCCGGGCGGCTGTGGGACAAGCTGCTGACCGGGCGCACCGCCCGCATCGTCATGACGATGGACTCGCCGCGATTCTGGAACCGCTTCGTCTACCGGAACGCCGCGGAGACCAGCCTGCGCCGGGCGGTCTTCGGCTACTGCGGCATCAAGACCGTCGGCGTGACGCGCTTCGCGGAGGTGCGGCACCGGGACGCGGCCGTCCGCACCGGGTGGATCGCGCAGACCGCCCGCCTGGGCCGGCGGGATGCCGCCGCATCCGTCGCCCGTCACCGCGCCCCGGTCGAGGCGCCCGCCGCGGTGTGACCGACGCCCCGCCATCCGGTCCGGACGTGTGCGCCCAGCGGGACGAGGCCCCTGCGGAACGGGTTCCGCGACCCTTCGTGTCGGAGCGTCGCTCCTCGCTCAGGAACCGAGAGCGCAGCGAGACGAAGCGTGAGGACTTCCGGGTCAGCGAGCCGTGGCCGCCGATCGCCGCGGACGACGCGGGGATCTCCTCGGGGATTTCCGAGTCGGATCGTGTCAGGCTGGAGACATGAAGGCCTGGATCGTGCGGTTCGTCTCCCTGTATGTGTTCGACCTCGTCGTTCTGCTGCTCATCGGTCTGCTGCTCTCGAGCGTGCGGGTCGGGTTGGCGGCGTTCTGGGCCGCGCTGGTGCTGACCGCAGCGACCATCTGGCTGAAACCGCTCGTGCGGACGCTGTTCCGGAAGTTCGCCGCGCGCTCCGCGTCGACCCGTACGCGCCTGAGCGAGAAGCTCGTGCAGGGCGTGCTCGTGTTCGTCGTCGAGCTGATCGTCTGGATCGCAGTCGTGGTGTTCTCCGGCGTCGACGTGCGCGGATGGTTCTGGGGGTGGGTGCTCCCCCCGATCGCCCTGCTCATCGCGTTCGCGATCTACGACCTCGTCGACGACCGGATCGAAGCGCGCGCGGGCTCGATCTACGACCGCGTGACGCGGCACGGCGGGGCCGCCGCATCCGTCACCGGCGAGGGAACCGCGACCCGCGGCGACGTGCCCCCGGTGCCGCGGGCACCCGGCGCGAGCCCCGACGGCGCACCCGCCCGCGACCGCCACGACGGACTCACCGCCGAGCAGCGCCGCATGCTCGACGAGCTCGGCTGAGCCCCGCGCGTCGCTCAGGATGCGGCGCGCTCGGCCGCCTCCACGACGTTCATCATGAGCAGGGCGACCGTCATCGGCCCGACACCGCCGGGGTTGGGCGACAGCCAGCCCGCCACCGAGGCGACATCCGGGTCGACGTCGCCGTAGACCTTCTGCTTGCCCGTCTCGGGGTCGGTCTCGCGGGTCACGCCCACATCGAGCACCGCCGCGCCCGGCTTGACGTCCTCGGCCCGCACGAGGTGCTTCACGCCCGCCGCCGCCACCACGACGTCGGCCTCCTGGATGTACCGCGGGAGGTCCACCGTGCCGGTGTGGGTCAGGGTGACCGTCGCGTTGATGTCGCGGCGTGTCAGGAGCAGCCCGATCGAACGGCCGATCGTGACACCGCGGCCGACGACCACCACGTGCTTGCCCGCGAGGTCGTAGCCGTTGCGCTGCAGCAGTTCGATGACGCCGCGCGGCGTGCACGGCAGCGGGGTCGTGATGGGCGCGTTCACATTGAGCACGAGCCGCCCGAGATTGGTCGGATGCAGGCCGTCGGCGTCCTTCGCCGGGTCGATCCGCTCGAGGACGGCGTCGGTGTCCAGGTGCTTGGGCAGGGGCAGCTGCACGATGTAGCCGTGGCAGGTGGGATCCGCGTTGAGCTCGTCGATGAGCGCCTCGACCTGCTCCTGGGTCGCATCGGCGGGCAGCTCGCGCTGGATCGAGTTCATCCCGATCGCCTCGGACTGCCGGTGCTTCATGCCGACGTACAGCTGGGAGGCGGGGTCGGCGCCCACCAGCACCGTCGCGATGCCCGGCGTCACCCCGCGTTCGGCGAGAGCCGCCACGCGCGCGCGCAGCTCCTCCTTGATCGCCTTGGCGGTCGCCACCCCATCGAGTTTCTGAGCGGTCATCCTGTCCTTCTCCTCACGTCGTCGTGGGCGGCCGGCCCGAGGTCGTGGACCCGCGAGACTGCATCCTGCCGCCGAGACCGAGGGTAAACCCCGCAGTCTCGGCGATCCGGTGCAGTCTCGCGGTCCGGGGGCCTCGAATCACTATGCCCGTAGGTATGCGCACGGGGCAAGCGCCGACCGTGCGATCGGACTACTGCTGCAGGCCGGGGTAGAGCGGGAAGGCCGCCGTCAGCGCGGCGACGCGCGTGCGCAGCGCCTCGACGTCGGCGTCCGGCAGCAGAGCCTGCGCGATGATGTCGGCGACCTCGGCGAACTCCGCATCCCCGAACCCGCGCGTCGCGAGCGCCGGCGTGCCGATGCGCAGGCCCGAGGTGACCATCGGCGGGCGCGGGTCGTTCGGAACCGAGTTGCGATTCACGGTGATGCGGATCTCGTGGAGGAGATCCTCGGCCTGCTTGCCGTCGATCACCGCGTCGCGGAGGTCCACGAGCACGAGATGCACGTCGGTTCCGCCCGAGCGCAGCGAGACGCCCGCCGACGCCACGTCGGGCCGGGCGAGACGCTCGGCGAGGATCTGCGCGCCCCGCACCGTGCGCTCCTGACGCTCACGGAACGCGGGGCCCGCCGCGAGCTTGAAGGCCGTCGCCTTCGCCGCGATCACGTGCATGAGCGGCCCCCCCTGCTGGCCGGGGAAGACCGCGGAGTTGATCTTCTTCGCGAGGTCGGCGTCGTTCGTGAGGATGAAGCCCGACCGGGGTCCGCCGATCGTCTTGTGCACGGTCGACGAGACGACGTGCGCGTGGGGCACGGGGCTCGGGTGCACGCCGGCCGCGACGAGACCCGCGAAGTGCGCCATGTCCACCCAGAGGTAGGCGCCCACCTCGTCGGCGATCTCGCGGAAACGTGCGAAGTCGAGCTGACGCGGGTAGGCCGACCACCCGGCGATGATGACCTTCGGCCGATGCTCGATCGCGAGCCGGCGCACCTCGTCCATGTCGACGAGCGAGGTCTCGGCGTCGACGCCGTACGCGACGATGTCGTACAGACGGCCCGAGAAGTTGAGCTTCATGCCGTGCGTGAGGTGTCCGCCGTGGTCGAGCGACAGGCCCAGCAGCGTGTCGCCCGGACGCGCGATCGCGTGCAGCACCGCGGCGTTCGCCGACGCGCCCGAGTGCGGCTGGACGTTCGCGAACGCCGCACCGAACAGGGACTTCGCCCGCTCGATCGCGAGCTCCTCGGCGACGTCGACCTCTTCGCAGCCGCCGTAGTAGCGTCGGCCGGGGTATCCCTCGGCGTACTTGTTCGTGAGCACGGAGCCCTGCGACTGCAACACCGAGACGGGCACGAAGTTCTCGGAGGCGATCATCTCGAGGAAGCCGCGCTGACGCTCGAGCTCGCGCTCGAGAACCTGGGCGATCTCGGGGTCCACCTCGGCGAGCGGGGCGTTGAAGAAGGGGTCGGTCATCTCTCTCCTTGACAGCGGCAACGGCGAACGGGTTTCCGCATCGGCCCAGGCGTACGGCCGAATGCCGTGTCGGTCGCTCCCCGGTGGTGTCCCACCTCAACGCCAGTCGCGACGCGGAAAGCATACCGGATGCGGCTGGCGACCTCATTTTGTTAGGGTTCCTTACATGCAGCTCGGCGTGGTACCTCTGCCCTGCTCGCTCGAGCGGCGCGCCGGGCGGCTCGCGGTGACGCCCGAGCTGGCCGTCCGCGGCGATGCGGACGGCGCCGCCGCCGTGACCGACGTCGTGGCCGCGCGCACCGGCATCCGTCTCCCGGCGGCGCAGAAGCGCGCCTCGGAGGACGACGGCCGGGCGACCGTCTCCCTGCGTCTCGCCCCCGGGGGCGCCCCCGAGTCGTACCGGCTCGTCTCCGGACCGGACGGCGTGGAGATCGACGCCCCGGATGGCGCAGGCCTCTTCTACGCCGCACAGACGCTCGGGCAGCTGCTCACCCGCGACCCCGACGGCGCGGGCTGGCATGTGCCGTCGGTCGAGATCACGGACGCCCCGCGCTTCGCGCACCGGGGACTCATGCTCGACGTCGCCCGCCACTTCTTCCCCGTCGAGGTCGTCGAACGGCTCATCGACCGGGCTGCGGCGCTGAAGCTCAACGTCCTGCACCTCCATCTCAGCGACGATCAGGGCTGGCGCCTCGCGCTCGCCTCGCGTCCCGAGCTGGCCGCACGGGGCTCGGCGACCTCCGCGCTCGGCGACCCCGGCGGCCACTACTGCGCGGACGACTTCCGGCGCATCGTCGCGCACGCCACGGCCCGCCACATGACCGTCGTGCCCGAGCTCGACGTGCCCGGGCACACGCACGCCGTGGGACTCGCCCATCCCGAGCTCGCCGCGGACCCGGTCGTCACCGACGAGGTGCTCGAGACGGTGGCCGCGTTCGGCGGGGGCGTGCCGACCCGGGGCGAGCCGTACACCGGCTTCGCCGTCGGGTTCTCCTCGCTCCGCATCCACGAGGAGGCGACCTACGACTTCCTCGCCGACGTCTTCGGCGAGCTCGCTGCGCTCACCCCCGGGCCCTATCTGCACCTCGGCGGCGACGAGGCGCTCGGCACTCCGCCGGCGGACTTCGCGTCCTTCCTCACC
Source organism: Microbacterium sp. 18062 (assembly GCF_902706225.1). Taxonomy (GTDB): domain Bacteria; phylum Actinomycetota; class Actinomycetes; order Actinomycetales; family Microbacteriaceae; genus Microbacterium. Next base: position 4,840 of record NZ_CACSKB010000066.1, read on the forward strand.
CGTGCCACCGCGATCGTCGCGGACCTCGGCAAGATCCCGATCGCCTGGCACGAGGCGGGCGCCGTCGACGCCCTCGCCCCCGGGACGATCGGGCAGTACTGGGGGTTCGTCTCGCCCATCGACCGCACCGACGACGACGCCCGCGCGTTCGTCGCCCGCGGCGGGCGCCTCATCCTCTCCCCCGCCGACGCGATCTACCTCGACATGAAGGTCGACGCAGCGACCCCGCTCGGTCTCACCTGGGCGAGCGGGCCGACGAGCGTCGAGCGCTCCTACTCCTGGGAGCCGACCGAGATCGTGGCAGGCGTCGCGGAGTCGGACATCCTCGGCGTCGAGGCGGCGCTGTGGACCGAGACGATCGCGACCGAGGCCGACATCGAGGCGATGGTGTTCCCGCGCATCGCCTCGGCCGCCGAGATCGCCTGGTCCCCCGCCTCCGGGCCGGAGCGCACGTGGGAGGCCTTCCGCCTTCGGCTCGCCGCCCTCGGCTCGGCCTGGGACGATGTCGGCATCCGCTTCACCCGCGCCGCCGGGGTTCCGTGGGCGCACCGGTGAGCCTCGTCGTGCACTCCGCGCGGGTCGTCACGGGCGGCACGGCGGTCGACGACGCCTGGGTGCACGTCGACGACGGGCGGATCGCCGCGTCCGGCACCGGTGCCGGCTGGCGGGCGATCGCCGCGGGTGTCGTCGTCGACGCCGCGGATGCCGCCGGCCCCGGCGCCGTGCTCACCCCGGGGTTCGTCGACATCCACGGGCACGGCGGCGGCGGACACGCCTACGACGACGGCGTCACCGCGATCCGCGCGGCGCGCGCCCTGCACCGCGTGCACGGCACGACGCGCGCGGTGGTCTCGCTGGTCACGGCGCCCCTGGACCTGCTTCTCGTGCGCGTGCGCGCGATCGCGGAACTCGCCCGCACCGACCCCGACGTGCTCGGCTCGCACCTCGAGGGCCCCTTCCTCGACGCGGCCCACAAGGGCGCGCACGACGCCGCGCTGCTGCGTGAGCCCGACGCCGACCTCGACCGGCTGCTCGAGGCGGGGGCGGGCACTGTCCGCCAGGTCACGCTCGCACCTGAGCTGCCCGGCGGACTCGACGCGGTGCGCCGGGTCGTCGCGGCGGGGGCCGCGGCCGCCGTCGGCCACACGGCGGCGGATGCGGCGACCGCCGCTGCGGCGTTCGATGCCGGCGCGACGATCCTCACGCACGCGTTCAACGCGATGCCCGGACTCCATCACCGCCTGCCGGGGCCCGTCGGCGCAGCGCTCGGCGACGATCGGGTCACGCTCGAGGCGATCGCGGACGGCGTGCACCTGCATCCGGAGATCGTGCGGATGCTGGCCGCCGCCGCCCCCGGCCGGATCGCACTGGTCACCGACGCCATGGCCGCGGCGGGGGCCGCGGACGGGGACTACGCGCTGGGCTCGCTCGCGATCGCCGTGCGCGACGGCGTCGCCCGGCTCGCAGGCACCGACACGATCGCCGGGTCGACGCTGACGCAGGACGCGGCGCTCCGGACCGCCGTGGCGGCGGGAGTGCCGCTCGCAGCAGCCGTGCACGCGCTGACCGAGGCACCCGCGCGGGTCATCGGGCGCCCCGACCTCGGCCGGCTCGCGCCGGGTGCGGCCGGCGACCTCGTGCTGCTGACGGCGGGCCTCGCCGTCAGCGGCGTGTGGACCGCCGGGGTCCGCCACGTCTGACCGGGGGCGTCGGCTCGCCCGACGGCCGGTGCGGGCCCTCTCCGCGGCTGCGCAACTCCTCCGACGACCGCGGGCGCATGCCGGACACTCCTCGCGAACGACCGCATCGAAGGAGTTACGCGCGCTCGTAGACTGGAAGCCGTGACCGACCCGAACGCCGCATCCCCCTCCCCCGCCGCGAACGCCGGCGGCGGCACCTCCGGCTCCGCGACGCTGCCGGCCGGGACACGGCGTCCGCTGAGCGCCGTGGAGGTGCTCGCGTTCGTCTGCGAGATCGTCGCGTTCGGCGTGCTGGCGATCTGGGGCTTCGCGGTGTGGGAGCTCCCGTGGAACATCGTGCTCGGGATCGCGACGCCGGTCGCGGCAGTCCTGCTGTGGGCACTGTTCGTGTCTCCGCGCGCCGTGTTCGCGGTGCACCCGTTCGTCCGCGCGATCGTGGAGCTGCTCGTCTACGCCGCCGCGACCGCCGCCCTCTGGTCCATGGGCCTCACCTGGGTCGGCATCGGCTTCGCGGTCATCGCCGTCGCCGTGGGCGCCGTCGCGGGCCGCCGTCGATTCGCCTGACCCCCGAAGCTGAGGTGCGCCCGCAGATCCCTTTCGGCCATCGTCGGGTCGACGCCGCGGCGGAACGGCCTTCGCGCCCCTTCGTCTCGAAGCTGTGCTCCTCGCTCAGGGACCGAAGACGGGAGACTCTCGCCCGGCTCCTCGCCGAGGGGCCGACGTGTGAGGACTCTCGCGTCGGCTCCTCACTCGGGAACCGAAGAACGGGGATCCCGGGTCAGCTGCTCAGCGCCCGGGTCCGAGGCGCCACTCGCGCGGTGTGCAGCCGAACTGCCGCACGAACGCCCGGGTGAACGTCGTCACGTCGCGGAACCCGGATCGATACGCGATCCACTCGACCGTGCGCTGCGGGCTGCGAGGTTCCGACAGCTCTGCGGCGGCGATCCGCAGCCGTTCGGCGCGGAGGTAGGCGGCCGGCGACAGGCCGACCTCTTCGAACACCTGGTAGAGGCGTCGCCGTGAGACGAAGTGACGCCGCGCCACCTGACCCACGTCGAGGTCGGGCTCGGTCGCGTGAGCGCGGAGGAACTCCTGCACCGTGTGCCGGAGTCCGCCCGAGCTCCGCGGCACGACCCCGCCCTCGCCGAACGACGACCGGAGCATGACGCGCGCCAGATCGCGCAGGGTCTCGCCCGCACGCGGCGGCGCGCCGTCGGCCGGGAGGGCGGAGGCATAGGAGAACAGGTTGCCGACGGCAGGGCTCCGCTCACCGCCCGGCACGCTGAGCCGCGTCATCGCGGCCTCCAGCAGCTCGGGGGCGAGCCCGAGGGAGGAACGCGACACCTGGACGATGAGCTGCTGCTGCGCCGGCCAGGAGTAGTCGAGGTAGTAGGGACGGTCGGTCGCGTACACGGTCACCGAGCCGGTCCGCACGGACGCGGCCCGGCCGCCCTGCGCCACGATCCCTCGCGAAGAGCGCTGCAGCGACAGGTGCACGTCGTCGCGCAGCGCCGAGCCCGCCAATCGGTCGGTGCGCTCCGCGCTCGTGCCGCACGTCGTCACCAGCGACACCGAGATCCCGTCGTCGACCGGCGCGTGCTCCATCCGTCCCGTGAACCGAGCCTCGAACCCCGCGCAGCGCAGGGGCACGAAACATCCGCTGACGACGGACTCCCATCCGTCGGCGCTCTCAGCCTCGAGAACAACCACGTTCGCCTCCCCATGTGGTTCGGAATGGTATCCCCGCCCTCTCACCGGGTCAAACGGTCGATGCCGGTCAGGGGTGCACGAAACGCCGGATCGCGGAGCCTGGCGTCTGCGACGGTGGTGACGACCGACGACGAGGCCGGACACTCGAGGAGAGACGATGACGTTCTTCGCACAGCAGACCTGGGATGGCAGAGGCTATGTCGCGGGATGGGTGCCGCTGTCCGGCACGATCGTCGTGACCTCGCCGTCGACCGGGGACGCCGTCGCGACCGTCGGCGCGGCCGACGCGGACGAGGTGGGCGAGGCGATCGACCGTGCCGAGGCGGCGCAGTGGGACTGGGCGGCGCGCCCCGCGCCCGAGCGCGCCGAGATCATGCGCCGCGCCGCGACGCTCCTCGAGGAGCACGGCGACGTGCTGAGCCGCTGGCTGGTGGACGAGGCGGGCTCGGCACAGGGGAAGGCGGCGTTCGAGGTAGGACTGGTCCTCAGCGAGCTCCACCAGGCGTCCGCGACGGCCGTCGCCCCCTACGGTCAGCTGCTCACCTCCTCCCGACCGCGGCTGAGCCTCGCTCGGCGTCGACCCGTCGGCGTCGTGGGGGTCATCTCGCCGTTCAACTTCCCGGCGATCCTCGCCGCCCGATCCGTCCTCCCCGCGCTGGCGCTCGGAAACGCCGTCGTCCTCAAGCCCGATCCGCGCACCGCCGTCTCGGGCGGCCTGTTCCTCGCCGCACTGCTCGAGGCGGCCGGGCTCCCCGCGGGCCTGCTCGCGGTGGTGCCCGGCGGCCTCGACGCCGGTACGGCGCTCATCGAGCATCCGGCCGTCCCGGTCGTCTCGTTCACCGGATCGACCTCGGCCGGCCGCGCGATCGGGGAGCGGGCCGGACGCCTCCTCAAGCGCGCGCACCTCGAGCTCGGCGGCAACAACGCGATGATCGTGCTGCCGGATGCGGACGTGGCCGCGGCGGCCGCCGCCGGCGCGTGGGGGTCCTTCCTCCACCAGGGCCAGATCTGCATGACCACCGGCCGGCACCTCGTGCACGCCGACGTGTACGAGGAGTACACGGATCGCCTCGCCGAGAAGGCACGTGCCCTCACCGCCGCGGACCCGGCGACCGGCGCCCCGCTCGGCCCCCTCATCGACGCAGGACAGCGGGACCGGGTGCACGGCATCGTGACCGCCTCCGTCGCCGCAGGCGCCGAGCTGCGCGCGGGCGGCGAGTACACCGACCTGTTCTATCAGCCGACCGTCCTGTCCGAGGTCCGTCCGACGCACGCAGCCTTCACCGAGGAGATCTTCGGACCGGTCGCCCCCGTCATCCGGTTCGAAGACGTGGACGAGGCCATCGACCTCGCCGACGCCAGCCCGTTCGGGCTCTCGGTGTCGGTGCTCGGTGGCGACGCCTTCCGCGCCTTCGAGCTCGGCGAGCGCATCTCCAGCGGCATCCTGCACATCAACGATCAGACGGTCGACGACGAGGCGCAGGCCCCCTTCGGGGGCACGGGTCACTCCGGCACGGGGGCGCGGTTCGGCGGACACGACGCGAACATCGAGGCCTTCACCGACACGCAATGGGTGACCGTGCAGTCGCGCATCGCCGCCTATCCCTTCTGAGCGCCCGACACCCACCGGCCCGAGCTGACGCACCCGACGCCCACCCCTACGAAGCCCGACCCCAACGAAAGGACGTGCGATGACGCACTCACCTCGATCCCGGGCGCTGCGCACCGCCGCGCTCGCCGCCGCGACCGCCGTCGCCCTCACCGCCTGCTCCGTCGGGAGCGGCGACGACGCCGCACCCGACGCGTCGTCCTCGGCCGCCATCGCCGCCGCTCAGGATTTCCTCGCGCCCTGGTACGGCGACGGGGACAAGGACCTCCTCATCGACGAACCGCTCGCCGCCCCGGTCGCCGCGGGCGCCCGGATCGTCTATCTCGACGTGGGCACCCCGGTGAGCGCGGTCATGTGGGCGAATCTGCAGACGCCCGCCGAGCTTCTCGGCCTCCGGCTGGAGCGCGTCGAGGTCGGCCGCGACGCGCAGAGCATCAACGCCGCGATGAACACGGTCGTCGAGCTCGCTCCGGACGGCGTGATCAACATCACGCTCGACCCGGTCTTCTTCGAGCCGCAGATCGAGCGGCTCGAGGATCTGGGCATTCCGATCGCCAGCGGCTCCGTGATGAACACGGTCGAGTACGGCCTGCCCGAGGCGTTCAACGGTCCCGACTGGATGACGGCGAACGGCGAGGCACTGGGAGCGGCCGCCCTGGTGCGATCCGGTGGCGCGACGGAGTACGTGTTCTACAACGTCCCCGAGTTCCCGTTCTCGCCGTTCGAGCTCGAGGGCGCGCAGTCGAAGATCGCGCAGCTGTGCCCCGGATGCACGGTGCGGGTGGTCGACATCCCCATCGCGGAGCTCGGCTCGACCGCGGCGGACCGGGTCGTGAGCGACCTGCAGGCGAACCCGGGCACCGAGTACTTCCTCGCCTCGGTGGACGAGGTGCAGATCGGGCTCCCGCAGAAGCTGAGCCTGGCGGGGCTGGACGTCGACGGCATCGCCATGTGGACCGCACCGCCCAACTACGAGCAGATCGCCGCCGGCGAGCAGGACGCCACCCTGTCGGTCGACCTCAACCTCATGATGTGGACGGTCCTCGACCAGCTGCTGCGGGAGATGGCGGGGCAGGACTACACGTGGCCGGACGCACTGACCCGCGCGTCGACGCTGACCCGCGTCACCGATGCGGAGAACGTGCCGGAGGACCCGGTGACGGGCTACGTCGCGATCCCGGACTACCAGGACCGCTTCGCCGCGAACTGGCTCGTCGGATGAGCGCCGCGGGACCGGGCGGGCGCCCGGCCCCGCGTGCGGAGAGGACACCATGACCGAGAACGGATCCCCCGCGCTGTTGCGGGTGCGCGGCCTGGTGAAGGCCTTTCCCGGGCTCACCGCGCTCGACCGGGTGGGAATGGACGTGCACGCGGGCGAGGTGGTGGCGATCGTCGGACACAACGGCTCCGGCAAGTCCACGCTCGTGAAGATCCTCGCCGGCGTCTCGGCATCCGACGGGGGCTCGGTCGAGACCGCGCCGGGCACGGACCTGCACTTCATCCATCAGGACCTCGCGCTCGTCGGCGAGCTGACGGCGACCGAGAACCTTGCGCTGATGAAGGGCACGGGAGCCGGAGCGGGTGCACCGGTGCGCAGCCGTGCGGACCGGGCGCGAGCGCGCGAGCTGGTGGCGCGGTTCGGCGAGCCGTTCGACGTGGACCGACCTCTCCGGGCTCTGACGCCGGCGCAGCGCGCCATCGTCGCCATCAGCCGCGCGATGGACGGGTGGACCCACGTCGCGAACGTGCTGGTGCTCGACGAGCCGACCGAGTCGTTGCACCGCAGCGAGGTCGACGTGCTCTTCGCCGCCGTCCGGCGGCTCGCCGCCGAAGGGGCGGGCGTGATCTTCGTCTCGCACCGCCTCGACGAGGTGCTCGCCCTCGCGGACCGCGTCGTGGTGCTGCGCGACGGGCGCAAGGTCGCCGACCTGCCCGTCGCCGAGGTCGACCACGGCGTGCTCGTCGAGCTCATCACCGGGGCGGATGCGGCGGCCCTCGCTGCGCCCGGGGCGCCGCCGCCGCACGGCACCGGCACCCCTGCGCTGCGCGTGCGGGGCCTGCGGGGCGGCACGGTCGAGGGGCTCGATCTCGACCTGAGACCGGGCGAGATCGTCGGCGTCGCCGGCGTGCTCGGATCGGGCCGCGAGCTGGTGCCGTCCCTGATGTACGGCGCCGTGCCGGCGGCGGCGGACCTGTTCGAGGTGGACGGACACGCCTACGCCCGCCGATCGCCGGCGCGGAGCCTGCGCCGGCGCGTCGCGTTCGTCCCGGGCGATCGCGCCCGGCTGGGATCGATCCGCGAGCTCACCGCGCGGGAGAACCTGTTCCTCCCCCACCTCCACGCACTCGCCGGTCGGCTCGGCGCCGTGCGCAGACGCCTCGAGCGCGCCGAGACGACACGGCTCATCGACGAGTTCGACGTGCGCCCGCCGCGTTCCGAGCAGCGCTTCTCGCTGTTCAGCGGCGGGAACCAGCAGAAGATCGTCATGGCGCGGGCTCTCTACGACCGGCCGGTCGTCCTGCTGCTCGATGAGCCGACGCAGGGCGTCGACATCGGCGCCAAGGCGGCCATCTACCGGGCGGTCGAGCGCGGCGCCGCCGCCGGCGCCGCGGTGCTGGTGAGCTCCTCGGACGCGAAGGAGCTGATCACGCTGTGCCACCGCGTCGTCGTCATGCGCGAGGGCCGCGGCGCCACGGTGCTGGCCGGCGCCGATCTCACCGAGCACCGCCTCGTCACCGAGGGCTACGGCCTGCCCTGATCCCGCCCGACACGTCCTCGAGGAGAACCCCCATGCGCGCCGACATCCTGCGCACCCTGTCCTTCCGCAACATCAGCGCCGTCTACATCTTCATCGTGATCTTCGCCGTCTTCGCGATCTGGATCCCGGACCGCTTCCTGCAACCCGGCGTGTGGCGCTCGCTGCTGGACGCGGAGGCGCTGACCGGCATCGCGGCGATCGGCGCCCTCATCCCGCTCGTCGCCGGGTCGCTGAACCTCGCCGTCGGCGCGCAGGTGGGCTTCTCCGCGATCCTCTCCGCGTGGCTCCTCTCGCGGGCGGGACTGCCGATCGCCCTCCAGCTGCCCGCCGTGCTCGCCGCGGGCGCGGCGATCGGCCTGGTCACCGCCTTGGTGATCACGCGGCTGCGGGTCGACCCGATCATCGCCACTCTCGGCATGAGCTCCATCCTGCTCGCCGGGATGGCCTGGGTCTCGGGCAGTCAGCAGATCCTCGGCCTCGGCCCCGACTACCGACTGCTGGCAACGACGCAGATCGCCGGCATCACTCTCCCCGTCTACATCCTGCTGCTCGTCGCGGTGGTCAGCTGGTACGTGCTGGAGCGCACGCCCGCGGGCCGTCGGATGTACGCCGTGGGCTTCAACCCGGAGGCCGCCCGGCTGGCGGGCGTCCGGGTGGAGCGCGTGCGGATCGGCACGCTGACCGCGGGCGGTGCGCTCGCGGCGCTCGCCGGCGCGCTGCTGACCAGTCGCATCAACGCCGGAGACCCGACCGTCGGGCCCGGGTTCCTGCTGCCTGCGCTGACCGCGGTCTTCCTCGGGTCGACGCAGTTCCGCGGCGGCAGGTTCAACGTGTGGGGCACGATCGTCGCGATGTACGTGCTCGCGGTCGGCATCAAGGGTCTGCAGCTCGCCGGGTCGCCGCGCTGGGTCAACGATCTCTTCTACGGGCTCGCGCTCCTGCTCGCGGTGGCGCTCTCGCAGTGGGAGAAGACCTCGCGTCGGGGCTCCGCCATCCGAAGGGCGCTGCCCGGCCGGGCGCATCGGGACGCATCCGCCTGAGCGGAGCCGCACCCACAGCCGTGGGAAACCACATCCGTCACGAGACATCGCGCATCGCGGCGCGCCTCATCGCGGATGTGGTTTCTCATGGCGCCGGTGCATGCCGCACGCGCGGTGCACGCCCGCTCAGAGCCCCTGCCAGTCCGGCTTGTGCTCCCAGGTGTACCGGTAGTAGTCGGCCAGCCGCAGGCGCGACGCCGCGGCCTCGTCGAGGACGACCGTCGTGTGCGGATGCAGCTGGATCGCCGATCCGGGCAGCATCGCGGAGACCGGCCCCTCGACCGCTCCGGCGACCGCATCCGCCTTCGCCTCGCCGAACGCGATCAGCACGAGATGCCGCGCGCGGAGGATCGTGCCGAGCCCCTGCGTGATGCAGTGCCGGGGCACGTCGTCGACGCTGTCGAAGAAGCGGGCGTTGTCGGCGCGCGTCTGCGCGGTGAGGGTCTTCACCCGGGTGAGCGACGCGAACGACGACCCGGGCTCGTTGAAACCGATGTGCCCGTCGGTGCCGATCCCGAGCAGCTGCAGATCCACCCCGCCGGCCGCCGTGATCTCCCGCTCGTACCGCTCGCCGGCGGTCGCGATGCCGGCCAGGTCGCCGTCGGGGGTCCGGATGCGGGCGGGATCGAGGCCCAGCGGCTCTACGACCTCGCGGGCGATCACCGAGCGGTAGCTCTCCGGATGCGCGGGATCGAGACCGACATACTCGTCGAGGGCGAACCCGCGCACGCGGGAGACGTCGACGCCGCGCAGCCCTGGGCGGAGCGCGTCGTAGACCGGCAACGGGGTCGACCCTGTCGCGAGTCCCAGCACCGCGTCCGGGCGTCGGACGACCAGCCCTCCGATCTCGTCCGCGACGAGCGCCCCGGCGTCGTCCTTCGACGTCACGATCACGACCTCAGCCATGCGCGACCACCTCCTCCGAATCGAGTGCTCCTCCGACGATGGCCGCGCCGACGGCGGCGGCCGGTGACCCCTCGGGCAGCGCCTCGATCCGGTCGGCGAGCGCGAGCGACCGGAGGAACGGCGAGCCCGCCGCGCCCGTCTCGAGGGCGCGGCGCACGTCCGGCAGCAGCCGTTCCCGCAGGGCGGTGAGCCCCCCGCCGAGCACGACGGCGTCGACGTCGGCGGTGAGCACGAGGATGCGGACCGCCGCCGCGACGGCGACGGCGAGGTCCGCGCGCAGCCGCGCGGCGAGCGCGTCGCCGCGGTCGGCCGCGTCGAACACGTCGCGCACGGGGTACTCCCCTGGCCGGTCCCAGCGTTCGGCGATGGACGCGCCGCCCGCCATCGCCTCGATGCAGCCGCGGCCGCCGCAGCGGCACCGCGGGCCGCCCGGATCGACAGAGATGTGCCCGACCTCGCCGGCGGTCCCCCGCCCTCCGCGCCACACGCGCCCGTCGACCACGATGCCGGCGGCGATGCCCGTGCCGAGGTTGAGGTACGCGAGGCTGTCGCCGTCCCGCAGCGATGCCGCCCCGACAGCGGCCGCCTTCACGTCGTTCTCGACCCGCACGGGAAGGCCGAGCAGGGGCTGGATCGTGCGGTGCACGTCCATCTCGGCGACCCCGAGGTTCAGCGCGTGGGTCACGCGCATGGTGCCGGGGCGCACTTGACCCGGCATGCCGATGCCGACCGTGCGGAACCGCGTCGGGTCGACCCCGGGGAGCGTCCCCAGCGCCGCGACGGCGTCGGCGACCGTCCGGGCGACGCCCTCCGCCCCCCAGAGCGTCGCGAGCCGGATGCGGCCGGCCACCGCACCGGCGTCGTCGACCACGACCGCGTCGGTCTTCGTGCCGCCGACGTCGAGCCCGACCCGCATCAGCCCTTCACCGCGCCGGACATGAGCCCGCTGGTCATGCGGTGCTGGACGAACAGGAAGAAGACGATGACAGGGATCGCCATCAGGGTGGACGCCGCCATGACGACCGACCAGTCCGTGGCCTTCGTGACCTGCACGAAGCTGCGCAGCCAGATGGGCAGGGTCTGCGCCTCGGGCCGGGTCATGATGACCAGCGCGAAGACGAACTCGTTCCACGCCTGGATGAACGCGAAGACGCCGGTGGAGACGAGCCCGGGGGCGAGGAGGGGGAACGTGATGCGCCAGAACGCTCCCGTGCGGCTGCATCCGTCGATCATCGCAGCCTCCTCGAGCTCGGCCGGGACGCCGTTGACGAAACCGCGCAGCGTCCAGATCGTGAAGGGCAGCACGAGCGCGATGTAGACGAAGCTCAGCCCGGCGACCGTGTTGACCAGCGCCCAGCCGTCGAGCACGCGGAATGTCGAGATGATGAGCGCCTCGGCGGGGATCATCTGGATCACGAGGATCGCCACGATGAGGCTCTTGCGGCTGCGGAACCGGAAGCGCGACACGGCGACGGCGGCCAGGAACGCGAACACGAGCGCGACGACGAGGGTGATCAGGGTCGCGGCGATCGAGACGCCGAGCGCGCTCACGAAGCCGCCCTCGGAGAAGGCGGTGACGTAGTTGCGCAGCGTGAACTCGTCCGGCCACAGGTGCGGCGTCGAGGTCTTGATCGCCGAGGCGGGCAGCAGCGAGGTGTTCACCATCCAGTAGACCGGGAAGATCGAGCAGGCGATCACCACCAGCGCGGCGACGTTGAGCAGGACGCGGCGGGGACGGATGCGGACGGCGCGCGCGGTCACGAACGGTCCTCCTTCAGCATGGAGCGGATGTAGTACGCGGAGATCACGAGCATGATCGCGACGAGGATGACCGAGATCGCCCCGCCCGAACCGAGGTCGCCGGAGGCCATCGAGACGCTGTAGATGTAGACGCCGATCGTGTTCGTGTCGGCCCGGACGCCCCCGATCGTCTGCAGCGCGTAGATCTGGGCGAAGACGCGGAGATCCCAGATGATCTGCAGGATGAGCAGCACGATCAGGATCGAGCGGAGGTAGGGCAGCACGATGTACCGGAAGCGCTGGAACGCCCCCGCCCCGTCGAGGGACGCCGCCTCGAGCACCTCGTCGGGCACCTGGCTGAGCCCCGCGTACACGGTGAACGCGACGAACGGGATGGCGCCCCAGGTGATGACGATGGCGGCGACGGAGAAGAAGCTGAGCGGCTCGATCAGCCAGCTGTGCCCGGTCCAGTCGGTGCCGGTGATCTGCGAGAGCAGGTGGTTCACGAGGCCGTACTGGGTGTCGAAGATCCAGCCCCAGACGATCGTCGCGGTCAGCGCCGGCATCGCCCAGGCGAGCAGCAGCGCGATCGAGACCGCGGTGCGCATGACGCGGCCGAGCTTGGACATCATCAGCGCGATGAGCACGCCGAGAGACATGGTGGCCGCCACACACACGAGGCACAGGGTGATGCTGCGGGCCAGGACCAGCCAGAACTGGGGGTCCGTCAGCACGGCGACGTAGTTGTCGAGACCGACGAAGGGCGCGGGCGCGCCGAAGATCTGGGGGCGGCCGAACTCCTGGAACGACATCACGACCATCTGCACGAGCGGCCAGCCGATGAAGACGGCGAGCATCACCAGCGCGGGGGCGAGCAGCAGGAACGGCGCCTTCTGGGCGGGGCCGCGGCGGCGCACGGATGGCGCGTCGCCGCCGGGCGCGGCGGTCCGCGCTCGGCGGGTCGGGGTGTCGATCGTCACGGGGACCTCCTCTCGGACGGGGCGGGCGGGGCAAGGGGC